>CAZQQT010000001.1:0-303744 GCA_964595645.1 uncultured Thermococci archaeon
GTAGGATTCCTCCACAAACCCTTCGATCTCGACGAGATGGTGGAGGAAGTGGAACAGTGGAGGAAGTGAGTATCCCGTTATATTTATATTTATACCGTAAAAAGTGAGTTGTATGGTTACCGTAAATGAGGATGTATGTATGTTATGCGGTGGATGCGCAAGTGTCTGCCCGTACGACTGTATCACTGTCACTGATAAGGATGTGTTTATTGTAGATTGCAAAGAGTGTGGGACGTGCATAAAATTCTGTCCTGTGAGGGCGATAGAATGAAAACGGATGTAATTGTGGTAGGTGCAGGACCTGCAGGAAGTATGGCAGCAGCTACCAGTGAGTGTGACACTGTGCTTATCGATCAACGTCCGGAAATTGGCGTGCCGAAACAGTGCGCTGAAGGTGTATCGGAGGTCCTGTTTGAAAAAATCGGTATTCCACCAAAAAAAGAATGGATATCGAAAGAAATCAAGCATACAACACTAATTTCTCCTTCAGGCATTGAAATTCGCTTGGACGACACTAAAGTGAAAAGAGCGAAGTTTGGCTATGTGCTCAACAGAAAGAATTTTGATAAGGGACTTGCAGAGAATGCTGCAAACACAGGAGCAGAGTTAATGCCCAAGACAAGATTTGTCAAGGCAGAAAGGACAGAGAACGGCATAAAAGTGCATGCAAAACGGTTCAACGAGTCAATAGAAATAGAAGGAAAGATACTCATTGCGTGTGATGGTGTGCAGTCGAAAGCCGCGAAATCATTCGGACTAGATACTACGGTGTCTTTGCGGCATATTGAGTCATGTTACCAATATGAAATGACTGATGTTGAGGTAGAATCTGCAGTAGAACTCTATTTTGGGAGAACGTATGCACCGGGAGGTTATGTGTGGGTTTTTCCGAAAGGTGAAAACTCTGCTAATGTGGGACTGGGAATAATCCCTTCGATCACCGAAAAACGAGCAAAAGAATATCTTGACGACTTTTTAGAAAGAAAAAGAGTAAAAAATGGAAAAATTGTAGAAATAAATGTAGGAGCCGTTCCTATCTCAACACCACTGAAAAAAACGTATGCTGATAACTTACTCGTATGCGGTGACGCAGCGAGGATGGTTAATCCTCTTACAGGAGGAGGCATTCACACGGCATGTATCTCCGGAATGCTCGCCGGTGAGATAGCTACCAAGGCAGTAGAAAAGGAAAATTACTCAGAATCATTTTTGAGTGAGTACCAGATGCACTGGAAAAATGCGTTTGGCGCTGAGCTGGCATTTTACGGAAAGGCACAGAAGGTTCTCATGAGCCTCACCGATGATGAACTCGATAAAATTGCGGGTTCGCTCCAGGAAATTACACTGGAGAGCATCTCGCCAATGGAGATTCTCAAGGCCGTCGTGAAAATGAACCCAAAACTCCTCTGGAAGTTAAAATCACTGATGGTATGAAAGAAACAGAGATAATTCAATATCTGAAGCAGTTTGGCATAGAGGACGACGATGCAGTATATATAAAGAACGATGAGTATCTTTCTGTCACAACAGATGGCCTTGTGTTCTCCACAGATATACCGAAGGGAATGGATTTAGAGACCGCAGGAAGAAAAAGCGTGGTAATGAATCTCTCGGATCTTGCAGCCATGGGATCGTCTCCTCTGTTGTTCTTGTGTTCTCTCAATGTTCCCCGAGATTTCCCAGGAATTACTGATGTGATTGATGGAATCCACTCTGCCTGTGAGGAGTATGGTGTAAAATATGCTGGAGGAGATATCAACGAGGGAGAACTCAGCGTGACAGGATTTGCCTTGGGACGATCACCTCGGATTTTAAAAAGGAAGGCTGCAAAAAAAGATGATCTCGTCTGTATCACCGGTGATCTTGGGAGGGTGTACGCGTACTTCATGGGATCGAAACATGAGATCTTGAAGGAAAAGGTTTTTCATCCTGTACCAAGGATAAAGGAAGGACAGATACTCAGCAAATATGCTCATGCGTGCATCGATATCAGCGATGGTGCTTCCAAAGAGCTCAATATCATTGCAGAACTTAGTAGGGTGAAAATTCAGCTTGAAACGCTCCCAATCCATCCATCCGTAATAGAACTATCGAAGGGAAAGGCATTTGAGTACGCACTACACTCCGGCGAGGAGTTTGAGCTTATCTTTACCATCCCACAAAAACATAGAGCGATCATTGAGCAAGTGAATGCTACTGTGGTGGGGAGAGTCACGACAGGTGACGGAGTCTTTTATAAGGAAAAACGTATTCAACGAGGTGGCTGGGAACACCTAGATTAATGTTTTCTCATAAACATCCAATTTCCAGCGTGATTTGAATATTTTCCTGGTGGCATCTAAATCTTTTTATACTCCCCGAGCGAGGAGTGAAAAAAGGAGTCGATGGCATGGCACCTGAGAACGAACGAACGGAAAAACCGGTTTATAAAATGACAGTCCAGGAGGCCCTCGATCATCTGGACACGAGTGAGAAGGGGCTTCCCAGGGATGAGGCCGAACGAAGGCTCGATACATATGGAAAAAATGAGCTTCGGGCAGAGATCAAGACACCAAAATGGCTGATGTTCCTCTCACAGTTCAGGGAGGTACTTGTCATGGTGCTAATTGTTGCTGGTACTCTTTCCGTCGCCATCGGAAACTACCGAGATGGGGGGATCATGTTTGTTATTGTGGCCATCAACGCAATCATTGGCTTCATCCAGGAGTACAAAGCGGAGAAGATCATTGATAAATTAAAGGATCTGATAAAGTCACCTGCACGAGTGATGCAGGATGGGGAACTGAAGGAAATCGATCAGGAAGAGCTGGTACCGGGAGATATTATCCAGATTGAAGAGGGAGATAAGATTCCAGCGGACATCAGAATTATCGAGTCCTTTAACCTTCGTACAAATGACTTTTCATTAACAGGCGAGTCTATGCCACAGGAAAAACACAGTAACGCCATTCCAGAGGATTTTTCCTTGGCAGATAGAGATAACATGGCGTATGTCGGTACTACTGTGGCCTCTGGAAACGCCAGGGGACTGGTAGTCTCCACGGGGATGGATACCGAGATGGGAAAAATTGCCGATATGACTAAAGAAACCGGAGGAATCAAGTCTCCCCTCCAAGAGGAACTGGACGTGTTAGCTAACCGACTCACCATGGTTGTGATTGTCATCAGCACATGTCTTTTCTTCATCGCCCTGTGGCAGGGGTTTACCATCTACTTAAGCGCTGTTTACGCTCTTGGTATTGCGGTGTCATCTGTTCCTCAGGCACTGCCTGCGCAGGTGACCGTGGCGCTCTCCACAGGGAGCAATAGACTAGCTAACCGAAATGCGGTGGTCAAGAATCTCTCATCTGTGGAAACACTCGGCTCCACTACCGTTATCTGTACGGATAAGACGGGAACACTCACGAAAAACGAGATGACTGCACGAAACGTGTGGTTCAATGGGAAGGAGTACGAACTGACAGGGATCGGTTACAAACCGGAGGGGGAGATACTCGATGAACACGGTGAGCCGTTGAGCCAGGAACAGATCGATGAGATCGAGATACTCATGGACGCCGCGACCATGGCATCCAACGCGGAGATACACGCATCGGATGAGCAGCATACCAGCTGGCACCCTATAGGGGATCCCACCGAGGCGGCCCTCATCACGATGTCAACGAAGCTGGGTACCCGATCCCCACAGGAGGATGAGGAAAATCCACAGCTAATTGAGTTTCCCTTCGATTCTGAGAGGAAACGAATGAGCTCAGTGAGGGATATCGGAGAAGAGTACGCCGATGAGGAAGTGTTAAAGGCGTTAGAGGGGGAAACCAAGGGACGAGTTGTTCTGGCAATGAAAGGAGCGACTGACAGTATTCTCTCTGTAAGTAAATATATATACAAGGATGGAGAAGCCGTACCTATCACAGAGGAAGATAAAACGAGAGTCAGAGAGATGAATGAAAAGTATTCCAAAAAGGCAATGCGCGTGCTTGCCTTCGCGTACCGACCGTTGGAGAAGAATGGCCGCGACTACGTTCTTGAGGAAGTAGAGAAGAATGTGATCTTCCTTGGGTTGGTGGGAATGATCGATCCGCCGAAGGAAGGCGTGAGGGAGGCAATCGACGCAACGCACCAAGCGCACATCCGCACGTTTATTATGACAGGAGATCACGCAATCACCGCCCGGGCGGTGGGCGATGAGATTGGACTCTGGGAAGGCGACAACGAATCCCCGGTGATCACCGGCAAAGAGCTCTGTGATATCAGTGATGAGGAGCTCACCGAGATTATGGAGCACCACGAGTCCTTGATATTCTCCCGGGTGGATCCACAGGATAAACTCCGGATCGTGAAACTCCTTGAGGAACAGGGAGAAGTCGTTGCCGTCACTGGTGATGGAGTGAACGATGCTCCTGCACTGAAACGGGCGCACATTGGTGTGGCCATGGGGCAGAAGGGTACAGATGTGGCAAAGGAGGCCTCCGAACTCGTACTACTGGATGACAGCTTTCCTACCCTTGTCCACGCGGTACGGGAAGGGAGGACGATCTACAACAATTTGAAGAAAACTGTGCTGGCATCCATGACCACCAATGGTGCAGAGCTCACCGCTGTACTGCTCGGGCTGTTGGGGGTGGCGCTCTGGAACTGGGCAATTCCGATTCTTGTTGTACAGATACTGGCCATCGATCTTCTGGCAGAGATTCTTCCACTTACATTTTTGACCTTCGATCCGCCCTCAGAGGCAATGATGATCTCACCTCCGCGGAAACGGGAGGAACATATTATCAATAAGTATACAGGTACCGAAGTGATCTTCCTCGGATTCCTTATCGGCGCCCTCGCCTTCGGCAACTTTGCCTTCTACATGGTGCGGGAGGGAATAACCCTCACAGTGGATAACATCGGTACCCTTCACTACGCCGTGGCGACCACACTCGCGTATCTCACGATTGCGTACTGTCAGTTCTTCAATATTCTCTCCCGACGGTACAACTACAGCTCACTGTTCAACCGCAACCTTTTCACCAACAAGATCCTCCTCGGATCCATCGTTTTCTCCATTGGGATGGTTTTTGTGGGTGTCTACGGCCCCTACATCAGTGATGTCCTTGAGTTTGCTGGTCCAACCCTTGAGGGGTGGCTGCAGGTCCTCGCTGCGGCTTGTGTGTATCTCAGTGTATTCGAGCTCCTCAAGTTCGGTAAACGCTGGAGAAAGAAAGGAGAAATCAAGAAGTAAAAGAGTAAAAGATCTGAAGAAAAAAGAGAAAAAATAAGGAAGGGGCTTGCGACGGAGAGTCCGCTACCTTTGCACTTATCGAACTCCAGTTCAATCTCAAGTTCATCCTGGTCGAGTTCGATCTCAACCTCTATTTGATCGCTGAACGTGAAAGGGAGTTCCCACTCGTCGGTGCTGATCGTCAGTTCGTTGCTCCCTTCGATTTCGTCGGCAAGCTTCCGTAAAAAGGCAGCGAGTTCTCTTCTTCCCATGTAGAATTCTTGGGAAAAGCTCCCTGCAATCTGTTTTTTTCCTGGAGTTTTATTCTCCGATATTTTCATTGGTATCACCTGACCCGTGCATGTTCAATAACATTCATAAAGTTTCTTAGTAATTTTATACCTGATGTTACTGAAAATACTTGGATCGCAGAAACGGCTAGAGATCCTCAAGCTGCTGAGTAGGAAGGATAGGTACATCTCGGAGATCATGGAGCTGGCAACGATAGACGGGAAAAACGCTGCACACCATCTAGCTGTGTTGAGGATGCTGGAATTGTGAGGAGCTATAGAGAAGGGAGAAGAAAGTACTATCCTCTTGAGAAGGAGGTACGGCTGGAGATTGTCCCTCCACCGGAGGGTAAGTTTCTGATCTATACAGCCGAGGGCGAAGATAGAAACACATCATAGTGACATAGGGTAAAGTATTTATTTGTACTCTCATACCCATATGTGGTTGTTATGATTTCTTCGCTTTTGCAGGATATCGCTATCACTACAGATATGCTCGTCGTGTATCTTCTCGTCGTGGTAGCGTTAGTTCTTTTTACCACCGAGCTGCTTTCCGTAGACCTCACCGCAATTCTCATCATGGTTCTCCTCATGGTTCTCCAACCGTGGACCCATATCACTCCTGCGGAGGGCATTTCGGGATTTTCCAATAGTGCGACAATCACCGTACTGGCCATGCTTGTCTTGAGTGGCGGTATCAGAAAAACAGGGCTTGTGCAAATTTTGGGAAGAAAAATGGAGAAATTTGTTGGCAATAATGAGAAAAAACAGCTTGGAGCTACTGTTGGCGTTGCTGGTGTCGTCTCAGGATTTATCAACAACACTCCTGTTGTATCGATTCTCGTCCCAGTGATCGTCGATCTTGCCCACCGTACCAAAAACTCTCCTTCAAAGCTGTTGATTCCTCTCTCGTATGCATCGATGTTTGGGGGGATGCTCACACTTTTAGGTACCTCAACAAACCTTCTCGCGAGTTCCGTCTCCGAGCGACTGTTGAATCATCCCTTTTCAATGTTTGAGTTCACCAAGCTTGGCGTGATTGTGTTGGCTGTTGGGTCACTCTATCTTATGACATTAGGCTACAAACTGCTTCCTGAACGGGTAAAACCGGAGGAAGACCTTGTTGAGGGGTACAAACTCGCGCCGTACCTCACTGAAGTGATTGTCCCGGAAAAATCAGGCATTATTGGAAGAACTGTAGCAGATATAAATAAAACATTTAGTGGTGAGGCGAATATTCTTCAGATAGTCCGTAGCGGTGATCGGTTTGTTGAGCCACTGGAGCGGAAGACAATGAGAGAGAACGATCTTCTTATTATCAGGACGGACCGGGAAACTCTCTACACGATGTTGGAAGAAGATGAGGTACGACTTACCGGTACGGTAGTGACCGAGGAAGAGTTTGAAAGACCGGAAGCAGAACAGCGGCTTGTGGAGCTGATTGTACCGTCGGGATCCCCGCTTGTAGGGGAGACACTGAAAAGCACTACCTTTCTTCAGCGGTACAACACCAATGTGCTTGCCTTTCGTACCGGTGGAGAGACCATTCGAAGTAGGATGGATGAGATAAAAATTAAGCCAGGCGATACTCTCCTTATCCAGGCAACAGAAGATGATATTGCACGGCTTTCTCTTAACCCTGATTTTATCGTTGCCCATGAACCAAAAACACCTACGTATCGAACTACGAAGATTCCGATAGCCATTGCGATTATCGCGGGGGTAGTGGGATTAGCGGCGCTGGACATTTTCCCCATTGTAGTGAGTGCGCTGGCAGGGGTAGTAGCGATGGTACTTACCGGTGTGCTCAAACCAGGAGAGCTTTACGATTCGATTGAGTGGAACGTGATCTTTTTGCTCGCAGGTATTATTCCGCTTGGTATGGCTATGGAACAGACGGGAGCAGCGAGACTTCTTGGCAATATTATTGCATCAAGCGCAGGCATGTTGCCGTCTATTGGAGTATTATGGCTTTTTTACACTATTACAGGCCTTATTACCAATATTATCAGCAAGAACGCGAGTGTTGTGGTCATGATCCCTGTGGGGATAACTGTGGCAGAAGGGATCGGCGCAAACCCCTTTGCCTTTGCGCTTGCTGTTACATTTGCAGCGAGCACAGCATTCATGACACCCATCGGTTACCAGACCAACCTTTTCGTCTACGGCCCAGGAGGATACAAGTTCTCCGACTACTTCCGTGTTGGCGCTCCGTTGCAGCTCCTCCTCTCCGTCGTTACTGTAATAGGTATCGCCTATTTCTGGGGTGTATGAATGTGAAATTCTCTTCAAAGATACACTATTTTCTGTCATTACGACCATAAATTATCAAAAAGTTTTTATACTTTTAACAAAAGACAATATTGCCTATTCACTGAGAGTATAAAGAGGTTTATTTGTATGATCAAAGAACAATTGCCGAGCTTCGTGGAGGAAAATTTAGATCCTCAAGAACGAGTGCTTCACGCCATGAAAAAGCGGTTAAGACTCGAAGCAAAACCAAAATGGATCGTCGTTACTAACAGACGAATTCTATATGTGGATGAAAAACTCTTCGGTCGTTACAGCTTTTCTGGCATTCCTTATGAAAAGCTTCAAACGGTGGAGTTCAAGGCGGGAATGGTGGCTTCGCGATTTAAGATCACAAAGGAGAACGGAAAAACAGTTGAACTTTCATGGCTCAGCAAAGAGGAGTCAAAAGAGACGATCCAGACCATCAAAGATGCGCTCAATGAGATAGCCGTTGAGCCCATTACCATACAGAAGGACAAGGGATTGAAATCCGAAGAATGGAGACTCAATAAACCCAAAGAGACGGTAAGTCGATTTGTGAGTTCACAAGAGTCGTTTAAAGGGTCTAAGCAGAAAAAAGAGAAAGAGGATCCCATAGAGAAACTGCGAGGTCTGAAAAAACTGTACGATGAGGGAATCATCTCACAGACAGAGTACGAGACAAAACGGAAAAAACTTCTCGAGATGATATGACCAAACGTATTTTATATCGTTGTGAGAGAGAACGATCATGAAGTACGCAGATGCAGGTGTAGATGTTGAGGAGGAAGAACGTTCGGTCCATGAATTGTTAAAGGTGATAAACCCCTCATTAGATTTACGGAAGGATATTCTCTCCAGATCCGGAGGGTACTCCGGACATATCAAACTGGGGGACAGGTATCTGGCGCTCTCCACTGACGGCGTGGGAACTAAGACACTGGTCGCAGAGAAACTGGAGACGTACAATACCATCGGAATCGATCTTGTTGCGATGGTGGTGAACGATCTTATCTGCGATGGATTTGAGCCAATCGTACTGTCGAACTACATTGTGGTGCGGGAGTCCGATCCTTCCTTCATGCGGGAGCTTGGAAAGGGATTATTGAAGGGTGCACAGGAGGCGAATGTTGCGATCCCGGCAGGTGAGACAGCGGTACACCCAAATATGAACCAAAAGTTTGATCTCGGTGCTACTGCACTCGGCATCGCAAAAGAAGTGTTTACCTCAGAGACAGAGGAGGGAGATGTACTCATCGGACTGCCCTCGTCAGGTATCCACAGCAACGGCATCTCACTGGCTAGAAAACTGTTTGCAGATGAAGATGATATGTTGCGTGAGGTGCTGACGCCCACAAAAGTCTACGTGAAGGAGATACTCTCGCTTCTTTCAACGATCAATGTGAGAGGACTGGCACATATCACCGGTGGAGGATTTTTGAAACTGCAGCGGATAGCGTCCGGCGTGAAAATTGAGCTTCCAGAGATACCTTCTATTTTCCATGAGATCATGGATCGTGGTGTGGCATTCAACGAGATGTGTCGTACGTACAATATGGGGATTGGGTTCGTCGTTGCCGTTGATGAAAAAAATGTGGACAGCACATTGGATCTCGTATCCGAAGGAACGGTGATCGGTGAGGTTACAAAAAAAGGAATTACAGTTAATGGTCATAGAATAGATACATAACGCACCTTTTTTGTTTTAAAATCGAAGATAGCCAGATATTTTTTTGTATTTTTTGTAATGGTAATTTTTAACTTTGAGCCTTCGACAGTGTAGTACAGTGTTTGGTATCCCTTTTCATTGTAGTAGGTAAGTAGCTTCGCGATTACCTCATCCTTTGGTCGAGATGGCTCGACAGGCTTTCGTCGGGAGATGAATTTATAGGGAATGTAGATGAGAAGAACGATAATAAAAAACCCCATAATGTACATCCATGCCTCCATCACATGTGCCAACATGTCTCTAAGAAGCGTTTCAACCTGCGTGAAGGGATCTGTGGAGCGTGTAGAGGGTACAGGGGAGGGTGTTATCGAGGAGGAGGGTTTGTTCTCAAAGGACAGGGATTTTACAAGGATAATTTCGCACGCATTATCTCCTGTGTCTGTCAATGTTGTAGATGAGGGTCCCCACTCCATCTTCTCGATCCTCCCGTTGACGTGTCGCTCCCCCTGGACGTACACGAGCGATCCGGAGATCGTGATCTTATCTCCCTCTTCAACCATGAGTATTTTCTCAAATATTGTCCTGGAGAAGGGAATCAGGTGGTTGTTGCTCATGTGCGTTCGTATATAGTATGAGGAGATTTCAGGATTTTCATTGACGTACTGGTAGTTGCAGTGTCTATTCTCCATGGTTACTGCGAGGTTGTTCGTGAATGTAGGATCGAGGAGATCACCCCAGATCAATGCCACATCTACAAGTCCAAAGGGAATTTTCTCCTCCTTGTAGAATCGCACCCCTACTACTTTTCCCTCTATTGTGTAGTCCATCATCTCGTCAATAGTGTACACGATTCCTGTAGAGGTTTTTATCGTGTGTGCATCTTCGAACCAGTAATCTTCCCCGAATTCGTACACGTCAGGAGCCGCAAGCACGGTAGGAAGAAGGATCAACAGAAGGATCAAGCGCTTCATACTCTTCTTTTTTATTTAAATTATAAAAAACTTTCATTAACTTTTTAAGGGGTTCGATACTATATGATCTATGCGAGCGCTGTACGTAGGACGATTTCAGCCATTTCATAAAGGTCATCTCCACAGTATCAGAAAAATTTTGGAAGAAGCCGATGAGGTAATCATTGGAATAGGATCGGCACAGTACTCTCACACACTGGAAAATCCATTTACCTGTGGGGAGCGGATAGAGATGATACGGCGGACTGTAGACGATCTCTCGCGAGTGATCATTGTTCCCGTGACAGATGTGCACAGACATGGTATCTGGGTGGCACATCTCTACAATCTTGTGCCGAGCTTCGATGTGGTGTACTCCAACGAGCCCATCACCGTTCGGTTGTTTGAGGAGGAAGGATTCACGGTACGATCTATCCCTTTTTACTCCCGTGATATCTACAATGCTACAAAAATACGTCAAAAAATCATAGCAGACGAAAAATGGGCACAACAAGTTCCCAAAAAAGTTTTTACCTTTATAAAGGAGATAAAAGGGGATGAACGACTGAGAAAAATTGCACAGGAGGATACGGTATAACCATGCATCTGCTCTTCAAACATGTTGATTATATTTACTGGAATGCTACAAAGAAAGCGATAAAGGAAGGAGAAAAACTCACAGAGAAGAACAAGGAGAGAAAAATAGAGGAAGCTCTCCTTGTTTACCTTGCAATAGAAGAAGGAGACAAGTATAATGTAGAAAAAGCGGTAGCTGAAATAAGTGATGTAGCGGAACGAATCAAAGCTGAACGAATCATTCTGTTTCCATTTATTCATCTTTTCATCGACAACCCAGCTCCCCCCGAAAAGTCGATGGAAATTTTAGAGAGAATTTCAGTAGCACTCGAACTGGAGGTGTACAGAGTCCCCTTTGGATGGTACAAAGAGTATGAGTACAGGAGCAAAGGACATCCTCTCTCAACGCTTTCCCGCAGAATATAGACTTCCTCATTTCTCAACGAGCCTTGCATCCTTTATAGTGTAGGTACCGGCGTAGTTCGCGTAGGATGTATCGGCGTTGCGAATCTCTATTCTTTTTTTGAAGATGGGGCCATCGTAGACGAAGGTCTCTATCTCTCCTCCTTCTCCCGACGGGTTGATTTGATGCTTCCTTTGCAGTTTTTTGAGTTTCTGTATCGTATTTTCATCGATCTCTTTTCCCAACCAGCTCTCATCGAAGGGATAGGCAAATACTCCTGTAATGATGGTTTTGAAGCCGGCCACTACCATCTTTTTAAGAAGCGTCACCTCATTCATCTGCCATAAGGGATTGAGGCAGGTGAGATTCAGTGTACTGCACAGCCTCTCGATCCGTGAACGCTGGTACTCGGATCGGATCGCACCTGTTACAATTCCTTCTACCCTATACTCCTCTTTTCCTCGCTCAACTGCAGTTTTTAGATCCTCCAACTCCCGTTCCTTCTCCCCCAATGTTTCCTGCAGAATCAACGGAAGTTCCATTGCTTCTGCCTGCATTTCTGTGAGCGAGATGTTTGGCGTGTGGAACATATAGCTCTCTTTGTTCTTGGAACGCACAGAGATGAGACAGACGACCGATTCTTTCTTCATTATCTCATAACAGGCATAGCAGGAGTCTTTTCCACCGGAAAAGAGGACACCGAGTTTCATGGCATATCACCGTTTATACTTTGAGGTTGATCACGCACTCGGCAATGTTGCTGCAGTGTCGTTGTACGGCATTCATAGAGCTCACAATCGAGGAGAGTATCACCGATTCCACCTCCCCTTTGGAGGGGGACATCTCTATCTCTTCGAGAAGGTCGTTTGCTAAAGTGTGATCTTTCCGGATATATGCTCGTACAGTCTTACGGAAGATTTCCAGTGTTTTTTCTCCTTTTTTTTGTATTTCTTCCGAAGGTTTCTCAAGAGAAATTATTTCTTCGGCTATTACCTCTGCGTAATCAGCAATTCGCTCGATATTCCGTATAGCAATAATAGTAGGAATAAGTTCGAAGTTATCATTGACCTCAAGCGCCTTTGCAACATTCGTGCTTCTTGATGCTTCAGAGATCTCACGAAGAGCGAAGAAGTACAGTTTGTCCACCTCATTATCCCGCTGAATGATATTTTTTGCCAGGGATTTGTTGAGGTTTTTGTTCAAGGTAACAGTATCCTCGAGCATTGAGCCTGTGAGTGTGAGCATTCTGCTCGTCACCTTTCGTAATGGCGTGGATCCAAATTCTATCAACGATGAAAAGACGATTTCATCAGATTTTTCCTCGAATATCTCTATTCCTATGAGATTTTGCATCAAAGAGACAATTCTCTCCCGTTTTTTTGGTTCGATAGATGTGTCAGAGCAAACTTTTATCGTGTCGTACCCTTGTAGATACTTGGTGATGAGGATACGTTCTGTCAGTGCAAGATTTTCACTCAATGTTATCTCACAGCTTTTTTTCCCTTCCTCATGATCCATAGGAACAATAGAGAGAGTGCCGTTCTTGTTTTCCATGATACCCAGACTGTTTCCACTCTGGAGTCCGTTGTTTTCTACCCACTGTTTGGGAAGGGAGATGGCGTAGGAACTTCCACCCGTCCTCTGAATTTTTCTTGTTTCCATACACTTTGCGTGTTCTCCACCTATATAAACTTTCTCATAAAGTAAATATTATGGGTATTAATACATACTAGTATGTTCTACACAGGCAATATATATTCTATAAAGAAAAACTATATAAATAAGAGGAATGTATTCCATTTGGTGATAAAAATATGAAACAAAAAACTATAATTGGAGTTGGAATGAGTTTACTCATACTTATAGGCTTTTTAGGTTGTATAGGAGGAGATGAATCAGGAGAAAAAGAGACGCTTACAATAGCAGGTTCTACGACGGTAGAACCCATCGCAACGGAAGCAGCAACGGCATTTATGGAGAAACACTCCGATGTGAAGATCACTATCCAAGGAGGTGGTAGTGGTACTGGCATCAAGATGGTTGGCGAAGGAACTGTGGATATTGGGAATGCTTCCCGAGACATAAAAGTAGAGGAACAGGAACGGTACTCTACCTTGGTGGGAACGGTAGTTGCACGGGACGCCATTGCAATAATCGTTCATCCTACTAACTCTGTAGAGAATCTTACGATGGAAGAACTTCAGAAGATCTACGCTGGAGAGATTACCAATTGGAAAGAGATTGGTGGGCCAGACAAGGAAATTGTTGTTGTGACGAGGGCAGAAGGATCCGGGACACGGGATACCTTTGTTGAACTCGTGCTCGAAGACGGTGAGATCGAAGAGACATCGAAAGTGCTTCAGAAACCTTCCAATGGTGCAGTTAAAGCGACCGTTGCAGGCAACGAGAATGCCATCGGCTATATTGGCCTCGGTTACGTGGATGATACGGTGAAACTGGTGAAAATTGATGGAGTGATACCGTCACCGAAGACTGTGAACAATGAGACTTACTCTATTGCTCGATCACTCTACATGTACACGAAAGGTGAACCTTCAGGCCTTGCAAAGGAATTCCTCGATTTCATACTGGGCAGTGAAGGTCAGGACATCGTCGAAAAGATTGGCTACATTCGTGTGGATTAACTCACACGAAACCTTTTTTAACTTTTTAATTTCATGGTTACTATGGACCTCGAAGACATTGTTGAGAAAATACTATTGATCTTTGCGTTCTCAGCTACATTAGTGATTTTTCTCATCATTCTCTTCCTTTTTAAAGAAGGACTCCCTATTTTTAAGCGGGAAGGCCTGAGTTTCGTTACTGGCACCGAATGGAAACCGTCAAAACAGGTTTTTGGTGCATTGGTATTCATTATCGGATCACTTTCTGTTACATTTCTAGCACTACTGATAGCCGGCCCATTGGGAATTTTCTGCGCTCTTTTCTTGGCGGAAGTAGCACCAAAACGCATGGTCAGCTTTTTCAGGCCAGTAATAGAACTATTGGCAGGGATACCCTCTGTTGTTTACGGAATGTTTGGCCTGATTGTGATCGTACGGTTTATCAAGGTCACCTTCAACCCCCCCACCGGAGAAACGGTGCTCGCTGGTGGTATCATACTGGCGATTATGATTCTTCCTATCATTATCAGTATATCGGAGGATGCCATTGAGAGTGTGCCGAGAGAGTACAAAGAAGGATCCTTTGCGCTCGGTGCTACTCACTGGCAGACCATGAAAAATGTGATACTCCCCAGTGCATCCTCTGGTATCACAACCTCTGTGATTTTGGGTATGGGGAGGGCTATCGGGGAGACAATGGCCGTGGTGTTGGTGCTCGGGAACGTCGAGATGATCCCAAAATCATTTCTCGATCCCACTGAAGCGCTCACCTCGGTGATCCTGCTTGAAATGGGAGAAACACCGGTGGGTAGCTCCCACTACCAGGCATTATTTGCTATAGGTATCATTCTCTTCGTCATCGTTGTGGTGCTCAACCTCATATCCATGAAACTCGGGGTGAAACAGCATGAGAGATAGGTATGTCTATGCACTTCTCGGACTCACTGCAGTCATCACTGCAGTAATTCTTCTATTCATCCTCGGATTTATAGTAATCAAAGGATTGCCCGTGCTGAGCATTGAGTTTCTCACCGAAGCTCCCCGAATGGGAGGAAGAGAAGGGGGTATCTTTCCTGCGATTCTGGGAACACTCTACTTGGTTGCTGTGGCACTAGTAGTTGCCGTACCGCTTGGCGTTGGAGGGGCGCTATACCTCGTGGAGTTCCAGAAGGAGAACATCCTCACAAAGATCATTCGGTTTGGTGCCAATACTTTAAATGCAGTGCCGTCAATTATTTTCGGATTGTTTGGGTTTGCATTTTTGGTGTACTATTTAAACTGGGGTGTGAGCATTCTTTCTGGCGGTGTAACACTGGCGTTCATGGTGTTGCCTACCATTTTGCGGACGTCAGAAGAAGCGCTCCGATCCGTTCCTCGGTGGGATAAGGAGGGAAGCTACGCACTGGGCGCTACCAAGCTGCAGACCATCCGAAAGATCGTGCTTCCTCAGTCACTTTCAGGAATTATCACTGGAGTCGTACTCAGTATCGGACGAGCAGCCGGAGAAACAGCACCTATTATCTTTACTGCCGCGATTTTAAATCCAGTGCTTCCGGACTCACTGTTCGATCCGACAATGGCACTCCCTTCACACCTTTATACACTTGTCTCGGAATCGACACCACAGAAGTTGGCGAATGCCTATGGTACTGCACTAGTACTGATAATTCTTGTATTAATCACTACCTACACAGCTATGGCGCTGAGAAAATACTTTACACGACATTTGAGGCGATAACATGGAAGAAAAGATGGAAATAGAAGATCTAAATCTTTGGTATGGAGATTTTCAGGCATTGAAGGATGTAGAGCTTGAAATTTATGAAAATAAGGTTACGGCAATTATTGGACCCTCGGGCTGTGGAAAATCAACGCTCATACGATGTTTGAATAGAATGAATGATTTAATCGATGATGTAAAAATAGAAGGAGAGATAGAACTCGATGATAAGGATATCTATAAGATGGATCCGGTGAAACTGCGAAAACTGGTAGGGATGGTCTTTCAGAAACCAAATCCCTTTCCTATGAGCATCTTCGATAACATTGCGTACGGTCCACGGTTACACGGTACGAAGAACAAGAAAAAACTGAAAAAACGAGTAAAAAGGTCACTAAAAATGGCAGCACTCTGGGATGAGGTGGAAGATAAACTGGATGAGTCTGCTCTTGATCTCTCAGGAGGACAGCAGCAGCGGCTCTGCATTGCACGGACACTGGCAATAAAACCAGAGGTGATTCTGTTCGATGAACCGTGTTCCGCACTCGATCCCATTGCCACAGCAAAAATAGAGGATCTCATCGCGGATCTGAAAAAAGACTACACGATTGTTATCGTCACCCATAACATGCAGCAGGCTGCCCGGGTCTCCGATTTTACCGCATTCATGTACTTGGGCAAGATGATAGAGTTTGGGAGAACAGATAAGATATTCACCAACCCGGAAGAAGAAAAAACAGAAAGTTATATTTCAGGGAGGTTTGGTTAATGGTAAAAATCGATAAGAAATTAGAAGATATGAGAGAAGAAACGATGGAGTTAGCAGAAATGGCCTCAGAGGCCATTGAAACCTGCATAACAGCTCTCAAAAATAGAGATTTTGAACTTTCCGATGAGGTAATCGACGGCGATTCGAATATCAATGAACACTATATGAATGTGGAGAATAAGTGCATTTCTATTATCGCACTAGAACAGCCAGTAGCAACGGATCTGCGGCTGATAAGTTCTACAATGGCCATTGCTAATGATTTGGAGAGAATAGGCGACTATGCAGTAAACATCGCGAAAATTAACAAAAGAATCAAAGAAAAAGAACTTATTAAGCCGTTAATAGATATACCGCGAATGAAAGATATTGTACGAAAAGAAATCAAAATGAGCATGGATTTTTATATGAACATGATGTTCAATGAGAAAAAACTCGAAATCGATGAGGATCTCAACGAACTGAACAAGCAGATATTCAACGAGCTCGTGTTGATCATGATGGGCGATCCAAAAACAGTAAACCAGGCTGGGCAACTCATTCTTGTGGGAAGGTACCTCGAGAGAGCCGGTGACCATGCGATAAACATCGCAAATAGAGTAAACTACATCCTCACAGGGAATATCGCCTATATATGAAAGCCCTTTTATAGGTAAGGATTCTACTGTGTGGCATGAGCAGCTTCACAAAAATACTTGGTGCAGTACTGGTTCTTTCGCTGGGTGTCAGCCTCTACGGAACATACGAGTACAGGACACGGTACAAGGAATCGGTGCAGGAGTACAACGAACTGGAAACGACATATTCCGATTTACATGAAAAGTACGACGAGCTACAGGAGGATCACACCGATCTTGTACAGAGGGTGGAGGATATTCAGATCGCTCTCCAGGATCTTCAAGGAAGATACGAGAGTCTTCAGAAAAACTATTCCGATCTCCAGAGTCGATACTCCACGTTGCAGGAGGACTACACAGCACTCCAATCTTCATATACACAAAAAGAAGAGGAGCACAACGAGCTGAAAGACAAGTATGAGATGCTGCAGCAGGAGTACAACGAACTTCAGGAGGAATACGCTGAGCTTGAGGAAGAGTACACCTTCTCCAATTGGATAAACCCCTCACTTTTTACTCCCTATATTTCTAAGGTCTCAGTATACAATTCCACAGTAGAGGATCTAGCAGAACATCTTGGTGCAGGAGAGTCATTTCTCGGGAGAATCGATACAACGTTTCGGTACGTGGCCGCTGAAATTACGTATACACAGGATCCTGCAGGAAGGGAAATTATACAGTCTCCCATCAAAACGTATCAGCTGCAGCGGGGCGACTGCGAGGATCAGGCCATTTTTCTTGCCTGCCTTCTGAAACTTCAGGGGTACAGAGTACGGTTAAACTTTGTTGATAGGACCCACACCTTCGACGATCTCGAGACAGCGCAGTTCAAACCAAACCATGTGACTGTCTCTGTGCACATCCCCGAAGAGTATCAGAAGGGGCTTATCGATTACACATACAATAAAAAGTACTATCTTCATGGCGACTGGCTCTGGCTGGAGCCTACAGGGGAGAGCTACATTGGATTCACCGACGAAATTTATCCGTTTGTGCACTTTGAAGCCTGAAAATACAAAAATGTTCCATTTCAACTCTTTTTGAATATACATCTAGCCAAATCTTTTTTTAAATTAAATAAAAGAGACAAGAAATGATTAATAAAAGAATACTTGCCACTACACGCGTGATAATCGTTCTTCTCGCAGTTGTATATTACATGATCCCCTCTGGAAAATACAGTGAAGGAGATACATGGGCCCATATGATTACCGGTATGCTCCGAGGGACGATACAATGTGAAATTCATTGTTGCTACTGAGAAAGGACGGAAATTCGCAGGAGAACTTCTTCAATTTGAGTTGAAGGATTAACAATACTTCTCCACGATATCGACGATTTTCTCCCTCACACGCTCTCCGTAGGGATGTTTCCACTTCTCTTTTTTCTGTGCCATTGTGATTGCGGCGTCGAGTATCTTCTGAGGGTCGCTTCCTACGAGGACATTCGCACCGATCTCAATAGTTTCCGGGCGTTCCGTATTATTCCTTAGTGTGACACATGGGGTGTTGAGAATACATGCCTCCTCCTGAACCCCGCCAGAGTCAGTGAGCACGAGGTTACAGTTTTTTAAGTGAGAAAGAAAGGTGAAGTAATCCATAGGGGGAACGAGTTGAATGTTGTCTTTTGGATTTATTCCAAATTTTTTCAGATTTTTCTTGGTTCTGGGATGAATGGGATAGAGGATGGGTGTGTTGAAATGTTCACCTACCTTCTCTACACCGTTGAGTATATTTTTTAGTCGTTTTTTACTATCGGCGTTTTCCTGTCTGTGAAGAGTGAGGAGAATACACGCTCTTTTTATCTCCTCGATTTTTTCCCGATTCATATAGAGCGCGTCCACAATTGTGTTGCCCACAACATGTACTCCCTCTGTAATTCCCTCGTTTGCGAGGTTCTTCTGCGCGATCTCCGTGGGAGCAAAGAGGGGGCTGGAGATGTGATCGGTGAGCACTCTGTTGATCTCCTCAGGCATCTCCCTCCAAAATGAACGGAGTCCTGCCTCCACGTGCCCGACGGCAATATGGAGCTTCGTGGCCGCCAGTGCACCAGCGAGAACTGTATTCGTGTCACCCTCTACAAGGACGATTTCGGGAGATTCTTCGAGCAACACACCCTCTATTTTTTTCAGCATCTCACCAGTTTGGTATCCATGGGTACCTGAACCGATTTCAAGATTATATTCTGGCTTTTTAAGCTGAAAATTCTCAAAAAATACCTTATCAAGGGCATATGAGTAATGCTGTCCTGTATGAATCACACAATGCTCCATGTTTCTTTTCTTCAGTTCGTGGATCACCGGTGCCATCTTCACGATCTCGGGTCGGGTACCAAGGACAACAGTGATCATTTTCCCACCCCCACATACTCAAACCCCATATCCTCTGCCTCTTCCTTTTCAAAGAAATTTCTTCCGTCGATGATCAGTGGCCGTGCCATTTTCTCTTGGATAGATTTCCAGTCCAGATCTTGGAAGCAGTCATGATCCGTGGCGATCACCAGAGCATCACAACCTTCGGGCTCGAGATCACCCTTTCCTACATAAGGGTCATAGATGTTCACCGCGATCTGTTCTTTTTTAAGCGCCTCGAGTATCTTCAGTACTGGAGACTCTCGAATGTCTTCTGTGTTTTTCTTGTACGCCATTCCAAGAATGAGTATCTTGGTGGCAT
Organism: uncultured Thermococci archaeon; assembly: GCA_964595645.1. Classification (GTDB taxonomy): domain Archaea; phylum Methanobacteriota_B; class Thermococci; order Methanofastidiosales; family B48-G16; genus JAYEIH01. The sequence continues at coordinate 19,768 of CAZQQT010000001.1, forward strand.
CGTATTGTTTTACCAACTCCACCACGTGCAGTGGCATGGCATTGTTTATCTCCATGGCTGTCTTAATGATCTTTAACGGTGTTTTTTCTTGGATAAAGAGGGGGTCGATGGGAATGCAGTGACCACCTACCCCGGTGCCTACTTGATGGATGTTCACCCGGGGATGTTTGTTTGCCAGCTCTCGCGCCTCGAAAAAGTTGATGCCAAGAGACTCACAGGCCAGCCCGAACTCATTTGCTAGGGCAATATTCACGTTTCTGAATGTGTTCTCCATAAGTTTGGCCATCTCTGCAGTGGTTGTGCTGGTAAAGTGGATCTCCCCTCTCACAAACGTTTTGTAAAACTTGGCTGCTAATTCCCTGCTTTTTTCCGATCCCCCGATGATTCTATCGTTTCTTCTCATTTCTCTCATTATTTTCCCGGGAAGTACTCTTTCAGGGCAGAAAGCCGTGAAAAAATCTTCATCATTTGTAAATCCGGACTGTTCAAGAAGTGGGATGAGTAGCTCTTCCGTTGTGGTGGGGGGCACGGTGGACTCGAGAAGCACGAGGTTGTTCCTTTCCAGTACAGTAGCAATAGATTCACCTGCGTTTTTTATGTAGGAGAGGTCGGCCTTTCCTTCAGAGAGAGGCGTGGGCACACAGATGATAAATACATCATTCTTTTTATAGGAGAGAGAAGCGCGTATGTTCCCCCTTCTGATATGTTTCTCCAGTAGCTCTTTCAACCCTGGTTCTCTCAGGTTGAGACTGCTCGTATTGATTCTACTAACTACATCCTCCTCGATATCTACACCGTGAACGGTGTACCCGGCCTCCGCAGCGCACACAGCTGTAGGGATACCAATATACCCCATACCAACAACCGCGATTTCCGCCGTCTTCGACCGTATCCTCTCTAAAAGTGTCATGCAGTTCTATTAGAACCAACGTTTTTTAATCTTTCTGAGGCAACTGTTGCATTTCCTGAATAATAGGTGACTATAAATTTCTTATACACATTTTCAGACATTTAGAAGCTTCAAAATACTTCAAAAAGTTTTTATAATAATTATTTTCCAAAAAATTTCATTTCTCTTTCCATGTACGCCATTTCGTCCTCCTTAAACACTTTTGGATTTACAGGAAGGATAAATTTGGCTTTTTCTGTCATCACAATATCGTTTATCATGTTGAGGTACTTCATCACCAGATCGAACCCGTTCTGGAGTTTGAGATACTCGATTCCGTCCAAAAGTACAACGCTGTCTTCATTTTCACTGACAAAGTTCCGTATCGTGTGGACAATTTTGGAGATATTGGAAGGGTCGATAGAGTTCTTCTCTCCTGTCTGAGAGAGCCAGAGTATTGGTGTTTTTTTTAGTCCGTAGTTCACTCTCACCTTGTCTGGATGCTGACGAGTGATACAGAGTCCCCTGTATCCGTGGGTCACTTGATCGACGAAAATATCAAAGGCCGCCTCTGGTGTTCCTTCCTTCACAAGATACTGATATCCTGGTTCAAGAGAATACTTCTGTCCTCTGTCTGTGACTATTTCTTCCTGTGATACTACTCTCTGCGGTTCTAGTATCTCCTGGATTATCGCGGTGAGCATATTCATTTCAAAGGGTTTTTGGAGAAATGCCACAGCACCGAGTGTTTTTGCCTCAAACTTTGCCATGCTATCAGCACTCGCAAATACAATTTTTATCTCAGGATCTATCTCTAGAATCTCCTTTGCCACTTCAATCCCCTTTTTTGATGGGATTCGTTGGTCCATTACCACAAGATCAATCTCTTTTTCGGTATTCTTGAATTCTTTTATGGCTTTCTCTCCATCTTCAGCTACAATTATCACACGATAGTTCCCAGCATTCTCTATTGCCATGCTGTAGAGCGATCGCAGCTCATGATCATCCTCCACTATCATAATGTTATGTGGCATTACTGTCTCCTGTACGCTCTTCTAATAAAAGCTTTCCGAATGTTTTCACTGATAGAATGGGAGAGTCCCTCTGCAAAAAGAATAAGATTGCATTACTTTCGGTCAATAAATAATAAATACTTTGAATGATGTTATCCCTTAGAGATTCACTGAAAGTGGTGAAGCTCTGTCCTTCACATGGGAGTTTTTTCTACTGGCAAAGGGTCTCCTATTTCTTCTTTGAAACCTAACAGTATCCCCCGATTGAATAACTCATAGAATGGATGTATTGTACTACATCTATCTCTCGATTATGCATAAGAACCATTAACCGGGTTTGGCACTAAATTCTCATCACCTCTTTCACAACTAACAGGGCGTTATACAATATCACTTTACACCAAAATTCAATGAGAATAGTCCATGGAGTTCTACATCGTACAGTATCTCCAAATCTGCATTTCATTGACCAGAAGGTCGCTTCGATTCTGCTTCTCTTGCTGTATAGCTTCTTCATTTTTCTTGGATGGGATCTCCATTCTCTGATCATCTTTCTATACACAGGGCTTCCTTTTGATCTCGTTCCACAGTTCTTTTTTGGCTTTATTATTGGGGAGCCCCTTTTTTATCAACTAAATCACAGTTCTTTCGTGAAAGATAGCCAGAGTCTGCTAGAAGATTGTGTATCATATCGATTGGGTCAAGGAGTTCCTCGAGGTATGGAGACTCATGGTTGTTCCCTGGAGTTATTGTGAAGCTTTTTAAGGACTTTGTTTCAGTATCAGAGATCAAATGGAACTTTGTGTAGTTCTTTCTTTTCTTTTTTATTGTCCAGGATGGATCCTGTCTTGAGTTTTTAAATCCTGTTGCATCCACGCTAAATGTTTTGGAGTTTCCAAGGTTCTCTATGATTTTTTCATTTAGTTTTCTCATATACTGAATAGAGACTTTCTTTCTGGCGAGATAAAGCGAATGCCTGCTTGGAGCATATTTTAAGCCAATTTCGTCAAGAATCCAGTCCATAGACTTTATTAGCGAGATGAATTCTCGTTCTGAGAGTCTCATGTACTTTTGCAGTATCATTAAGAGTGTTATTGCTTTTGGATTGTGTGGAGGTCTCCCAACTCCACCTTCTCTCCATTTCATGGTGTATGGTGGATCTAACGAGTAAATACTTTCTTTCAATATTCCTATGAGTTTTCTGAGTTCATTTTCCCTTCCGTTCTCATATCGAGCCCAATTGACATATTTTTTCTTCTTGGACATGGTTCTGGTTGGTTCTTATAGGTTTATAAACTTATCGGTCAAATGGTTCCAAAGCCCATTAACCGTAAACTTTTTATATCACGGCAAATCCATTTTTTCTATAGGTGAACGATCATGGGCGAACCAAAATCACAGGAAGAAGTCAAAGATATCATCACGAAAAAGAATGAGATCATCCAGGAAAAAGAAGATATGATAGAAGAATATCAAAATCAGATAAAGAAAATGCAGGCTGACTTTCTCAACTTCAAAAAACGAGTTGAAAAACAGAAGGAAGAGTATGTCAAGCAGTCCAACAAAGAACTTATACAAAAACTCTTGGAGGTGCTTGACAACCTCGAGAGAGCTGCAGACGATGGGGATGAGGGAATTACACTTATTTATAAACAGTTTAAAGATATATTAGAAAAAGAAGGTCTGGAGGAGATCGATGCCACCGAAAAGTTCGATCCGTACTACCACGAAGCGGTGGCGGTGGAAGATGCAGAAGATAGAGAGAACGGAGAGATCATCGAAGTCCTCCAGAAAGGATACTTACTCAATAACAAAGTTTTGCGACATGCAAAAGTGAAGGTATGTAAGAGGTGATAGTAATGGGAAAAATTCTTGGTATAGATTTGGGAACAACAAACTCGTGTATGGCAGTAATTGAAGGTGGCGAACCAAAGGTAATCGAGAACGCCGAAGGAGAACGAACTACTCCCTCCGTCGTTGCGTTTACCGATGATGGACAGAGACTCGTCGGCGGCCCTGCGAAACGACAGATGGTCACAAATCCCGACGGTACAGTTGCGTCGATAAAGAGAAAGATGGGAACAAATGAGAAGGTCACGGTAAAAGGAGAGGAGTATACACCGGAACAGATATCCGCGTTCATTCTCCAGAAAATGAAGAAGGACGCCGAGGAGTACCTCGGCGAAGAGGTAGAAGAAGCCGTGATTACCGTTCCCGCATACTTCAACAACTCACAGCGAGAAGCCACAAAGGCTGCAGGAGAAATTGCCGGACTCGTGGTTAAAAGGATTATCAACGAACCTACAGCCTCTTGTCTTGCCTATGGGCTCGATGAGAAAGAGGAAGAGCAGACCATTCTTGTTTATGACCTTGGTGGAGGTACCTTCGATGTATCAATCCTCGAGGTGGGCGAAGGTGTCTTCGATGTGATTGCCACAAGCGGGAACACTCATCTCGGTGGCAACGACTGGGATCAGAAGATTATGGACTACCTTATAAAAGAGTTCAAGAATGAGACTGGTGTCGATCTCTCTCAGGATAGACAGGCACTGCAGCGATTGAGAGATGCCGCAGAAAAGGCAAAGATTGAACTTTCCAGTGTCAAACAAACTGAAGTTAACCTTCCTTACATCACAGCTGATTCTTCCGGCCCGAAGCACCTCACAAAAACCTTCACCCGTAAAAAATTTGAGGCGCTTACAGAAGATCTCCTCAAACAAACAGAGGAACCAATTACTCAGGCATTGAAGGATGCAGATCTACAACCGGAGAGCATCGATAAGATACTCCTCGTGGGAGGAGCCACCCGAATGCCTGCAGTACGCAAACTGGTGAAAGGCTACTTCTCCAAGGATCCGCGGAAGGATATCAATCCGGACGAGTGTGTGGCTCTCGGTGCTGCGCTCCAGGGCGGTGTCCTCAGAGGAGATGTGAAGGATATTCTTCTTTTGGATGTCACCCCACTCTCGCTGGGTGTCGAAACCAAAGGAGGTGTGTTCACCAAGATCATCGATCGAAACACAACGATCCCTTGTGAGGAATCCAAAATATTCACCACAGCAGCAGATAACCAGACCTCCGTTGATATCCACATACTCCAAGGAGAACGCCCGATGGCCAAGGATAACCATTCCCTTGGGAGATTCACACTTTCAGGAATTCCTCCAGCCCCTATGGGTGTACCGCAGATAGAAGTCACCTTCAAGATAGATGCCAATGGAATCATGCATGTCACTGCTCAAGATAAAGCGACGAACAAGGACGCGTCGATCACAATAAAGGGTTCATCCACGCTGAGTGAAGATGAGATAAAGAAGATGAAGAAGGAGGCCGAAGAACACGCCAAAGAAGATGAGCGGATGAAAGAACTTATTGAGGCAAGGAACAAGGCTGATCACACCATTCACGTGACAGAACGCACACTGAAGGAGGCGGGAGACAAGGTGACAGATGAAGAACGAGAGCGGATCAATAAGGCGAAGGAACATCTCAAAGAGGTCATGGAAGGAGATGACATCGAGGAGATTAATAAGGCGATAGAAGACCTGAACGAGGAAATGTACAAAATTTCCTCACGGATGTACCAACAAGGTCAGACCCAGCAGGGAGCTCAGCAACAGACCGGACCTCAAGAAGGTCCTCAAGGAGCGAAGACGACAGATGCGCACCAGCAGCCACATGATGAGGAAGAGTGATTCTGTGGTTGGATGAAAAAAGACTACTATGATATTCTCGGAGTAAGTAAGGATGCATCTCAAAAGGAGATAAAAAGAGCGTACAAAAAACTCGCACGAAAGTATCATCCCGATGTGTGTGATGATCCCAACGCAGAAGAGAAGTTTAAGGAGGTATCAGAGGCCTACGCTGTTCTTTCGGATGAGGAGAAAAGAGAACGATACGATGCCTTCGGACATGAAGGTGTCGATTCACGGTACAGTCGGGAGGACATATTCCGAGATGTTAACTTTGAGGATATTTTTAGCGATCTTTTTGGAGGACGTTCGGAAAGTATCTTTAGAGATTTTTTCGGATTTGATTTCGGATCCGGGTTTGGCAGGCAGGGATCGCAGCGCGGACGCGATCTCAAGACGACGGTCCGTGTCGATTTGGAAGAAGTGGCTACCGGCACAAAAAAGGACGTCGTCTACACCCGTATAGTGAAATGTGACGAGTGTGATGGCACTGGCGCGGAGAACCCTGAAGATGTGAAGACCTGCGATCTCTGTAAAGGAAAGGGGAAGGTCCAAGAGAGCAGACGGATGGGATTCTCTCAGGTTGTACGGGTCAAACCCTGCCCCCAGTGCAATGGGACGGGGAAGAAAATCCTCAATAAGTGCCATGAATGTGATGGCACAGGAAGAGTTCGGGACCGAACAACGGTCACTGTCGAGATTCCCAAGGGCGTCCAAGATGGTGCTACACTCAAATACACAGGCAAAGGAGAGTATGCAGAACGGTACGGCGATCTCTATGTAGTGGTAAGAGTCAATCCTCATGAACAGTTCACACGGGATGGAAATGATATTATCTATACTGTAGAGATCAGCCTCCCAGAGGCGGTACTCGGCACAACGATCACCGTGCCCACACTCCACGGTGAGGAGACGGTAGAGGTCCCGCCGGGCACACAGTACCACGATGAGATACGGCTGAAGGGGAAGGGACTTTCCACGGGGCGATTTTTTGGCAGCGGTGATCAGCTGGTCAAAATAGCGTTCACGGTACCAAGCAAGTTGAGTGGCAAGGAAAAGGAGCTTTATGAGCGTCTAAAAAAGATGGAATCCTGATCTGCCAACAATCTATTTAAATGGATATAACGAGTTATACGTATGAAACTCATTTTACTGGCTCCTCCCGGAGCAGGAAAAGGTACACAGGCAGAGCTTATCGAGGAGAACCTTTCGATCCCTCATATTGCTACCGGTGATCTATTGAGAGCTGCCGTGAAAAAAGGAACACCCTTGGGAATGAAGGCGAAAAAACACATGGACAAAGGAGAGTTGGTTCCCGACGATGTAGTGGTGGGGATAGTGAAGAATAAGCTCAACGATGTAGATCAGTTTATTCTCGATGGATTCCCCAGGACACTGGAACAGGCCAAGCGACTGGACGCGATTCTTGAGGAACAAGGGAAGGAGCTGGACGTGGTGATAGAGATTCAGGTGCCCAACGAGGTGCTTATCGAACGTGCAGAGGGTCGGTTATCCTGTGAGTGTGGCGAGGTATACCATGAGGTGCACAACCCACCTACCACCCCCGGCATCTGTGATGAATGTGGAGGCAAACTGTACACACGGGAGGATGATAATGCAGAGACGATGTACGAGCGAATAAAGACGTACAAAACAAAAACGCTTCCACTCATACGGTATTACTTTAAAAAAGGACTACTTCAGACCGTAGATGGGGATCAAGACATAGAAAAGGTTTACTGGCAAATAAAAAAGAAATTAAAGAAAATAGAGGAAGACTAAATAAGGAACTTCCCATCTTCGTAGAACAACTCGCCATCTGCGTATATTTTTCCACCATTTTTCATATCTTTGAGGATATCCCAGTGAATACTGGATTCATTCTCTCCTCCGGTCTCGGGAATTGATCGTCCGAGGGCCAAATGCATAGTGCCGCCCATTTTCTCGTCGAAGAGCATGTTCTTCGTAAATTGCTGGATTCCGTAGTTCGTACCGATGGCAATTTCACCGATTCTTCTTGCACCCTCAATATCGAGTACTTTTTCAAGTAAATCCTGCCCCTTTCCAGCTGTAGCATCGACTACCTCACCCTCCTCAAATTTCAGCCAGATATCCTCGATCTCTTTCCCCATGTAGATCCCTGGATAGGTGAATCGAATTGTACCGTTGGCGGAGTCTTCAATAGGGCCGGTAAATACTTCGCCGTCGGGCATGTTCTTCTCTCCATCGGCATTTACCCATGTGCGTCCTTCCGTCGACACGGTGAGATCAGTATCTTCTCCCACATAGTGGATCTCATCCTTTTCATCGAGATAATCAACGACCTTTTGCTGTTTTTTGGAGATTTTTTTCCATTCCTCTACGGGATCCTCTTTGTCCAGTAGACACGCGCCGTAAACAAAGTCTTTGTATTCGAGGAAGGATATCCCTGCTTCCTGTGCCATGGCTTGTGTGGGGTACGGCGCCAGTGTCCACTGCAGCTCTCCCTTTCTCTCTCGTTCCACGAATATCTGCGAGATCTCCTTTTGAGCTGCTGCGCGGGTGGAGAGTTTCTCAGAATCAACACTGTTTAGATTTTTCGGATTCATATCCGCCCATATGCCAATGAGGATATCTACCTCTTCTATAGCGGTCTTTCTTATAGGTGATATATATTCTAATTGTTCATCTCCACCGTATCGATAAAGTATTTCTTCCAAGTTCTCTATCTGTATCTGGTAGTCAATGTTCGCTCCTTTTTTTATCACATTCTCGGCAATTTTTTCCACGAGGGGCGCGGCGAGGTAGCTCGACTGAAGCATCACAAGGTCTCCTTCTTTTATTTCAACAGAATAGTCCGTCACTATACGTGCTAGTTTTGATATCATAGTAACCACTACCCGATGTCGTTAGTAACGTTTATAAATTTTTACTTCGCATAGGAGAGTAGCGTGAGCGGTCTGCAGTTTCGGGCGTACGCCTGAGGAAGCTCTATCCATGCGATCAGGACTGGCAGTGAGGAGAGATTCTCCGGTTAAGGGAACAGAAACGACACCGCTGGTACAGGAGGAAAATGAGTCTGCGAAAGATGAGGACTGTGTCAGGCAGGATGGAACGGCCCTTTCCCCAGGCATGCAAGACCAAATGTCGCCGATGAGCACCCGATCCGAGGCGAAGGTGGGTCGCTTAGTTGAATACTGCGTTTACAGAAGATAGGCTATAGACCACTCACGCTTCCTCAATTCCAAGAAGCTCTCTAATTTCTCTTTTTCCATCCTCAGGCCCTTCGGCAAAAATGACATCGTCTTCTTTGAACTTAAAATTTTCCAGCTGATAGATATAACTGTTTCCTCGTTTCACCAGGAATATATGCATTCCTGTTGTTGTCTTGACTTTGAGGTCTCTTACTGTCTTCCCTATCATCTTGGAGTTTTCTTTCACCGATTCTTTAATAATAATTTCACTTGTTTCGTTCATCGCAGCAATAAATATAGGATGTATTTTTTTCCTGAAGACGTTTTCCGCGATTTTCAGTGCTGCGTCTGCAATTACCTCAGCCGCATTTCCCAGCTCAAGAATCGCAATGAGACTCTCCGCTTCTTCCTCCCGTGCGGCTCGGAGCGTGATGAGTTTCAGTTTGTAATGGAGTCTATCCATTCTCTCCTCTAAGTTGATGACCTCCTCGGCTATCTCTTTGTTGTAGTAGATGAGTGAGGTGTATGCGAGATCGATCATGAGTTCTGAGGTGTTCTTTATCTCCACCAGTGTGTCTTTGATTCCCCAGAGGTCAGTCTCTCCACTCATCTATCTCCCCCTGACAGATCTTTCTGAGGATTCTTTCTCCCTCCTCTGTTCCTCGCACCGTCAGCACATCTCCCTCTTGAAGTACCGTCTTTTTATCGGGATTGTAGATTCTTCTCTTCCCTCTTTTTATGTAGATAATGTACTCCCCTATCTCTGTAGCCAGCTTGCTTTCGCCTATTTTCGTCCCTACAAGGGCCGATTCCCCGCCTATACGGATTCTTGCCGTCTTTTCCTCCGCTTCTCTCAGCGCTTGGAGGATTATGGGATGGATCTTAAACTCCCGTTTGATAATGTTGGAGATGTCTTCGGCGGCATTGGCAATATCCTCCGAAGCAGAGGCCACCTCCAATATTTCTGAGATGTTTTCAGCATCCTCCTGCGTTCGTGCAGCCATCAGTGCAATTGTTTTGATTCTGTAGTTAAGTTCGTCCATTCGTTCACCGAGCTCGTGCACCTCCTCGGCTGTATCTTCTGTGTCAAAAAACACCGAGGAGTACGCGAGGTCCTGGATCAACTCCGAGATATCTTTCATCTCGGTGAAGATATCCTTAACGTTCATCTCCTCGTATTCCATCTATTACCCCTTCTCCTCCGAGTATATAAACGTTATTCCGTCACCACGATACAAAGAACAGATCAAAAAAAATGTTTATATATTCTGAAAAAATCTATAGGACTGTTGTAAGAAAGATGTGTACTTATGAAAGAAAAAATTATCGAAACATCACATTTAACCAAGAAATTCGGTGATCTCACTGCAGTGGATGATCTTACTATCCACGTTAACAAGGGGGAGCTCGTTGGATTTCTCGGTCCCAACGGCGCCGGAAAAACAACAACTATATCCATGCTCAGCACGATTCTCAAACCTACGAGTGGGGACGCATTTATTGATGGACACAGTGTCACAAAAGAGCCGCAGGAGGTCCGAAAACGTATTGGTCTCTGTCCGCAGGAGCTCATTTTCTACGATTACCTCACCGTCCTTGAGAACTGCGAGTTTTTCGCCGAGATGTACCACCTTCCCCAGGACAAAATTCATGAGCAGGTTGAACGGCTATCAGATATCCTCGGGCTGAACGAGAAACTCCATGCTCGGGCCTCTACGCTGAGCGGCGGACTGAAACGGCGAATGAATCTCTTGATGGGTCTTGTTATGGATCCCGAGATCGTCTTCCTCGACGAGCCCTCACTGGGACTGGATCCTCAAGCGTCACGGAACACATGGGAGTTTATCCGCGATCTTAAAAAACAGGGCAAAACAATCATTCTTACTACCCATAATATGCGCGAGGCTGAAGAACTCAGCGATCGGGTGTACATCATCGACTACGGGAAGATTATCTCGGAAGGAAGTCCTCAGTCTCTTCGAGCGAATATTGGAGAAGGAGAGTTTTTCGACCTGAAATTTAAGGAATCCCTCGATCTCGAGGAATTGAAAGAGAAAATAGCAGCATTGGGACATTATATTAAGAATGTGCAGATCCTCAGTGAGGACAGAATGGTTGTCTCGGCAACAGGAGGAATAAAACGCCTGCTCGAGATAGAAAAACTTCTCCCTCACGAGTTGGAAACGTTGGAAAATCTCAATATCCATGGAAATACCCTCGAGGATGTGTTTTTGGTGCTCACGGGGAGGGAGCTACGGGAGTGATACCATGAGAGAGATCTGGGCGTTAATGATGAAGAATTTGAAGTTCCGTTTGAGGGAGCCGCAACAGTACCTCTTCATGTTTGGGTTTCCTGTCATGTTTGTTACCATGTTCTGGGTCATGTTTAGGGGGATGGAGGCCGAGGGACATACAGTGTTTGATATGTTCATCTGGTCGGTGCTTGGATTTACCACAGCCTTCGCGACACAATCGGCATCGGTGGCCTTCAGTCAGGAGAAAGAAAGTGGAACGCTGAAACGACTTCTCACTACCCCATTGGGGAGTAAGGGATCAATTTTCACCGGATTTATTCTTTCCGAGATCGTAATTATTACGATTCAGATTGGAATTGTATATGTCTTGGCGTTTCTTGGCCTGGATGTATACTTTTCGAGTGTTCCCGCTCTGCTTGCGAATTTCGGTGTGTATCTCCTTCTCGCCTTCGTCTGCATCGGTATTGGATTGATTCTTGCTGCAGTACTCAGCGCCAAACTGGCGGGGCAGCTCCCCATGATCATTATCATGCCCATGGTGATGCTGAGCGGGACGTTTGTTCCCATTAACAGCCCGGTGATCTACGCAACACCCGTGTTCTGGGCATCGCAGTTCGCCCAGGAAATTGGGGTTAGAGGGAGTGATCTCCTCAGCAATGTGGTAGTTCACCAACTCGGCGGCTCTCCTATTCCGACAGATATTACACTCTGGTGGAGCATTCCGATCCTCGGCGGATTCGCACTTGTGTTCATGGCAGCAGGACTTTTCCTATTCAGTACGCAGCTCCAGGAATGACATGTAAGAGACCACCGATGTATCAGAAATCTTTTTCATTATACTTTCATGGAGCATGTGTTTTGTACCCAATAGATTTAAATAAAACTCGAGAAATGAGCAATCATGAAAATCGAACTGCTGTACATTATGGATTGTTCCTGGTGTGTGAAAACGAAAAAACTGATTACAGAGAGCCTCCAGGATCTCGGAGTAGATGCCGACGTTGAGGAGATCTTGATCGACTCGGAGGAAAAAGCAAAAAAATATGGCTTTGTTGGTTCACCCACCATTAGAATCAATGGAGAGGACATTCAAGAGAAACTCAAGAAGGAAGAATGTGCCTCCTGTGAAGAGCTCGCTGAGCAGGGAGAAACAACAGAATTTGCGGAACAGGAGTGTGAGTGTGGATGCAGGGTCTATTTCTATGAAGGGGAAGAGTATTCCTATCCACCAAAAGCAATGATCGAGGATGCCATTAAGAGATGTTCATGATAAGGTATAAGTATCGTGAAGAGAAGAGAGAGTATGCTTACGCAGGAAGAGGGTGAAGAGTTAGTAACACTCGCGAGAAAAAATATTGAACACTATCTACAAACAGGAAATAAAATTGATCTGGACGATGTCAAAGAAAAGTATCAGGAGAAAAGAGGCGTATTTGTCACTCTAAAAAAGGATAACGAGTTGCGAGGATGTATCGGCTACTCACGACCTATCATGCCCCTTATTGATGCACTTCGCGATGCATCTATCAGTGCGGCCACCCGCGATCCTCGGTTTCCATCGGTGAGTAAGCAGGAGATGAAGGAAATCACTGTGGAGGTCACTGTCCTCACACCGCCGGAACAGATACAGGCGGAACCGCAGAAATATCCTGAGATAATCGAGATAGGGAGGGACGGATTGATTGTGGAGAAAGGCGGCCGTTCTGGCCTGTTACTTCCACAGGTCCCTGAGGAGTGGGGATGGGACGAAGAGGAGTTCCTCTCACAAACCTGTCGAAAGGCGGGTCTCCCTATGGATGTGTGGACCGATAAGGACACAAAGATCTACAAGTTTCAGGGACAGATATTCAAAGAAGAGTGAGGTCACATCTTTACCCGTGTTACCTCGATATAGGTGATATCGTTCTCCATATCCACAAATGCCAATACCATCTTTTTATTCACGGTATGGGCCATCCTCACCGTTCTCACAAACTCATGGCTCTCTACACGTTCTTTTTCATCCACTGCGTGAATAAGATACTCCGCGTGATCTTCTACACTTCCCCTATACGCCCTGAAATGTGCACCATACTTGAACCCTGCCTTCACAATGAGTCCCCGTTCACGGAGATCTTTGTACACGAGAAATTTTATATCGAAGGATCGTTCTTCTCTGGCAGCGGCGAGGATATCTTTCTTGTCTTCTAACTCCAGCGTCCCTCGATCCACGAGATACGCCGCTTCAATAAGATCGAGATAGAGCTTTCCATTCTCTACAGTACCGTAGGATTTGTTTGTCAGCTTGCTGATAGCTCGTGTGTTTTCCACTACTACCCTAGTATCCAGTAATTTCCCGATCACAGTGATTCCCTCAAAAAATGAAAAGTGGGGACGGCGGGATTTGAACCCGAATCCATGGGTTTCTCCGCTCCAGAAACTCGTCATCCGATATGTCAGCAAACCCGTGGTCAGCCTCACAGAGGAGACTCGGTATTTTTCTATACTCTATCTCTGGAGCCCATGATGATCCCTGGTTACACCACGTCCCCGTGGTCGTATGTACTTTTCCTTTTATCGTTCATATAAAAGGTTTACTCTCTTTATATAGGGATATCCCCCTTTTTAAATACAAGGACTGTAGCCCCAAGAACTACTACTGCCAGGACACACAGTGCGGCGAACTCACCGAGATTGAGAACATTATCGTACAGCGCCGCATTGTAATCCCAGTACTCTACAATACTGAGATCAGCGAGTATTGAGAACTTCTCGGAGAGGTTCCCGATCACGGAGAGCATGTACTCAACGAAGACAAAGGCAAAGGTGCCCCCCATTGCTGTCCGTGCATTTCTAAAATAGACCGCGGCGAGCATTCCCACTGCAATGATCACCATGAACAGAGGGAGAGAGCCGATAAAGGCCAGGATCGTTGGACCGCTGGCGAGCGTATCGGAGATATTCAGCGAGTCCACCGATCCGACAACCGCACCTGCGGCAAGAAGAAGAAGGACAGCAGTGTACCCGCTGAGAGCGAGGAACTTCTCGATGAGATACTCTTCTCTAGAAAGGGGCGTGGAGAATATCAGGTCCATTCGTTTCTTCTCGAAATCCCCGGAAATGGTATTCACCGCGATATATGCCAGGAAGAGACCAATCAGTAGAACCCACCAGCTGAAGATTTCCATTGAGATGAATCCCTCTATTTCATAGATAGATACTGCTTTTCCCTTAGTCATTCCTTTATAAAAGGGACTTTCCAGCAGTTCGTCAAAGGGATTTGTTTTCTTCTCCGTGGATACCATGGCGACGAGTATCGGCTCCGTCGGGTCATCGGTAACGGCAAGCACCGCGTAGTGCCTGTTTCCCTCGAAATCCTTTGGAAAGGATGTCTCGGTTCCTGCACCAGTGTAGATCACCGTCCCGCCGATCATAGAGACGCTCTCACTTTCCATGACAATATACTGAGTCGTTCCCTCTACCGGTTCCCACGAGAGCGTTATCGTTCCACCCATCTCCTCGGGAACGGTAATCTCGATATTCTCGGAGCCTTCCAGTTCTTCAGCTGTCTCCGCAAAGGTGGGAAATATTTTGGGCATGGCACCTACGAATAGGAGAACGACGAGAAGAAAGATGAGGAGACCCTTCCATCCGCTGACAAACTCCATGAGAAATGTTCTCCCCCTCATTGGTCATCACCCCCCGTATAGTACTTCAGAAAGAGCTGTTCGAGAGGAAATGTTCTGAGCGTCATATTGACAATCTTGTGGGTGGATATCTTCTTTATCATCTCATCTAGATTCTCGGTAACGATACAGGAGAGCGTCATCCCATCCATCGTGATATGGTTCACCCCTTTCAGCTCGAACTCGTGAGGATCCACCTCATTCCTGAACTCAACGGTGAGGCTCTTCCCCAGCTTCTCTTGAAGGGCAGCGATCTCTTCAATTACCTGGAGTTGTCCCTCCTTGATGATCGCCACACGATCGCAGACCTCCTCTACTTCGGCGAGGATATGCGATGACATGAAGATCGTTTTTCCCCGTTCCTTCTCCTCCCGAAGTATCCGGTAGACCTCCTGCTGCATCAGAGGATCGAGACCTGCGGTAGGCTCATCGAGAATAATGATGTCCTGATCCGCCATGAATGCCTGGACAATACCCACCTTCTGGCGGTTTCCCTTCGAGAGATCGCCCGTCTTTTTCGTGAGATCGAGTTCCAGCCGTTCGGCAAGTTCCTTCATCCTCTCATCCGATTTCACACCGCTCAGTGAGAGCAAATAACGCAAAACGGTCCTCGTCTTCAGACCGGAAAAGAGCCCAAAATCACCGGGTAAGTACCCAACTCTCCTCCGTATTCTCGTTGAGTCTTCATGTGAGTCCATGCCAAATATTGTGATCTCTCCCTCCGTTTTTGAGAGGAGACCGAGACACGTTCTGATCGTTGTCGTCTTCCCCGCACCGTTGGGGCCGAGGTATCCCATGATCTCTCCTTTGTACACGTCGAGATCCAGATCCTGAATCCCCACCTGCTTCCCATACATCTTGGTGAGTGATCGTATTTTCATTACTCGTTCTCTTTCCATGATATCTCTCCAGTCTTTTCTTGATATTTAGATAGTGTTTCTTCAAAATTCTCTATTCCCTCTGCATAAAGAGATTTAATACTCCCTTTCTCTGCACCGAGAACACGTTCCATGAGATCGATGGCTGCGACATACTGCTTCTTCAGCTTTTCTATATCCCTTAGTGGATTTTTTGGGATTTCAATAGTAGTATTACTCGAAAAGATGAACTTCGCTGCCATTTCTGGGTATTCAGTATCGAACACTCCTTCCTCTACTCCTTGTTTTATAATTTTCGTGAATAGAGGGAGAATCTTTTCCTGCGTCTTCTTCCTGAGCTTATGGTAGAGCAGTATATTTTTCTCTCCCCGAAAGACCCAGATCATGTACTCTCTTCCCCCTTCGATATGATTGGAGAGACGTATTAAGCGAGCGAATTTCTCTCTAGCTGTGAGATGAGAGTCCTCCACGAATTTTTTTGCTTCCTTTTCATATGTCACGAGCATTCTGTTGACGATTTCTTCAATGATATCTTTTTTGGATTCGAAGTAGTAGTAGAACAGTCCTTTAGCTACACCAATATTTTCTACGATATCCATTACAGAAGTATTTTCATACCCTTTTTCCATAAAGAGTTTCTCTGCCGTATCCACTATTTCCTTTTTCCGTTCTTTGGGGCGTTTTACTGTTCTCGACATCCGGTCACCTACTGACTGACAGTCAATAGTATGATCGGATCCTTTATAAAAGTTTTGCAAAGCTTAATGATATCGACATTCAACCATTATCTATGTATAAACTATACTTATTTTTTCGAAAATTAACATTTAGTGTTCGAACAAACAAAGAGATTGTATCCTCACGAGTAAAAAGGAGAAATAAAAATATTATTGTTTCTTTGAAAATCCGTGGGTGCCGATGATGTCGCCAATTGAGTGGTACTCGCCATTCACGTAGCAGACGAGATCAGCCTTGTTATAGTCCACCTTTCCATTCTCGACAAGTGCTTCATCGACATTCACAGCAACTATCCTCCCAATCACAAGATCGTGGGTGCCAAGAGAAACCATTTTTTCGAGTGTGCATTCGATATTCACCGGACACTCCTCTATTAGGGGCGCTGATAGTTTTTTTGCCTTTTCTTTGGTGAGTCCCGTTTCAGCAAACTTGTTCACATCCCGTCCGGAGATTGTACCACAGTAGTCAACCTCTTCCAGTATCTCCTTCGTGGGAATGTTCACTACGAACTCGCCGGATTTTTTAATGAGTTCGTGAGAATGGCGTGTTGGTCGTATCGCCGCCGAAACCATAGGTGGATCGTGGCATGCAGTACCTATCCACGCAATGGTAATAATGTTGTCCTCTGCTGTTATCAGCACCACAGGTATTGGGTAGAGTGCCGTCGATGGATTCCTTTCTAGTTTCATACTGCATATTCCTGTTCAACCTTTATAAAGATTTTTCATTCTCTCCATAAAGAAATATATCCTCAATTTTTACGTCGAAGAATCGTGCCATTTTAAATGCAAGCGGAAGGGAAGGGTCGTATTTCTCACGTTCTATCGAGTGTATCGTCTGTCGTGTCACGCCGAGCTGATCGGCAAGTTCTTTTTGTGTGAGATCGTGCATCGCTCTATAGACTTTGAGTTTGTTCTTCATCTCATGCACCATACTGACGGCTATAATACCAGTAAAAGATCATATACACTACAAACAACCCCGTTGCAAAATACGCCAGCATAAATCCAATCTGTTCTCTTTCTATGTATCCACTTCTACTCAGTCCAATTGTGAGAAGTCCCAGTGCCGCTGTGGAGATACCGACGAGCTGTACCGTCCGTTGTGATGCCTGTTCACTTATTCTGTAGTTTCTTTCGTCTTCTACGACTTCATTAACTCTCATTTTGCATAGATAAAGGAGTAATATTCCTCCTAACACTGCTATCAATGGGGCTACTAGATTTCCTCGTGCAATAGAGAACCCAACTACAGCTCCAACTGTCAATCCGATTCCTATCACGTATTTTCTATATTTTTTTCTCTCCATCTACCTCACCTCATCATTCCTCCTCCCTAGTCTTCAGGAGGATAAATCCAACGAACACTCCCACGCCTCCAGTCGTTAAAAGTAT
Source organism: uncultured Thermococci archaeon (assembly GCA_964595645.1). Lineage (GTDB taxonomy): Archaea > Methanobacteriota_B > Thermococci > Methanofastidiosales > B48-G16 > JAYEIH01. Next base: position 37,465 of record CAZQQT010000001.1, read on the forward strand.
CGTAGAAAGAAAAGTTGAAGGATACAGCTTTTTCACTGTCCCTCCCGCAAGAAGAAGCGGAATACAAATCACCCATATCCAAAACGTTGCTTTTCTCCATTTGTTCCTGAACATCTATCTCACCTGTAAAATCTAGTTTCCTTAATGTAAAGTGTACTTTACTTAATGCTTTATAAACTTTACGGTCAGAAGCATCTCACGAGAATAAGATTATTATTTTTTCTTACATTTCAAGACATAGTGGCGGGGGTATGTGAGATATCCGTCCTCCCCCACCTTCCAAGAGATTCGATCAACTTCATCACGCAACGCTTCTTTCAATTCCTTACTCCACTCGAGTTCCTCGATATCCTCACTCATTATTCTCTCCCACTCATCCATTGTCTCCCCATACTTCTCGATTTTTCTTTCGGAAAATACTCTCTCATCGTATACATTAAACCCAAGAAGTTCAACTGTCGTTTTCACCTCTTCAAGCAACGGTTCCGTGGACCACGTCTCTCCCTTCAGTCTATACACCGCCTTGGCGAAGTTCCACCGTCTCCACTGCCCCTCATTTTCCGGCGTTCTCTTCACCGGTGTCTCCGAGGTAATAATGAGCTGACCTCTCTGTTTTAACACCCTCTTAAATTCTTTCAGCGCTGACAGGAGTTTTAATGGCCGTGGATTAAGGAAAATTATCGTATCATGACAGTTGATGATATTGATGGATTCGTTCTCAAGAAAATCTAGGTTGAAGATATCCGCCTTTTGTAGCTCAACATATTGTGCATACGCTCCGAGATTCTTCCGTACCTCCTCCTTCCACTCTTCTTCGTTTTCGCCGGGAATATCAAAGGTGTCCACGGAAATTATTTCCGATGTGCCTCCCCCCTCATGGACCCTCTCTGCCCAGATAGAGAGACTTTTCCCCGCTCCTGTCGCAGCGTCAAGAATATGTTTGTGCTGTAAATCCAGATCACTCAAAATGAACTCATGAATTTTATCCATCACATCACCTTTATTGAAGTAGTTTCGTTAGTTGGTAGAGTGATTGGATCTCAAAATCCGGCTCTATGTCTCCTTTTTTCGGTGCGTTGCGTGCGTTGAACCAACATGCCCTCATTCCTGCTTTTTTTGCACCGTACACATCGGCATGATACGAATCACCAATGTACAGTGATTCTTCAGATCCCGCATCGAAGGATTCCAGCGCCTTCCAGAAAATGTGCGGATCCGGCTTTCTGATACCGAGTTCCTCTGAAAGTACAATCCTCTGAAAGGTCTTCGTGAGTCCCAAAGCGTTCAATTTCCGATACTGTACTTCCTTGGAACCGTTGGAGATAACTCCCATAGAGTATCGTGGACGAAGGGACGTCACTACCGAGGTGGCATGTTCGATAGGCGTATTCAACGTGGGATACACTCGATAAAACATCTCAGTCATCTCTTCGGCAAACGCATCATCGAGCTCAAGAGCTCGAAGAATTCTCCGCTGTCTCTCAAGGCGGATGACATCCAGAGGTTTCCCTTCGTGGAACTCTTTCAGTGCTATCTTATCAGCCTCAAGAAACGCACTAATAAGCCCTTCTTCACTGATATCGCAAAAAATATTTGTATATCTCTTTGCAATTTGTTTGAGCGCCTCTTTGTGAGCTCTATCCATATCGAAAAGAGTGTTATCGATATCAAAGAATACAACTTTTATTGATGACATGGTGATTCTCCGTCATGAGTCTTAATAAGGATTATGGGAATATTGAGGAGTTTCATCCTGGCATATTATCTTCCGAATATAAAATTTCATAACGATATTATCTATCTCGTTAACTCGGAGCATTAATTCGTTTCTTACTCTCCATTCAGAATGGCAATCGCTGCACCGATAGCAGTAGCATACTCACCTTTCTCGGGAATGATAAACTTTCTGCCGAAAAGAGGTTCGATGGATTTTAATGATTCCTGCACTTCCTTCAACGCCATGACCTTTCCGGTGAGAATGATATTATCCAGTTCACATGCTCGCGCAGCGAATATTGCAAGTACACCGAGACTCTGGGACACCATGTTAATGAGCCCCTTGGCGATATCCTCTTTTTCCACGGTATCATCGATCTTTCCAAAGTTCGAGGCAGTTGCCTCGCTCGGTATTACTCCAACGTCTCCTCCTGCGATATCACCCACAGTGAGATCCACCTTTCCCAGATTCCCCTTCTTCGCGAGGGCGTTCAGCGTGGAGATATCGTTGATGTTGAGGAGCATTCGAGCGAGACCTTGGAGAGTGCCACCCCCAATACCACTCCCACCGAAATGTTTGATCTCATCTTTGACACAGACGACGGCTGTCCCTGTGCCCATACTCACCACTACACCCTGTCGCTTATTGGCGAGGGTGATTCCGCCCTTTCCAATTGCTGTGATCTCGTCGATCTTTTTTACGGGGATGCCCAGTAGATTCTCATCGAGAAATCGGGCTCCTCCGCCCGTAGCGGCAAGTATACGTACATCGTTGAGTGTTTTATTGAGAGAAGTAACTACCTTCCCAAGGGCACCCGCTGCAGCGGCTAGCGGGTCATTGGCAGTCACGCTCACGATCTTCATGAGGGTGCGGTCCTTTATCGCTACCGCGTCCGTTGTTGTACCCCCTATATCGATTCCTACAATCATTCCTTTCGCCTCCTATAACATCAGTGGGATCATTTTTATTATTGCCAAGAGTGCACCCACGACTCCTTCCCCTCCGATCAGCCCTGCGGCTACAAGTCTTTCCGTTTCATCTTCTTCTTTCTTTCTATTGAGGTAGTGGATTACACCACCGATAAAGAATGCAATAGAGAGATATAGAGGAATGAATATTCCGACGCCGAAAACCATACCTGGACGTCCTAGGAGGGTAATGCTTGTCCCAAGGGCTACACCTATAAGAAAGATTTTCAGATCGATTATACCGAGCATATACGAGACGCTTCGGGCTTGAAGTGCGTACAACTCCTGACTTCCAAGTTCAAAGGCATTGAGAACAGCGAGCAGACTGAACCCAACCACCGCGGATCCGATGACAACTCCAAGCAACTGTGCCTTTGCCTGCTCTTTTGGGGATGTACCTAGTATATGTCCCGCCTTCAGATCGAAAAGCAGATCACCTGCTACACCGACGGAAACAGCGGCGATAGCAGCGATAAATACACTCTCGAGCGTACCCAGAGACACAGCGATTTTCACGAAAAGAACGATGAGTACAGCAAAGACCTCCATGGGGTCGATACTCACCTCACCAGTCATCCTCCCTGCAAGGGCGGTCATCACCCATATACCAAGAATTGCAAGTACAGATGCACCAACACCCAGATCTAAAATCACACTCATAACAAACACGGAGACCACAGCAAACACAGGTATCCACCGTGGCGTTACCTCCTCTTTCGACACACGAGTGGAGACCATTGCCTTAAAGGTCTGTATACTCGAGGGGATGACTTTCAAGAGGAATATTGTGATACCACCACCAATCACGGCGCCAACACCCAGTGGCAGTATATACTCGGTCATCTGTGCCATTGGTACGTTGTAAAGGTAGTGGATGAGAGGCTGGAAGATATAATACGAGAAAAGACATCCCAGAAACCATATGGAGACGATTTTGTATCCTATGAGATATCCAGCCCCAATAGCCATGGGCATGAAAGGAACTTGAACTTTAAATGCTCCTGAGCTGAACTCTTTAAATACGGGAATGATTCCTTTAAAGGCGATATCAAGCCTTCCAAGGGTTAATGATACACCGTCTCGTAAAGTCGTGAATAGGGCAGAGAGCCCGAAAGCACCCAGAAGAATCTGTATTTTTCGTCCCCCTTCTTTTTCTCCTGCTCTGATCGTATCTGCAGTTGCTTCTCCTATTACGAAGGGAAGTTTCTCTTCGAGTATCATGCTTTTTCGTAGATAGGCAGAAAAAAGAACACCCATGATGCCACCGAGAAGTGCCAACAGGAACACCTCGAAGAGGAACCTCTCAGGACTGGCGGTGAACGTTGCAAAGAGATCTGCATCGAGGAAGTATATGGCAGGAATGGTAAAACATATCCCCGCTGCAAGAATACCACCAGTGGACGCAGCTGTCTGCGCAATATTTATTTCATGCGCATCCACATCCTTTTCCAATCGCAGGAGTTTGTAGATCCCTATTGCCATCAGTGCAGTGAGAATTGAGGCCCACATAAATGCGTTCATCCGGAGTGTAATGTACACTCCTGACATCGTCATTAGTACAGCGAGGATACTACCGAGGATATACGATCGTAATTTTATTGTCATACCTGCTCCTTTGAGAAACTGTATATAAAGTTTTTCTATAAAGTATATAGAATAGAGAAAAAAAATATAGTATCTATATAGATCAATCGAAGGTTTTGTTCATTTCTTTCCGTTTGATGTACTTGTCTAGTGTGTCTGCATCCAGTGTATTGAACGAGAGCTTTTCGAGTACCTTCTCAGTGATCAGCTGTTTTTTGACCTCTTTTTCAACCTTGTTTCCCTCAAGTTTTCTTGGTACCGAGTATTTTAACTGCTTAAATACCTCCGCAACCTTCTCCCCTGACATTCTTCCTTCGGGGACGATATCTGCAACGATACTGTCTATTTCTTCCATATCGAAATCTTTTTCAAAGTACTCAAACAGTTTCCTATCAACTGTATCTCGAACAGAAAGTAAAAGCCTCGCGATGTCAACATCGTTCGTCTTTTCCGTGATCTCCATCTTTTTTGCCACAATCCATTTCTCATGTTTCCCAACAAAATTTATTTTATCGTCCATCATATCACCTGAGATCGATAACCGTATATTTTCTTTCCAGTTGTTCCTTCCAATGTGGTAATAGTATAAAAAATTCACTGTTCTTTCTCTTCACTATTCGTTCTTTCCAACATCAAGATCTGTTACAATTGATTACGTGTATGTATAGCAAAATGTACTTCGTTACTAGGAGGTCTTTTCCTATAAAATAGGAATGGTTTTTTAAATTATTTATGCAATGCACAATACCTACTTTTATTTATCCATGCTCTACGTTCTTTCCTTTCTCCCAGATATACGCGGTGATCCCCTTTTTCTCTTCAAACCCAATTTTTCTGTAAAGAGAGACAGCAGGAACGTTATTCTTGCTGACACCCAACCTTACTTTATTGACATTGTTATCAATTGCATCTTCCAGCGTTTTGACAAGAAGTGCTTTGCCCAGTCCTTTGCCCCGATGATCCTTCGATACAATAGTTTCGGGGATGAATCCTTCTTCTTTTACAAGAGTAAAAAGAACTGTGCCACAGATATTCGAGTTAAAAAAGGATATTTTACTTATCTCTTTATCAAACCGGCCTGACGCACCATTTATCAATGCAGTTATCATTTTTTTTGTTCCTGCGATGGTCTTCAATTCAGGATACACGATCTGATCGATAGTTCCTTTGTACCCCTCATAAATTAAGTGGCTCACCTCACCCAAGTACACATCATCCCAGCTTTCTATTTCATATCCTTTAGTAATTCTCGATGAAGGAAGTTCTACAGGCAACTCTACTACCATCGTCACTCTCTCTATTGTTTCAAACCCCAACTCTCTGAAAATTTTCCTGACTTGCTCCTTATTCGTTAAAATTGGAGCTTCACAATTTATCCGTACAACATTTAATTCTTTTAATCTATTTATACAATGATTTATTAGTTCAGAATAGATTTTTTTATCCTCTTCCCCCGGTATAGCATATAAAAAATTTATTCGCCCGTTTTCATCGGATTGTGTGTACACTACTAGTCCCAACGGCTGTTCATCTATTACCGCTGTAAATCCTTTCACTTTATCTGATTTTATTGCTTTCTTGAGCGATGTTGTCATATCTGCTAGGCCTGTCCCAAATACTTTCTCCCCCCGTCTATCAAAATCACAGACAATATCTACAGCATCGGTTGTTGATTCATCCACGTTTAATATTTTTATCATAACCTTTCTTATACTTCATTAGGAACATATCTTTTAAATATTTAACTCTTACTATATTTTCCGTCGTACCCAGTCTTCATAAAACTCTTTTATAGAGTCAAATAGTAAATCAGCATGTTTTAATGTTTTTTTCGTTCCCGATCCACTTAAAAGCCCGACGGTCATACATCCCAATGTTCTCCCCGCCTCTATCTCAAAGTGATGATCTCCCACCACCACACACTCTTTTGGTCCTGTTCCCATTCTCTCCAGTGCCGCTTCGATATGCATTTTGTCCGGTTTTACCCTCTCCACATCATCTCGTGAGATTATTACGTCGATATACGTTTCTATATCTGTTTTTTTTACTGATTTCATACATGATTCTCTGTTGTTTCTTGTGATTATGCCAATTTTTATGTTTCTTTCTTTTAAATACTGCAAACATTCTATACTGCCATCGATAAGTTCTGAATTCTCGGCAGCCTTTCTCTCTTCTTCTTGGACATACTCAAAGGCGCGAACTTTCAGTACTGAGTCCTGAATTTTTGAGATGGATTCAAGAAGCGATCCTTCTGTCTTTCCGATGAGATCTGTGAGATCAGACTGCATCTTGCCAAAATCGAGCTTCATCCGCACCAACGTTCCATCGAGATCGAAAAGGAAGACGTTATACATCTTCAATTCCGCTCCTCAAAAAATTTTCTACAGATATTTCTAAATGTCTTTATATCTCTATCATTGATAATCATCCTGTCTGCTAGGGCAATTGCATTTCCAAGTCCAAAATCGAGTTCTCTGAGATCTCTTTCATGGAATTTCTCATACGTCTTGGGATCGTCCTCCCGTCCCCGCTGTACCAGCCGTGCAAACCGTTCCTGAGGAGATGCATGAATCGCTACGAGGTAACAGTCATAGTACTTAGAAAACTCTTCCACCTCTTTATAGGCGCGTATTCCATCAATCACGGTCTTTTCGGGTCTTACTATTCTACTGACTGCCAGCTTCGCAAGTGCAGCTTTTCCCCTTTCTTTCCTCAATATTTTGGCTATTTCTCCGGCCTTTTCGAGACTGTGTCCTCTCTTTTGCGTTTCCTCCCGCACAATATCCCCCAGCACAATCACACTATATCCTGCCTTCCTGCCCATTTCTGTGAACACCCCCTTTCCACTTCCGGGCATGCCGACAACGCATATCATATTATGTATAGAAAAAAAGAATTTTTAAACCTTTTTCATCATGAGAATCCCATCATCACTGTTCTTGTAGTAGTCTGGAAGCTCCTTTACTGTGGAGAATCCCAATTTTTTGTAGAGATTTTGGGCACCCACATTGTGTTTCCTGACCTCCAATTTTGCTCTTTCTGCTCCCTCCCTCTTGAATATCTCGAGGAGTCTCTTCACAAGATGTGTTCCTATCCGCCTTCCTCTGAACTCTTCCTCTACAGCGAGTGAGATGATATGTCCTTCAGACCCATCCAAAATCCCGATGATATACCCGATCACATCGTCCTCACAGGCAACGAGAAAGGTCTCTTCGTGAGAACTGTACAAATAGTTGATAAGAAGTGGATCATAAGGGGAGTTGAATGTGGAGGCCTCTATCTCCGAGATCCTTTTCAGATCCGCCGGTTGTGCTTTCCTGATTCTCATAGGATCTACGCTCCTTAAAAAAGCCTTACGAACTCCATCATGCAAGTAGAAATAAAATAAAAAATAAAGTTATTCTTCTTTTTCAGTCGATCCGCCCTTTGTAAGCCAGTTGAGGAATTCCATCGGGAACGGCAGTATTACAGTCGATGCATTCTCAGCAGATACCTCTGATATCGTCTGCAACAGTCGCAGCTGTAGTGTCATTGGTTCTGTAGCCATTTTTCTCGCTGCCTCTGTAAGTTTCTCTGCAGCCTGAAGTTCTCCTTGAGCGTTGATCACTTTTGCCCGTCGCTCTCGTTCTGCCTCAGCCTGGGCAGCCATGGATCGTTTCATTGCAGACGGCAACTCCACGTCCTTTATCTCCACAGCGGAGACCTTGATCCCCCATGGATCGGTGGCGTCGTCTATCACCGTCTGGAGTTTCTTGTTCAGTTTATCCCGTTCACTTAACAGCTCATCGAGATGTGCTTCTCCTATGGTACTTCTCAGCGTGGTCTGGGAGATTTGTGAGGTTGCAGACACGTAGTTTTCTACCTGCACGATTGCATTTGCAGCGTCCATTACCCGCAGATACACCACAGCATTCACTCGCACGGGGACGTTGTCCTTGGTCATTACCTCTTGAGCGGGGACATCGAGGACCTTGGTTCGTAGACTTACCTTGTACATTCGATCGATGATCGGAATGATGAAGAATATTCCAGGTCCCTTTGCGCCCTTCAATCGTCCAAGCCTGAGAATGACACCTCTCTCAAACTCCTTGACAATTTTTATCGCAGAGCTTAGTATCATCAAAATAATGACAACGATAAGTATTCCTGCCAGCTGTACGAAATTTAACTCCACGTTTTCTCACCTCCTTCCATATTTATTTTTTTCATACTCATACTATCTTTTCTTCTATCTTATTAAAACTTTCCTTATTCATTCAATGAGTACAACGGGATTTCTTCTCTTTTTAAAAATGCCGTCATGCAGTGAATGCTCCCATACCCTTTCATGATTTCACTTACGTCGACAGGGATTGTCTCAACGCCTCTTTCTTCCAGAAGCTTTTTTGTTTGAGGATTTCCAGTGGGCATCACAATCTTCCCGGGCTCAAGTGCTACAACATTCAGTGCAAACGTATAAAACTCTTCTAAGGGGACATCAATTATATGAAAATCTCTTTTTAGAAGCTCTTCATATACAATATTGGGCGTGAGAAGTCTGACAGCAAGTGCAGTGTGTAGATCGACAAAAGAAAGAAAACCATCCAAATGAGCTTGTGCACGGGGAATATTCACTTTGATAATATTGTTCACCCCCATGGCTCTCAGTTCCCTCTCTACCTGCGCTGCACCGGCTGAGTTACACCGGTATCCTTCCCCGAGGATTACTGTCTCTTTATCAAGCCAGAGCCCGCATGCTCCCTCAAATATTCCCTCTCCACTGATGGTCTTGAGTATTGGTACTCCCAGTTGCAGTAACTGGAGTGCGGCATACCGTTCCTCTCCAGCCCTACAGGAAAGGGCCGGCCTGGCAACAATTGCTCCTTCAGGGGTCATAAACACGAGATCCCTGACATATATACCGTTCGGTCTATTCTTCGGCATTTCTTCAATATAGTGTACCTTTACTCCGTGCCCCTTGTATATTGTGGTGAGCGTGTCATGTTGTTCTCTGACCGTCGCAGGATCCCATAGTTCCTTCATTCTCCATTTTTGAGGGTCACCGAGATTCTCTATCTCCTCCCCCGGTCTTCTCATGAGTACCGCTTTTAATGTACCTATCTCTGAAGATACTCCCCAATCGCCCCATATTTTGGGTATTTCTTCTTTAAAATTAGCTTTTCTAAGCTTTATATTTATATCTTCCTTCATATTTTTCTTACCTTCAGTTTAAGTCCGTGCATTTCTATTACTTCGACTTTCTCACCTTTCTTTATCTTCTCGTCACTGTAAACATTCCATATTTCACCGCGACCACGTATCTGACCCTCAGGGTCAATGTCAGTTAGAGCGGTGCCTTTCACTCCTAGCATTTGTTCTTCCCCCGTGGTAGGTTTTGTTCTTCTGAGTTGTAGTGCCTTTGAAATTCCAAAAATAAAGAAGAGCGCCACTGAGACTGTCACAATGATAACGAGATATCTGAATTCGGTAAAAAACTCTCTTCTAATCACCCATTCCGTCTCCTGTGAAGCAGAAAATAAGAGCATCGAACCGAAAAAGAAGGACACAACACCGGCGGTAGTGAATAATCCAAAGGTGGGCGTGAGAAGTTCTACCACGAAGAAGAGTATTCCCAGTCCGATTAGAAGAAATCCTCCGAGATTAAATCCTACATAGCCCTGCGCAATGATGCCAAGACCGAGACAGATGGCGCCGACCGTTTCCGGCACATGCCATCCAGGTGTAGTAAATCCAAAGAACAATCCTAAAATTCCTATGGTAACCAAAAAATATGCGAGGTTAGGGTTGGTGATCGTGATGATAAATTTATCCTTAAATGATTTTTCAATGATCTCTACTTCCGCACCATCAACATCGAGTCTATCCTCTCTCCCTTTCAACTTCATTCCGTCGGCCTTTTCCAGGAGCTCGTATTTGTCGTCAGCTTGGAGTTCTATTAATTCTTTTTCAAGTGCTTCTTGAGGAGTGAGGCTCAGATTCTCTGTGACGAACTTCTCTGCTTCATCTGGATTTCTCCCGTGTCCTTCTGCGAGTGACCGCATATAGCTCGTATAGAAGTTCACCGTTTTTTCAGGAGCTTCGAGAATCTTCCCTGTCTGCGGATCGTATCCGAGAATAGGTTCACATGCACCTATAGATGTGCTTGGAGCCATTGCTATGAGATTAGAGGCCATTGCAATGTATGTGCCTGCAGAGGCGGCAATTGCTCCCTTTGGACTTACAAAAACAATTATTGGTACATCAGAAGAGTCTATTTTCTTTATTATATTCATCATCGCGTCCCCTCTTCCTCCGGGAGTATCTATCTCTATAATCAGTGCTGTTCCATCGGTATTAGCCTTATCTACAGCTTTTCTCACAACTTCTTCTGTTGCTGGACCTATTTCTCCTTCTACTTCTACCACGTAGACTTTCTTCGCCGAGGAGAGCGTCGGCATTAGAATTGCCGGCAAAAGAAGCCCGAGGAGCAGGATCAATACAATTTTTCTCATACTCTTACCACATCCCCTGTCTATTTATAATTTTTCCTACTCTTTTCTTCAAAGAAATTCTTCGATACTACGAGGATTCTATCTGAAAAAGTAGTCAACCGTTCTAAATGTCCTACCCAATACACAATTAGTCCCGATCCAAAAATTCGAACGTAGGGACGGAGTTGCCCTCCAAAATCTTCCTTGAATTTAATCAGGTCGCCGAATCCTGCCTTGCTCTCTATCCATCGGACCTCAAGTCCATCGAGAGAAAGGGGATTCATAAGGAGAAAATCCGGCGTTTTTCTAAAATTTTCCTTCCGTGCATCCCCCTCCGTGATGAATTTGATATCTCGCTCTACCAACCACTCTTCTATCTCTTTTTCAGACTTGATTCCACTCTCTCTCTGGAGATCAATATACTTTGGAGAGTACACAATATCATGTTCCACCGCTTCCTGCACCTCCTTTTTTATTCGCTCATCTTTAATCGAATCAGGATTTTTAAGATATTTTTTAAACTCTTTGTTTGAAAATTTATATTCAAAAATGAACGAAGCAGTCAACACAGGGGGGAAATTGTATTTTTTTGAGATTGTCATAATACTTTTTCCATTTTTCCATTCTCTCTCTAATTTTCCACGTTTTCCCTTTATTTTATAGTACTTTTTCTTTGTTTTTCTTACTATCTTCTGGCAAAGGATTGACCAGAGTGCATCCTCTTCCATATCAAAATTCTTTGCTATTGGATCTATATCCTCTTTGCTGTTCAATCTCCTATATATTTTCTTGTACAGTTCATAATTCATCGTTCTCAACCTTGTTCAGATAGTAGTATATTGTTCTCCTCGGAATCTCGAGTCTCTCCGAAATTGTCGTGACAGGAACTCCGTCACTATACAGATCGAGCATTGTCTGTATTTCTTCCTTCGTGTATTTTCGTGGCCTCCCAACCTTCACATCCCCTTTTTTTAGTGATACCCCTACCTCTTTTAATGCATCCCTTACCCGTGCGGAGGTGAGCTCGTAGAGACTTGGAGGACAGAGAATTGTCTTCACGTGGGGGTCATGTTCCAGTAACGCAACAACGACATCGATTGAGGGACGTATTGAGAGATATACTACTTCATCATTTACACCCTCTTTGATTTCCTCAAGGACCTTCTCTTTATCTGTATGTTTTATTACCTTCACGTACTCACCTCTGCAGATGCTCCAAAAACTTTTGTGTTTTCGGTTTTAATTCTCTTTCTCCAAGAACTCCGGATCGTTCGAACTCCTCTATTTTTCTTTTGAGTTCCTCTTCACTCAATTTAAAATACCCCAATGTTTTTTCTAGGTCTCCAGTAACTCTATAGTAGGCAATACCCCCTACAATAAGACTTTTTTCGTATTTTCCCAGTTTTTGCAGCTCTTCTTCTAGTTTCTCTTTCAATTTAATTATTTTTTCATACTTACCAAGTTTTTCCTCCGGTGTCTTCTTCGCAAGTGTGGGGAATATTCCTGCATACCTTTCTCTCTCGTATTTTCCTTTTTTTAGGTAAAACATTGCAAGATCGAAGAGAAAAGCATCCACACCGAGGGGAGCATACGAGATCGAAAGAATTTTTCTCGTGTATCTATTTTTTATCAGTCCTCCTCTTTCACGGTGGAGTTTGAAGTTTTCTATTTCTCGTTTGTTTTTTATTTTATTTCTGTACTCCTCCAATGAGACGTGTCTCTTCTTCCTCCTTGACTTCCGCTTCATGTAGAGGCTAACCGAGCTTACTTTCCCTTTTTCTTTATCAGCAATTTTCGTGATTTTTCTATAATTTTTCCTCTGTTCCGGACTAAAATTACTTAATTTTACCATATAATCGCCGGAAAACGGGATATAGCCAAGTATTTCCAGTCTGTATACTCCTTCCTCGTTTTCGCAGAACGTGAGATCCCGGTGGAGATGATTCAATGCTTCTCTTCCTTTATACGTTTTGTCATTTTTTAACATTACAGCGTCCGAAAGATGCCCCAATGCGATTTTATGAGCGGAGATAGCATAAGAATTTCTTTCATAGGTCGATTTTTTAAGCTGTGCCTTTTTCCTGAAGGAGGAAGAAGCCCCTTTCAGGCCCTTCAGGGGATAGTACGGGTGTGGAAACCCATAGAATTTCATTTTCTCTCTGAAATCTTTTAACCCCAACAAATTCTCTGAAAGCTCGTCATATGTTTTTTTAAAGTATTCTTTATCGTGTAGTCTATCCAGATCGAATTTATACTCAAGAGAATCTAAAAATTTGTTCACATCGTAGGATAGACTCATTTTATCCCTTTATCACCTGCACGATCTCCTTTAACTTCTCCAGATTTTTCTCTGCAATGGTGCCGGTGACCACGATATCTGCGATCTTCGATATTTCACCTGCTTTTTTCACATCTCTAATTCCGCCACCTACAATCACAGGGATGTCTACAGCCCCTTTCACGTACTGAATCATCTTTAATGGTACAGGCTCTGGTGCTCCCGAACCTGCTTCAAGGTACACAAACTTCATCCCCATATACTGTGCCGCCAGTGCGTAGCTCGCAGCAATCTTCGGTTTGTGCCGAGGGAGAAGATCTGCTTCTCCGATAAACCCGGCAGTCTCTCCTGGTTCTACTATGAGATAACCCATGGGAAGTGGCTCGAGACCAGCACGTTTCACTTGAAAGGCTCCCAATGCCTGAGCCTTCGTGATGAAATAGGGATTTCTTGAGTTTAACAGCGACATGAAAAAGATTGCGTCTGCATACTTGCTTATTCCACCTATACCTCCCGGAAAGAGAATCGCAGGGAGTTCAATTGTCTCCTTGATAGTTTTTACAAGAGTATCGAGCTCAGCCCCCATGATCTGAGTTGAGCCGCCTATCATTATGGCGTCTGTGGGTACTTCTTTCAGTTTCCTCAGTGTATGTTTGTCCTTCACCATTGCTGAATCTGGGTCGATGAGAGTAAAATGCAGTGGATGTTCCTTCTTTTCCGTGAGATATTTTTCTACGTTCATTTTCTACACCTAAAAATTTTTGCAATGGCCAGACATATAAATTTTTTGCAAAATTCAGATCACATTATGTTCTAGTTTTCCCACATGCTCGATCGCCAGGGTCACATGATCTCCCCTATTCATCTTTCCCACACCTTCAGGTGTTCCCGTGGCGATCACGTCTCCAGGTTCGAGTGTCATGATCCGGGAGACATACTCGATGATTTCATCGATTGTAAATACCATATACCGCGTATTTGATTTCTGTCGTAGTTGATTGTTTCTCCATAGGTTGATACTCAACCTGTGGGGGTCCGGTACCTCCTCCTTTTTCACAATATCGGAGATCGGTGCAAAAGTATCAAATCCCTTCGATACACTCCATGGGTGTCCTTTCTTTTTTGCTTTGTTCTGGAGATCTCGCGCAGTAATATCCAAAAAGGCAGCGTATCCAATGATGTGATCCCATGCTTCCTTCTTCGAGATATTTTTGCCACCCTTGCCGATTACCACAGCCAGTTCCCCTTCGTAGTGTACTTCCTTGGATAGGTTGGGGATCACAATGTCTTCATAATTGTGTATTATAGCCGATGAGGGCTTTAAAAAGAGGATAGGCGTGCTTGGAAGTTCACTATTCATTTCTTCTGCGTGTTTTCTGTATGTACGTGCAAGACAGATTATTTTTGTCGGATATACTTCTTCATCTGTATCCTTTATTCTTAGAGGTTTCATGAGCGTGATGCTGTGAAAAGGTTTAAATAGCTTTTTCTGCATGATTTTTACTGATGGAAGTACAACTGAAAGTTGCAGGTGCACGGCAGGAAGATGTCGGGAGAGGGATTGTGAGGGTAGCCACGAAGTTCCAGAAAGAGATCGGTGTATCGCAGGGAGATATCGTGGAAATTATTGGAAACAGAAAGACCGCTGCCATTGTGGTGGACGCGTACGCTGATGATGCCGGTCTTGATATCATACGTATGGATGGACTCATACGAAAAAATGCCAAGACCTCCATGGGGGAGTTCGTGACTATTAAAGAAGCTGACGCAAAATCAGCAAAAAAAGTTGCTCTCGCACCAGCACAGAAGGGCATGAGGATCATGATCTCCGGTAATGTTGTTTCCCGGAATTTGAAAGGGAGAGTTGTGAAAAAAGGGGACGTAATAAGCCTTGTATCTCAAAGAAAGGATCCCTTTGCAGAATCGATCTTCACCGATCTATTCGATGTGATCTCCGGTTCGCCCTTTGGTCTCGGCGAGATCCGATTTGTGGTAGTGAATACATCTCCCTCCGGTGTGGTGCAGATGACGAACGTTACCAAGGTAGAGGTGCTTCCCGAAGCCGTGGACATTGAGGAAACAGAGATGCCTACCATCACCTATGAGGACATTGGGGGATTGAAAAGGGAGATACAGAAGGTACGTGAGATGATCGAGCTCCCACTGAAACATCCGGAGCTTTTTGACCGACTCGGTATCGATTCTCCAAAAGGCGTACTGCTCTATGGGCCACCAGGTACCGGAAAGACACTTATTGCCAAGGCGGTGGCGAGCGAGAGCAATGCTCATTTCATTTCTATCAACGGTCCTGAGGTCATGTCAAAATTTTACGGACAGAGTGAAAAGAATCTACGGAAAATTTTCAAAGAAGCAGAAAAAAATGCTCCCTCTATTATATTCATCGATGAACTGGATGCGATAGCTCCTGAGAGGGGGGAGGTTTCGGGCGAAGTTGAGCGACGTGTTGTCGCGCAGCTCCTCGCGTTAATGGATGGATTGAAGGCACGGGGGAAAGTGATTGTTATTGCAGCTACAAACAGACCTGAGGGGCTCGAACCTGCTTTACGCCGACCTGGACGGTTTGATAGAGAGATTGAGATAGGTGTTCCTACCCGGGAAGGACGGAAGGAAATACTCCAGATCCACACACGGGGAATGCCGCTCGAGGGCGTGGACCTCATCTCCCTGGCAAATATTACCTATGGGTTTGTTGGGGCGGATCTCGAGGCTCTCTGCAAAGAAGCGGCCATGAATTCTTTGAGAGGCATCCTTCCAGATATAAATCTTGAAGAGGAAAGAATACCTCCAGATGTACTTAAAAACATAAAAGTAGTAAAAAAAGACTTTAAAGATGCACTAAAGATCGTTGAACCCTCTGCAATGCGAGAAGTCTTTGTACGAACACCCATGGTTAAATGGAGTGATATTGGCGGATTGAGGGAGGCAAAGGAGAAACTGCGAGAAAGTGTGGAATGGCCACTGAAATATCCGGAACGGTTTAAACGACTGGGAATACGGCCTCCTAAAGGTATATTTTTATACGGCCCTCCTGGCTGTGGAAAGACACTCCTGGCAAAGGCAGTGGCCAGTGAGAGTGATGCAAACTTTATCCCGGTGAAAGGACCCGAAGTGCTCTCCAAATGGGTGGGAGAAAGTGAAAAGGCCATACGAAAGATATTCAGAAAGGCTAGGCAGGTATCCCCGAGTATTATCTTCTTCGATGAGCTGGATTCTATTGCATCTCCCAGAGGAGAGGAGATAGGGAGTAAAGTTGGTGAACGTGTGGTGGATCAGCTCCTCACCGAGATGGATGGTCTGGAGGAGTTGAGCAGTGTTGTGGTTATCGGTGCTACAAATAGACCCGATATCATCGATCCCGGGCTGTTAAGACCCGGACGGTTCGACAGTAAAATACTGGTCCCTGCTCCCGATAACGAGGAAAAACGTGAGATACTGGATGTACACACACGGGAAATGCCGCTCGATGATGATATCGATCTCGATTATCTCGTGGGCCATACAACCAATTTTTCGGGTGCAGATATCGAGGCACTGGTGAGGGAAGCGGCAATGATAGCCCTGCGAGAGAATGAAGATGCTGAAATGGTGAGCATGCACCATTTCAAAAAGGCACTCAAGGAGATACATCCTTCTGTTCCTCGGGAGGCGCTCCGGAGTTACGAACTTCCCACCGTGGAAAAGAAAAGTAATATCTACGGATAGCCATGCCAAACTTTATAAATGCGTTCATGGGATGTAGTGATACTTGAGGCGATGCAATGGGAAAAATACGACCGACGTTCATTAAAAGACCAGCGAAAGAAATATACGATCTATATTCAGACAATCTGACATCGGATTTTTATAAAAACAGAGAATATTTGAAGGATAAAGTGGATTTTCCAAACGATAGGATAGAGAACAGGGTAGTTGGATACATTACCACCCTTGTAAAAAAGGGAAATGCAGGTTAACGCTCTTCTAAGAATCCTGATTTTTTCAGTAATGTTGTGATATCATCTTCTGAAGGGTGGGATATTTTGTATCGTTCCATGAGTGCATCCCGCTGTTTGTCCATTTCCTGTGCTTTGAGCTTGAGCAGTCGTCTGTAGTGTTTTTCTTCTTCGTCTTCTATCCCTTCCAACATCCCATGTATCATCTTGTCTCTTTTTTCGAGTTTGTAGAAAAGTAATCTATCGTATGCCTCCTCGTAGTATCTATCCTTTATCTCGAACATTCCGCTGATGTACGATTTTAGGGCCTTTTTATAGTATATAAAAACATTATAAAATATTTTCTCTGAAAAAGAGCTAATTTTTTCTCTTTGCATAGATCTTTCTATCAGCGTCTTGTAGATGAGTACCTTTTCCCTGTTTTCCTGTAGCAATTTTTTCGAAGTTAATCGTTTCTTTCTTTTTTCTAGAAACTTTAGACCTTCCTCAAGATAGGTTTTATACTCCATTTTAAATACATTTGAGGTCTGTCTTCCCACCAGGTAATCCACTATCACAAATTTTAAGTCCCCATCCTTGATTATTTTGTTCACAAAATCGTAACAGACAGCTATCCATAGGTTGTACTCTTCACCTTCCCCGAAAAGGATCTCCTCCAGCGAGATGTTCAGCGATCCGACTACGTACTTCTTACTGCTTTTGTAGAATCCTATAAAGTATTTGTCAGTAGTAAAGGCTACTGGTGTTCCTTCCATGAGTTTTTTCAGTATCTTTTCCTCTCTGTGTTCCAATTTTTTTAGATTTTTAAAATACACAAGATTTTCTTTGTTAAACTTGTCCTCCATCTGTGCTCTAAATACATTGCTGAAGTATTCGACTGTCTCCATGAGGTACTTGCTGAGATACTCCTCCCCCCACACATCCGTCCCTTTTTTGTAAAACCGGACTTCTGCATCCATGTCTTCCAGAAACTTTATGATCGTTCGTGTCATATTCGCGATTTGGTCTTCCTCTATAACCATCTCATTCAACATATATTCACCCTAAAATTTTCCGAAGTCTCTCGTATGGTGTAGTAGATTCTTCTATTCTCTTTCCAAGGAGCGTTTTCCCCAGTTTGCACATGGCCTTTGACGCGGCAGAGTTTGGAGTTCTTGTACAGAAGAGTTTCCCAAAGGCCACAGATCGCTGTACTTCAGGGTCCTCGGGGATCACACCTAAACATCTACTTTCCATCACCGTTTCTATTTCGTTAATCGAGAGTTCACTGACCTCGTATTTTACCCTGTTCACCACAAGACCAAGAAGTGTAGTATTTAGTAGATCACAGACCTTTTTTATTTTAAAGGCGTCTGTAATACTGGCTACCTCGGGGGTAATGATTAGAAGTGTAGATTCGGCACCAGCTAGTGCCGATATCGCGTCTGCTTCGAGTCCTGGAGACGTATCGATGAGGAGGTAATCGATATTTTGTGTGAGTGTAGCAAACACCTCTTCTAACCTATCAGCTCTGGCCTTTCTCACCTGTGAGAGGGACATTCCAGCGGGTACGATCTTCACCCCATACTTCTCATACACTGCATCCTCTATTGTGGCTTCTCCCGCGAGTACCTCACTCAATGTTACTTCAGGATACTCGAGATCTAATAAGAGAGATAAATTCGCCATTTTTAAATCTGCATCCAAAATAAGCACATTCTTACCGGCTTCAGAGAGTACGACACTCAAATTCGATGTGAGGACACTTTTTCCTGTGCCGCCTTTCCCCGATGTAATGGCAATTGAGTGACCCATAAATACGTTCGCTTCCCATATATAAAAAAACTTTTCGTAAGATTTGAGGGTGACATCGTATAATAGAGAGAGATCGACTTTTATAACCGAAGATCATCGGCATGCTTTCCGACAACGATCTCTCTTCCTACACCCCCTTCAACGTACTTTTCTGGGTATCGGGAAAAAATCTCGGAAGAGTATCGTGTACAGTGAGCAGGACAGATCATTTCTAGGGGTTCGAGTGCCTCAAACGCTCTAAATCTGTGCAATCCCCCAATAAGACCGTACAATTCTCCAAATTCGGATGCTGCCGTGAGAATATCTCCCACACCAGAATGAGAACATCCAACGAAGACGACAACGCCTCTTTCTGTGTTCACCGCGAGCGACTGCTCGACATTTTTGAGTTCGCCTGTGGAGAAGATGCCTTCATGAAGTTTGAGTGGGGTATCTACGGTAACAATTTCTCGTGCATTTGCATCTGTAGAGAATGAAGAGGGGATATATACGGTAACGTCCCTATGGATGGTGAGGAAGTCCCTCAGCCCGCCTGTGTGGTCTCCATGAGCATGAGAAATGACGATATCGTCAATGGAAAAAGGGTCAAGACCGAGCTCTCTCATATTATTGAGGAGTATCATGCCGTTAGCGCCCGTATCAAAGAGAATATTTACTCCTTCTGTCTCTAATACACACGCAAACCCCCAGTCCGCTTTCAATCCTTCTTTATAGAGCTCGTTATCGTATACGATAGTGGCT
The DNA here is from genome assembly GCA_964595645.1 of uncultured Thermococci archaeon. Classification (GTDB taxonomy): domain Archaea; phylum Methanobacteriota_B; class Thermococci; order Methanofastidiosales; family B48-G16; genus JAYEIH01. The sequence goes on from CAZQQT010000001.1 coordinate 56,973, forward strand.
TTCATCTACTCTACTTCTTTTCACAATCTATATAAATTTTCCGGCAGAAAAGAATCACCGTTTACTTCCTTCCGATCGTGTACTCCCCTTATACTTCCCCGTATATTCTTCTTCTGTAGCAGAAGAAAGAGCTACAAATGATATCTGTGCAAGTCGTTCTCCTTTCTCGATCTCTACAGGATGTTCACTTGCATTGAATACAGAAAGCGAGAGCACACCGATCCAGCCAGGATCAACCCATCCGAAACTCCCTATTAATCCTTCCCGACAGAACGAAGACCGGAGTTTAAGGTCTCCCATCAGGTTTTTCATTCCTACACGCTCAAGTGTGGACAGAATCGCATGTGTTTTTGGTGGAATTTCGAGTTTCTCCCCCCTCCACGTGTCCTCGTTGAGGATACACTCCCCGCTAAATCGCAGATCGTACCCTGCCGGCTGAAGACTTTCCTTATTAAAAGGATCAATTGTGATTTTCTTCTTTTTCAGGTGTGTAAGGATGTCTCTGTCCGAGAGTATCATCTATAACCGTTCCATCGGTGTAAAATCACGCACGTTATTTTTTCGTACAACAACAGTCCCCAATTTTTTTGTCATTGTTTCGCTTACCATCTCAGCATTGCCAAGCGAGAGGTTAAGGTCTGTGTCATATCCGAGAAGTTCTCCCCGCAGACATCTCCCGTCCTTCAATGTGATCTCGACTTTCTTATTGAGGCTTTGGTGCACGATATCCAGTGGTCTACTTACGTCCATGCAACGAGTTTGCATCTCCATATAAAAGTCTTTTGCAGACACCTTTTTATTTCCCTAAAAATAGTACCGGCATGAAAAATGATCTTCTACTCCTCCTCGTGAGTTTTTTCTGGGGAATCACATTTGTTACGGTAAAGGAGGCCATTCAGTTCATGCCGCCCTTCAGTTTTCTTTCTTGGAGGTTTTCTCTCGCTTTTCTACTCCTTTTCCTTGTATCAATAAAAAGGGTGAGAAGGATCGATATCGAGATAGGAAAGTACGGAATATTTATTGGACTCTTTCTGTTCATGGGATACGGATTTCAAACGGTGGGTCTTCAGTACACTACCCCGGCAAATGCAGGGTTCATCACGGGACTTTCGGTGGTGATTGTGCCTGTGCTCTCCGCAGTTATCCTGAAAACTACTCCTTCGAAAAACACTGTTTTCGGCGCGATACTGGCATGCATTGGGCTGGCGCTCTTATCTTTCCAGCGATTTGCGATGAGTTATGGGGATCTTCTGGTATTGGTTTCTGCCTTCTGTTTTGCTATGCATATCATTTTAGTTGGAAAATACTCTCCCCGAACGGATACGTTCCTGATTACCACTATTCAGATAGGAGCTGTGGCTCTTTTTTCTACTCTTTTTAGTTTTACAGAACCTTCCTTTGAGTTCAACCTTACGATTGTTGAAGCATTGATAATCACTGCATTTTTTGCAACATTTTTGGCGTTTTTAATCCAGAATTCAGCACAGAAATATGTATCTCCAACGCATACGGGATTGATATTTGCCATGGAGCCGGTATTCGCTGCCGTGTGTTCTTATCTCCTTATCGGTGAAGTTTTCACCCTGCGGAAGATTGTGGGCTGTGTATGCATCCTTCTGGGGATGGTACTGGCCGAGCTGAGGAGTGGAAGGAAAAAGGGCAAACAGTAGGTATACCCATATTAATAGTTCCTTTTCGGCAGAAGTGTTTAATTATTCTTCTTCTGTCTATTAGAAAAATTTAAATATGATTACTAACTATAATAGTATATGATAAAAATAAAAGAGAAAATAATGGGTCTTGTTCTTTTACTGCTCATTTGTGTTTCAATGTGTTCAGAAGCTCCAGATACACAGACAGATCAATTAACGGTAACCAAATTTGTTTTCTGTACGAACGTTCTCCAAAACGGAGAGTATACTCTCCGTGCCAATGCTCAGTTCACAACAGAAGAAAGTATTCACCTTTATTTTGAAATTCAAAATATGAAAGTCGATGAAACGGATGGAAAGTATGCAGTCTCGCTGAAATGGGATTCTCTAAGGATATACAAGGCTGGAACACTCGTTGATGAAAAGCATAATGTGTTAAATTATAGTCAGCAGTTCGATACAGATGTTTCTTATGTGTGGATGTCGAGACCTCTCGACGTGACACAGCCCGGCACCTACGAAGTACACGTGAAGGTGATAGACACTTACACAGGAAATGAAGTCACGAAGAAAGGGACATTTACTATTCTTACAGCAACGGGAGAGGTTCCATCGGATACACCGTCCTCTTCTTCAACTACACCATCGTCCTCTACCTCTGTCACAGAGCAGGATATCGATGTGACGTACTACTACTTCCCCCAGATACCATCAGCTACATACCATCTTTTCGGCAATGTATACCAACACTATGTCGATGTTGAGTTGGTCAACAACAGCAGTCAGGAGATACGAACGAAGATAGAGGCACAGATCATGAACTTCACCGATGCATCCTTCCAGACGGTGGATATCCCCGCAAATGAAAGCGGTGTAGTGAGTTTGACACCTCCCCTCATGCCGAATGTGTTGGATCTTCTCTCCGAACAGAAACGGACGAATTTCCACATCAAGGTCACGTACGTTGAAAACGGCGTAGAGAAGTTAGTGTTTGAGGATACGGTCTCGGTGACGATGCTCGCAAAACGAGATATGGTGCTCTGGATGGAAAACATCGATTTCAGGGAGAACATTGCTGCGTGGGTCACACCAAATGATTCATCCATCGATGGCTTCTTTTCCACTGCGAAGAAGTACATGCCCGGTGGATCCTTCTCGGGGTACCAAGAGGATGAAGAAGGTGTGTTCAATCAGTTGGAGAAGATCTACTATACTTTGAAGACGGAGTACAAGATCTCCTACGTGAGTACACCGAACTTCAGAACGTATAATAATGGGGAGGATGTGATCCAGCGGATCCGGTTCCCCTCCGAGACACTGCAGAGCGGTATCGGGAACTGTATCGAGACAACAGTACTTTTTGCCTCCATCTTTGAGTCCTTGGAACTGCAAACAGCGATAATGTTCCGACCTGGCCACGCCTACGTGGCGGTGAAAACACATGAGTACTGGTACTTCATCGAGACAACAATGCTTGGACAGCAGGATGTTTCCTTTTACGATGCGTTACGAGTCGGTCTTGACACGTATAACAAAGATAAGCCCCACCTGGACAACAACGAGGAGGGGTATCTTATTCTCCATATCAGTGACTGTCGAGCCGCAGGTATCTCACCTATCGAGGGTTAATCCCTCTTTTCTATTTTCTCAAATCCTGTGTACTTTCGCAGTGCCTTTGGTACAGTGACGCTACCATCTTCATTTTGGAACTGCTCGATGATTGCGAGCATTGTTCGGCTTGTGGCAAGCGCTGTATTGTTCAGTGTATGCACAGACCCAGCCGGTGGTTTTCCCTCTTCCTCCCTGTACCGTATATTGAGTCTTCTTGCCTGGTAATCGGTACAGTTCGAGTTCGATCCAAGCTCTCTGAATGTCCCGTCGATCATCCACATCTCGATATCGTACTTTTTGGCAGCTATCGAGCCGATATCACCAGTACAGACATTCACTACTCTAAAATGAAGACCCAGTCCATCGTACAGTTCCTCCGCGTTCTTCTGCAATTCCTCGTGGAACTGCCACGAGTTATCGGGATGAGAGAATATAAATTGTTCAACTTTATTGAACTGGTGCATTCTGTAGAGTCCCTTGGTATATTTCCCATGGGTGCCCACCTCTCTTCTGAAACATGGGCTGAATCCAACAAGTTTAATGGGAAGATCCCTTTCATTGAGTACTTCGTCCATAAACATCGCGGCCATGGGATGTTCACTGGTGGCAATCAGGTAAAGATCATCATTCTCTATTTTGTACATGACATTCTCAAAATCACTGAGGTCCGTTACCCCCTCATACGGCTCTCTCCGCATCATGAAGGGAGGCTCGATGAGGGTATACCCTTGTGCTGTGAGGAACTCAATTGCATATGACATAATTGCTCTATCAAGCTTTACAAGATCACCTTTGAGATAATAAAACCCATGGCCAGTTACTTTTGAACCCCGCTCATCGTCCATGAGGTCGAGATCTACAAGAATATCCAAATGACTTTTGGGCTCAAAATCAAACTCTGGAGGGGTACCAACCTTTTTTATTTCAACGTTATCATGCTCGTCTTCGCCTACAGGTACGGATTCATGGAGGATATTGGGCAATCGTATCAGATAGTAATCTCTTTTCTCTTTCTTCTCTCGCATTTTCTCTTCCAGCGTTTCTATTTTTTCTGGTATTTCAGCGGCTTTTTTTATTTTCCCTGATGCATCTTTACCTTTCTTTTTTAATTCACTTATTTTTAGTGCAATCTTGTTTCTTTCGTGTCTTAGCCTGTCTGTTTCTTTTTTAAGCTCTCTCCACTCCTTATCGAGTGCTCTTGTTTCATCTACCCATTTAAGTTTCTCAGCATCCTCTCTCTTCTTCAGATCTTCTCTCACCACATCGGGATTATCTCTGATCAGGTTAATATCGAGCATACCCCTTCTTAACCAATACTATTTAAAATGGTTTCGCTGTATGAGTAGTATGCTGGTGGATTTTCTCGTGGAGATAGGGAAATTAAAGCGTATCAAGCGATCCGGATGGATCATTAATGGAATCGATGGGGAGAGCGTAGCAGATCACTGTTTCAGAACTGCTGTGCTGAGCATGCTTCTCGGTGATCACCTCAAGGATATGTATGAAATCGATATGGAAAAGCTCCTGCGGATTGCAATACTGCACGATCTGGCGGAAAGTAAGGTAGGTGATATTCCGTATGAAGCACTCAAGTATATAGGGGAAGAAACCAAACAACGAGCAGAAAAGAACGCTTGCAGCGATTTGTTTTCTGGTATAGAACATGGCGATGGGTACTACGATCTCTGGGAGGAGTTTGAAGAACGAAAGAGCATTGAGGCTCGAATCGTCAGGGCAGCGGACAAACTGGAGATGATGATTCAGTGCTACGAATATGAGCGACAGGGATACACGCTGGATCGATTCTGGGAGAATGAGTATAATTTCAAAGACTTCGAGTTTGACATTGTGAAGGAGATCTTTGAAGAGTTAAAGCGGAGACGAGATTAATCCCAGTACTTCCGTGTCTTCACGTACTGTTTCTCCGCCTCCAAGATATTCTTTAAAAATTTGTCCTCATTTACGTGCATCCTCGCGAGAATTCTGGAGGCGGTCTGTGGCCCTACGCCTCTGGCTACCAGCGCCATGGCTGCCTTTTTCCCGTAGGCGAGCATGAGATCTGCCGTTCGCTTGGCGTGCATTACCAGCTCTTCCTCTTCTTCGGATATCTCCTGTTGTTTCAATCGCTTTTTAATTGCTTGCATCGTCTTTTTATCTTTTTTTCTGAGGATTGCGAGGAATCGTGCCTGGCAGTTTCTGCACCGGGGGTACTCATCCATATGCTTGATTGTTTTGGTCATGTACCACTCGCCACAGTGCACGCAGAAGAGCTTTACCCGCTTATTTTCCAACCGTTTTTTCAGGACCTTCAGTATCTCCTTCATCGGTTTCTTCGGTGTGACGATGCCCGATGCGCCCATTTTTGTGAGAATTGGGAAGGCGAAGGGTGAGGGCTCTTTGGAGTGCACCATCTCGATATCGTACTCTTCCACATTAATCTTTTCGACAATACGTTCAGTGGTGTCAATATCCAGTTTCTCGTTGAAAATCTCCCTGAAGGTCTCCTCAAAGAGCGGTGAGTCTTCAAAGGTGTAGAAAAGCTTTTTTATGTGGTAACCTTCGGCATCCTTTGTGAGTGCACCGAATCTCTTTGCGATCTGGGCAAGTTTCCACTGGAACAGTGAGGAACGCTGCAGTGTAAGCTCAAGGATCGGCCTCACCTGCTCAGGTTTGAGATTTTTTAGGACCTCCTCGAGAATTCCGCCGTCTGCCCTCACGGGGAACTTGAAGCAGATTCTATAGGGATCTGCCCTCACCGCGACGCTTGAGCCGAACCGGGAGGAAAGAATCGAGGAGAGCACCATACTTAGCGTCTCGTTCACGATTGTACCAAAACACGCGTGGAGAATCACGTAGTTCTCATATGTCTCTATCACGAGATGCTCATCCGTGGGAAGCGCACCTTTTCCTTGTTTTTCTATATATTCCTGTACTTTTTCTAATGATGTATCATCTGCTATGTAGGTGTGTAAATCTTCTCGAACAGCGATGGAGCGCCGCAATCTTCCGACTTCTTGGGCAATCTCGTAAGGTACAGGGATCAGCTCCCCTTCCCATCCAGGCACGCCTCCAATATTTTCAGCCTCGCTGACAAGCACCTTCCCTTCATTAATCTCGAGAATCTCCCACGCTCTCCCCTTGACCGTGAACACCGTTCCGACCTCTGCTCTCGTCTCGATAAACTCTTCGTCCAGTACACCGATGCTCTTCCCCGATCCGATATCCTTGATAGTGTACTGTTTTGTATCAGGAATCATAGAGAGATTGCTGAAATAGTACTGGAAGGCTGCCTTTTTCCTGCCGAAGATCTCTTCATCTCTCCACAAGATTCCAATGTACCTCATTATCTCGACGACATCCCCCAGTGTTTCTTTGGTAAGCGAGTGGTATGGATACGCCCGTGTGACTATCACATGTGCATCCTCTATTTCCATCTTGTAATTTTCGATTGCCAGACCGGTGATCTGGTGGGCGAGGACATCGAGGGCATTTTTCTGGACACGTGTATCCTCCAGTTCTCCTTCTAGTGTTCTTCTCACGATCACCATGGTCTCGAGGATGTCGTCCTCATCGTGAACAATGATCACCCCTTTGGATAGACCCTCCGCGGTGTGGCCACTTCGTCCCACTCGTTGGACGAGTCGGCACACCTGTCTCGGCGACATGTACTGAATAACAAGATCCACCGATCCCACATCGATACCCAATTCCATGGACGAGGTGCAGACCAGCGATTTCAGCTCTTCATTTTTGAACTGTTCCTCCGTTTCAATCCGCATTTCCTTTGAGAGAGACGAGTGGTGGACATCTATATCGGTATCCATTAAATTGAATCGCGATGAGAGAATTTCAGCCCTATCCCGGGTGTTTACAAAGGTGAGGACACTCCTGTGCTGATCCACGAGTTCTCGGATCTTTCGCAATCGTGCAGCAGTTTCTGGTCCTATTTCGAGTTCGTCAGACCACTGGTAATCGTCATCTACAGGAGTGGGACAAACAATGGAGAGATCCATGTCCTTTGTTTCTGCGGTGTTCACGATTTCCACAGACCTGTTCCCTGCTAGGAACTGTGCCACTTCCTTCGGCGATCCCACTGTCGCGGAAAGTCCTACTCTCAAAAACTCGCCTGCCCGTTCCACCAACCGCTCAAGACCGAGGGAGAGTTGAAATCCGCGTTTGTCTACGGCGAGTTCGTGTATCTCATCTACAATCACATACTTCACTTTTTTTAGATGTTTTCTCATCACCTTTCCCACCATGATTGCTTGGAGCGTCTCGGGGGTAGTGATAAGGATATCAGGAGGTGATAACGCCTGCTGCCGCCGCTGGTACTGTGTGGTATCTCCGTGGCGTACTTCAATCTGGAGATCGAGATGCTCACACCACCATCTGAGCCGCCGGAGAAGATCTCTGTTGAGCGCCCGCAACGGCGCAATGTAAACTGCTTTTATTCCTTCTTCCTCCATTTCGCACACGTTTCCCAGAACAGGGAGAATCGCTGCCTCTGTTTTCCCTGATCCTGTTTTCGCAATAATAAGAGTATGGTTACCGTCAAGAATTTGTGGAATTCCCAGTTTCTGGGGTTCTGTGGGTGATTCCCATTCTCGCTCTTCGAGAAGTTCCTGAACCTTGGGGTGCAGACGCTCGTAGACCATAACATTGTCCCTCTGAAGAGAAGAATAAAAGGATTTCTATGGGGAGATGTACACAATATAATAAGTAGATGATCACTACAAAAACCCAACTCTGATAATTCCAAACACGTACAGTATCGTGACAATAACCGGCTGGTGGAGCAGGTAGATCTGGAGCGATTTCTTTCCCAGAAAAGAGAGAAGCCGGATAAAACGATGGTGGGAGAGATCCGGGAGAGAGAATCGTCGTGTGTAGTGAGGATACAGCGTGTTGCCCACAGCTAACCCTATGAGTACGGCACCGAACCATGGAAGTAGAGGGAAGTAATCTACGGTGACAAACTGTTGCGGCCGGAACCCTATCCACAATAACCAAGGCCCTTCGACAGTTACTGTTGTTAAATAAAATCCAACGCCTATTACAGCAAATGCCAACAGGAGATTGGTGAAGCGACGGTGGATCACAGGATACGCGAGGATAATTGAGGTACCGATGAGATGGAGCACACCGAATCGAATATAATGGTCTCCCAGGAATACCCATGTGACTGCAGTAATGATCAGCCCCCATGAGAAGATCTTCAATCCTCTTGTGAGATACTTCCTCCAGAACGATTTGCCAGGGGTACGTTGGGTCGCGCGGGAGTAGCTGAGTGTCAATGAGACACCTACCAGTGATATAAATACGGTAGCCGTTGTCACGGCGAAATAATCCCAGAAATCAGACTGTAGAAACGCATACCCGCCGTGAAAGAATTTCAGATCGGTGATTGTGTTGGAAACTACCATCATGCAGATACCAATTCCTCGGAGCATGTCTACTTCCCAGAATCGCTGCGTCAGCTGTGTGCCCATCATTCTCTTTTTTGAGTAGAACATATAAATCTCACGGCAAGAGGTATTTAAGGTTTGGAACCTCACGTGGAGTATGGTGCGAATTGCATGTGTACAGGTGGGAGCGGAGAAAGATCGTGAGACGTCTCTTGCGAAGGTGGATCAGTTGCTCGAGAGTGCGTCGTCGCAAGGAGCAGCCATCGCATGTCTCCCCGAACTTACCGTGGATCAGTTCTTTCCTCAGTACTTCGGTGAGGAAAAGTTTTTCTCACTCGCAGAGCCGTTGGATGGTCCGCTTGTACGGCAGTTCCAGCAACTGGCGAAAAAATACCGTATCGCACTCATTCCCAATCTATACGAAAAGGGAGAGAAACCCGATACGTACTACGATACCTCACCGGTGATCGATGCCAGTGGAACGCTTGTGGGATCGCAGCAGATGATGCATATCACCGAAGATCCGACGGAAGACGAAAAGTTCTACTACACTCCAGGGGATCGGGGATACCATGTGTTTTCCGTGGCCGACGTTACAGTAGGTATTGCTATATGCTACGACCGCCATTTCCCCGAGCATATGCGGATTTTAACGCTTCGGGGTGCAGAGATCATTTTTGTCCCTACAGCCACTACCGCACTGCACAAAGAGGCGTGGGAAGTAGAAGCGAGGGCCAATGCTATTGTGAACGGTGTCTTCGTTGCACAGACAAACAAAGTGGGAAAAGAGGGAGATCTGGAGTTCTTTGGGAATAGTCTTGTGGTGGATCCGAAGGGTACAATAATTGCGAAGGCCTCGAGAAAGGAAGAACCATTAATCGTGGATATCGATCCAACACGTATTCCAGAGACGCGAGAGGAATGGCCGTTTCTTCGGGACAGACGGCCTGAAATCTACGGAGAGCTAACATGTTAAGGCTTCTTAAAGTTCAGCACGGTATCCTCAACAAGTGTACGGTTATGGAGTATCGTGGTCACGAGCTTCTTCTCAAAAAGGAAGTTCATCCGTTGCATTTCCTTATATACATCCTCGGTGTTCATATGTCGCGGATAGACAGAAATTAGCCCATCAGATTTAACTATTCGCTGTATCTTACATAACAGTTCTTTTCTTTTGGAAGGAGTGAAATAGTGTGAGTGAAGTACATCATACAAAAGTACCACGTCGATGAACGTGTTATCTAATGGAATGTTGATCTCTCTTGTTGTATGGAGTATCTCAATATTTGAGAGATTCCGTGCATGGACCTTTCTTCTAACAGTAGATAGTCTATCTTCTCGTTTATCGAGCGCGTACACCTTTCCGTTTCTCCCAACAAGATGAGCAGCGGGAATGGTGTAGTAGCCACGTCCACACCCAAAATCGAGGACAGTATCACCATTACTGATACCAATATTTGTTAGAAAGTCCTCTGCATGTACTGTTAACCATTTTTCTACGTCATCTTCCATTTTCTCAAGAACCGTCTATTTATTTACTTAACGGGAGTACTTTCCCATCAATGTAGCTTCAGCGAGAATGTGTCCGTCCATTGCATCGACGAGTCGTGCCTTCGTTGCTCCTTCTTGCAGATCGAGTGTCGTGTCGAGGGCGTAGAGCTTGAAGAAGTACCGGTGTGTACCCGATGGTGGACAGGGACCACCGTATTCGAGCTTCCCAAAATCATTTTTCCCACGAGAGTACGTGATTTTCTCGTCTTCTTCGAGTTTCGAAACCTCTGCGGGAATGTTCCATACTACCCAGTGGACCCAGGTTCCTGCAGGGGCATCGGGATCGTCTACTATCAACGCGAGGCTCTCGACGTCCTCGGGAATATTACTGAAGGTCAATGGTGGGGAGATGTCCGCACCGGCACACGTATACTTACTGGGAATCGTTCCCGCATGGACAAACGCACTGCTGGATATTTTCATGGATGATTCACCTCCTGATGGTGTAGTGGATTCCTTCTTCCCTGTGCATCCTGCGAAGAGTAAGAGACAGACAAGAACGAACCCTCCGATGCTGAATACATTCAGCTTTCTCATTACTAATAATCCCTCTTATTCCTTAAATATGTTGCGGATTTAGTCCTCTTCGAACATCGGCCCTTCGACATCGCCGTCCTGATTATAGCCTCTTTGTTCCCAGTACCCTCGGTAGCTAGGATCATCGCTCAGCTCGATTTTCGTGACCCACTTGATCCACTTGTATCCCCACTTTTCCTCGGCGACGAGTTGGGAGGGAAATCCTTTTTCTGGGGTAAGGGTCACGTTGTTCATTTTGTATGCGAGGAGAATATCGTTATCAACAATGTAGTCCAACGGCAGTGAGGTTGAGTATCCATCGTACGCGTAGAATATTACGGTGTTCGCCTGTGGAGTGATTCCAGCCATGTCAAGGAGATCTTTTACCAGTACGCCTTCCCAGAGGATGGTGATACTCCATCCCTCCACACAGTGGAGGGCCATTACTTTCCGGTACCGTTGAAACGCGAGAACATCCTCGTAGGTGAGCTCTTTCTCTGCATCCACGAGCCCAGTGAGTGTTAACCGGTATGTATCTTTCTCGATATTCTGGGGACCTTTTATCGACGTAGTTCTCACCGCAGAAAAGGGAGTGAGTTTCTCCCCCTCATACTCTGTGATCTCGACATCGTCCAGATCCTTCACCGGAGACTCATCAGGTGATTTTGACTCTTCAGGAACTTCCGTACATCCAGATACCATCGCGAGACTCACAATGAGGGCAATGAGTAGTGTATTTTTCATTTTTTCATGGAATATTGTGCATGTCATTGCTACTATCCACCGCCAGTGAAGGAGAAGGTGGATAAGTACTAGGATCCCCATGAAAAGACCGCTCCAGTCGTGTATCTCAGAGAGCGTGTACATCGGGAGTGATCGGATACCGAGCACACGAAGTACCGCCGGATATTTCACGAGAAATTTAATAAATCCTGTACCAAAATTTGCGATGAACAGAAATAGGAGCCCTATGTCAATGAAATAATTTATTTTTCGATCCATATACAATTTTTGATAGAGAATGTTAAATACTTTTTGTGTGGATGTTTCTATCACAACGTTTTCAATCGATTCTCATCGTGGCTTCCACTGATACTCTTTTAAATCGATGGTGCCATTCTCGTCGAATGTTACTCCCTCACGTTCCAGAAGTGCCTTCTGTAGTCCGTATCCACCGCCTCGAGGCAGCGATATTTGTCCCTTCTTGTTTACCACCCGATGCCACGGGAGATCGTATTTTTTGGATGAGGAACTGAGTACCCACACTACCTGCCGTGCACCCCGTGGATTTCCTGCGGCAACAGCTATCTGACCATAGATCGCGACTTTTCCCGATGGAATTTGTTTGATAATCGCTCGTACGCGCTGTGTGAAGGATGCAGACATACAGTAGTCTTTCTTCGCAGTGTATAAAATCTTTGCTGTGGTTATGTAACATCAACGTTGAGTCCCTTTTCTAGTTCCTCGTGGGTGGTACTGTCCGCCACTTCCCAAAACCATTCCTCAGCCTCGGCACGGTTGGCACGAACAGTTTCTGGAGTTGCGGCAAAGGCGAGTCTCTGTAGCCGTGTTACTACTTCAGCTGGTAGATCGTAGTGAATGTACCGGTAATAGAAGTTGTAGTGGAGCGGACAGTACTTCATTCTGAGGACCTCCACGAGGGGCTTGTAGGTGAAGTTCAGATAGAATAGGAGGGCCTCGATATCATTCTCCCGATGTAACTCTTTGAGTGTCAAGACCTGAAACAGCTGGAACGTCACTTTGAGCTCCTCCAATCTCGATTCAAGTTTTTGTAGAAAGGTTTCTCTGTTCACAGGATTATTTTTTACGATGTCCGCTTTGTCAAAATGAATCGTGGGCTCACCGTGGATCTCGTACTGAAGAAACTTATCCTCGCTGGATCGCTTCATGAACACAGTATCCAAGAAAAGGAAAGGGCTTGTCTCCCTTGAGGGTACAGAAAACTTGGGAGTGTCCGTGCCATGTAGGTTCTGGAAGTCTGTGCCATAGATCGATCTCCGAGAGGGTCAGCAGTGCTTTTTTCGTTGCACCGATGGTCTCTTCCACCCGTTCATCATCGCAGGCAATGTACAGATCAATATCCGACCACTCATCAATTCTGCCAAACCCCGCAGCACCCGCTTCCCACAAGGCATAGACATAATCCAACGGCTTGAGGCGCTCGATGAGTGTTGTTATAATAATTTCACGTCTAAGAGACTTTTTCTTCATTTTTTTTCAATCTCCTTTTTTGTATTCTTCTATGTAACAGTATATAAATTCTTCATAGAATACTTACCTTCTACGGGACACGATACGAAAGAAAAATACTTATAAGAAAGAAGAGTTCCTCCTTCATGCTGAGAAAACGGTTATGGAATCTGGCGTGGCCCGCCATCATGGCAAACGTGAGCACAACACTTGTCAGTTTGATCGATATGGTGATGGTGGGACAGCTGGGCTCCCTCACCGTGGCGAGTGTCGGACTAGGAGGACAGTTTTCATGGTTCATGATGCCGTTAATGTTTGCTATCTCCACGGGGACGATTGCAATCGTGGCCCGGTATATCGGTGCGGGAGATCCAGAGACAGCCGGAAGAGTCGCTGAACAGAGCATCTACCTCTCCTTCTTCATGAGCATTCCGGTGATACTAGTAGGTGTAGTGTTGGGAGATAACGCGCTGGCATTGATGGGTGCTGAACAGGAGGTGATAGAGCTTGGATATTCATACATACGGATTATCTTTGCCTTCTACTCCTTCCAATTTGTGGGCTTCACCGTTCTCGCTGCACTTCGAGGAGCTGGAGACACGAAAACACCTATGAAACTCACGATACTCACTAATATCAGTAATGTGATTCTCAACTATCTTCTCATTTTTGGGATGTATGGATTTCCTCGCTTGGAGGTTCAAGGAGCGGCATTGGCCACAGGAGCATCGTGGTTACTTACCTTTGTTGTGGGCTACGTACTCCTCACCCAGGGAAAGCTTGTGTTGCGTCTCAATATGCGATACACACTCGATAGAGCAATTTCCGTCCGAATTTTGAGGATCGGTATGCCCGCTACCATAGAACAGTTTGTGTTCAGTTTTTACAATTTCATCTACATCAGTATCATTACCAGGTTCGGTACCTTAGCGCTGGCTGCGCATCAGATCGGACTGCGCGTGGAGAGTATCGCCTATATGCCTGCCTTCGGATTCAATATTGCTACCGCATCGCTAGTGGGGCAGTATCTTGGATCGGAAGAAGAGGAAAATGCAGAAAAAACAGTGCACGAATCTCTTAAGATGGTATCACTCTTCATGGGGGTGATGGGTGTGATTCTCGTCATCTTCCCGAGGTATCTCGTGATGCCTTTCCTCGACAGTGCAGACCCTTACTACGGAGATGTCCTCCATCTCGCCTCCATCTACCTCATCATCGTCGGTATCTCAGAAGTTCCATTAGGATGGATTTTCTCGCTGAATGGTGCGCTACGAGGTGCAGGAGATACCCGATCCCCCTTATATGTGACTATTGTGAGTAAATTATTTTTTAGGCTTCTTCCCTCGTTTATTCTTGGATTCACCCTGGGCTATGGAGTAATGGGCGCGTGGGCTGCCATGACTATAGAAACGTTCACCACTGCAGCCATGCTCTACTGGATATTTAGACGAGGGAAATGGAAACATGTGAGCGTCTAGCGTGCCTCTCATGGAAGGTATATTTTAAATATCGCTTCGTGGAGTAGTATCTATGCGAAAGGTCGTGCTCACGCTGAACACAGAGAAGATCTCTACTTTCTTCCCCCAGTTTATGCAGGAGATATTTGAGATGGTCGAGTATATCGAGGGGAAGGCACTCCTGAAACTTGACTTTGAGAAGGGAATCAAGATCGTGGTATGCGATATAAAAATGAAGGAAGGGCACACACTGGATGATCTGTCTCTTCCCGAGTACTCAAATCTCACGCTCATGGAACAAAAGGGAGACACGTACACATGTTTGATCAAAGCCAAGTTTAAAAGCCTCTATAACACAGATGCCGACTTTTCCAAGGAACAGCTCGCAAGATTTACGGAAGCGTTTAATGTTGGGGATATGATATTTGATTTCCCAATGTACTTCTCAAAGGAAAAATTAGTATTTTCTATAATCGCGGACAACGAGGAGATAAAAAGGATGCTGGATATGGTGGAGCCACTGGATATCATCGAGAGTGTCTCCTTCCACCCAGCTGTTATCTCCGAGTACAACGTGCTTTCCTCTCTCACTCCACGTCAACGCGAGGTGCTCCTCACTGCAAAAAAACGGGGATACTACGAGATTCCGAGAAAGATAAACGCTGCCGATATTTCGAAGGAATTTGGAATCAGCAAGGCAACAACACTTGAACATCTACGAAAGGCCGAAAATCGTATTATTTCGTCGCTTCTCGCAGGCGTCAAGTAGAGAATATCATTACGTTTTTCGATGAAACAATGATCGTCAAAAGTCTCTAATTTTTATACATATACCTGTGTAAAAAGCTTTTTAAATCACGCAGTGTAAACACAAACATGGGAAAGATCGATGAGAATAGTTCCATACTCATCTCAAAAAATGGAGCGAAGTACTCTTCTACTGGAACAACTCTTGTCAACGGTTATGCGAATGGCATTGATTGTCAGGTGGTTGCGTGACGAAAGTGTATGTGAAATATAAAGAAGGAATTATCGATCCCGAGGCTGAAAATACAAAGAAAGCATTAACAACGCTGGGCTACGATGTTGCCGATGTGAAGATCTGGAAAGTCTATGAGCTGACAACGGATGATGATGTTGAAGAGATGGTTGAACGATTGCTGGCAAACCCTGTGATCCATGAGTATAGAATAGAGTGAGCCCATGGTTGAAGAAATATCCCTTGATGCGGACGACGAGGTCCTCAAGGAGCTCAGTCAAAAACTCGGTATAGGATTGAATTTGGAAGAAATGCATTGGGTACGGGACTATTTCGATTCTGAAGGGAGAAATCCTCGCGATATTGAGCTTCAGGCTGTTGGACAGGCGTGGAGTGAACACTGCTCGTATAAGTCATCAAAACCCATACTACGGAAGTTTATTTTCGGTATAGAAGCAGAACAAAATCTAAAGGTTATTGAGGAGGATGCAGGTGTTGTGGAGTTTGATGATGACTACGCGTACGTTGTTGCACTCGAAAGTCACAATCATCCCTCAGCAATAGAACCCTACGGGGGAGCGGCCACGGGAATCGGAGGGATTCTTCGGGACGTTGTCTGTATGGGCGCGCAACCGGTAGCCCTGGTTGATCCGTTGTTTTTTGGCAGCCTCAATTTTGAGTACAAAAATCTTCCCCAAGGAGTGAAACATCCACAGTTTATTCGTGATG
Organism: uncultured Thermococci archaeon; assembly: GCA_964595645.1. Classification (GTDB taxonomy): domain Archaea; phylum Methanobacteriota_B; class Thermococci; order Methanofastidiosales; family B48-G16; genus JAYEIH01. The sequence continues at coordinate 73,084 of CAZQQT010000001.1, forward strand.
GTGTCATCGCTGGAATCCGTGACTACGGAAATAGAGTTGGCATTCCCACCGTTGCAGGAATGATATATCACGATAACTCGTATCTCACAAACTGTCTTGTGAACGTTGGCTGTGTGGGTATTGTTGAGAAGGATCACATCACGAGCAGCCGAATCTCCAAAGATACGGGAGAAACAGGGGACGTGTTTCTCTTACTGGGAGGCCGAACAGGACGAGATGGTATCCATGGCGTCACCTTCGCCTCCACAGAACTCAAAGAAGAATCGGAAAAGGAAGATAGGAGCGCCGTTCAGGTAGGAAATCCGATTATCAAGGAGCCATTGATACACGTCTGCCTTGAGGCTGTGGAGAGGAACCTGATTAAAGCGATGAAAGACCTCGGCGGAGGTGGATTGAGCTGCTGTGTTGACGAGATGGCATATCCACACTTTGGCGCTGAAGTCACCTTGGACAAAGTGTTCCTGAAAGAGGAAGATATGGAGCCATGGGAGATATGGATTTCAGAGTCGCAAGAACGAATGATGATGCTCGTGGACAACGAGAATGTCAATGAGATCATTGATATCTGCGAGCTCTGGGATATTGAGTACGGTATCATCGGTGAGCTCACGGAAGATAAACGGATAAAGGTTACCTACCATGGAGAACAGATTCTCGACATGGACATTGGGTTTCTCGTGGAGCCGCCGGAATATGATAGACCATACACGATACGAGAAATAGAGGAACAGGAAGAGGAAACAGAGGAGCCGCAGTATGAAGAAACGATCCTTGAACTTCTGAGCTCCCAAAATATACGGCGGAAGGACCTTGCGATACAGCAGTACGATCACGAGGTGAGGGCGTGTACAGTGACCAAACCGCTCCAAGGAAAAATTGAATCGCCTACCCATTCCGATTCCGTCGTTATGAAACCTCTCCCTACTAGATGGCAAGGAATAGCTCTGGCCACGGACAGTCATCCCTCCCTCATGAAGAAAAGCCCTTACTGGGGAGCACGGTACATTGTGGACGAAGTCTGTAGGAACATTATCGCATCGGGAGCCCGACCCCACTCCTTCGCGGACTGCCTAAACTTCGGCAACCCGGAGAAAGAGGAGCGGATGGGCGAGTTCTACGAGGCCTGCCGAGGTCTCGGTGAGTATGCAAAGGCACTGGGCATTCCCTTTGTGTCCGGCAACGTGTCCTTCTACAATGAGAGTGAGTACTACAGTGTGACGCCCACCCCTGTCGTTCTTGGTATAGGTATCATCGATGACATCAGAAAGAGTATCACTACAGATTTCAAGAGTAATGGCGATCTGATCATCCTCATCGGGGATCTGAAAAAAGAGATGGCAGGTTCCGCCTACTACAACCTTCAGGGGTATGAGTTTGGGCATATGCCCAAATGTGATCCAGAGAAGCTCAAGAAGAAAATGAATGCGCTACTGGAAGCAAAAAATTTCATTGAGGCATGCCACGACGTGAGTTCGGGGGGTCTGGCTGTGACTGTGTGCGAGATGATGGTGGGGGGAGATATCGGCGCATCTCTCGATCTGAGCGGGATCTCTATGAGAACAGATTATTCACTGTTCTCCGAGCCATCATGTTTTGTCTGTGAGATACAGAAAAAGCATTTTAATGAGTTTGTAAAAATAATGGAGAACCACAACGTCAGTTACCACGAAATAGGCAAGGTGTCTGGAGAAGCACTGGAAATTGTAGACAAAGACAAAAAAATAATGCTTCCGCTTTCCAAAATAAAGGAGGCGTTTTTATGATTGCAATTCTTCGAATGGAAGGCACCAATAACGAACAAGAGATATACAACTCCTTTGCAGCGTTAGACTGTTCTGTGGAGATGGTTCACCTGAAGCAGTTCACTGGGGAAGCAAGAAAAGAGTTGTGTCGAAATATTTTTGACTATGAAGGGATCATGATTCCCGGTGGATTTTCTGTGGGCGACTACGTGAGGGCAGGTGCGATCTTCGGTGCCAGACTCAAGAAGATCCAGGAAGATCTTGAGGAGTTTGTGAAGGATGGGAGGATCATTGGGGGCATCTGCAACGGATTCCAGGTACTCACTGAAGTGGGACTGTTGCCCGGAAACGATGATATCATTGTCCCCAAACCACAGATTTCACTGGCAGTGAACGATTCCGGCCGATTTGAGTGTAGACATATTTTTTTAAAGCATGAAAATCCATGTCATTTCACAGAAAAGTACAAGAAAAATGAGATCCTACAGGTTCCAATTGCCCATGCGGAGGGAAAGTTTATCACATCTCAGCGAATCCTCGACGCACTCAACGAGAACAACCAAATAATATTCAAGTATGTCAATAGATCCGGAGAGTACACAGGGTATCCCTCGAATCCCAATGGTTCAATGGAGAATATTGCAGGGATATCCAACCCGGAAGGTAATGTATTTGGGATGATGCCGCATCCCGAACGAATATTCTACCCCTATCTCCACCAGGAGAAAAAGACAGCTGGAGATGGGAGACGATTTTTTGAGAGTATTGTAGCATATATAAGGAGGAGAGGATAATGTGTGGTATTATAGGAATTAAAGACAAAGATGTGTCGTATTCCATATGTAGGGGCTTAAACGTGATTCAACATCGTGGACAGTCCTCATGTGGAATAATAACGGAGTATAATGGAAAATACTATATGAAAAAGGACGAAGGACTTGTCAATAATGTTTTCGATCAGCAAAGTCTCGTTGATCTTCTCGGTGATGTCGGTCTAGGGCATGTGAGGTATCCTACAGTGGGTACCGATCCGAAAAAGAATGCCCAGCCCTTTTTCACACTCGATCCACGAATTGCAATGGTCCACAACGGGAATGTGTCCAACTACTACCAGTTAAAAGAGGAGCTTCTACAAAACGGACGAAAGATTGAGACTGGATGTGATGTGGAGGTGATACTCCACTGTCTGGCCGAGGAACTCAAAGAAACGAAGGATATTGAGGACGCGGTCTATAATGTAATGGAGCGGGTAGAGGGATCCTACTCATGTTTGGCACTGGTCGGTGATACACTTGTTGCATTCCGCGATCCCTACGCGATACGTCCCTTCGTATATGGAGAGAACGGTTCCTCGTACACCTTTGCCTCAGAGTCTTCTGCATTAGATCTCATGGGGTACACACTGAAACGCGATCTGAAGCCGGGTGAGCTCGTCATTGCGGACGATGGCGTTGAGAGTACTGTGGTAAACAATAAGGGACGGAGACACTGCATGTTTGAGTATGTATATTTTTCACGCCCTGATTCTGTCATAGAGGGAAAAACAGTCTATAACGTTCGGTTGAAACTCGGAGAAAACATTGATTTCGATAAAGATGCTGACATTGTCATTCCCGTTCCTGACACGGCACGACCTGCCGCCCTTGGTTTTTCGAAAAAGCATGGCATCGAGTATAAGGAGGGACTGTTAAAGAATAGGTACACGGGAAGAACATTCATCATGCCAACACAGAAAAAGAGAGAGAAGGCAGTAAAACGAAATTTAAACTGTATAAAAAGTGTTATCAAAGATAAAAAAGTTGTTGTCTTCGATGATTCGATTGTACGGGGGACGACGTCAACACGAATTGTGACATTACTGCGGAGTGTAGGAGCCGAGGAGGTACATTTTGTTTCCTCATGTCCCAAGATTCTCTATCCCTGTTTCTACGGTATTGATTTCCCCTCGAAGGAGGAACTCATCGCGAGAAGAGATTACAAAGAGGTGATCGGTGCAGATTCGGTTACCTACCCGAGTATTGACGGACTAAAAAAGGCGATAGGAACAAAAAATCTCTGTATGGCATGTCTCGATGGCGATTACATAATAGAACCGAGAGAAACATTTGCCACGAAGCGGCGAGAAGAGCGGGAGGAAATGGAGGTGGTACAGTGAAAGTTCTCCTTATCGGGCACGGCGCCCGGGAGCACTGCATTGCAGAAGCGCTGGACTGCGAGCTCTACAGCTTTATGAAGAACAGGAATCCCGGTATCATGGAGCTTTCCGAAGAGGCTGTAATCTCGGAGCTCAACCTTGAAAAACTCGGAAAGTTTGCCAAACGGGTAAATCCAGACTTTGCGGTAATAGGGCCAGAAGGACCACTGGAGAAGGGGGTGGTTGATCATTTACGATCCCTCGATATCGCATGTTTCGGGCCTCCAAAGCAACTCGCACGCATAGAAACGAGCAAAGCGTTCACTAGGGAACTGATGGAGAAATATAACATACCTGGTACTCCCGAGTTCAGAGTATTCGAGAGCATGGACGGTATGAAAGCGTACATGAAGGACCTCGACGATTTTGTGGTAAAACCGGATGGACTCACCGGTGGAAAGGGCGTGAAGGTGCTTGGAGAACATCTCGACGGCATCGAGGACTCGTTGGCCTACGCAGAGAAAGTGCTGACTAACCACGACTCTGTGATTGTAGAAGAACGGCTGGATGGAGAGGAGTTCTCACTTCAGTGTATCGCCGATGGAAAGCATCTCGCCACCACTGTCCCAGCACAGGACCATAAGAGAGCATACGAAGGCGACGAAGGACCCAATACAGGTGGAATGGGATCATATTCTATGGAGGATCATCTTCTTCCATTTTTAGAGAAAAAAGACATTGAAAAAGCAAGAGAAATAACGACCAAGGTAATGGACGCGTTGTATAAAGAAACAGGAGAGTACTACATTGGGATTCTATACGGCGGATTTATTCTCACGAAAGACGGTGTGAAACTTCTGGAATACAACGCTCGACTGGGTGATCCCGAAGCCATGAACGTCCTCCCCATACTGAAGAATGATTTTGCAGAGGTGTGTGAGTCTGCGATTCATCAAAAATTAACAGGAATGGAGTTTGAGAAGAAGGCTACCGTCTGTAAGTACGTTGTTCCTAAGGGTTACCCCACAAACCCAATACCGGGTAAACTCGAAATTCCTGAGAGGGATGCTCGGCTGTACTACGCCTCAGTGGATCTTCGAGAGGACGGCCTCCACATGACAACTTCACGGGCCGCTGCCTTCGTCGGTATCGCTGACACAATCACAGAGGCTGAAACCATCGCGCAAGACGCCGTGGAGAAGGTAAAGGGGAACATACGGTACAGGAGTGATATCGGTACCCAGGAACTGCTACAGCGGCGGATAGATCATATGAAGGGGGTAAGGGGAAAATAAACATCGCTAGTGCTTTCTATAACTTTTTAAAGTCTTTACTCTTTATAAAATTCCTCACTTTTTCTGATGCATTGGTGTGTAGTGGCTTGCCGTGGCCACTCAATAGGATATCAAACTCGAACTCTGCGATTTTCTCGATAGAGCGTTTTGCCTCTGTCATATTAATGGTAGGAGGACTGGGTGGCCCTCGAAGCGTTCCTCCGCTGACGCGAAGCGTGTCACCTACAAACATCATTCCCCGTTTCTCATCGTAGAGTGCAATACTGCCTGGCGTGTGTCCCGGTGTCTCTATCACACTGAATTCCCCAATTTTTCCGTTTTTTATTCTTTTATCGGGATATACAGATCCAAATCGTAATAAAAACGAAATAATTCTGGAGAACACACTGAATCCTCGGGAAGAGGGAAGTGGTTCTTCTCCGGCGAGCGCTGCAGCATCCTTCTCGTGAATGAGTACCTCTGCACCGGTGCGCTCTTTGAGTTCTTGTACACCCCCAACATGATCCAAATGAGCATGGGTGAGTACAATCATTGAAAGTTCGGAGGGAGTCATTTCACACGAGTTTATATAGTGAAGGATCTTTTTCGCGTTCCTTGGAAGTCCTGTATCTACAAGTAGTGGATTTTCATCCATCACAAGGTAGACATTACCATTCACCCCGTCAACCCAGTGCACACTCTCTATAATTTCCATGTCTATACTCTCTGTTCTGCTCCTTATTAACTCTCACTCATCGTCAGGATCGGGATCGTCGAGTGGTACCCCCGCACCGGTCGGCTCCCCAGTGATTATCTTCTCTCGCCACCATCCCTGAGCGTAAAGAACCACCGCAATCCCTGCGCCCACGACGTTGCTCAATGCCATGCCAACGAAAATACCCCTCGCGTACATTCCAACGATAAAGGCGAAGAGATACGCCAATGGGAGCCTCAGTCCCCACAATCGGATCAGACTCAGAACCATCTGCTGTGCGGTATGTCCCGATCCGCTGAAAATTGACGATATGCCCCTGAATATTCCAAAAAACGGCATAGCGAAGGCAAAGATCATGAGAAACTCTGCACCCATCTTGATGACTTCTGTTCTGCCCGGAATGAATATACCGATGAGGACGTTCCGGAGTAAAAATACGGCCACAGCAAATACTGCGGTGAGTGCAAGTATTGACAGTAATCCCTTTTTCGTGACTTCATCGGCCCGTTCCTTCATATCGGCACCGAGACTCTGGCCAACCATGGTGCTCATGGCCATGGCCAGCCCCCCAATCACGAGGAAGCTGATGGTGAGGATCCTGTTTCCAATACCATATCCTGCCGATGCTATTTCTTGGTTCGGCACTCTGTTAATCAGTCCCCAGAGAATGATGAATCCAACAGCAGTGCCGATTCTCCCGGCTGAGGCAGGAACACCCACCGAAATAAACTTTTTGATCCGCGACAGATCTGGTGTGAGGTACGAGAGATCCAGTTCGATTCCCAGTTTCCCTGAAAAAAGAGTATACATGCCCCAGAGAGCCCCTATTCCTCGGGTGGAGATAGTGGCAATGGCTGCACCTTGCACCCCCATTTTTGGCACAGGGCCAACTCCAAAGATCAATATCGGATCGATCACAAGGTTGAGGAGTACCGAGACAGTGGTGATCTTCATGGGGGTAATGGTGTCCCCCCATCCTCTCAATACAAATCTGAAGGCAAAAAAGAGAAACATGAAGGGAAGACCCAGACATATAACTTGCATATACTGCGTTCCGTACTGCGTGAGGTGTGCAGCCTCTTCACCTGTCCCTGTGAGGATATCGAGGAAATATGGGATGAGAAAATACCCAGCAATCCCAATGAGAAGGGAGAAGAGTATTGCAAGAATGTAGAGCTGCCCCGCATCCCGAGATGCCTCGTCAAACTGTTTTGACCCAGTATGTTGCGAGACTAGTGCCAAGGCGGCAACACCGAATCCCATCCCTGCAGACATCATCAGAAACACGAAGGACCATGACATGCTTACAGCACCCACTGAGTAGGTGGCTTCAGGTTGGGGGAGATGTCCGAGCCAAAAAGTATCGACAAGGTTATACAGTGTTCGAAGGAAGGTGGCAATCATTAACGGCCATCCCAGTTTAAATAGAGTGGGGATTACGTCTCCCTCGAGGATCTCTTCCTTCTCGGGACGACCCATTTTTTCTTTTAATGATACATGTATAGCTTTGAGATTCGCGGTAAGGGTCATTGCTCCACCTGGGTCTCTTTCGTTGGTACCACCATGCAGTGGTATCGGGCATTTATAAAGGTTCGGTGGCACCAGATAAGAAAAGGTTTGAACGTTATAAAAAGATTTATATACCGTATTTCAAAGAAGGGAAAGAGAAAAATGGGAGAGAAAGAGGAAAACATTTCGTACCCATATGAATTTGACGAAGAAAAAAGAAGAAAAGCACGAGTATACTCCACTCAAAAGCTCTACACAGGACTAATTCAGAGGACGGTTATCCCCCTCGTTATTCTCCTCGTGTTTCATTTTGCATCTATCTCAAAGAAATTAGAAACTTTCGTGTTCAGCGTCATATCGGGGAGCATGATAGACTACTACTGGATCGGTGCAGCAATATTCATCCTCCTCTTACTTTCCATCCTGTTTCTTGTCGGATTGCCGATCGCTTACTATTCAGGATATCTCCTCGAACATCGGTATGATCTAAGCAACCAAACATTTGGTGAGTGGGGAAAGGATCAGATAAAATCCCTTGTACTATCGCTCGCACTCGCTACGCCGCTGATACTCAGTGTCTTCTACCTGGGCGATACCCATCCAACGATGTGGTGGTTGTATACCGGTGTAGGATTTTTTATTATCACAGGAGTGTTTATGAACATTTATCATATCGTGATACTCCCTCTCTTCTTCACTACTGATGAGCTGGAGGACGAGGATTTACGTCAGCGTCTTCTCACCATCGCCGAAGAAAGCAACGTCCCGACGGTAGAAAAAATAATAGAGATCAAGGCGAGCGAAAAAACTGAGGGAGCAAACGCGATGTTCGGGGGCATGGGGAGAACAAAAAGGATCTTTCTTTACGATACTCTCCTCGAAAAATTCCACAAAAAAGAAATAGAAGGCGTTGTCGCTCACGAAATGGGCCATTACGTGAACAAAGATATACTGCGCTTCATTGTGCTCGAAGGCATAGAAATTTTCCCTATACTTTATATTACAAGAGTACTGTTTACCCGTTGGGGCAGTTTTGACAGTATCGCATATCTCCCCCTTTTCATGATGATTCTCTTTGGCCTGTACAGCGTGGCCAGTCCTCTCTCCTTGGCGTACAGTAGACATAGAGAGCGAATGGCGGATGTATTTGCACTCAATGTTGTCGGTGAGTCGAAACCGATGATCTCTGTGTTCAAGCGTCTCTCAGATATTGATTTAATTGAGACGGATCCACCTCGCATTGTTGAGATACTCTTCTACTCTCATCCCTCGCCGAAGAAAAGAATCGCCATGGCAGAGCAATATTTCACTGATTCAGAGCAATCACAGCCATCCGAACCTCATATCCTACGAAAATGAGACACAGTATGAAAAAAAGCTGTGAACATGATGTTCAAAATTTCTTTATTTCTCTTGAAGATCCAACCAGTAGAGTACTACTGTTTCAGCATCTGAGAAGAGAGGCCCTATGTCAGTAATCAACGTAAATCCATGTTTTTCATAGAGGGCTCTCGCAGCTCTATTTTCTTTGGCTACAAAAAGGAATATCTTTCTAGGAGTAATATCAAATTTTTTAAAACGTTTCTTGACCGATTGAATAGTATGTGTCACCAGTGCAGATCCGATTCCCTTTCCTCTGTAGGCTTCTGCAACATGAACTTCCTCAATCTCCACGACTCCTGCCTTCGGATCCTCCTTCATATGCTACTGCAACACACCGACGATAGTACCTTGGTGTTTCGCGATAAGAGTAACATTATGGGAGGTATAGCACATTACCCGCTGTTCAATAAGTTTGTTTATTTCATAATGTTTAAAATAGTCAAATAGTTGATTTCTATCTTTTTCCGTTGCTGTCGTTACCGTTATGTTCCTCATAATCCCAACAACCATCACTATGATTAAATACTTTTTGAAAATACGCACTGACTTCATACATAGAAATATTTAAATAGAGACTCCGTTCTAAAGAATAGAAAAGGTGTTTTTAATGGCAGAAAAAAAGATAATAGCGTTTTGTGGATTGCTCTGTAATGAATGTCCTGCTTTCATCGCGAAAAGAACAGACGACGATGAATTGCGGGAAAAAACTGCAGAGCGATGGTCGACAGAAGAATTTCCTCTTGAACCAGAGGATATTAACTGTGATGGATGTGTGCACGGAGAAGAAATACTCACATTCTGTACCGTGTGCGGAGTACGGAGATGTGGAGTGGAACGGGGCGTTGAGAACTGTGCGTACTGTGTAGAGTATCCATGTAAAAAACTTGAGAACCCGTGGAGTCACAATCCTGAAGCAAAAGAACGGTTGGATGCAATACGGAAAGGATGCTGATACTACGAGAACGCTAGAAAAAAAATGATAAAACTAGACGATTTGAAGAGAGGAAACAATGAGTGATAAAAGAAAAAGATATACGGATAAGGACGCGTCTATGTAATATGTATCGTCAGATCAGTGGGCTCTTCCTGCTATTCGTACTTCTCGGACTGATGGCTGGATGTCAGGAGAAGGCTCTCGTAAAAGAGGAGCCGGTGAGTATGGTCTGTCGGCTTATGGGCGAGAGTAAAACGACAAACGCCGCCGGAACAGTCTGGGAGGGCGACCTCGGGGTCATGTTCACGCACCAACAGCAAATATACTTCCTTGCAGGTGATACGATGGGTTCAGGGATATTTGCGCCCAATGCCATTGCGTATACGAACGATCACCGACCAGGAGCCTGTCTTGAGCTTCAGTGGAAAACAGATTCCAAGGGGAATCCACAGGCATTTTTTCCTCGGATTGATCCTGATTCCACCGTTCCAGCAGGAGCTATAAGCATCAATAACGTCATATACGTCTTTATGATGGACGTGACACACTGGGGTGATAGTGAATCACCGGAAACACATGCACGCCCCCTTTTGATAAAATCAACGGATAATGGTACAACTTTTTCGTTGGTCTGGACAGGTGAAGTGAACGGAAAATTTGTGAATATCGCACCGGTGATTTCTTCCCACCCTCACGATCCGACACGTCCCATGCTCTATCTTCTGGCCTCTGGAACGTACAGGAAATCTCCCATCTATCTCGCGATGACCGATCTCGGTACAGTCGAGGACAAAAGGAGCTACCGGTATTTCGCTGGATATAAAAACGGGACCTCGGTATGGGTCGGAGATCAGGCAGCGGCTACTCCTGTGGCGGACGACGTCCGCGTGGGAGAACTTTCAGTAGCATGGAACGAGTATCTCGATCAGTGGCTTCTCTCGTATTTTGATTATACACCTACAGGAAAGGGAACTATGTATTTCAGAAAGGCGCCAACACTGTGGGGTTCGTGGTCGGAGCCTGTGGAGGTATTCAGTGGAACTGCCCAGTACGGATGGTATAAAAAAGAGAAAACAAGTAAAGGCGTTGTAGACTGGGGAGGGCCGTACGGTGGATATCTCTTGCAGGAACCCACTGATCATAATGGAAAAATCGTCTATTTTACCCTCTCATTGTGGACCCCTTATACTATCTTTTTAATGAAAGCAGATCTTAAGGAGATTTTTGAATGAACAACAATCCTATCGAAAAGAGTAGTAATGATAAGCAAAGTATACGCAACATCTATTGAAAGAAAAAAGAAAAAAAAAGTCGTTATTCGATCATTTTTTGTTTGAGCATATCCCACTTCTCATCGAGTATTGCCGACGTTATCTCGCCATTTTCGATAGTGATATGCGCTTCATGGGGTGTGAGTACCTGTGTCACCATCTTACCGCTTCTATCGCCATAACCACCGTGCCGTGAGGTAAAGGTGAAGACGAAAGTGTAGCAGTGCTCGCATTCAGCAATATCCGGGTAGAGTGTTTCTTCATGTTGAAGATCCATCCCATCGTACGCATAAGTTGGCGAGGTTTCCACAAACTCTCGTGCGATTTCTCTACTTTTCTCTTCTGTCATTGCGTTTTCTTCACCAATACATCCAATGATCCCTGCCGTAGTCAGGGAAAGTAACAATCCCAGTGTATACCAATTCTTCTTTTCCATGTTTTATCACCTCTTTTAATTTGTTCTCACACGGGTTTAGAGGATTTGGTATAAAAACGTTTGTATTAGCTTCAATTCCTATTGAAGTTATCATATATGGCGGAAAATCACCTGCAGAAAAAGAAAAAAACTCTATCCTTCTGAAGGATAGAGATGAACTCCGTAGTAAAATACATCCTGTTCTGTGTAGGCGTTTCCTTTCTCTATCCGAGCGGTAAAATCAACTTCCCATTTCTCGTCTCTCGGGTTCTTTCCCCATCCTTTTACTATTACTTCGAAATTCAGGTCCTTTACTTCACCGGATTTCAGATTTTCTATTTCAAATCGTTCTTTCTCCATTTCTATTTCTTCTGGCAGCTTAAAATCCTTTAAAATCACTTTTTCCAATGTTTTATCTGTTTTATTTTTTATATAGAGCGTGTAATCTACAGTAACGTCTCCTGTTTTTTTATCCTGAGATTTTATTTTAAGCTCTGCATTCACATTTAGCGCATTTTCCGGTTTTGGTGGGGGTGATTCCTCACATCCGGTGAGGAATGTTGCAATTGCTACTAGGGAAAGCACTATGGCAATTGTTTTTTTGTGCGACATGATTTTGTTCATGACCTCTTCCTTTTATAAAACTTTTGCAGGATTTTATACGGTTACAATAGTATGTGCTATAGTATATGTTGTAATAAAGTGGCCCTATATATCCAAACTAGAAGAAGCTACATCGGAAATATTTTGGCATTCGCTCTTTTAGAGGCCAACGGACTCTGTCAAGTACATGAGTAGAAGAAAGAGCAGTGAGAGAAGGAGCATGACAATCCACGGATTGAGATGAAGCAGCTCTGGAATAGTTACTGGCCCCATCTCATTTTCGTGAATGAATGTCTCCCGTATTCTTGGGTAGACCGAAGCAAAAACGCCTGCACCAATCATGATACCCACCACACCGATCATTGCATGAAGAGAGCCTGTCCCCATGGCACCAGCGGCTGTGCCGGGACAGTACCCAAGTAGCGCAAAGCCAGCACCGAAGATGAGACCTCCACTAAGAATCGCCCTCACTCTGCACGGTTTGGGATGGAGCTCAGCATAGTCGAGTGTCACGAGGACATACAGCCCTATCATCCCTGTGATTACCGCAGTAGCGATTATTTTAAATACTCTAAAATCTTTCAGGAGAAGCTGATTAAGAATGAGGGAATACTCAGTTACACCACCCTTATCGAGAAGAAATCCAAATACAATGCCGATCCCGAAGCCAATGATGAGTTGCACTCTTTTCTTTTTGTGCAACGCTTCAAGCATCTATCCACCTCCAAAAAGGAGGAATGCGGTGAAGATTCCCCCGATGAAGAACATGATGAGTGCTAACCAGCTTCCTACGGCGAGCTGCAATGTCCCGCTAATACCGTGTCCACTCGTACAGCCACCGGCCATCCGCGCGCCGAATCCAATGAGAATTCCGCCGATAAGCGCGGCGAAAAATCGCAAGATAATACTTCCACCAAATGTGTTGTTCCATAGCGTGGGGATCAGTTCAATTCTGAAACTTCCGGAAATGAGTGAGGAGAGAAATGCTCCAACCACAACACCGAGGACGAGCATCCACTCCCAGTCGATGGTTGGAAGAAACTCTTTGTAGTAGAGCCGTTCCTTTACTTTTTCACCACGTAGTGCCGTCTCAGTCATTCCTGCTGTTCGGGCGTATGCAGTGGAACATCCTATCGCCTTGTCAGACAATAGGAAGCTCAACCACACTAGCACACCGATCCCCATACCGACGACATAGGGTGACCACAGTTCCTCGAAAAGAGGATTCATTGGATAGCCCGCCTGGACATCTCAGGTTTTGGTCAAAAAGTTAATGGAGTATTTCTGCAAATACTTCATGCGGCGTGATGCAGATATGTGGCATTATTTCTTTAAACCCTTCTATTATCTCGGGGAGTTCGTGAAATTTTTCATGCGATTCTCTGTCTTTCCAGTAGGTTAACATCACGTACTCAGTAGGTTTAATTTTAATTTCTTCATACTCACCAGGAATCATTTCTCCACCGAATGATATATTTGTTGTTCTCACTACCTTTGTGCCGATAAATCCCTTCTTATCCATGGTTATTGTGCAGAGATCCTCTACTTTTTCTTCAAATTCCTCTTCATGGCCCGGTTTGACTGAGAGATAGTTAACTGCTACGATAATGGGCTTACCAACGTATTCATAGTCGTCCAGTGTGGATGGTGGTATCTCCGAAGCATTTATGTCGTTTTCCGTGAGATACTTTACCGCCATTTTCGATCGCTTGGCTCGTGGACCACAGTAGACTTTCACATCTTTATCCTTCAGAAAATCCAGATAGAACTCAAGATCCCATACTGGAATGTTCAATGCACCTTTTATATGGTTTCTATAGTATTCTTCTCTTGTTTTTACATCTAGAATCAAATCTTTTCCCATATTTATCCTCTCCTTTCCGTTGAATTTCTATAGAAGGATTTATTACTAGCTATATAAAATTATCGTTCGAATTTCGGATCAATAAAAGGAAATATGTTCGAACTAAGTACTACACTCATAAAAAAGGATAGAAAAAAGAAAAAGATTTATGTATGCTCGAGTCCCTCAAGCATACCTTTCATATTCTCAATGTACTCCTTGAATGCCTTTCTCCCCGTGTCAGTGAGAGAGAGCATTGTGTGAGGTTTTTTATCGACGAACTCTTTCGTGATCTTGACATATCCCGCATCTTCGAGTTTACTGAGGTGTGAGGAGAGGTTCCCTGAAGTCAGTTCCGTCTGTCGTTTGAGAAAGAGGAAGTCCGCGCTTTCCACGACGTAGAGATGTGCCATGATGTTCAGTCTGGCAGGTTCATGAATTGTCTTATCGATCTCTCCAATGGACTGAAGATCATCTTCGTGTGTCATTGAATACCTCCTTCGTTTTCAGACTAGGATATTTTCGAAGGAATCGAATAAACAGTCCCATTCCGATAGCCATCATTATAGTTCCCGGTATAGCATATGCTATGGCAGGAAGGGGTTGATCGAGGAGTTCTCCTGCCCCAAACGTTGCAGCTATCAATATTCCATATATATAAAGGCGTTTAAACTCCATATAGTATGCCACCATACTGAAAATAAATGTTATCAGTATGAACATAAGCACACTCCTCACCAAGACCGAGAAATCGGGAAATAAGACCATCAGCACCGTACTTGTGACGAACACTGATATGACGAGCCCTAGTATTAGCTCTGTCCGCTTTTTTTGTCGTTCGGGTCCAAACTTTACCCGCCCTAAGCGCGGAGTAGTAATCAGTTTTTTCCCTGCAACCATCCCTCCAACTGCCACGAATATGAGGAGCGTGGTATAGGGATTACCGGTGTATGTTCGAATTGCTCCTACCAGCATCATCATGCCAAAAAACATATCCCACATACCGTCTTGGAAGTAAGAAGTCCACGCTTTTTTCTCGATTTCTTGTAGGTCAATACTCTGCGTCATAAGTATCACTCACCTTCTTTTCTAGTTCTTTTATATTCATAGTTTCTGTCATTTTTTGTCACCTTTACATAACATATATCTTCGCCCTTTAAAATGTTTGTATCACAAAGTAGTTTACTGAATAAAAAGAATAATACCTTTTGATGTATATAACTAATTTAGTATTATACAAGCGAAAAGTTTATATACAAGAATTTACTTGTACAACGTAGAGAAGCCCTTAGAGTTACCACCTGAAAGGGCAGAGATACCCCGATAAAAAATTAAAGGATTATGAATTTCAGAAAAGCACGGGCAGATGAAGCTCAACGGATACACGAGATACTGTTGGAAGCATTCGCGCCCTATAGGTATCAGTATACCCCAGAAGCGTACTATGCGACAGTTCTTTCTCCACAGAAGATTACAACACGGATACACAGTCCAGATATGCAAGTGTTCGTCGTTGTGGATGTGAATAAGATTGTCGGAACTCTCTCCGTACGAAAAGAAGGAAAGCAATTGCATTTCCAGAGTATGACAGTAGACCCTAGCTATCAGAGAAGAGGGGTTGGCCGATATATTCTCGAAGAAATTGAGCAGTATGCAAAAGGAACAAACTGCAGAACACTTTTATTAGAGACCTATGCCCCCCTCAAAAAGGCTATATATCTGTACGAAAAATTTGGGTTCCAACGGACAGGGAAGGAGAGGACGTATCACGACATCGTTATCTTTGAAATGACAAAGAACATTTTTTAATAGAATAATTTTTATAAAAGAAAGAGCATTTCATCATATGAAAAAAACTGATATTACTATTGAATTGTTAACCCCAAAAAATATTGAAGACAGGCTCTATCTCTGTTGGGGACATCGTGAAGACTGGAAAACGTTAGAGATTGTACAAGAATCTAGAAAATGGCTGAAAAATGTTAGTGCTCATTCTGCACTGATCACGTACATCGCCTACAAGGAAAAAACTCCTGTAGGAATGATAGAGGTAGTCTCCGTGACATCATTAAAAAAATTTGGGCTATGTTCATGCCGGTGGGAGGAGGGCAGCAACTATCCTTCGAAGAATGAAATTGAAAGGCTCACAGCAACATACCCGCGGGACATATTTCTCTCCTGTCTTTGGGTAAAAGAAGGGTATCAACGTCAGGGCGTTGGAAGTAGTCTCCTCGGTCATTTTCTCACCAGTGAACTCATCAAAAAAGCTGAAGGGGTACTTGTGTACGTCCACAAGCCGGAAGCCACGTGGGATGCACATTTTCATTGGCCCGTTGGACCTAGGGATCTTTATTTAAAGAGAGGATTCGTTTCTCTCCAAGAAATCAATAGTGGCTATCTACTTCGAAAACAGATCGTAAAAGATAAATAGCCAGACATGAGATTATCCTCATGGCTATAGACATTCTCGTCGTATATGATTCTAAAACAGGAAATACCGAAAAGATGGCTTTCGCTGTGGCCGATGGTGTGAAGGAGGTAGAAGGTGTCACTGCAATCGTGAAAAGGGCAGAAGAGACGACGCTAGATGACTTATTGGCGGCCAATGGGATAATCGTTGGGTCACCAACATACTACGGACAGATGTCGTCAAAAGTAAAAGCATTGTTTGATAAATCGGTGAAAATTCACGAGAAACTCGCCGGAAAGGTGGGCGGGGCGTTTACCAGTGCGGGTGGCACTGCTACCGGCGCAGAAACAACACTTCTATCTATTGTGGAGGCAATGCTGATCCACGGGATGATCGTGCAGGGGAGATCTGACACCATGCATTACGGTGCTGCCGCTGTGAGTACTCCCAATAAGAAGGAACAAACCTTGTGTAGAGAGCTTGGGAAACGAACTGCAGAGCTTACAATAAAACTCGCAGATGGTAGAAAATGAAGAAAACATACATTCTTGGAATTCTTATAGGTGAAGCTCCTACTAAAGAAAAGGCACAATCTATTGTTCTTAACAGCACTTGTCCCTACTGCGCGTGTTATACGTACTCCGATCGGACGGTTGTAGGTGTGTTTACCATGCCACCGGATCACAAATGGTGGCTGGAGTGGGTAAAAAGAGAACCAAAAAAGACGATAGGACTTAGTAGTGCCGATGTGTTCTTCACGGAAGGGATAGAGGCATCGAGTCAGTGGTCGCGTGGAGAGGTAACACCCACAGACGAAGAGGCTCCGTGCGGCGCCAGATGTAATTCATGTCCAATGTATCGGGACCCATGTGAGGGCTGTCCCGCCACGAGCTATTATAGGGAGAAGTAGATTTTGTTAATTTTTTAAGTTATTACGCCAACGCACTTTCCTCTGTAGAGTCACGGCAGTAGAGACAGGCAGCATTAACTTTTTCTATTCGTTGTTTCATGTCCATGAGAGAGAGTGAAAAGGGGAGATTGAACACATTCAGGTCGGCTTGAGGGGCCTCCTCCAAGAATTCCTCGAAATCTTCATCGACAACTAGCACTCTGTTGACGGGGATTCGGGCCATTTTCCCCAGTCGCTCCAGCTTCTCTCGGCCCGATGCGATTTCCTCCTCGCTGTCGACAACGGTAATAATGTTGAGCACACCTCCCCAGTTGATATGTAGTTTGTAGGCAATGAGAATTGCCAGATCACAGTTGGGAAGTTTCATTTCTGGCCCCCACGTGAGACAGTCATGCGGGATCCATAGGTTAATGGTATGCCGTCGGCCCAGCCCCGCTTCAGGATGGCCACCAAACAATGCAATTCCCGTTGTCATTTCTCTTGCCTTGTCCAGCAATATGCTCATTTCATCGTTCATAGGGTCGCTCCGTGGCATCCGTAAGAATGTCACATTTGGGCTAATAGTGAGCGTTTTAATGTCTGCATTCCTATCGTAGCGTCTCGAGAAAATTTTTCCCCTTTCACTACCGTGTAATCGCTGTAAATACCATCCTCCCGAAGTTCTCGAGCGATGGATTCTAAATGTGTCGGCATATTTTCTTCGTTGGTGGTATTGATACCGAGTATCGTGACGGAACCACGAGGAAACGCAATATCGCGGATGAGTTCCAGCACACCGCGTACTTTGGTGGATTTCTCAGTCGGAATTAGTAGATGAGGGCGCCACGCGCGCTCTTGGGAACGTGGAAGATGTTCTGATTTTTTTGCAGCCCATTCAGCCAGTGCAACGAATAGACTACTCCGCACGTCTCCATAGGGTGTTTTCCTTTTCAGTGTCCGGTTCATCAGTATATAGTAAAAGACAACGACTACGAAAATAGCACTTAGGCTAAAGGTAGGGTTGATGATAAACATGGCGAACAAGCAACCTACTGTACCCACAAGAGGTACAATACGCGGTACTTTTAAAAGTGGGCGAAAACTCACGAGTTCTAGGCTCTGTTCAATGAGAATCACGAGATTCAGCATGGTGTAAGTTATCAGGAAGAACATGGTGATCAGGGGTGCGATAGTGTTTAACTCCCGCAGTAGCAGTGCTCCGATTGCGATGAGACCAGTGACGAGGACGGCATGTTTCGGTTCCCCTGTTTCGGAACGTCCGGACAGCCAGGAACTTCCAGGTAGTACATTGTGTTCACCCATGGCTTGGAGAATTCGTGAGGCGCCCACCAGCGAGTTGAGCGCCGAGGAAAATGTGGCCGCCAATAGCCCGGCCAGTACCACCTCAGGGAGCCAGGCAATATCGATGAGGATCGTCAGGTTATCGATCAACGTTGACCGAGGAGCGGAGCCTGCCAGCCAGTAGGCGAGCCCTAGGTACACAATAACGCTGACACCAATCGCTGCTATGGTACCTCGGGGGATGCTCTTTTTTGGATGATGAAGTTCCCCTGACATGTTTGCACCGGCCATGATTCCAGTAGCGGCTGGAAAAAACACTGCGAATACTGTCCAAAATGGATGTTTCATCCGTTGTTGGTACTGTGAGTGCAGGCGTTGAGGGCGGTCCTCCTGCAATCACCGATGCCAGTGATGCTATTACCACTGCCAAAATCACATACTGCAGTCGGAAGGATATTGCTGTACTGAGGAACACTAGCCCAAATAGAAAGCCGAATGCAACAAAATCAATCAATAAGGAGGAGAGATCAGGAAGTAGTATCCTGAGACCAGCTCTGAATCCAAAAATATACATGGCTGTTGATAGTGACAGTGAAAGGTAGAGGGGCACACCGATACTTCCTCCTACCTCTAGTCCAAGGGATCGGGAGATAATGGAGTAGGCACCACCGGATCCGATTTTCATATTGGTGACAATTGAAGACATAGAGAGGGCGGTCAGACTTGTAATGAAAAAGGCCAGGAGAATAATAGCCCACGCGCCAACGACTCCCACCTTGCCCACTACCCACCCTAGACGCAGAAACATGATAACGCCTAAGATTGTGAGAACTGTGGGTACAAAGACACCTTGGAAGGTCCCGAACTTGGTTATTTCCTTCGTTTCTTGTTCCTCAGGCATCTCCTTATCCCTCTATTTCTTCTTGGTTTCCATCTACTCTTCTGCCATCAGGATTTCTTCTGGAGGGTATTTCTTTTTTACCTCCCGTTCATAGTAGTAGTTCCCAAGATAAGAAGCTAAAATTGACGTGAGAGGGAACAGATAGATACATGAGCCAAGGAAAAGCCCCATATTTCGTGCAATTCTCGTCCTACGATAGAGCCCTCCAAGTGACTGTTTTGTGAGGTGAAGCGCGATATTCCAGCTGCATCCCAGAAGTTGGGTCAACGGGGTCAACTTTCCTTCTACAGAAGTTGCCTTGTTCTTCACGGCAGTATAAAATTCTTCTTTTGTTTTCCCCTCGAACATCGTATAGCAGTTTCCTATCATCCGTTCCGTGTGCGCATCACTTCCTGCCAGTGCAGCCTTTTTCAGTATTTTGTTTGTTTCGTGAGCCTTCCTATTCAAAATTCCATCTCTGTGGAGAGCGTTGAGTGTTTCTATCCCATCAAAGTCCAGTGTCATTATTTTTTTGCCCAGACTGGGACAGATAATACTGTATGGGTGGGGTGCGATGGCAAGACCGCCCTGTTCGTGGATTCTCTCCACAGTCTCTTCACCAGAGAGATCTCGGGGAATTTCTTCATTGAGGAAGAGTCCCAGTACCTCCCCATCGGATGTAGTGATTTCCTCCCCAACGATTACCTTCGAAGGAGCATACTTTTTTGTCAGAAAGGCACCCTCTAAGGTATTGTGATCTGTAATCGCAATGAGATCCATTCCGTTTTTCTCGGCATATTTTATCACTTTCCGAGGTTCCGCAATAGAATCCGGAATAAAGGAAATATGATTCGTTCCACCGGAATATTTGGTGTGGATGTGACTATCTACTTTGGATCTCATACTTCTTTAAGAGAGCGCTACTATATAAAACTATCTATAATATTTTCATCCAAAAATTTCTTTAGATGCAATAAGAAGCATATTTTCCAGAGAATAACGAATAGAAAGCCTTATAAAATACAAACACACAATACATCGTATGCAAATCACAACAGCGACACCTTCTCAGTTCTCTGGGATTGTGGAGTTGTGGAAGGAGTTTATGGACTACCATAAAGAGATCGATCCCCTTTTTACCCGAAGTGAGAAGGGACACATCAGTTTTATAGACCATGTAGAAGAACTGCTTGAGAAAGATACTGCACATGTGCTCGTGGCGTTGGACAGGGAAAAGGTAGTAGGATATGCCATTGCTGAGATAACTATACGTCCTCCCGTGTTCCAAGAGAGAACCTATGGGGTTATTTCAGACATAGCGGTGACATCGTCATATCGGCGGCAGGGTATTGGGAGCAAAATGGTTGGAAAGATACGGGAGTGGTTCCATTCACGAGATGTCACGAGGATAGAACTCCGTGCTGTTTCAGAAAACGACGTAAGCTGTGCCTTTTGGGGAAAACAGGGATTTAGAGAGTATATGCGCGTGATGTACATAAATACAGAGGACGAATAACTTTTTAAAATATGCCCTCACACTCTTTGAGAGGCATGATTATATGCATAACGAAATACCAGAGGAGAAGATATTCTTTACCGAAATGCAGACAGTGACAATCCAGGATCTTGATGTCGCCGGATACATTCTCGATATCGGAGGGGGCGGAGAAGGGATTATCGGGGGGTTAAAAGGTAGCGAAGTTATTGCCATTGATCTGAGCCGGAGAGAACTTGAAGAGGCACCGGCCGGACCGTTAAAGATCGTAATGGATGCGAGGGATCTCCAGTTTCTGGACGAGACATTTCATGTTGCCACGTCGTTTTTCACGTTGTTGTATATTGAACCTGCGGATCGCAAAAAGGTCTTTCAGGAGATTCACCGTGTGCTGAAACCAAATGGAAGATTCTTGCTGTGGGACACAGTGATTCCGTCGCAGGGTGTAGAGGAGAAAGAGTTTTTTGCCGTGCGGCTGAAGGTAACACTGCCGAGAGAAGAAATCCAGACAGGGTACGGTGTACCGTGGAAGGATCGGGAACAGGATGTGCAGTACTATATCGATCTCGCTGAAAAAACGGGATTCGAAGTGATGGATCGTGAAGAACACGATCAAGTATACTTTTTAGAGTTAAAGAAGAAATAGGGTATTTTTCTCTGTTTATTTATTATTTCTCCATTTCTTTCAGCCTTTTCAGCGCCTCAGTGTATCCTTCGTCCTGTTGTGCCCATTCCTCGAGGTCTTTACAGGGGAACTCTTCACACTCACAGCAGAATGTATGCCCTCTTTTATCCACACAGCACTGAAGTATCCAGCAGTCGGGCGACCAGTGAATCGTACGGTTGTCACGACAGCCTTTACAGTACATCCCCTGTTCGAGTACTTCATCTACTCCCTCATCTTCTTGAAGCCAGCCTTCTTTTTTAAACCAGGCGACAACACACTGCGCAGCGTCAGGGTCCTCAGGGACTTTGCGTATGTCGCAGGACCCACAGTTCAGCCCGCAAACAGCAATATACGTGTCTTTTCTTTCAGTCTTTTCCGTGAGAATCACCCTGTTGTATACTTTTGGAAAGGACTATTTATTTTTTTCTACACGGGGGAAATGATCATTTTTCACATATTTTTACTGTATTCTTTACCGCTCCATCCATCACATTAATGTCCCTGAGCACAGCATGCTCCTCCTTGATTTCAATGACGTTAAATGACGGGTACGATCGCCCCTTCAACCGTCGTGAGGTGGCGGTCCCCGCTGTAATGAAATATGTATCTTCTAGTTTCCATATCCATGGGACATGTTTGTGCCCGGAAAGAACGATATGCACCCCCAGATCAATACAGAGCTGTAGAACGTCTCCTGAATCTACAGGAATATTTCTCTCCCTCCCTGTACCTGGAATTGGGATGAGGTGGTGGTGCATCGCGAGTATTCTTGTCTTGTTTTCCGCGGTCAGACGTTCTTGTATATAGGGGTAGTTCTCCCGCCCTATGTGGCCATCATCGATATCCGGATCCGCGGAGTCGATCCCTATAACTACTACCTTCTCGTTCTCATAATATGGAAACCGCGTGCCGTACAGTTCCTCAAAGATGGTGTACCCCTTGTTCCGTGCATCGTGGTTTCCGGGTACAATTATTTTGTGTGCCGTGTGGAACTTTTCGATATAGGAGGGTACCATCTCGTACTCAAATGGATAGCCATCATCGGTAAGGTCTCCCGTGATCACGAGTATCTCTGGATTAATAGAATTCACGTGCTCAACAACATGTTCTCCCCACTCAGTCACAAAATGTGGACCTGTCAGATGGAGATCTGAGATATGAACGATTTTCATATTTACTCTCCTCTTCTCTGTAATGCACTTCTCACTCTTTTGTGCGTGAGTATTTTTATTATTTTCCTTCTTTTAGTATCTACTTTTTTCTAGTGACACATAAGATACATGCTTCTATTTTTAAAAAGAACAACATGTATTGTATAACGAAAGACTTATAGAATAATAAGTTTTAAATAATACAAATAAAAAAGAGAGAGTGAATTATATGAATCCACTTATCGTCTACTACTCGCGAACAGGAAACACAAAAAATGTTGCCGAGATGATTGCACATCTTCTTGACTGTGAAATAGCGCCAATTATCGATACTGTAAATCGGTCCGGTCTTCTTGGATTTCTCCGTTCTGGATGGAGTGCGAAGAGGGGGACCATGACTGAAATCGAGGCGATGACCTACGATCCCTCCACGTACGATGTTGTCATTGTCGGTACCCCTGTGTGGGCCGGCACTGTCTCCACACCGGTGAGGACCTTTCTCCATCAGTATAAAGATCGGTTACCCTCCGTAGCCCTCTTTGCCACTCATAAGAGTGAAGACGCCCAGGATGCATTTACTGAGATGAAAAAAGAATGTGAGAAGAAACCTGTTGCGCTCCTCGGTCTCGGAGAAAAAGAGATAAAAAAGGATCAATGCTCTTACAAAGTAAGGGAGTTTGTGGACACGTTGGAGAACGAGATGCATGTCGAAATATGAGAGGGATCGTCTCCTGTTTTCGGAGTGAGATCATGGAAAGAAAAAAAATTCTCTTCATCTGCACCCATAACTCAGCGCGGTCACAGATGGCAGAGGGATTATTGAGAGTACGGTACGGTGATAGCTATAGAGCATACAGTGCAGGGATACAGGCGACAGAAGTACGACCAGAGGCCATTAAGGTAATGAAAGAGATCGACATTGATATCTCAGATCACCGGAGCAAAAGCATCGAAGAATTCCAAAATACGACGTTTGATGTTGTTGTGACTGTCTGCGACCATGCGAATGAAACCTGCCCCTTCTTTCCAGGGAAAAGACACCTTCATAAGGGATTTCAGGATCCTAACGAGTGTACTGGGAACGAAGAGGAGAAACTCGAATGTTTTCGAAGGATCCGGAACGAGATCGAAGAGTGGATTGTCGCATTTTTCGGTAATAAAGACTATAAAGAGTCTATTTAAATGCGGTATTCAACGAAGGAAATCGGAACAACGTTATGAGATCTTGTCGATCATTCGTTGTGAGAGATTGAGGTGGTCACGTTCTATTTCCACCAATGCTGTGAAAAACTCCACAAGTTCTGGCTCTACTGCTTCTGAGGCAAACTGTTTGTAGTGCTCTATCGCCCTATCTTCTCGTTCATGCGAATCTTTGTAGTTATCCAGCGCCTCTGAAGCACATTTTTCAAATTTTGGGATTTCTTTTTCGGGGACATCGATTAATTCTGCCAGCGCTTCTGCATGTTCTGCTTCTACTTTTCCCAATCGTTTAAAAATCGCTGCATCCTTTTCCGATTTAGTTTTTTTCGATGCACACTTATAAAATTTTGCGTTGTCTATCTCAAGATCTATCGCTTTCAAAATATTCTCTCTACTCTTTTCGCTGACGTTATCAGCTCTCAACCGCGTGTAATCTTCTATTTTTTTGATGTACTTTTCATGCGCTCCACAGTACGGACAGTTTTTTGGTTTGGTCTCACCGAGGTACGTCTCTCCGCACACTTCACATCTAAACGGTTCAAACATACTTATACTTCGCGATGAGGTATAAAAAGGTTAGTGCACAAGAGTCCATAACTGACAATCCTCAGCATAACGCCGAGAGTTATACCTCTGAGGTCTTTTCAGGTTTTTCTATTCCTTAAATTTCTTTTTAAGAACTTTATAAGCTTCTTTCGGGCTATTGCAATCCCAAATCAGCTTTTCAATAGGGCATTGCCCATTTTTATTTCGGTTCATGATCATGGGTACTGTGGTGTCGGCCTCCGCATAAATGTCATGTTCACGAAGTAGGTTGTATGCAGGCTGGCTCATCACAGGGCTGTACACCGCCGCAATATCTGCATACACACTAAGAAAGGCTACTGCTTTCCCCACGATCTTATCTGCCACACTCGCTCCTTGTACCTTCAAATGCACTGCAGAGAAGAAGGGGGCAACTCCTCGTTCTGCTGATTTTGCAATAATTTTTTTATCGTTGACGATAACGAACGTGAGCTTGTTTTCTGTCAATGCTTTCTTCGCATATTCCAGATCTGCATTATCCTGATTCAGAGTGTTCATAAAATTTTCCTCTTGGACTAGATATGAGTACGTCTATACACTTTGCTCTTTTATATCCTTATCTTTCGTGGACATAATTTCCTCCCCTAGTTACACTATACCTGATAATAAAAAAGAAATTTTTTTCTGTTAGAGAAGGTAGAAAAAAAATGCAAAAAGAAAAAAGCCGCGAGGTATTGTAACTAAATTTTAGAATTTACATTTTTTGTTTCTTTCTTTTCATCTCGCGTTCTATTATGTATATCCATTCCATTCCTTCCATTTTTCTCACCTCATATTTTATGATAGTACGTGATATTCCATTTCATATTCCCAATCGTTTCAGTTTTTCTTGCATATCTCCTTTCATTTCCGTACATGAGTATCACCTACTGGATGGTGCATCGCATTTTTCACAACGTCTGATATTGTTTTCATTCCAGTTTTACATTAACATCTGATGTTAACAATCACTGTGGATGGGAACATTTATAAAGCTTTCGGTTGTATGATACGTGGAAGGTGACGATCTCATGACAGAACAAACGATGGTGAAGGTCCTCAAGGATCCACAACAGAAGAAGCTCCTTGACAACCCAAACTATTCTCGCATTTTAAGTATCATGCGGGATCAAGAACTCACCATAAAAGAGATTCACAAACAGTTTAACAAAAATTACGAGGACAAGAAAGCATTAATGTCTATATACAGATACATGCAAAAACTTGTAGCCAATGACCTTGTTTTTGTGAGCAAGGAAAAGATAAAAAGAGGACATCTCATAGAAAGCTACTACTCACGAACTGCCAAATTTTTCCTTTTTGCAGATAAATTGACAGATAAAAATATTCTTAATGCTACCATTGAGTTGTTTAAAAGTATCTATACTCTTAACGAAGAAAAGGAAAAGAAACTTCAGAAGTTACTATACGAACACGGTGAAAATTCACGCCGGTACCATGAGACATTTTACGCAGAATTTGGGGGGAAAATACTCGAAATAGAAAAAAAATACGGGTTTAAAGTCATGAAAGAAGCAGCGTACGCTACGCATGAACTTACATATTTCAAAAAAAATCCCGAAGTACTTGATCGGCTCTTCAACATACTTGAAGAATGAAAAACAGAGCAATCACATACTTTAATAAAATGTCCGTTGAATATACTGCTACTCCTTTACCCAGTGCATAACAGCGTAGCCATCTATATATTCAGAGATAATACCTTTTTCAAGCATTCGAGAGAAAATATTGAGGATTTTGTCATGTATCGTGTAATCTTTGGGAAGAAAAAGATTTATCATACAGTAGTCTTCTATTTTATGGAATGTGGAACTCGTGGGCAGGTGGGAAAATAATGTGGCGATATACCGTTCATACGGTGTACGGAAACAGAATGTATGGCTCGTGTATGATAAAGATCCTTCTGGGAAGTAGTATGTTGAGATAGCACAGTATTTTTCCAATGTCTTTTTCCACGCGATGTATTTTCTCCAGCTGATCAATGACTCTTTTCTAAATTCATTGAATGACTTCCTCAAATTTTCCTTAAAATAGTGATAAAGTTTCCATTCTTCCTCATCCCACTGTGGAAACTGCGCTTTTTCTCCATAGGAAAATTTCTGTAGGTACTGTTCCGCCAGAAGCTCATTTATTGGCTCGAAACATTCCCTCCAGGATGTGTAGGGAACCTTCGGAGAAAAAACAACTCCTCTCTGCCCCTTTACTACGGCCTCCTTGTATCCTGGAATCTTCGAGAGCTTCATGGGTTCCGTGTATGTGAGCATAAAATCCCAGTTTCCCTGATAGATGCAAAGATACTCTACGCCTGGAACGTTTTGCAGTTCCTCAAATGCTTTATTTTTGTCGTCTACAAGAACCAATGCCGATTTTTTTTCCGGGTGATACTTTAATCTTATTGATGGATTCCAAATTACATTTTCTTCTTCAGCTTTTCTTGCGTACCGATTGACAGTTGATATTGAGCGTTTTAAGGATTTTGCTATCTTTTTATCAGTTATCCATGGATTATCATACCTTTTATAGTATATTTGGTATTTGAGATGCATTTTCTCCTTTTTGGAGAGTCTTGTCATTTTTTTCACCGGTATGTATATAACACAGGAGGTAATTATATACTGAAGTAGTAATCCCTACTCCTATATAAATGTTGGGAGGATGATAATTCGATAATAGGAATATAAATGATATAAAAATGGCGATGGAGGATTGACTCATTTTTGAAACCTCCGAAACCTTTTCAGTCCTTCATCGCCGTCTCCTTTTCTGCAGGACCGAATAAAAACTTCACGGTTAGATGAAGGGTTCGGAGAACCCTTAGAGATGAAATTTGTTTCTCTGCTCCAACTAGTTTGACCGTAGAAAAAAGAGCCACAGAAAGAAAAAATTTAAATATTATCCAACTGAAGGAGGAGTATGGATTTGAGAATTATTGCAATAGTCTTTGTTATTATCAATATACTTATATATTCTTTTATAATCAAGAAACTACGGGAGAGAGGTGAGGAGGGTCTTTCTCTTTTTGGGAAATCGGATCGTGAAAAATCGAAAAAAAAATTACGGCCTGTCATGCCCGAGCCAGAAAGCAGTGCCACATGGAATGAGGACTTTGAAGAAGATCTGGGAAAATTTGAAAAAGATATAGAAGAGGAAATAGGTAGGTACTGGGAGAAGGAACCGGAAGAGAGGCCGGAGAAGGAAGGAAGATTTGAGGAAGAAGAACCCCCCCAACGAGAAGAGAGTGAAGAGGATGTAAGGGCAAGAGTAACCGATGAGGAGAGACGAGTGAAATTACTTTGGAAAAATTATGTACAGAAACTCGATAAATTTATAGAAAAGCTTGAAAAAGGAAATCCGAGCAAATACTTCGAGTATTATAAGGAATATGAGAATTTAGACAAATTCTATTCTCGGTTTGTATTTAACTTTGGGCTGTACCTCGATGAAATTGAAAAAAATAAGGCATCTGGAAGACTCGGGTACTGTTCCACCCTTCTTAAGGAGATGCTGAAGGAGATGTGAAAACCTTTATATACTACGTTTTCCTTATTTTCACCAATGAAAACAGAATGCCCAAACTGCAAAACAGAGGTGAAGAAGGATTGGAATTTCTGTCCCCATTGTGGCGTAATGGTAAATACTTATAAGAGAGGGGAGGTTACCGCAGTGGACGATCTTGCGACACTGAACATTATGGAAACACCGAAGCAGGGTGGGATAAGCATCTATGTCAACTCCCATAATTCGGAAAATCCCGAGGTGAGAGTTTCAGCCTTTGGAGATTTTAAAAAATATGAATCAGAATTAAAGCGTAGAATGGGAGTTCTAGATAGTAAAAATGCTAAAAGGGATCCTGAAATTATAAAAGAGCCTGAATCTATACTGAAAAGAGACAAAAGAAAAATTACAGTGAAAGTGCGGGTTCCTGAGTTAAAAGAAGAGAATATTAAAGTGCGGAAGTATGAGAATTCTATAGAAATTAAAGGGTACGCTGGAAATAAGCTATATTACAGCTCTTTCGAGGTTCCCAATAACTCAGAAATAGTGAATAGGAGTCTCAACGAAGGCATTTTTACTTTAATTTTGAAAGTATAAGTGCAAAAAATATTTAAACAGGACTCACGTATATTTCTACGAAAGGTGTAATTATGGCGTTGAAGGCCAAATCTATACTAAGAAAATTAAGAAAAAAGAAAAAATCTTCGAAGAAAGAATCCAAAAAATCTAGTTACGATAAATTTAAGGAGAAGAAGGAATACGATAAGATTAAAAAATATGCAGAAGAATACGGCCCCCTACCCGGTGAATCAAAGGAAACAAGAATAAATATGGGCGATGGGAGAAAATCTGGAGAGTCAGAGGAGCCACAATCTTCCCAACGTGATTCCTCTCCTCGAGAAGAGAGTTCCCAGAAGCGGGTGCGTGCTGGAGATGCCACATTTGTTATTGAAGGCCCAGTAACCTTTGAGGGAGGTGTCATCCCCTCAATGGAGGAAGAAAAGAAGATTTTGAAAAAAGAAGACGATGTCCTGGCGATTCCGGACGAATGGAAAACAATGGATTATACCGGTCACGACGAACGGTATGCGCTCCAGGAAAACAAAAGTTTTGCACACATCTACTGGGATAAGGAGAACGAAGTATTGCAGTATGATGTGATCGAGCCTAAAATGAGCAGTGATGAGGAGAAGTCCCTGATCAGAATTGAAGGGATCCTTGGCGAGGAACTGGAAGCGGATTTCCAGAAACTCGGTGAAAGTGAAGAGCTTGTAGCGTATATACGGACAAAAGTTAGGGAAGTCTGTAGTGAGCTGGGAATCAAACTCTCGAAGGAGAGTTTCGAGAAGGTAATGTACTATATCACCAGAGATTATATCGGGCTAGGAAAAATTGAGCCCCTTCTTCACGATATTCACATTGAGGATATCAGCTGTGACGGTACCGGAATTCCCGTCTACGTAGTGCACAATAAGTACGGCAGCTTGCCGACCAATATCTCCTTTAACTCTGATGATGAGCTGAACGGTCTCGTAATCAAAATGGCACAGCGATCGAACAGACATATCTCTGTATCCAGCCCCCTCCTCGATGGGAGACTTCCCGATGGAAGCCGAGTACAGGCGACCTTTTCACGAGAAGTCACACAACACGGACCCACGTTCACGATACGAAAGTTCCAGACAGAACCCATGACCCCCACCATGCTCATCAACTACAAATCATGTCCACCGCGACTCTTTGGCTACATGTGGCTCGCCCTTGAGCACTCGTATACTGCATCCACCCTTGTGTCAGGTGGTACTGCGACGGGAAAAACATCAATGTTAAATGCGCTTTCTCTCTTTCTCCCATCCACCGCAAAAATTGTGACAATAGAGGACACGCAGGAGCTCAACCTCCCCCACGAACACTGGATCCCCTCAGTTACAAGAACGGGATTTGGTGGAATGGATGTGTCCGGAAAAAAACAGGGAGAGGTTACCATGTTCGAGCTGCTGAGGGCAGCACTTCGACAGCGGCCTGATTACCTTGTGGTGGGAGAGATCCGAGGTGAAGAGGCGAACGTGATGTTCACCGGTATGGCGACAGGCCACCCTGGAATGGGAACAATCCACGCCGATTCCATGGAAGCACTGATCAACAGGCTCACCACACGGCCGATAGAACTTTCACCTGCGCTACTGCAGTCTCTGAGCGTCGTCGTCCTTCTCACCCACGCAAAAAAAGGAGGAAAGACGATACGACGAACGAAGGAGATCATGGAGATCACCGGTGTCGATCTGAAGGCTGGAGAACCGATCTACCAGAAGGTGTTCGAATGGAGCCCCTCCGAGGATACCTTTAAGTTCGTGGCGAGGGAATCAAATGTGGTGAAACGAATCGCGCTCTCCCGTGGAATGGAACAGGAAGAGGTATGGGAGGAAATCAACAGACGGAGCAAAGTGCTCACATGGATGGCATCGAATAATATTGTGCACTATAAAGATGTGGGCAGAATAATTCAGGCTTACTCACGAAATCCAGATAAAATATTAGATAGAATAAAGTGAGCGTATGGCGGATGAAAAAGGCACCCTTGTGAGGTATGGAAAGTTTTCCCACAGGCTGTTACATGGGTTTGTGCAACCGATGTTAAAGTACTTTGAAGACCTCTCTCCGTACTTACGGAAGGCCGATATCTCCATGAATCTCGGTGCGTATGTATCTGCAATGATAATGAGCTCTCTCATTGTGTTTGGCGTGGTGTTTTTCCTCTTCGTCTTTTTTTATCCAATATTCTCAACAATTTCTATTTTTGAACAGGTTTCTTATTCAATGTTTACTGGTTTAGTATCTATTTTCTCTTTAATAGGAATTTTCTTCTTTTTTTGGCTCTACCCATCGTTTAAAACCTCTGAGCGGAAGAGAAAGATCGAAAACGGGCTTCCCGCCGCAGTGGATACCATGGCGACGATTGCGAGTACTGGTGTGCCCCCCGCAGTGATCTTCTGGTCTCTCGTGGAGTACCGAAGACACGGAGAAATCTCGCGGGAAGCGGAGAAACTGTTGAACGATCTCGAGCTCTTCGGGCTCGATCTCGTCTCGGCACTTCAGCGGGCCGCCATGCGCTCTCCGTCCCCTTCATTGAGCGAGATGTTCTGGAAAATGATTGCCACTATACGAACGGGCGGTGATCTGAAGGAGTACCTCTACGTGGAGGGAACGAAGCTCAGAGAGCGACAGAGGAGACAGATAGAGGAGTCGATCGATACCCTCGGGATGGTGGCAGAGCTATATGTGACAGCGCTGGTACTCGGTCCTGTCTTTATCATTATTATGGTGAGTATTATGGGGCTTATGGGCACAGGAACGGAGACGCTGACGATGCTTCTGCAGGCGCTCATCTATATAGGATTACCCGTAGGTTACGCACTGATCCTTATTATCATCGATCAGGTCCAGCCGGAGGTGTAAGCTCATGAACAAAATGAACTATGTGTTTTTTGGCGTCAGTGGAATTCTCGGTGTGATTGTGTTTCTTGTGGGATTCCTGTATTTTCGGGACTCGATGTTTTTCTCAGGGTTCCTGCTCGCGGCATTTTTCCTGATCTTCGGACCGTATCTTATCTACAAGTTCAGAGAGCAGGCATGGATATCAGAGATAGAGGATCAGTTCCCAGATTTCCTTCGAGCGCTGGCGGAGGCCCAGCGGGCGGGCATGACGCTCCCACAGGCCGTCTATATGGCACGAAGTGACGATTA
Organism: uncultured Thermococci archaeon; assembly: GCA_964595645.1. Lineage (GTDB taxonomy): Archaea > Methanobacteriota_B > Thermococci > Methanofastidiosales > B48-G16 > JAYEIH01. Next base: position 104,725 of record CAZQQT010000001.1, read on the forward strand.
CGGAAGGTTGAGTCCGGAAATCAAGAAGATGGCTGCCCAGATTTCGTGGGGTCTTTCATTTAGCGATGTACTCTCACAGTTTGCAGAGCGGTCCAAAAGTGGAAAGGTGCAGTCAACGGTCTCGCTCATTATCGTGGCGCACCATGCCGGTGGTGATATCGTCCAGATTCTCGAGGCGGCATCGGACTCTGCGAGAGAACGGCAATCCTTGGCAAAGGAACAGGCCTCACAGATGCAGCAGTATGTAGGTATTATCTATATGGCGTATTTTATCTTCATTGGTGTTGTGTACCTGATAAAAACGCAGTTTATTGAAGTGTTCGGTGATATCACGCTCCCCATGCAGTCAGAGCCGATTCCGGTGGATATATACAATGAACTCTTTTTTGCAATGTTGCTTATCCAGGGAGGCCTCGGTGGACTGGTGGCTGGAAAGTTCTCCTCCGGATCTATCTTCGCCGGATTGAAACATAGTATTCTCCTAATCATAGTTGGATATCTCGCATCTGTTTTTGTACTAGGGCTGTAGAAATAATACCATGGAAAAGTTTAAAAGATTAGGAAACGCTAGTTAATATAATGAATAAAAAAGCTCAGTCAGAAGTGATCGCAGTAATGTTAATTTTAGGGATTACAGTAGCTGCTGTAGCTGTGGCGTATAGATGGGCGGCACCCCGTGTTCAGGAAAGCCAGAATAAATCACGAATCGATTCTATGATAGGATTTATGGAGGAGCTGGATAGGAAGATCCGTGAGGTTGCGAACGCTGGAGAGGGATCACAGCGGTTTATTGATGTTGAGTTCGATAAAGGACAGATTTTGATTCATCCTCCTCCAGGAAATAACGTCATGTATCAACTTGTTTCTTATACTCTCACACCAGCAGAGCTCCCTGCCAATAAGAATCTACCGTACGGGAGCTATCTCCGGATACGACAAAACGAGGAAAATCAGGATATCATCGAAGTAGTGTTAGAGTATACAGATGTGGAGCTAGAGGCCGAAGTTCCGGAAGCAGAGGAGGTAGTACTATCCCCAATGCGATACACTATTTACATACGAAATATGGGAGGAAACGTCGTGAGGCTCAGCCGAGAACCGGCGTATATTGGGACGACAGAACGGTTTCTGTTGAGCGGCTATGTCTATGATAACTCGGGAGATGAGGGTATACAGCTTTCTCCAGACGCCGATGGCGATTATATCAAGGATGAGGAGAACGAGATCATCCCTAATGCGGAGATCTTACTTCTCGATTCGCAGGGAAATGTCGTAACCTCGACGCGAAGCAACTCCCACGGAAAGTATGCGCTGTTACTGCAGCGGCGGCTTACTGCGGAAGCTGGGCAGTACTACTTTGTGGTGAGTAAAAGTTCCTACGTAATGAAAGAGTGGGATGGCTCAGTGGAAAATGTCAAGTGTGAGAAGTATACGAAGGATTTCGATTCAACGTCTCCCGAGGGCTGGGATTTCAGTGTGAGCCCGTATGAAGATAGAGACGAGATCAGAATAGATTTTCCGCTCTACAAGGTTGAGCCACCAGACGTGCTGGAAAACGCGCCGATAGCGATAATCGTCGATCATCAAATAACAGAAAATAAAGGAATTGTTTATGATATCCGCGATGCACTGGACAATGATGAAAATACGCACTGCGGGAAGTTTATCGTGTATGGAAATGTTTCAAACCCAGATCAAACAGTAGCTGGGGAGTACTTCCAGTATCCCGGTACGAGTGATCCAATCTACGCGTATCCGCTGGAGTGGCTGTTAGACCCCGATGAAGCGAGAGGAGTCGATGAGTACGGGTGGGGAGACGCCGATCTCAACGACAGGTTTACCCAAGTAGCTTCTATCGGTGGAGAGGAGGACAAGATTGACTACCATGATTTCTCGTTGATAGTAGTAGGTACAGGCGCCATTCAGCAGAGTGGGCTACTTACCACACTCCAAACATACCGGGATACCTTCACCAACTTCGTGTCGTTAGGGCGATTCACACTGAACGGTATTGAGTACGCCCGAGGATTAGTAGTTTTCCCACAGATACAGGGTTATGGATCGTATGATCCACTCTTGTACTACTATGATGGTACAAAGAGACCTACAGGCTCATATACGTACGACGATGGAGTAGAGGTAACCGATGAAACGATGGAGTCTATGCACAATGACGGGGAGGTCGATGAGAACTTCTTTTTGCAGGATGCGATGGGCCATGATGACGAACGGTACGGCAGTGAAGAAGCGTATTCATGGCTACCGCAGTTTATGGGGGAGGATTTAAGGCTTACTTCCTTCACCGGCGTGACAAACTCCCAGGGAATTACTATTGCTACTCTTACATCATTCTCAACGCCACAGGACGTGGTACTTCAGGCTACGGCACAGGGTGCATCTGTGCAGACCTCCATTGAGTTCTTCAGGAGAATCACCGTGGAGACACGCCATACGACTCTCGGAGCGAATGGGGCGGATGAAACAACCATTACTGCCACGGTACGGGATGAGAACGGAGTGTTAATGGACTCGGAAAACGTTACATTCACTACTGATGCAGGAACGTTTGCGGAGAACCCTGGAAATCAAACATACTCTCTTACTACTGATAGCGATGGAGTTGCGACAGCGACACTGGTCGCTGGCTCCAGTGCTACAACAGCTACTGTACAATGTGAACTTGACGCAGATTCGAGTGTGTATGGGACTTTGGAAGTTGATTTTGATACAGGAATCACATTCAGACTTACCGAGGAGGATGATAATGGCGATGGCACATTCAATGATAGTGGCGATTACTTTGATTACAAACTTGCAGCTGATGGATCCTCCCAAGCGAAATTTACTGCCGCTGTTGTAGCACCAAGCCTAGTAAACCCGATATCAGGACAAAAAGTTTATTTTTACACGGATCACGGATCATTAAGTAGTAGTACAGCCACTGCAGATGCGAACGGAAACTGTGAGGTAACACTCACCTCAGATGCTCAGCCGAGGAAGGATAATACCGTGATGGCCGAGATCAAACTCTACGATAACGGAGAATGTGTGTACAGTGATGAAGATGCCAATAATGAAGTAAGTGCTGGTGATATACGGCTCGATTCAAACTGTGGCGATGTGAATTCGACTGTGACAAGTGGTGATTCAGACATCGGGAATGAACTCACAGAATTTAACTTCTACGAGAAATACTACGACGATGATGGCAGTGGAAATTATACTTCAGCTGATACAGTGTATAGAGATACCAATGATGATGGCGATGTTGATGCAGGAGATTACAGAATCACGTATTACCATCAGGGAGGAGCGGATGAAGAAGCTCCTGGAGAGGTGCAGGCAGGAGATAATGACGTTGGAAACGTGCTTACAGCCTTTGCGTCTGAGGAAAAATTTGTTAACTCCACGATCAACTACCAGAAAACGGTGGATATAGATTTTGTCGGTACACACGCCTATACTACTCTCACTTCGGATCTCGGCGAGATACCGCTCACGCGGCTTGGAGACACTCCGATTGTTGCATTTACAGAGCTCACCGCAACGGTTTACGACTCTCAGGGGACGGCGATCCCCGCGTATATCGAGTCCAATGAGCTTACCTTCTCCACGACCTTGGGTCATTTCCCGTACTCCCAGGATAAAGACGGAGATTCCAGTAATGGCTGGCAGAGGGATACGGATAACGAAGGAAAAGCCACTATTATTCTGTATTCCTATGAGGATGATAACGATGTGATCGATGGGAGTGCCGGAGAAGAGGCAGTATCAGGGACGGCTACCGTCTACGAGAAGATCACTGGAGAACCGGACAGCACCAAACGGCATACCAGCGTTGATTTCGTCTCTGGGATCTGTTTCCCCTCCTGCCCCTCGATATTTGAGATAGAAAACAGCACGTCAATCAGCACACAGGTTTATGACAGTGAGGGGGAAGGCATTCCCGGTGTAAAGGTTACCTACTCCCTCGATCCGGAATCTGCAGGAAGTGTGGTACCCGATGAGAGTAATAAGCGATACAACTTCTACGAGGTTCATAGGACGAGAGGAGGAGTGTACGCATTTTATTATCTCGACTTTTGGTGGTGGGGGATAGAAGGTGAAGGTATCGATACATTCGAGGAGGGAAATATTCTGTACGATCACGAGGGGGCTCATGGGGAATATTCAGTAGATGTGTGGGTAAAGAAAACCTTTGACTACGATGCCACCAACTCGAAGATCACTGGATATACTGGTAGCGAGATCTTCTCAGATTTTGCCAGTTACGAGATGGATCTCGATGTCCATGGACTATTCGATATCACCGATACCGGATGGGAAAACTTTGATGTCGCGATGATAGAGAAGGATCTTCCGAGAAAAACTCATAAAACCACATATCTTACCATATATACAGCAGAATATATAGTCTACGAGATACAGGGGGGTCCCACCATGCTCATCAAGGAAAATAGGGACGAATATAATGAAATGGTGCAGAATGTCATACTTACTACCATCGATTTTGATAGGTATGGGAATAACTACGGACAGCATGACGGCGATTCTACTACGTTAGAGACAGACGGAAACTTCCACACGGATGTCCCCGGGCAACGATCAAACGCGATAGAGATAGAGAAAAACATGGTTCTGTACGCTATTGGTCATGAAGAACTCATCTAAGGTGACTATATGGGTAGAGGTCAATCAGAAGTAATCAAGGCATTGTTGCTTTTAGGAGTGATGGTAGCTGTAATGATCTCGTATATTGGGATGACCTCTAACTTTACATCTTCCTACGAAGAAGAACTTGTGACCCGATCCTTCAGAAATCTAGCAGAGTATATCATTCAAACCGTACATCAAAACAGTGCTGCACTTGGAGGCTCGCCCGCAGCCTCCGAAAACGTGGAGTATGTTGTCGTGAATCTCGATCTTCCAAAACAAGTAGGAAATCACTACTACACAGTGAAAGCATCAGGTGATAAGCTCACAATTTACGCGAATGATGATCATGATCTTCGCGTGGAGTATCCGCAGGAAGGAATAAAAGGATTCTCCATCACAGGGCAGATTGCAAGTATCTCTGAGAACTTTTACATGAGCATCGGCAACAAAGAGAAAAAGGCGAGTCTGTTTTCCTCGAAAATCCTCTATTCTGGGGAGGTAAGTCCTGGAATAGGGGGTACCGAGACCTTGTTTAGGTACACAGTAATATTCCAGAACTCAAAAAACGAAGCTCCTGACAATGTATATGTATACATAAACGATAACGCTGAGAACGAGCAGGATATGGTACAGCATTCAATGAGTAAGGTAACACAAAGTATGTACTCGGAGGATCTAAGAGACGGTGATTTCACCAATGGGGAGCTCTACTACTACGATGTGACACTCTCGGAAATACGCGAGTACAGATATTATTTTGAGTGTGAATACGACAACAAAACAGATACATTTCCTGTTGGTGAAATTTCAGGACCGGAAATACCTGTCAATATAAGTTTGAGATCGGATAAGGAAGTGATAGAGGCAGGTACAGAAACAGCCACATTAAATTTGAAGATTACGGATAAAGATGGAAATGCAATTTCAGGTCTCGATGTGAAGTTCACCGCTACTTTTGGACGGTTTAGCAATGGTGATAACGAACATACAGTTTCTACTGATACAAATGGGGAAGCTACAGATGAATTTAAAAGCAACGTTACTGGAATAGCACAGATTGAAGCAGAGGTACAGGGGGAGAAAGAAAGCGTAGAGATCATCGTTCACGGAGAAATGGATTACATTGTGATAGAGTTCTACGACGGGACTCCTGTGGGCGATATCTCTCTCCGCGTCGGAGAACGTACTACCTTCTACGCCAGGGGTTACGATGCTTCTGGACTTCTGGTGGGCGATGTTGAGGCGAATTGGAGTTCCTCTGGCACGCTGGAGGAAATAAGTGAACAAGGGACCTCACTGGAGTTTATTCCTACTACAGAAGGCGAAGGAAAGATCTACGCCACCTACACAGTTGATCCCAGTATAGAGGACAGTACTGGCACGATCAACGTCTACGGAAGTATCTACGAAATACGGATTGTCGATGATACGGCCAGCGATGAGAGTGTGGGGAATATCTCCATGACTACTGCAGATACACTCACACTCTATGCAAAGGGGTACGATGCCGAAGGGAATTTTGTGAGTTTTGTGAAAGTTGACTGGAACCGCTCCTCTGGCAATTTGGACGATCTCAACTCCCCCACTACAAGTACCACCTCTGTGACATTCGAACCGCACACGGCCCATACCAGCGGTGTGATCCAAGCGACGAAGGGATCCTATCAGAAGTTCACCGGAACGATCACAGTCAGCCATGATCCAGATGTGAACGCTATAGAAATTTATGACAATAGTGGAAGAGTTTCGAGTCCATGGACTCCCGAGAAAAATACAGAACACGAACTATATGCCAAAGGCGTAAGTACCTCAAACAGCGATGACCCCATAGAAGATGTTTATGTGACATGGAGCGTTACTGGTGATATAGGTACCGTGGATCCTTCAGAAGGAGCACAAACCACGTATAGTACGGGAGATAATGCTGATAACACAGGAACGATTGAAATTGACTGCGGGTGTTATACCGACTCTGTGAACGTCGAGGTGCAGTCCTCTTGTCCATTTATATATTCCTATTACAATAATAGTTGGCATTACGAACACGAGTCTTACCCCTTCGCTATCGCACAGTCTTTGGAGTACACCTCCTACGAAGTGATAGATCATCCTGCAACGCATTTCAGGCTCAGTGAAGAACGGGACGAAGTTTCGTACACCGATCAAATATACCTCATGGAGGTGGAAGAGCACGTGTATCCGGATATCCATGGAGATCTCCATCGAATCAACGAGAGGATCCTTCCCACTGCCGCATATTCAGAAGAAGAAAACGTCCTAAATACACTACAGAAAAAGGATTCTAAGTACTGGATACAGGGGAGTAATCCGGATTTCAGCGACTCACTAATCATGGAATTTGATAACGTGAAAAAAGGAGAGGCAAAGCTGTTTTTGACGATACGAGAAGCAGAGAGGGGCGTGTATCTCCTCCGATCTACCCATGAGCACATGGGAATCAACAACATGGGGACCTTTTACAGATTTGTTGAAGATATACCCCTCACCAGATCGCTCTTCGTTCAGACAGTGAGACGGGAGTTTTTCATCCATGTAGACGTGTGGAATGGAAAGAAATGGGTGCGACAGGGAGAGTTCGGTGTAGGAAGAGAGAGTTTCATTGATACTGTAATTCCTGTAGAATTGTATTCATCCAATGCAAAAATTAGACTTTCTACAGGTTCGGGTGCCTACGAGATAGATTACGCGTGTATAGATACCACCAAAGATGGAAATATCGATTATCGTATAGTAAAGCCGATTGCAGCAAAAAAAGATGGAAAAAATGTACTTCCACTAATATCAAGGAGCGATGATACCTATCTCCAGATGTTTAGGGGAGATTTGGTGGATCTTCGCTTCGACATAGAGAAAGACCGCAACTACATCGTTGCTGTGGAGGGATACTACCACCCCTTCTTTGGAGAAACCTACGTGAGTAAAACTGAGTTCATGAAACGGTTCGTTGATTTCCTGAGAGGTATCACGGAGAGGGGATTTGTTGGAGAATTATTCGAGGGTGAAGAATGAACTCTAAAGGAATCAGCATACCTGATAATCTCGTTGCGTTTTTACTTTTTTCAATATCATTCGTGTACATAGTCTCTGTTATGTCCGGGTACATTTCACCTTATTTAGAAAGAGAAGAGTACGGACAGGTAGCTATGGAAGGTTATACTGCACTGGAAAAGATAATTAGCGATCCGAGTGTGGGCATTGTAACGCGGGATCATGTATTAAATTACGATCAGTTGGTAGAGTTGAGAGCCGATCCTGACTCGTACGAGAAGTTGAAGGAAAATCTTAATGTAAGAAACGACTTTGTGATTGAGATAGCATCGAACATTTTTACCGCTGACACAGTGGGTGTTGTGGGAAGTGATGAAGTGAATGCGACTCCTCCTATCGTCCCTCCAGAGGAATATGATTGGGAAACTACACCATTGAAATACACAGTACTTCCAGTAACTATCGGAGGAGAGGAATACGAAGTAATGAGTGTTCCCAAAGAGGTCGATGGCGAATGGGTTTACTGGAAGGTCTATATCGATACAAACAAAAACAGGGATTTTCAGGACGAAGTAGATCGAGGATTTTATGGATACGAAGACGGTACTCCTCGGAGCGGATTTATTGAAGGAGATATATTTCAGATTCAACAAGCTCCCACCCGAATCGAGAGTTTGCGCATAGTAGGCATCGACCCCAGAGGTTACAAAGTATATTTCCTGAATAAGAAGGCAGTAGATATATGGATCGGCGACCCATCGATGGTGAAATACTTTCCGGATGAGGGAAAGGAAGTTCCGACAGGAGGAAGCATAATAGCGGTTTATACCCGGTTAGTGCTCGTAGAGCAAAACGGAGAGCTACAGGAAAAAAGACTTATTTTCACGATGAGGGATTGATCATGGACAATAAGGCGTATATGAGGACACTCGAAGCATTTCTCTCTGCTATAATAATGATAATGGCTATCAGCTTCATGATGTCAGAGGAACAAATCAGCTATACTGCTGCTCCCAGTTCTGAAGTAGTAGAAGGAAAAAACTACGTATATGATGTCCTTGCAGTCATAGAAAACTCTAAAATCCATGGTCAAGGAAAATTATCCTATTACATAGCCCACAGAGACACTAGTAGTCTTCAAAGAGATATTGAGGGCTATATTGAGAAAGAGTATACCTATCAGATGGAAGTGTATAAAATGAGGAGTATTGTCGTGGATACAAGCAGTATTGCTGTCACCGATCCTGCTACGGGAGATCTTACCAATGGGTATACCATCACCTCTGATATGAACTACAATGATATCTGGCACTACTACGAAGGGGGTCTTTTCGATCTGCCCATTACCGTTCGCATGTTAGTGACAGATCACAATGATGAACCAGGATACGATACACTCTATCTCAATTTTGATCATGACGATTCCAATTTTACCAACATGGATACGTGGGAGCATGGAGATTATTCATGGGAATTGTATAGTATGAGAGAATTGCAGGTGGGAGATGCCTTCCTCATCAAAAAAGAAGTGACAGATGAATACACCTTACTTTATAAGTATACTGTAAACAGAATTGCACCAGACGGAAAAAGTGTAGCGTTTTCCCTTGAAAAAGTTGATATGACGCTGTACACGCTCCCCTATGAGATTGATATTTTTGACTGGACAACACGTTTCTCCTATACCGATGGTACACTCACCGTCGAGTTGAATGAAAGTGGGGAGTACCGAACGCTTGCCCAGAATCTCGAGAAGGGGGATTTTGTAGAGATAAACAGATACATCGGATATATCAATTCCCTCAGTTCTGCGTACCTTTCAGTTGATTTCCATGGATACAAACACCAGATTATGGGAATGGGACGTGGAGGAAAGGTCCACACTGCTGTCTCTGCAAGAAGAATAATTAACGTGAGAGAGGGCGATGATCTAGACATATATTATGTGTACCTCGTGAGGGGGAGGGGAGAAAGTGAATAAAAAGTCTCAATTCTACCTGATCCTCACGGTGTTCATTGTGAGTGCATTTTTAGTGATCTCTTCTAGTCTGACCTCGTATAAAAAAACGACCCAGAGAACTATCGAGATCCCCTATTCCGATCTCCCCCAAGTTACGGCTTCCTTAGCGAATTCTGCAAGAAATAACTTAGAAATGGCATTTGAGATGGTAGAAACAACAGGGAATACCTCTTATCTCACAGAAGGTGTTTCAGATCTCGTTTCTGGACAATATCTCATACAAGAGGGAGAACTAGGCTATTTTTTAGATAATTTTGACCTCGGGGTCTATAATATTTCCGATCTTTCTGTTCTGGGTCCTGCAAGCTGTGAGATAGGCCTCCCTGAAGCTAAACTTTTTCAGGCTGCTGAGGAAGGTACTAATAAATATTCTATAGAGGCGACCCCGGGGGTGGGAAATATCCTAATAGAACTGAAGGACCCTTCCGTAGCGTTTGATTATCGAACAAATCCTTACGTATATAAAATCGATACAGACGAAGATGGGACGTACGAGGAAGTCATATACCTTACCTACGACTATACGTCCTCCAGACGGCTCACAAAAGAGGACGAAACGTATATTCTGGGTGAAACTGCACGCGTGTACGCCGATGATAGCAACACTGTCTCACTAAAATTCAGTAATATGAAGGAGGAACACTTTTTCACCCTTAATTACCCAAGTATCACTGATGGAACAGATACCTACTCTAAAGGAGAAATACTTGCAATAAAAGAGAACGATCAGATTCTCGGGTTGCTGATGGTTGGCAAGGTCGATGTTCAGAACAGATACATGGATTATATTGTTCTCAATCTTCAGAAAAAGCTGTCCGGTCAAGAAAAACGGAAAGTTACCTTCGATCCCTACCCAAAGGAGGGACTCAAAGATAACAGTATCTACTGCAATGTGTACCCAGAGACAGCAAATCGTGGAGAAAAAGTTGTCATCACGTCCATTGTCCACAACAACCTTTCCACTGCGATTTCCGACGAAGATTTAGCATGTATCTATAGAAAAACAGGTACAGGGAGTTTTGAAGGAAAGAACTTCTCGGAGATAGAACCTTTTGGCTTCTTTATTTCAGAACCCCTTGCAGAAAAAGCGTACGAACAGGAAATAGAGGTAACTGATCCCGCCGTCATTGAAGAGATAGGATACCATAAAAACGTAGGGGTAGATGTACGAGATAGTGGAACAACCTTCGCTATCCTTGGGAATTCTGGAGATCTAAGTGATCTCCTGACTGACCCTATTGAACTCTCAGAGGGAGAATCAGCGAACTTTCTGGGGAGCTATATTAAAGTAGTGAGTATTGAGGGGACCGACTATCCCTTCACCGTAACTGTGATCTTGCGAAATCCGTATTTAACAGTTTCCAACGGAGAAATTCTCGATTACAATGATCTTCCCGGTTTGGATGAGGTCTATACGCTTAATGTACGGAACAGCGGTCTTTTCTTTGGCGATCTCAGTGGTGTCGAGCCAGGAGACTGTTATGCATTTTCTTCCACTAACTATACCTATGTTGATCTCGATGGAGATAGTGCATATGATTATAATGAGACAATTGTTTTAGATTCAGATGGAGATAGTACTTACGATTCTGGGGAGGAGATAAAGGGAATTCCTCCCGCAGAAGGAACATCTTTAACAACGTTTTTAGCCACACAACATTACCACTATGCCGATATCGGCGATGTTCCCGGCTCCTACGATTCCGGCGATGTGATTTTTGAGGATACTGATGGTGAAGGAGACTACGATGTGGGTGAGCCGGTGATCCCGACATTCCACACTGGTGATTTCTTTGTCCTCGAGGATTACCTTTGTTTCATCGAGTCATACGACGATACAGAAAATTTCTTCAGGGTGGTACCAGTGTATACGCGAGGACAGCAGGAATCCTTCAGTTCAGGGGATTACAGGATTTTTGAGGGATTTGATGTAAACTACAATCCAGAAGCCTCAAAACTAGCGAAGTTTGAGTATGGGGGAAAGGGATGGCACTTCCACGATGTGAGCGACAATACTGATATTTACTTCAACTCGTACAGCACCGTCTACGATGAGAACGCTACTGTAGACGATGGTGCAGTGGATGATGGTCTTGTCTACGCGTTTTTTGATGGTGATACTACAGAAGTGTACGAACAGGACTTTTATTATTTCAACGATTACGACGCAGGAGAGGATAATACCTACACACTCTCCGGCTACACAGCGTGGGTGTTGATTGAGCCTGCCGATGGAACTCATCCGGATCAGTTTGATTTGAAGATAGAGGACTATGAAGGATCAGGGGAGTTCACTATCACTAATATACGAGAAGGGGACACATTTTTTGTCGCAGGACAAGGGTATAAAGTCATGGGGATCACAGGAACTGGCGTCTTTTTTACTCCCGTCCATTCCTACCAGTTCAACGTGGTCAATAATCTGTACAAGAAGAAGACTCTCGAGCCCGATCCCATTACAGATGACACATTGCGGATTCAGCAGTATACTTCCTTTATGGACGTATATACGTTTTACCCCGAGAAAGTAGGAACTTATTCCATTTATATTACCTACTACTATTGGAATGACTTAAATAATGATGACAGTATTACAGAAGATGAGATTACCGTAGTGAGAGAACAACGGACCTTCACAGTTACTTAAGTTTGCGTATTCTATCTGTATCTTTTAAGAGCCTTTCTCTTCTTTTTTTTGCTTTATTCGCTTCATCTTCCTTTTCACCTATTTTTATGAGATAGGTACCCAATAAAATAAGTAAAATGGCAGCACCTGTAAAGATAAGCATTGTAATTGGATTTTTTTCTTTCATAATATCTGAAATCGTTTGAAGTGCTATGACAGCCAAAAAAATAAAGCAAAAAGCACCTAAGATGGATTTCACGGATACCATTGCATCACTAATTAATTATATTACTTTTTTACTTTTAAACTTTTTGTACTAACTCGTGAGGAGATAATGTTAAGAAAGACGTTACATCGCAGAAAAATATAAAAAGACTTTGAAATAAAGAAGAGCAGGAAGATATTGTAGGGAGATCTGAATGGAAGAAGAGCGATGGCTAAGACAATCGATAAAAGATTTAGAAAGTGCGAGAGATAGCTTGAGCAGTAATCACTGCGAGTGGTCCTGCTTTCAAGCGCAGCAGGCTGCTGAAAAAGCCCTTAAATCATTTCTTTACTCCAAGGGACTACGAGCCATACTGACTCACTCAGTGAGAGATCTCACTATGAAATGTTCAGAATATCACACTGATTTTGAAACGCTCGTGGAGGAAGGAAAAATTTTGGATGCATTCTATATCTCGACACGGTATCCAAATGGATTGGTTGGGGAGAGTATCCCCGCAGAATATTACACGGAGGAGGACGCTGAGAAATGCATAAAGTATGCCGAGTTGATATTGAAAACCGTGAGAAAATTTATGAAAAATTAAAAGAACTTTCCGATGAATTAAAAAAAGAATATAATGCAACGATTTACCTGTATGGATCGTTCGCCAAGGGGAGTTTTAATGAAGCAAGTGATATCGATCTCATTATCGTCGGTGAGTTCTCTGGAAGGATGCATGAACGGATAAAGACTATCTTAGATATGACACTATTACCTGTTGAACCTCTCGTGTATACAGAGGAGGAGTTCGACGGGATGAAGGAGAAACCATTTTTAAAAGAGATCCTGAAACACTCCATCGAGTTATGAAAACAGTCGCACAAAGTTATTCCCCAAGGAGATGCTCAATGAATACCGTCGCGTACTCTCCCTTCGGAAGAAAAAATTCACAGTGAAGCGTATCATTTTTGTGGTTCCAAGAGAAATCCTCGTATTCTCCTACGAGTTTCCTGTACGTCCCCCTCACACTTAAAAAAGGCAATTTTTCCATGGTGAAGTCTTCTAACGATACGTTTTCTCGTTTCAGCAGCATGTCAAGATCATTTTTCGTATCTCCGTACACACGAGTTTTATACCCTATGATGGGGAGCACCGGTGAGTACTCCCCTTTCCGCGCCCTTTCAAGAGTGGAGGCGGTCACCTTTGCGTACGCCCGCTTTTCGAACTTCTCGGTGCAGATAATATCACCTACGATAATATCATGGAGATCCATTCGCTCCAGCCGCATGGTAAGGAGTTCGTTGAAAAGATAGCTTTGGTAGGCGTGAATGTACAGTCTTAGTACATGAGCGGGTACCGATTTCAGCGCCTGGAGATAGTCTTCCCCACGAGCCAATTTTCTCAAGACTCGTTTTTCGTACGTATGCGGATACTGTTCGAGCAGTGTCTCGTACTCTTCGTTTTCTACTGCCTCCTCCATTCCCTCTTGCATTACCAGCGTTTTCACCGCTGCTTCGTAGTCACCTCTCACCATCTCACGTCCGACGTCTTCATTCCCCCCGAGCCGCTGTTCTCCGAAGCGATTGGGAAATGCGTCTGGAACAGTATTTGGTGGAGAAGAGACATCTCTCACAACGATTTCAAACCGATTCCCTCTATGATCGCCTATCTGTATCTCATCCCCTCTCTCTATCTCCGAGATCGTGATATTTTTTAGGTCTATTGCGGAAAGATCCTCTCTTTCTACCCCCTTCACTGAAACCTTCTGTTGCGTGACAGCATGTTTGTCCTTCAATCCTGCGTAGCCAAACCGCTGAAAGGGAATCCCCATTTCCCTCGCGATCTTCTTTATCGCGCCTACTGTGTTTTCATTCCTCTTTTTCAGCGTGAAAATTACACAGTCATTCTTGCGGTGTGTGATATCTATCACTTCTTCTACGCAAAAATCTTCCGGATACCGTTTTAAAGTTGGCATAATTAGAAGGGGTATTCTTGTGCATCGACGTCGTAAATGACGAACTCTTCACCATCAAACGCCATGTTGATATTTGGCATCCTGAAAAACATGGGATAAATGAATCGAAGGTTATCTTCGTATAACTCATACCTCTCTCCATTTTTAGTGAGAATCACATACTCCCTGTACTCATCGTTGTACCGGATATTTTCGATCTCCTTCGCGTCCAATTCCCGGATTCCTTCGCAGTATTTTTCCATTTTTTCGTGGTATATTGTACTGTTTTTAATGTCGAGGTATATAAGTCGGCAGAACATTACTCGTGTGTAGTAGTTCTGTAGCTCTTCCACGTACGCAAATTTATCGTACTTTTTGTGCCGTTTCCTTTTCTGTTTCTGCTGTCGTCGATAAAAATCTTTTGTATCCTCTACTTCTTTAATTATCTCCTTTTTTCTCTCGTGGAGTTTCTGAAGGATCTCTGTAATATCACCGAGGATCACATCTCTCATTGCTGAAGGTATCTCAATAAAATATTTAAAACTTTGGTAGGAGTTTGTAGAAAGTTTTACGAAAGTTTGTTACTTTATATTTGTCAGAATATCAAAGATGTTGTTTTTTTGTAACCTGTTCTTTTTTACGCATCGTTCTAATTTTCTCTTACTTACTTGTTTTTTTGAATCCCAATTTTTTTATCAGATCTAAAGTTTTTTCTCTTTTCTTTTTATCTTTCGCAGATGTTTCATCAAGATAAAAGGGACAATTATTTTTCCTTGTATCCCGCTCTCCTACTACTTGGACAACGTAGTCACATAACGCACATCTCTTATCTTCTCCAACCCCCGTTATTTCTATTTCCGGAATATTGTTCCATACAGAAACTTCAAAATACGGAGGACCTTTGATAGAAGAATTGTCATATATCTTTTTCATTGCTTTTGAGAGTACTTCTTGAACTTCTTTCTCTGTGTTATTGAAAATCCTCAAATAGCACTTGAACAATCTCATTTGTACCACCCATTTTAATTACTATAATACACATCGTGAAGTTTTTATCGTTTTCGGTTATTCAAATTGTTATTTCAATTCGATATCTCTCAATTTCACTACCTTTATTTCCTGTCAAAAAAAGGATATGGGTATCAACGACAAGCTTCATCTAAATCTTCTAATTTCAAGCCTTTTTCCTTCATTTTTCCCCTAAACTTTTCACTTACCTTTAAGAATTTTATTTTTTTTATATATCACTGTTGTTTCCCCCAATGAGTTCATCCATACTTCTCTTCCTCTATTTTTAGTTTCAAAATTTTTTGTTTTTTTGAGATACTCTTTCACTTGTTATAATCTTATAAAGTTTTCTCAGCTTTTACCCATAAAATGAGGTACCGGTCCACCATATCCAAAGAACATGTTACCATACAATGTATCCCTATACGTTCTTACTTCCTCGAGTATCCAAGCATCGATTACAGAGCATATCACACCGTTCGATATACTTGTTCTCCCGTGGGACGTGAGAGAACTCCACTCCCTCAAAATGTCTGCAGAGAGAGTAGACGGTGTCACGTAGGTCAGCAAGATGTTGTTTATTTGTTCTATACACACGATTTATCTGTTTCACGGCAAGTTCGCTGTCAGAATACACGGTGATTTTCTCCGATGTAGACTCCTGCGCTCTTTTCAGCGCATTGATAATCGCACTGTACTCTGCGGTGTTGTTTGTGCTTTCTCCGAGATAACCACAGTCCTCATCGAGTACCTCCCCATTTTTGACAAGGACAAATGCCCATGCAGCAGGACCAGGATTTCCCCGTGACGCTCCATCGGTGTAGATCTGCAGAGATCCAGTATCAGCAGTATTCATATGACTTCTCTCTCATATGTGTTCAAATGAAAAATAGAAGTTATCTTGCAAAAAGTTCCCTTTTCGATGTCTTTTTTGGAAGCCTCTTCGCGTCTACGATGATATAATCCTTAATTGCATAAAAAGCTCCAAAAGGAATGAGAACAAATCCTTCTTTGTCTGTCATTAACTCCTTTTCAACACCCTCTGTAGCCGGATCAACGATGAAAGCCATCACCTTTCCTGTATCGTTATCGGTTACAATATCAAAAAGTGTTCCTATTTCGTGTCCCTGTTCTGTCACTACCCGTCTATCTCTCAGTCTACTCGCTGCAATTTTTGCCATGACAGATATGTTTCGTGTGGAGGAAATAAAAAGGTTTCTGCATTCCGTCCAAAAATATAACTATTAGTAATGATACCGAGGGAAAAATATATAAAAATATCCATTACGGAACTACTATCGTGATACCATGAAGAAACTTTTTACCTCTGAATCTGTCACAGAAGGGCATCCAGATAAAATAGCCGATCAAATATCGGATGCTGTACTGGATGCAATCATCGCTGAGGACACACAGTGTAGAGTTGCGTGTGAGACGCTTGTGAGTACTGGCCTCTGTCTCATCGCCGGTGAAATTACCACAGAGACATACGTGGAACTGCGCGACATTGTGAGGGGAACGATACGGGATATAGGCTATACAGAACCAGAATATGGATTTGATTACGAAAACTGTTCCGTACTAGCGGCAATAGAAGAACAGAGCCCCGATATTGCCAGAGGCGTGAACAAAGGTGACGAGGAAGAACAGGGGGCTGGAGATCAGGGGCTGATGTTTGGATATGCCACGAACGAAACGAAAAATTTGATGCCCATGCCGCTGGATTTTGCCCATAAACTCACAAAAAGACTTGCGGAAGTACGAAAAAAGAAAATACTAGACTATTTACGGCCAGATGGGAAATCTCAAGTAACAATAGAGTACAATAATGATAGTTCCCCAAAACGCATTGAGGCCATTGTCATCGCTGCACAACACGACGAGGATGTTGATGAGGAGACAGTGAGAGAGGATATCGAAGAGCATGTGATTGAAACAGTTGTTCCGCCGGAATTCCTCGATAAAGATACCTCATACCACGTGAATGCGACAGGCCGCTTTGTGAGAGGAGGTCCCGCGGCGGACGCAGGTCTTACCGGAAGGAAGATCATCGTTGATACGTACGGTGGTGTGGGAAGCCATGGCGGAGGCTGTTTCTCAGGAAAGGATCCTTCCAAGGTGGATAGATCGGCATCCTACATGGCGCGGTACATCGTCAAGAATGTCGTTGCTGGAGGGCTGGCCGATGAGTGTGAGCTTCAGATCGCCTATGCCATTGGTGTGGCGAACCCCGTGTCACTGTTCATCGACTGCCGCGGAACGGAGAAAGTAGATATAGAGCAGATCGAGGACGCGATACACAATAATTTCAATCTTCGACCGGCAGAGATCATCAAGCATCTGGATCTACTGAGGCCGATCTACAAAAACACAGCTGCCTACGGGCATTTTGGAAGAAACAACCCTGATTTCACATGGGAAAAAACAGATATGGCCGATGTATTACGAGAGGAGGTCGGGCTTTAGTAGGGATGAGAGGTCCCATCCATACCTCTTCTTAAATCTTTTTCTCTTCAATTGAACTGCGTTCTCTCTGCACCACTGGATAGGGAGACTCTTCCTTTGCAATGCGTTCCTTACCTCCATAAACTTATCGATATCTATCAGGTACGCTTCGTTGATTTTTTCATCTGCCCTCCTCTTCCCGTTCCTGAAATTGACGAATACAAAAGATTTGTTCTTTTTTAATTTCTTTGAAAAAGAGATGAGGGACTCCAGCTGGTGTTCAGTGATATTTTTGAAGGGCAAACTCTTCCTTTTCGTCTTTTTTGCTTCCAATGCATAGTTGCACGCTTCTGTAAGTATAAGGAAATCATAAGGGGATTTATAGTACTTTCTCACACTGTCAGGGTATTTGATAAAATAAATACCTTCTTTCTCCCTTAAATACTTCAAACTGTTTTTTATCTCTCTTTCTGTGATATTCGAGGTCATTTTATCCGTACATACTGCTTTTTTCTATCTCTTCCTTTTTCCAACATTTTCTGAGCGCCTTTTCAAAATCTTCGTGATGCACGATGTCCCGTCCCTCTCTAATTGCTGCCATTCCTGCTTCGGTACATATCATCTTGATATCTGCTCCTGTAGCCTCCTCCATGCCCTTGGTTATCTTTTCGAGATCGACATTCTCGATGTTCATTCCGGCAGTATGAATTTTTAAAATCTCGAGCCTTCCTTCGTAAGAGGGAAGTGGGATCTCAATCCTTCTATCAAATCTTCCCGGCCTCATAAGCGCCTCGTCCAAGATATCTGCTCTGTTCGTGGCTGCAATTACTTTTACTTCTCCCCGTGCGTCAAACCCGTCAAGTTCGGAGAGAAGCTGCATCATTGTCCGCTGTACCTCTCTATCACCAGACACAGAAGAGTCTGTTCTTTTACCGCCAATGGCGTCAATTTCATCGATAAAAATAATACTCGGTGCTTTATCTCTTCCTAGCTTAAACACTTGCCTCACGAGCTTGGCACCTTCTCCAATGTATTTCTTCACGAACTCGGAGGCCACAACTCTAATGAAGGTGGCATTTGTCTCGTTCGCCACCGCCTTTGCGAGAAGTGTTTTTCCGCATCCCGGTGGACCATAAAATAATACACCGTTTGGTGGTTCTATTCCTACCTTCCTGAAGTGTTCCGGGTTTTTTAACGGCAATTCTACAGTTTCCTTCACGTCCTGTATTTGCGCTTCCAGTCCACCCACGTTGTTATATGTGGTAATCGGGGAGTTCACAATTTCCATGCCGCTGACCGCCGGGTCCTTGGATGACGGGAGAACTTCCATGACAGAGAGTGTCCGCTGGTTCAGCGCCACTCTGGTACCTGGAAAAATCTCATCTTTCTCGACGTTCCCAGATGCCGACACAACAAAATCAGTGCCGGAAGAGCTTTTTACGACGATTCTATCGTCATTCAGCACGTCAAGAACAACTGCTGTGATCAAAGGAGGAGAACGTAGTCTTTCCAGCTCTCTTTTTAGTTCCGAAATCTTTTTTTCAAGTTTATATTTTTCAGTCTCTACATTTCTCTTCTCCAGTTTGAGATACTGGATTTTCTTCTTTAAAACGTCTCTATCGGTCCCTACTGCTTCGGCCAATATATCCTCTCCTTCAATCTTCAGTTAGATTGCTCCACTACTACATTTGTAGGTAAAGTATTTAAATAACTTTTGGTGAGTGTTTTATGATGAGATGTGAAATTTGCGGGAAGAGAATTAGAGGAAATGCGAAAGAAGTATACGTAGACGGCGCAAAGCTGGAAGTATGTAAAAGATGTGCGAAACATGGAACAGCAGTTGAGCCTCACGAGAAGAAACGATCCCGTTCTAGAAGTAAAAAAGGAAAGAGTGAGCCCAAAAAGAAAAAAAGCTATTCGAGAAAGAGAGATGACCGGAGAATTATTCCCAATTACTCGGAGGTGATACGAAATGCACGTGAAGAGATGGAACTTTCACAAAAGGATCTTGCTTCTAAAATCAATGAAAAAGAATCTGTTATTCATCGACTGGAAACAGAAAGCATGCTTCCTACCATAAAACTCGCTAAAAAACTAGAGAAGGCCCTCAATATTAAAATAATGGATAAAATATCAAAGGATGTTGACCTCCCAAAATATGAAAAGGGATCAAAAAGCCTCACGATAGGGGACATCATCGAGATAAAGAAGAAGTAATAGGTTCCTGCGAACTTTACAAAATTATACAATCTTTAATAGGTATTGCTTCAATTTTTTTATAAAAAATTTTTCTAACTGGTATTATTCAAATCAGTTACCTTTGTTAACATTATTATACGAATATGGAGATAAAATATCTTTTAGTAGCTTTCCTGTCTCTCCCCATGATTTTTGCCATTCACACCGTGTCGGCAGAGGAAAAGAAAGGGTATCTAATTCTTGTGGATAATGATCTCTTAGGAATAGAGGGAATTGAAGCACTCTCGACATACCACAGTGCTGAGGTTATCTATAAAGATCTTGGATCGGATCCAAGTTTCTCAGATATCAACCGTATTTCACCGAAAAAGGATATACGATATCTCTACAGGATTTTATCCTGTGACGGATGAAAAATCATGTGAACAATGGGCGTCTTCTATTGTAGAGCATCCATATCCTCCGCGGAAAAAGGCACTGTTTATTACTTCCGTGACAACGTCAACGAATAAAGTGGTTCAGGGGGAGTGCAATTCAGAAGCTTTCACGATACATTTTTTTGGAAGGGGCCGAGATAAATGAATCTACGGTAGTATCATCAATAAAACAGGCGGATTTTGTTTGGATGGAAGGACATGGTGGGGTGGTCCTACAGGTGTCAATCTCGAACGGTATCAGTTCAACGATGAGAGTGTCCACGATTCATGGGGGAAGATATTCATTTTTGAGTCGTGTGATACAGGATGTATCTGGACCACAATGGATCCATTGGTACTCTCCCTTCTTTCCAGAGGAGCCCATGCCGTTGTTGGGTCTGTCGATATGGGTGGTGTTGGAGCAGTACAGGAGAGTACATCGTACTACTTCACCACACCCTCCGTTGATGTGGGAACAGCAGTACTGATAAATAATGCATATTTTACCACAATGAAGATTTCTGGGTACCCAAAGGCCGTTCTTTTTGGCGATCCATCTGTTCACACATTCAGCTCAGAGGTATTCCACATAGAAGAAACGGACAATGGATATGAGATAATAGACAGAACAACGACACCACAGTTTGAAAAGATACTTCTTCTCCCGTCAACGGGTTACAGTTTCCTCTTCCCGACGAATAGAGGATATACATTCGCGACCTTCGCTGGATCGGGAGAGTTTAAACGAGGAATTGTTCCAACGATCACATATCTTTTTCCTCATTTTCGAAGATTTTTTAGTCCCGTGGATATTCTGGACAGTGTTGTTACGCGGATATTTCCTCTCTTCATTCTCTTTGCAGCATTCATGGGATTCTTTTACCGAGACAGGATTAGAACGGTAGAAAAAAGGCAGGCAATGGTATTTGTGCTATCATCTTTTTCAACACTTCTCTGTCTCATTTTGGTAGATAAAGCCACTGATACTATTGTGTTAGCAAGGCTTTTTCTTATATTTTTATCAATATTGGCAATTATTTACTGTTTTGACACTTATAAAAAGAAAATTTTTATATCCACATTATTTTTCTTTCTTCCTTCTGTTTCTATCCTCATTTTTGCATTTTTAATGGATTTTATCACGTTTCATTACTCACTGTTTATGTTACTGCTACTGTTTTTTGTTTCTCTTTTTGCCTCGGTTCTTCTTATAGGAATTTATCAGACGATGAAAACACTTATACAGCGGATCGTGCAGCGTGCCACTAGATGACCTCCTTGAGCCACCCCCAAATACAGGGATTCTATATAGGGTAAGTTCCTCTACATTCTTAACAGTTATAATATCTTTTATTGTCTGAATACAACATGTAAGAACGCACGTTGTTTGTAAGATTATACCGAAAGCTTTAAATACCCCTTTATTCTAGATTCCATTAGTATAAAAAAATAAGAGGTGACATAAATGGCAGTATTGGCAAAAGCTTCAGTAGACAAGCTCATTAGGAAAGCAGGTGCAGAGAGAGTTAGTGAAGATGCATCAAAAGAGTTAGCAAAAATACTGGAGAAAAAAGGTGTTGATCTCGCAAGAGAAGCGATTTCCCTTGCAGAGCACGCCGGACGAAAGACTGTAAAGAAAGAAGACATTGATCTTGCAACAAGAAAATAAGAATCTCTTTTTTTCTTTTTATTTTTTTCATACGGAAAATATTTATTAGAGACTTTCCACTATTGTAATGATGTGTATCGAGCGTATCCTGGACGAGGGCGAACGAGATAATATAGAATTTAAGTCCTATCTCAATAGTAGGCATCTATCAAAGGAAAGAAAGCAGAAACTTGCCTCCCAGATGAAGTACAGACTGGAGCAGGGCAATGGTATAGCATACTATATTATCGGTGTCTACGACGATGGGAGTGTCTGCGACCTGTCTGAAAAAGAGCTTCTGGAAACATTAAATGTCATAGAGAAGGTGGCTGAGGAGGCAGGTGCAGCGATATCGGATATTGAGAGATTTAATGATAACGACACCTTCGCCCGGATTACAGTAAATAACAATCACGAAATACGAAATAAGAGTCATATCGTCATTGGTACCTTAGGGCATGTTGATCACGGAAAATCGACACTTCTCGGCAGTTTAATTACAGACGAAAAGGACAACGGAGCGGGAAAAACAAGAATATTTCTGGATTTTTTGCCCCATGAGATCGAGAGAGGGCTCACTGCCGAAATCGCCTACACCGTCTACGGGTTTGATGGGAATGGCGAACCCATGAAACTCAGGAATCCGCTGAACAAGAGGGAAGTTGCCGGTGTAGTAGAGAATGCAAAGCGGTTGATATCGTTTGTCGACTGTCCCGGTCACGCTCCATGGCTTAGGACCACGATCCGGGGAATTCTCGGTCAGAAGGTGGACTATGCGCTTCTGGTCATCGATGCATCGGAAGGAATCACCTCGATCACGAAGGAGCATATGGGCATCGCCATGGCGATGGATATGCCAATGATTATTGCGCTCACGAAGATGGATCGGGCACGTGAGGATGAGGTAAAAGAGATCGAAGAAAACCTTACCATCATGCTTAAAAAAATGGGCAGAGTCCCGTACAGGGTAAAAAGTACACCAATCGAGGTTACAAATGAAAAAATCGTACCCATTGTAGAGACATCGGCGGTGACCAAGGAGGGGTTCGATCTTCTCGACAGACTCCTCTACGCACTTCCAGAGATGAATAAGAAGCCTGAGCAGTTGAAAAAACCGTTTTTAATGTACATCGACAAGGTGCACTCCATTAAGGGAGTGGGCACTGTGGTGACCGGGAGGGTGCGGCAGGGAGTTGTGGAGAGTAATACAGCGCTCTATCTCGGCCCCTTTGATGATGGATATAAAACGATACGCGGACAGAGCATCATGGAGCACTACCACTACCTCGACAAGGCGGAGGTCGGAGATGTTGTTGGTATTGCCCTTAAAAATGTAGAAAAAGAAGAGATACGGCGTGGTATGATTCTCACAAAAGAGATGGGGAGAAGAACGAAGGAGTTCGTCGGTGACGTGTTCATTCTCTCTCACCCAACGACAATAAAGGAGGGATATGAGCCGGTGTTGCATTTGGAAACTATCTCCGAGAGTGTTGCGTTTGAGGAGATATATGGAAAGGAGTATCTCAGCGTAGGGGATCGAGCAAAAGTGAAAATGAGATTTAAATACAATACCTACCACATAGAAGAAGGAGAACGATTTATTTTTAGAGAAGGAAAGTCAAAAGGAATCGGTGGCGTAGAGGAAGTTTTATAGGTGAGAAAATGGATAAAATAGTAATAGATGAGGAACTGGATTTATTATCTTTGGAAGATTACGTATTCATAGGGAGAAAATCGAGTGTATTTGAAAAGTATAAAGATAGAGCGGGGATGTATATTGGCAAAGTAGCAGAAATGCCTGAGGGTGGTGAGTATTACGGAAAAAATGTACTCGCAGATTCTATTTCCCCCCATGCCATATTTATCTGCGGAATGCGAGGTTCAGGAAAGTCGTACACCCTGGGAGTACTGGCAGAGGAAATTGCGTTAAAAAACGACGCAGTCGGCGTGATTGTTATCGATCCCATGGGAATATTTTGGTCCATGAAACAGGAAAATACTGTGGACTCAGAGAGACTGATTCTGGAAGATTGGGGTCTTGATCCCCATGGTATTCGGTCGGTGAAAGCATTTATTCCCAAAGGACAGAAAAAAGAAGCACCCAGAAGTACGTGGGATGAAATATTCACGATAAAACCCTCGGAACTCACGATTGAGGACTGGTGTCTCACCTTTGGCATGGATCGATTTGGGACCATGGGACTGCTTCTGGATAAGGCACTGGACTGCGTGAGGAAAGGCTACTCAACTAAAAAGGGAAAACATATCGAGGGGAAGGCGAAGAACTACAGTGTCGATGACATCATTCACGCAATCGAGAACTCGAAGGCGATTCTTTCCAAGGGGAAAGGATTTAAGACCACGACCCGACGAGCACTAATTGCTCGGCTCAAAGGCGCGAAAAACTGGGGAATTTTTGATGAAAGAGGCACTGAATTAAAAGATCTCTCTAAACGAGGTCAGATTTCTGTTATCGATATTTCTTTCCTCGATGACAACGTGCGCGCCCTCGTCGTAGGAATTCTTGCGAGGAATATCCTCCATACCCGAAAAATGGTCTCGCGACAGGAGGCTTCCGGCGGCATCTCGAGTATGGTGGGAGGAATCCCCGTCACATGGCTGCTCATCGACGAGGCACACATACTCGTTCCTGGAAGAGGACAAAAAACAGCAGCGTCTGATGCACTGCTCGAGTACGTTCGACAGGGGAGACAGCCCGGCTGTTCGATAGTGCTTGCCACACAGCAGCCATCCGCTGTAGACTCACGAATTCTCTCCCAAACAGATATTCTCTTCTGCCATAAATTAGTGTATGGAGACGATATAAGTGCTGTCACACGGCGAATGCCTGCAGAGATCCCCTCCATGCTCAAGAACAAAGAATTTATCCAGAATTTACCGGTAGGAATGGCCGTCGTCGGTGATAAACAGAAGGAGAGCTCACGGTCATTTTTGGTGAACATACGCCCGCGAATATCACAGCACGAAGGGAGAGAGCGGCAGCCCATCTTCGAGATCGATCCTGATGTCATGAGAAAGAATGTCAAAAACATTATCGCCGAAAAGTACGGTGAGGAGAGCAGAACGGATCTCCAGAAGATCATCGAGATGGTGAACGAGGAGTACAACCTCGATCTGGATCTTGAAGGAATTCTCTACGAGTTACGAGAAGAAGGGAGGATAAAGAAAGAACAGGAGGAACCGCCGGAGGAAGAGGAGGAAACGACAGAGGAGACGGAAGAAGAAAAAGAAAAAGAGATCACGAAAAGCCCCACCGATGCGATAGAGACGAAAAAAGAGGTACCAAAACCTGAAGCCGAGCCAAAACTGAAAGAGCTCAACTACAAGAAAGCTCCGGTTCTCACAGGGGATGTCACAGAGGAAGATCTCTTTGAGATTGCAAAAAACCACAGAAAACGAGGATTTTTTAGAAGGTCAGAAGCGTTGGAAACAATCTACAGGGTTTACTATCCAGTCTACAGAGTACTTTTCGATTATTTCCCTGAGAAGGGTGATTACACAAACCTTTCATGTGTTGTGGATGCTATTACTGGAGAAATTATCAAAAAAGGTAGAAATATTGAAAGAACACGCGGACTGAGAGACTTAGCATCTCTTGGCGATGACGAGATAAATTTCATGCTGTATTTAATAAAACGGGAACATGCCACACAGATGGAGATAAAAAACGAAACAAAGCTAAGTAAACGGAAGATAAAGTCACTTTTACGTTCTATGATGCAGGAAGGGCTTGTCAAAATTGAGAAAAAAGGAAAGTTTGAAGAAATACGGCCGGCAGGAGAATACGATATCATCTGGGATCCCCGAAATGATGAAGTCAACTTTGAGTATGGCATTACGGAAAAGTTCCTCGATCTTGATGCAACGCTTCCTCAGGCAATCACAGAGAAGGAGCTCTCCAGAATTTTGAAGATCTGGGGGCGAACAAAGATATGGAAAACAAAGAGACTTTACTACCCATACTGGATCGCATATTACAAGGGGAAAGAATCACGGATTGAGATCTTTGACGGCCTCTTCGGTCAGAAAGACGAGTACGCGAAGCGAATGATTCGGCATCGAATTGAGTAAGCTCTACCCCTTGTTGTTGGAGAGGAGAAATAGAAGAGTTGGTGTCTCCTCTCCTCAAAAAGGAGGTGATGTACCGGGATCACTTCTCCCTTTTAAAGGTTTGGGCTATGTGCGGGATTTTTACGCGCATATTACCTCATCAAGTATTTATAGGTAGAAAATATATACTCACAAGATTTTCATGAAAAGAGACGTAATCGGTAAAAGAATAGCTCTATTCGCAATGATTGTAGTAGTGGTAACAAGCATCTGTGTAGGATGCACGGAGAAGGATGATACCGCTACCAACGAGATGATACAGATGATGCCGAAGACGAGTGAGTATGTGATGATCATTGATTTTAAAGCGGCACGAGAGGAGCAAGGACTGCAGGATCTTTACAGTGTTGTCACGGAAGATTCTACCGCATTTCTCGCGAGTACGGACAGTGTCGATACTATGGCAGTTGGATCGAGTTCCTCCGAAGAGTTTTATTTCCTGCTTCTCCGAGGGAGATTCGGTGATCAGATGCCCGCTGTAGAAGAAGGCTGTAGTAGCGTAGAGACGTACAACGATACTGAAATCCTGACTAACTGCCAGGAGAGTGCAGGCGATGATGCACGAGTGATCTTCAGCGATGAGATGATCATGCGGTGCAAGGTAGGAGCCCAAGAGACGGTAAAAATGATCGTCGATATTGTGAAGAATGGCGGCACCTCAGCATACGAGGCGGATCAGGACATCAGAGATGTCGTTGATAGGTTACCGCCGGAGAGACTCATCACCACTATTGTGAGACAGGGGTATGGGAACACATGGCAGAGTCTCGTTGCAGGATTTTCAATCACTGTACATACAGCGGAAACAGCACAGTTTAAGATAGTACTCAAGTACGCCACACAAGAGGATGCCACCACGTACAAGTCCAACGTACTGGATGATCTTAAGAATCAAAATGTCGAGTTATCTGATCTTTCGACCACACAGGATAGCGGGATTGTTGAGATTACGGGGGTTCTCCCCATGAAAGATATTTCCAAGTTTATCGGATTTTCATCGTGAAACCAGCGATTTCTCTCTAATTTTTAATGAATCAAAATATTTACATAGAGTTACTTACGTATAATGAATGGAGTGATTGCATGCCGACACTCGTCCATTTTGAAATCCCCGCAGACGATGTGAAGCGGGCGAGAACGTTTTATACCAAGCTTTTCGACTGGAAAATAGAAACAGCGGAAGGATACCCCGATTACTGGTATGTCACCACGACGGGCGAGAACGCTGTGCACGGGGGCATGATGGAACGACAGGATCCGCAGCAGCAGATTGCCCACTACATCGATGTTCCTTCGGTGAGCGAGTACGTGGAGAAGATTGAAGACCTTGGTGGCAGGATACTTGTTCCCAAAACAGTCGTACCAGGAATGGGATACATGGCGATGTGTCTCGACACTGAACACAACGTTTTTGGTATCTGGGAGGAAGATAAAAGCGCAGAGTAATGGTTTCGCCACATTTTTTCTTTTTTTCTTTCAACACCCTATCTTGTGTCCCCTCTTTTTAATCACATACAATGAATCGAAACCTTTTTATATATTGAGTTACAGCAAATACTCGAGAGTGATTTAATGAGAAAAATCAAAGGAGGAATAATAGCGGCGACATTTGTTGTGTCGTTATTCAGTGTTCTTTTAGTTCAGTTAATTATCAACCCGGTGAGTGCAGAAAATAACTGTGGTATCGTGATCAATGAGATTAATACAGGGGGCGTTGATTGGGTGGAGCTCTACAACTACGGGCCACCGCGGGATCTTTCTAACTGGCAGTTTTACTGGCAGGATGAACGGGGATAAACTGGCTGGTACACGATCCCTGCAGGATTTGTTTTAGGCCATCACCAATTTGTAATTCTTCACGAAGACAGTGGAACGAATACTGCAACAGATCTCTATTTCGACAGCAATATTATGTGGACAGACGATAGCAGCGATGGTATTGCCGGTGCTCTCTTCAACAGTAGCGGAAAATGCATAGATTACTTCAGAGCAGAGGGGTCGACAGATGTCCCACCAGCAGGATCATGGGGTAGCCCCGATATGCCGTATCCTGTATCGGATAATGTCGGCTACAGAAACTCCGATACGGATACAGATACAGGTAACGATTGGACTGTGGGAGGATCAAACACTCCACTTGCTCTGAACCCCGGTCAAACTGGTATTTGTATATCAACAGTCAATCCCGTCGTTGCGTTCATGCCTGTAGCAAATCACCATCTACGAATGGTACTAGTATGCCAACAGTGCATTGAAGAAAATTTGCCGGAGGACGTCCCAGAGGATGTACAGGATCTTTTAGACGAGATGCAGACCCATCTCGACAACGCGAACACAACAGGGAACAGCGTCTACGCGAACAATGAGCTACTGAACGCACTGGACTGCTGTGAGTCCATCCAGGAAAAACTCGGTATTACCTGCTCGTAACTTTTTCTTTTTTTCTTATAACGTTGCCACGTCCTCTCTCATCTCGATTTCTGAATTAACGTGATTCTTGTCGGATAGAAATCTAAGATTAGAATATAGGTCCCAAAGCAAGGATATGAGAAAAGTGCTCCCGTCGGGATTCGAACCCGAGTCACAGGCTCGAGAGGCCCGTATGATTAACCGGACTACACTACGGGAGCGTACTACTACAACGAAGAGATGGTTTAAAAATCTTGTCGTGATGGGCGTAACCATATAAATGAAACACACAGAGAATAGATAATGAGAGACCCGGTGAAGCTCTTTGAGCAGCTCTGCATCTTTCTCGCCGGTGAGGGATTTCATCTTCCTGCGTATATCCTCTCTACATTATGCTGTTTCTCCATTGCAGAGTACCTCTGGCATAAACGGAAAGTACTGAGAATTTTTTCCATTCTCCTGTTTTTCTTTGGGATATACCTCTTTATAAGAATTGGATGGTTATTTTTCCTTGTACTCATCGTAGGAGGAAGAGTTCTCAATCTTCTCTACACAGCAATGGTACGGTACGAGATTGAAAGAGAAGTTACTCCCAAGGAGCTTCCATTCTACCTGATATTTCTCTACCAGAAGCTCTGTGAGAAGATCTTTGGAAAATGGTATAAACCGGTGTTCTTCCTCTCTACCGCGTATATTCTTCCCGGCGTCCTCTGGTTCTGGACAAGAAAACGGAAGGTGGCGAAGGGCGTCTCCCTTCTATTGTTGGTACTATATGGTGCGCTCTTTTTCAGCGGTTGGTGGATACTTGTCCTAATATTTTTTGTTGCAGGGGTTACCATAGGAATTTTCGTAAAATTCGTGGCATTTCTCTATAGATATTTCAAAATTGAAGAAAAAGAAAAAGTAGTAGTAGAAAAAGAAATGTTAGGGATACTTGATCTTGTATCGTTAGGACTGATCGCCTTCATTTTCGTTTCATTTGTCGTCAACTGGTATAAGTTTGTACCAAACTGTGTGGACACGTGGTACCATCTGGCTGTCGGAAGAAAGATTCTGGAGTTAGGCACCATTCCTATCTGGGATTCGTGGGAGTTCGCCCCGGCAGGAAGACCACATCTCTATCCCCCGCTCATCCATCTACTTATCGCCGCTGCCTCGGGAACAATGGAGCGTGTTGTGGAAGGAGGGAAGGTCCTTCAGGCACTCTTTTACCCGCTCTCGCTTTTCACGAACTGGATCTTCTTTCGGTATTTTTTTGATAAGAAAATCGCATTTCTCGCACTGGTATTCCTTTCGATGGATATCGGATTTCTCATGATAAATACAATGATCCTTCCAACTATGTTGGTGAATATTCTTCTCCCCCTCCTGTTAATATGTTTCTTCAAAAAGAAATTATTCCTCTCTGTTATCCTGATGACACTCTGTCTCTACTCTCATCTGAGTTTTCCCTTTGTGATTCTATTCTTTCTCTTTCTCATTGCCAGAAAGTACGAATATATGGTTTTTTACAAAAAGTTCGCTATCTTCTCGTTGATCCTCTACCTCCCGTGGTTTCTGCGCATCCTCGAGTATCGTGGCGCTTTTTCCTCGCCAACACCGTTACTTCTTGGCATTGTCATGCTCCAGTTTTTTAACGTTATTCTCATCCCCTTGGGAATCATCGGTTACCGACGGGCTGGAGACCGGTACACCGTCATTAAGATGATTCTTCTGGGAAGCCTCCCCATTCTCGTCGTGTATGGTGGGCGGTACTGGTTTCACACGATGCCCTTTTGGGCGATCATGATCGCCGTCTTCGCAGAAAAATATCTTGTATCCAGAAAACGAGTCGCACTCTTTCTGATACTTGCGTTTGTCCCCACCATTGACGTGATGCTATTTGAGGGCCCCGGCGTGATGCCGAGTCTTACAGGAGGAGACGCCGCACTCATGATGTGGTCGGAGGAGGGTGTCGTATTCGATCCACTGTACGGTGAGGACTGTGAAGAATTAAGAGCGTATCTTCTCGCCACGACCGGTGAGAATGAGATCATCGGCGTTGAGGAGCCATGGGTGGGAGATATGATCGTGGCACTCACGGGGAGGAGGGTTACCACTGGCGCGTGGTGGGAGATTTCTTCGGTAGGAGAAAAAGCAGAAAATATAAAAGTTCACGTTTCCTTAACTCCTATAAGCACGCATAAAATCGGAAGATTCTATATCCAAAAGGTGAGCTGATGGGCGTTGAAAAGGCGAAATTTGAGGAAAAACCTCTGAGAATACAGAAAAATCATTTTGTTGATCTCGAAAAACTGCATCCCCATGAGGCGTTAGATCCAGTGGAATCGAGGCTGTTAATTGGGAGTATCAATGAGAAGGGTGTATTTTATAAACCGATGCTCGTGGCCAGAAACTCCTTCGTGATTCTTGACGGTCACCACCGGTGGGACGGGCTGATGAAGATGGGAGCGAAGAAAGGACCATGCATTCTGTTGGATTATTTTGATGACGAAATCAAGCTGTACACGTGGTACCCTCTTCTTGAGGAGCCCCTTGAGACGGTGCTTGAATCCTTTGATCACGATCCTCTTAATGGATACAAAAATCATCTCGATGAGTATCCCTTTATCGCAACAGATGGAACAACGTACTACGGGATAACAAAGGAAAATATGATCTCAGTGGTAGAAGAACGAGGGCACGAGTTTGGCTACGTCGATACACTGGAGACTGCTCTTAGTGAGGCTGGAAATACGAAAACAGCGTTTGTACGACGGGCACCTACAAAACAGGAAGTTATCGACAAGGCCTCGAATGGCGAGGTCTTCCCTCCGAAAACAACGAGACACTGGTTCCCCTACAAGTACCCGTATATCTACATACCGAAGGAGGAGTTGATCAAATGAAGAAGGATATCTCTTTTGAGGTGGAGAAGGAGTTCTGGGATGACGCAGTGAAAAACCTCTGCAATATCCTTGGCGAGGATAAAGGAGACGTGGAGCGGGCAGTTCTGTTCTTTTTTGGAAAACACTGCGGTGATTACCTAGAGATATTCTGTGGAGATGTGGATGAAAAAACACAAAAAGAATTAAAAATCGCTATGCTCCACTCACAACAGGAGAAGTAGATGAAGGAGAAAGTGAAGGAGGCACATGAACGAGAGGTGACCTACTCAGAAAAGCGATGGGAGCGTCTGGAGACGTTACGGAAAACAGCTCTCCAGGTCATGAGCCTTTTAAAGGGATATTACTGTATCGTGTATGGCAGTGTGGCGCGGGGGGATGTCACCCCAAAAAGTGATATCGATATCTTCGTGGAGGCCAAAAGCTATATGGTGGAGATCTTGTTGAGAGAGTTCACGTTTCTCGAAAGGAAGATCGTGCAGGCGACGCCCTGGCAGGCAGTGAAGGGAACCATCGTACTTGAAAACAATGTAGAGATATCATTCCCTCTTGGCAAAATGAAAAAAGAAGAAGAGGAATTCTACTTATATGGAGGCGCTCTCACCTATGAGGCGTTAAAAAAGGGAAAGCGAAGTTGTGGCGTGGACAAACGCCTTCTTCTCATTACACCCACGGAGAATGGGCATCGGGAGAGCAGTATCAAAGGACGGGAGGGTGAAGTTGCGAAACGTCTCGATATTTCGATAGAGACGGTGAAAGAGCGGGTACAGGTGCTCTCACGTCGTGATAAAGTAGGACGTACAGGTGTCTACCTCCAGCGGACACTCGCACCTACCGAAGGGTTCGGTGAGGTGCTGAAGAAGATTATGGATACGGATGCGAATGTACGACGTCGCTACTTATAAATTCTTATTTGTGTGACCAGTTGTCAGGCTTATCGCTACTGGGAGATAACCCCAAGATATCACCTGTTGTGTCTACTCCCAGTCCAAGGACTGTCCTGTTCGCATAAGCAAAATACGCCACGACCTGGTTTACCTCGAGGATCTCGCCGTCGTCATATCCCTGGGATCGCATCTCATCGATGAGACTCTTATCTATATGCGCTGGATCCTCTGTCAGTGCCTTTGTATATTTTAGCAGTGCAATCTCCTTTTGTTCGAATGCATCCCCAAATGATTCAGTTTCCAGTGCCTCTCGTATCGCCTTCGCCTTCTCGTCGTCGTTAAGAAGCCGTTTCAGCCCATTAAAATGGTGCTCCACACAGTACTGGCAGCCATTTAACATACTCGTGTAGACGCCGAGTGTTTCGAGCAGCCACTTTGGTATGGTGTTTTCGTAATGGTGCAGCACATTTTTGTACATTTTCATATGCGCTTCGAGTGTGTGGGGGCGCAGTCCGTGGATCGTGAGAATGTTGTCCAGGTAGTTATCCGGTCCTTTTATTTTATCGTAAATTTTTTTGAGCTTCCCTTCAGCTTTTTCATACGAAATATGTCGTATCCATGGCATAGTTTTTCCTCTCTTTATTTTTATAATCTCCAATACTTGATCTTCCCTACGCTTCTTTATAGGACTTTCGCAGTTCTTCGGCTTCTTCCTCAATGTCCTTCTCGATCTGGCTGAACTTCTCCTCGACCTCGTCCTCCGGCACGATCTTCATTCGCGCGATCTCTTCTTTCACCTTCATACCTGCGACATCTTCGAACTCGATAGCATCGATAATCTCGGAGAGTTTTTCGTAGAACTTGATACAGATCTTCAGCATCCGGACCTGCTTTTTCTGAGAACAGTAGGTATCGATATCGTGGAACGCATTCTGTTGGAGGAAGTCCTCCCGCAACATCTTCGCAGCCTCCAATGTGAGCCGCTGTTTCTTGGGCAGTGCGTCTGGTCCAACGAGCTGTACGATTTCCTTCAGTTCTTCTTCTTTCTGCAGGATCTGCATGGCTCTTTTCCGCAACGCAGCCCAATCCTCCTTTACAGTCTCATTCCACCAATCTTCTACCTCACCGAGGTACAACGAGTACGAGGTCAGCCAATCTATTGCAGGAAAATGTCGTCTATCCTTCAGCTCTCTGTCCAGGGCCCAGAAGACCTTTGTCACGCGCAGTGTGTTCTGCGTGACAGGCTCCGAGAAATCTGAACCCGGCGGCGAGACAGCGCCTATCACAGAGAGGGATCCCTCCTTCTCGTTGAGCGTAACGACTCTTCCGGCCCGTTCGTAGAATTCAGCCAGTTTCGATGCAAGATACGCAGGATATCCTTCCTCTCCTGGCATTTCCTCCAGTCTTCCTGAGATCTCTCGCAGTGCTTCAGCCCATCGTGAGGTAGAGTCTGCCATCAACGCGACGCTGTACCCCATATCTCTGTAGTACTCTGCTATGGTGATCCCTGTATAGATAGACGCTTCTCGTGCTGCCACAGGCATATTTGAGGTATTTGCAATCAGCACCGTCCGCTCCATCAGTGGTTTTCCTGTTTGTGGGTCCTCCAGCTCCGGGAACTCTCTGAGCACCTCGGTCATCTCATTTCCTCGCTCACCGCATCCCACGTAGATGATGACCTCAGCGTCCGCCCATTTCGCGAGCTGATGCTGGATAACCGTTTTTCCAGTTCCAAAACCACCGGGAATTGCAGCTGTTCCACCCTTTGCCACAGGGAAGAAGGTATCCAGTACCCGCTGTCCTGTAAGCAGTGGAATAGACGGATCAGATTTTTCTGTGACGGGTCGCGGCTGTCGTACCGGCCACTTATGACTCATGGCAATTTCTTTCCCATTTACCGTGGCTACCGGGTCATTGACGGTGAACTCACCTTCCTCTATATCATCCAGAGTCCCCTCTCCAAAATTCGGGGGAACGAGAATACTGTGTTTGATCAGTTCTGTTTCATCCACGTAGCCGATGACGTCGCCCGAGCTCACTGTATCTCCTTTCTCCTTTGTAGGGATAAAGTGCCATTTCTTTTTCTCTGGAATTGCATTCACCTTCACACCCCGCTCGATGAAGGCACCAACCTCTTCCCGTATTAGATTTAACGGCCTCTGCACACCATCGTATATTCCCGAGGTCAGTCCGGGCCCCAGTATAACAGATAGTGGTCTTCCTGTCGGTATTATTTTCTCCCCGGGTGT
The DNA here is from genome assembly GCA_964595645.1 of uncultured Thermococci archaeon. Classification (GTDB taxonomy): domain Archaea; phylum Methanobacteriota_B; class Thermococci; order Methanofastidiosales; family B48-G16; genus JAYEIH01. Next base: position 139,475 of record CAZQQT010000001.1, read on the forward strand.
TAATCCTGTTGTATCCTCATAAACCTGAATAATCGCTTTGTCTTTTTCTAATTCGATGATCTCCCCCATGAGCTCCTCTTCTCCCACCTTCACGAGTTCATACATTTTACATCCTTTCATACCTTTCGCTTCAGCAACGGGTCCACTTATTCGTATTATCTTTCCTTCCATACATCTCACCTCAGTTCTATGCCGATAGATCGCTTGACTAGTGAAGCTATCGGATCTTCCTTTCGTATGCTTCCCTTTTTATCCGGTATTTCAACGATGATTCTTCCTTTTTCTTCAAGTACGTCCAGATCTTCACGCAGTACATCTGCCACCTTTTCAGTTACGATAATGAAATTTGAGTCTATGTCGTTGATATCCATTCCTTTCTTATATACGTATCCCTTTACACCGACAATGCCGAACGCATTCACGGTATCTTCATCCCCTATGACAATCATACTATCACGTCCTCTACTATCTCTTCACACTCTTCCTTCTTCGCCGCGTATACACCCAGGGCATCATTCACTTCCTTCTCCCGCAGATGGATGTAGTACAGCGCCTTCCCTGCAGCATACGGGTGGAGCGATGCCATACGTTTCACCCGTTTCATGAAGTATTTTTTCAGCTCTTTTTCAAATATGAATAATGATCCGGTGTCTACATATTTCTCTCGCAAATCAGAGAGAAACTTATACTTTGTGTCTGTGAGGAGATCCAGTACTCCCTCTACATCTCGGGCCTCAGCAAGGTTTTTGAGTTTCCACTGCTGGAGTTCGTATCCAATGGGGATGACGTAGTCAAGTACATCCTCAACGCCATACTTTTTTAACCGGAGGATCGTGAGAAGATTCCTGATATCTACCTCAGTTTTTACGTACTGCTTGAGGAGGGTTGCGTTTTTTGTATCTGTTTTTTGGGCGGCGGCAAGCAGTTCTTTGTAATAGACAAAGTCTATGTCTCGCTCTATCTCCGCTGGAGGTCTTTCGAAGGAGAGGTTCTCGTAGACTGTCCCTTCGAGTTTTGAGCTGTACTCTGAGAGGGGCGTTTCTCGAAGTTTCCGTATCATTTCCCGGGTAAAAATCCCGTAGGGTTCCGGCTCACTGCCCCTCACCATCTTTTTGAGGACCTCTTTTTCATACCGAAGGTCGAGTTTCCGAAAGAATACCTCCACACTATCAGGCGATGATCCTGTAACCTTTTTAAAGTCTTTCTTATAATCTTTATCAAATTTCGTCATAAAATTCTCAAGCTCGTAAATATCCATTTCTTTTATTTTTGATGAATCCTGTACCTTGCTCTTTAATCCAGAGATTTTCGCGTTAAAAAATCCAAAAGAAGCGATATCAAGGATTTCTTTGAAAATTCCAATAAATATGATGATGCCTATGGATACGGCAACTGCTATCAGTACGACGAATACCGTTATGTCCATTGTTACATCCATTGTCATTCACTCTCAAACAATATCTGAGCTATTCCGACCCTCAGATCTTTCTTTTTCCTTTCCATAAGCTTTTTAATTCGATTATCTACTGTGAGGCTTCCATCTTTTTTTCTTACAATAACACCAGGTTCCTCAATACTCTCTTCTGCGAGTTCGTATTCTTCGACGAACTTCCTGTCCTCCTCTCTGACTATTACTTCATACTCTTCTATCTCGGCGTCCTCGATTAATTTTTTCAGGAGATCCTCATACACGGACTTGTCCTTCACAATTCGGTCACTTACCTCAGATATTACCTTTGAGATGAGCGCATCTTTTTTGTTCAGTATCTTACTTTTCGTTTCAAGATTTTTTGAAGAAAGTATCCGCTGTTTTTCCAGTTCAGCTTCTTTTTTTCCTTGTTTTATTATTTCTTCTTTTTTTCCTTCTCCTTTCTCTTTCGCTTTTTTGAGCAGTTTTTTCCGTTCTTTCTCTATTTTTTTGTTTATTTCTTCGATTTCTTTTTCTGCATCCTTTTCTATTTTATTGAGTATTTTTTCGAGGCTCATTTTCTCACCCAAATAGATTCAATCCGTAGAGGATCAGTATCGCGATAAGGAGTCCAAAGATAGCAAAGGTCTCCGACATCACGGAGAATATCATACCCTTGCTGAAGGCTTCACTGTTTTTCATTGTGGCTGTAATGCTCCCTCCTGCAGTAATCCCTTGTCCGATGGCGGAAACTCCAGCGATTCCGGCGGCAAGTCCTGTACCAACAATGGCAATACCGGTGACATACTCTAGTTCGATAGCTCCCGAAAGCAGACCTGTGAAATATAATATCAAAATTGCAACCAACAATCCGTAGATCGCCTGTGTCTCGGGTAACACCGAGAACACCATCCCCTTGCCAAACATTTCATCCTTCTCGGTGACAGATGATACTCCGGATCCAGCTGCAATTCCTTGACCGATACCAGAAAGACCTGCCACACCAATAGAAAGCCCTGCGCCAACACATGCGATCCCTACACTCAATGGTATTTCTTTGACGACACCCGACAATAGTCCTGTGAAATAGAGGATAAGTATTGCAATGAGCAATCCATAGATAGCTTGGGTCTCAGGCAAGACTGAGAATACCATTCCTTTTCCAAACATCTCGTCCTTCTCGGTGACAGATGATACTCCAGAGCTGGCTGCGATCCCCTGCCCAATGGCAGACAATCCAGCGACGCCGATGGAAAGCCCTGCGCCAACACATGCGATCCCTACGGCTAGTGGAATTTCTTTAATCGTTCCTGATAATAACCCTGTAAAATAGAGGATAAGTATTGCAATGAGCAATCCATAGATAGCTTGGGTCTCAGGCAAGACTGAGAATACCATTCCTTTTCCAAACATCTCGTCCTTCTCGGTGACAGATGATACTCCAGAGCTGGCTGCGATCCCCTGCCCGATACCAGAGAGTCCAGCGACGCCGATGGAAAGCCCTGCGCCAACACATGCGATCCCTACGGCTAGTGGAATTTCTTTAATCGTTCCTGATAATAACCCTGTAAAATAGAGGATAAGTATTGCAATGAGCAATCCATAGATAGCTTGGGTCTCAGGCAAGACTGAGAATACCATTCCTTTTCCAAACATCTCGTCCTTCTCGGTGACAGATGATACTCCAGAGCTGGCTGCGATCCCCTGCCCAATGGCAGACAATCCAGCGACGCCGATGGAAAGCCCTGCGCCAACACATGCGATCCCTACACTCAATGGTATTTCTTTGACGACACCCGACAATAGTCCTGTGAAGTATAATACGAGTATCGCGATTAATAGTCCGTAGATCGCCTGTGTCTCGGGTAACACCGAGAACACCATCCCCTTGCCAAACATTTCATCCTTCTCGGTGACAGATGATACTCCGGATCCAGCTGCAATTCCTTGACCGATACCAGAAAGACCTGCCACACCAATAGAAAGCCCTGCGCCAACACATGCGATCCCTACACTCAATGGTATTTCTTTGACGACACCCGACAATAGTCCTGTGAAATAGAGGATAAGTATTGCAATGAGCAATCCATAGATAGCTTGGGTCTCAGGCAAGACTGAGAATACCATTCCTTTTCCAAACATCTCGTCCTTCTCGGTGACAGATGATACTCCAGAGCTGGCTGCGATCCCCTGCCCGATACCAGAGAGTCCAGCGACGCCGATGGAAAGACCTGCGCCGATACACGCAACCCCAATACTCAACGGTAGTTTTTCGACCCTTCCTGAAAGCAGACCTGTGAAATATAGTATCAAAATTGCAATCAATAGTCCGTAGATCGCCTGTGTCTCGGGTAACACCGAGAACACCATCCCCTTGCCAAACATTTCATCCTTCTCGGTGACAGATGCAACACCCGATCCAGCTGCAATGCCCTGCCCAATGGCAGACAATCCAGCGACGCCGATGGAAAGCCCTGCGCCTACGCATGCGATCCCGATAGAGAGGGGAAGCTCTTCAATTGTTCCTGATAATAACCCTGTAAAATAGAGGATAAGTATTGCAATGAGCAATCCATAGATAGCTTGGGTCTCAGGCAAGACTGAGAATACCATTCCTTTTCCAAACATCTCGTCCTTCTCGGTGACAGATGATACTCCAGAGCTGGCTGCGATCCCCTGCCCAATGGCAGACAATCCAGCGACGCCGATGGAAAGACCTGCGCCGATACACGCAACCCCAATACTCAACGGTAGTTTTTCGACCCTTCCTGAAAGCAGACCTGTGAAATATAGTATCAAAATTGCAATCAATAGTCCGTAGATCGCCTGTGTCTCGGGTAACACCGAGAACACCATCCCCTTGCCAAACATTTCATCCTTCTCGGTGACACTGGCAATGGCAGATGAAGCTGCGGCGCCTTGCCCCATGGCCGAGAGTTTTGTCACACCAACGGCGATGCCTGCACCGATACAGCCGAGACCTACAGGAACATTCTCTATTAACTCTCCGCTCATGATACCTGAGAAGTATAAGATGAGGATGGCAACCAACAATCCGTAAATCGCTTGTGTCTCGGGGAGGATAGAGAACACCATGCTCTTTCCTAATGTATCTTCTCTTTCAGAGACGGAAAGGATTCCGGATCCAGCTGCAATGCCCTGCCCAATGGCAGAGAATCCAGCAAATCCCACAGCAATTCCTGCGCCAAGACATGCAAGTCCAGTGGCAAGAGGGATTTCACTGGCACCTGAGACCACGCCTGTTTGGACGATTATCAGGACAGCGGTTAGCAATCCATAGATCCCCTGAGTTTGCGGGAGTGCTTGGAACATTAGCGCTCTGGAGAACTTTGACGAGTCTTCAGCGACAATTCGTGCACCCATACTTCCTGAAATTCCAGTACCGATACCCGAACCGAGTCCTGCTCCGCCTACGGCAATTCCCGCCCCTATCGCACAGAGTGCGGCTCCTTCAGTGATCACTCAACCACCTCAGTGAGCTTTCTTTCCATTTTAAACGGTGTGAATTCTTTTCCTCCGCTTTCGTAGAACTTCGAGAAAAACTCCACGTAATGAAGCCTGAGGGAGTGGACAAAGGATCCAAGCGCTTCCAAAACGAAGTTGAAGAGTTGACCACCGATAAAGACAATAACTGCAAGGATGATTCCCATGATGGGGAATCCGTATACCATTTTGGCGACAATATTTACCGTCATGGCAATCCCCGATGTTGCGAGTGCTAGAGCCAAAATTCGTGCATAGGAGAGCCAATCTCCCAAAAATCCTGTGAACTCGAAAAATGAGAGACCTTTTTTATCATACGCTATCATTAGCGCACCGATGCCAGCACATACAATTCCAACAGTGTTCACTGTATCGGAGATAGTGAACCACTGGAAGAACTTTCCGATAAGGATTCCTCCACCTATCTGTGCGAAGTACCAGCTCACGTTCTCTAGGATAGCAGATTTGTATTTTTTGTCCATGATGTTGTTGGCCATTCCCAGTGTAATTCCAATATTTAAATGGACAATACCGAGTATCAACGCCAGTTTTAAGATAGTCATCGGGTCGTTTATGGGATTTACCAGAGCGGGGAGCTGATACCCACCGTAATCGAGAATATCTCCAAAATAACTCCCCATCGCGATACCAGCGATCATTGTTGCTATACCGCAGGTGAGGAGGATGTAGGAAAAGTCTCGCATTCCTTTACTCTTTTTTCCTGCACCCTTGTAGAGAAAGAACGCGATTACTGTTTGTATGAATCCGTAGAAAAAATCTCCAAACATGATTGCATAAAAAAGTATATAAATCGGGGCGACGATGAATGTAGGATCGATCTCCGAGTACTTTGGTGTTCCGAACATATTTACGAGCATTTCGTATGGGCGTATTGGCGCAGGATTGGAGAGAGTAACAGGAGGATCCTCATTTTCCACTGTCTCTAGATGACAGTATCCCTCTGTAGTAGTTTCCACTTCTTCACTAAGCTTTTTTACTTCTTTTTCAGGTACATACCCTGTAATGGCAATTGTTTTCTCAGTTCTCCCAAATTTTGTTGGGATATCTGCTCTCTCTTTTTCTATTTCCAAAATTTCTTGATATGCCTTAAAAGGGACTTCTTTCTTCTCCTTTGTTTCTTTTATTTCTTTTTCACATTCTTCTATTTCTTCCTCATGATTTTTTATTTCTTTTTCTATTCTTTTGAGGTTTTCGTTTGGTGTTCCTGTTTTATCCAGTTTTATCACACTTATTTTACCCTGCACCATATTCATTTTATCGGTAGGGACAATTACAAGAGAATACTCTCCTTTTTTATACACTTCTATTTCATCATCTTCTATTTCTTCTTTGAGTTTTCCTATAGCGATATAGATGAATTTTCCTCTCCCTAAATATTTTAGATCTATATCGAACTTTATTTCTGAGAGCAGTGCATGTTCACTCTGAAGATACTCTATTTTTTCCCTCTTTTTCCTTATTTTTTCAGAAATATTTTCTATCCGATCGTAGATTTTCTCGATCTCGTTGGAACGCTCTTCTAAAAATGTGTCGAACTCTGGGAATTTCCGTGTTTCCTTCTCTTTGTAACGTAAATACTCGTTTAAAAGAGAGGTTACCTGTTCTTTTTTTGTTTTTTCTTCTTTTATTAAAGAAAAAGTTTCAAATATCCTTTCTATTTTTGTTAAAAGAGAGTTTATTTCTCGTGAATGTTCTAGAGGAGCATCTTTCCCCATTTCAGCGGTACTGATTTGCATTACGCCCTTTTTGTGGAGATATTCTATTATTTTTTGCCCATATTCTTCTGTAGAAATGATAAGAATTTTATTCATCCTCTGGGGCAGGAACATCGATTCACCTTTGCGTTATCTTTTCGAGACAGTATTCTATTGCTCTTTCCCAGTTTTTTTCTGCTTTTTCTTCTATATCTTTTAGTTTTTGTGCGCTCTGTTTTTCTATTTCCTTCGCCTTTGCTTCAGCTTCTTTTTTTTTCTGTTCTTTTATACGTTCTACCTCTCTTTTTGCATCTTCGGTAGCATCGTTTATGATCTCCTCGCTTTTTTTGTGTATTTTATTTAGTTCCGTTTCCATTCTTTCCTCGACTTCTTCCACTCTCTTTTTTGCTTTTTCTTCAGCATTCCTCACTTTTTCGACTGTTTCTTCCACAGGATCACTCCATGAACATCTTTTTTACAAGGGGTACAACTCGTGCCTTTGCGAGAACCATGATTCTATCTCCTTCTTTGAGTTCTGTATTCCCTTTTGGGATGGTGAGATCACCTTCCTTGTTGTACACTGCCACAATCAAGAAATCCCGAGGAGATATGTTTTTAAGTTTTTTCCCTACTACCGGTGAGTTTTCACTTATCCTCATTTCGAGTATTTCGGCCTGACCCTCTGCGAGGACAGTAAGATCGATCACATCGGGTTTCATTATCAACTTTTCTATATGAATTGCGGTAGTAAGCTCTGGAGAGACCACAGCACTCACACCGAGTTTTTCGAAGACCTCCCTGTTTTCGGGATTGGAAGTCCGTGCCACAGCTACAGGAACATCATAATCCTTTGCAAGAAGACATGCCATAAGGTTTATTTCATCCCGTTTTGTCAGGCCTACTAGTGCGTAGGCATCCTCAATGTTTGCCTCCTCCAATGCCTTTATCGTTGTACCGTCCTCGTTAAGAACAAGCGCATCTACCTCATTTGCAATGAAGTTAGCCCTCTCTTTATCCTTTTCTATCACGGTGACTTCATGTCCTGCATTTACGAGGAGTTTAGAGAGGTTGAATCCGATTCGCCCTCCTCCAACGATAATTACATACATCCTATCGTCCTACAATCTTCTTTATCATATTTCCATACGCTGGTCTTGTTATAAAGATACCGACGAGTATCCCAATAATAGTGACTATCGCGAACCCTCTCAACACACCCAGTTGCATGTACGCTAGAGGTGTCATGGCAATAACTGTAGTTGCCGCCGAGGCAAATATAATTGAAAAAGCTGCAGAGACACGTTTTACTAGGCTCTGTCGTGAGCGAGTTTTTCCTCGGAGTACCTCATCGGTAATGATTACCAGCTGGTCCACACCTGTACCCAATGTCGCGATAAGTCCTCCAATGGAAGGAAGGTCCAGCTGCTGAATTTGTGTTGCTATTCCCAGTACGATAAGTGTCTCGCTGAAGCCGGCAATCAGCAGGGGAATCACAATCATACTCTCTTTATACCGCAGATATACGATAAACGCAACGGCGAGTATTGCGAGGATTATTGCAGAGAATACTCCTTTGAGGAAGTTTTTTCCAAGTACGGGATCGACGTATCCTTCACTCACTATTTCTGGTTTCACAGGGAGAGAGCCTGCTCTCAGATGGGTTTCTAACTGTTGAGCTCTCTGTCTTGCTTCTTCACCTGTTCCGGTACTCGCGATTAATGTATTGTCAGTCCACACTCCACTTTTTATACTGGAGGCCAGTGACGTATTGAGAGGGGCCTTGAATACCTCCTTTTCATCGAGGTACATGGCTATTGGATGGGCTTGCGGATTATCTGTAGCACCGTATTGAATCGTCATTTCAATGAATGTCTGAGCTGCCGAATTGGTGAGTTCAAATGGTACCCCCCACGAACCTTGCATTCCTTCTCTTCTGTACGGACTGACTCTCTTGATTGAGGCACCTGTACAGATCCGTTCTGTTTTTGTCTCGTTGACGAATATTTTGATCTCGAATTTTCCTGGCTGTGCGACGTATTGACGTGCCTCTTCAAGGGGCATTCCGGCGAGATCAACGAGGATGTAGTCTTCCCCCCATGTTCTCACTCGTATATCCTTTAATCCGGCATAGTTCAGTTTTGTGTTAATGATATTCTTTGTCTGTTCTGTCGTGTGAGAAGATACACGATTTTCATAACTTATTAGTTCTATTCCTGCCTCATTTAATTGTTCCTCTAGTATTTCCTGAGATTTATTTTTTATTTCTTCTTCAGTCATCCCTTTCTTTTCTTCTTCGGATAAAATAGGTCCTCGTATCTCGTATTTGCTCGTTTCGCCCTTTTCGAGAAGTAGAATTTCATGTTCTGTAATGTTTTCAAGGTACGATGCGATGGCACCTTCGTCTGTAATATTGAGCGTGACGGTGTTATCTTTGATTGTAGGTGTCCCGTATCCAAGCTCTTCTAGATTTTTGGCTGTTGCATTTCCATCTTTCACCGTAAATTCAATGGATTCTTCTCCCGAACTTGAGAGCTCGTATTGTTCTCCCAGTTCATAAGCGAGGATATCCTCTTTACTTCCTTGGAGTTCTACAATACTCCCCTCCAACCGTAGCTGTATGGATGAACCTCCGACGAAGTCCAGACCCATCTGGACATCCGTCGTAAAGTTTCCATTTTCATAGTTCGGGGAAATGGAAATAACAGATAATACGATTGCAATGAGCAGTAAGATGATGCGGAAATCCTTGAAAAAGTCGAAGCGGGATCTCATTTTTACCGCCTCCTCACTGGATATTTCTTTCCTTTGGACGATTCTCTAAGCAGGTACCATTTTAAAAGTCCCGCGTTGAACATCCACGTGTTCATGAGATCCACAGTAAGCCCCAAGGCCAAGATAGCAGCCATATCCATGAGAATATGGGTGCCGATCTCATAGGCAACAATAAAAAGAACGGTCATCGCCGCAATAGTCGTAAATGTCATTGTGAGTCCCGTCCCCATGGCTTCTCTTATTTTTTCATCTGTTTTCCCTCTTCTCTTCAACAATCGAGTGGTAAGGAGAATATCGCTGTCAACGGAGTAACCTATCATCATTAAAAGTGCTGCAATCGTCCCTAAACTCAATTTTATATTGAGGAGGTACATTATAGCCGCAGTGACAACGATGTCCGCAAAGGCAGAAATAATTACAGCAATGGAAGGGTACGGTGTTCTAAACACGATAAAAACGACAATAGTCATACCGATAAACGCGTAGAGGAGTGCTTCCATGGCCTGTCTTCTCAGATCTTCTCCAAGGGTGGCCCCCATATGTTCCGTACTCACCTTCGCATCAGGATATGTTGAGAGAATGGCTTCCTTCAACATGACAGAGTCAACTGATGCTGGGGCTTCAACTCTATACCTATCCCCCGAGCTCCTCACGGTGATTTCAGGGTCGTCAAACTCTTCTTGGAGCTTTTCTTCTAACGATCCCTCTTCAATTGTTATATTCTGAATGTATGCCGCCGTTCCTCCTTCAAGTTCCATTCCATAGTCTATAGGTCTCCCCAAACGAAGGTAATTAGATCCTAGAAGGAGAAGAGCAATTATAAGCACTGTTACTGGGATCAACATTAATTTTTTATAAGGGTATTTAGTAACATCTACCTTATCTATTATCTCCTTGAACATTGTATCTCTCCTAAATTATTTATAGTGTCGAATCAGTACAGTGCGTATATAAAGTTAACGGAGTTTTGCTCATGATTTCAGAAGGAGATACAATACTGCTCATTGACAAAAAAGGGAAAAAATATATGAGGAAATGTAAAGGCGAGTTTCATTCGCACTATGGAGTGATGAATCTCGATGATCTTATAGGGAAAGAGTACGGTATCACTGCAAAAACTCATAAAGAGGAACGGTTTGCCGTGGTGGAACCCACCTTCATTGATTATATCGAGGAGATGAGAAAAATGCCGCAAATAATCCGGCCCAAAGATGCTGCGGTGATCCTCGCTGTCACCGGACTGAGTAGCGGCTGTAGAGTGGTGGAGGCAGGGGCGGGATCGGGAGCGCTCACTGTCTTTCTTGCTACTATTGTCGATCCGGGTCAAGTGTATAGCTATGAGATACGAGAAGACTTTGCACAGGTGGCCGAGAAGAATATCAACGGGTATGGACTCGATAATGTCTCTATAAAAGTAAAGGACGTGTACGAAGGTATCGATGAGCGTAATGTGGATCTTGTGGCACTGGATCTGCCGGAGCCAGAAAAGGCACTGGAGACCGCGTACGAATCACTGAAATTTGGTGGATTTGTTTTTGCGTACACACCGTCACTCGAACAGATGCTCCGCTTCAGAAAAAAAGCGAAAGATCACTTTCATGTGAGGACTGTAGAGTCTCTACTGAGAGAATATGAATCAAAAAAGATGGGAACAAGACCTAAAACGTTAATGATGGGCCATACAGGATTTTTAACCTTTGGAAGAAAAATATTTTAATTGCTATCAACAAAAATAGTACTCCAGTGTCAATCCCCCACATGAATTCCGTTAATGGGCTTTTCGCGTCTGTTCTTTTGTGTTTAGAGCAAAAAGGGAGATTGTTTGGGATCTTCCGAAAGTTTTTTTAATTTAGCTAGAGGCAGATAGTAATATGAGACCGATGCATTATGAAGAAAAACCTGAAGGCGAAATACGGCCGTACACAGGAACGGAGTTGCACTGCAAGACATGGGATGCTGAGGCCGCCCTCCGAATGCTCATGAATAACCTTTCTCCCGACGTCGCACTGGAACCCAATGAGCTTATTGTGTATGGGGGAAGTGGACGCGCCGCTAGGAACTGGAGAGAGTACAATAGGATTGTAGACGCATTGAAAAGATTAGAGTCCAATGAAACACTCTGTGTGCAGTCAGGAAAACCGGTATATATCGCGAAAACCTACGAAAGGGCCCCCAGAGTGATCATTGCAAACTCCAATATCGTCCCCAAATGGTCAACGCAGGAAAATTTCAACAAGTACGATGAAATGGGGCTCATGATGTACGGGCAGATGACTGCAGGGAGCTGGATCTACATCGGTACCCAAGGGATTCAACAGGGCACCTACGAGACCTATGCTGCCGCTGCACGACAGGAGTCTGGTTCCTCGATGAAGGGAAAACTCGTACTGACTGCGGGCATGGGCAACATGAGTGGTGCACAGCCGCTTGCTGCTACCATGAATAAGGGTGTGATCATCGATGTTGAAGTAAGGGAGAAACGAATCAAAAAGCGCGTGGATCAGGGGTCCTGCGATAGAATGACCCATAGCATCGATGAAGCGATAGAGTGGGCATTGGACGCGAAAGAAAAGGGCGAGCCACTCTCCATCGGCCTTGTGGGGAATGCCGCAGAGGTCCACCCCGAGCTCGTAAAACGTGACATTATCCCCGATTTTGTCACGGATCAGACACCGGCCCACGATATCTACGAGTATATTCCTGTTGGCGATCTTGACGAGCTCGTGGAACTCCGAGAAGAAAATCCCGAGGAGTACAAGAAACGAGCACTAGCAGCTGTAAAGAAACACGTGAATGCGATTCTTGAAATGCAGAAACGAGGAGCTGTTGTATTTGATTATGGAAACAACCTGCGCGAACGGGCCGAAGAGGCAGGTGTTGAGATCGTGGATGGCGATGGAAAGTTGAAGTATCCTGGATTCGTGCCCGCCTACATCCGTCCGCTCTTTTGTGAGGGGAGAGGACCATTCAGATGGGCAGCGCTCTCCGGTGATCCTGAGGATATCTACAAAATTGATGATGCACTGCTAGAGCTCTTCCCAGGAGATGAAGTTCTCGCCCGATGGCTCAATTTAGCGAAAAAGAAGGTCCCCTTCGAAGGACTTCCGGCACGTGTCTGCTGGCTTGGATATGGTGATAGAGCGAAGGCAGGAAAGATGATCAATGATATGGTATCAGACGGTACATTGAAGGCACCGGTAGTGATAGGGAGAGATCATCTGGATTGTGGAAGCGTCGCATCACCGTACAGAGAGACGGAGGAGATGAAGGATGGGAGCGATGCGATTGCAGACTGGCCACTGTTGAATTTTGCATTGAATACAGCCTGCGGCGCCTCATGGGTTTCCTTCCACAACGGAGGAGGTGTTGGAATAGGCCGAGCTCTCCACGCTGGATTTGTTATTGTAGCAGATGGTACAAAAGAGAGAGAAGAACGATTAAAACGTGTTTTAACAGCTGATCCTGGAATAGGAGTTGCACGGCATGTGGATGCAGGATATGACAAGGCGTTAAGAACTGCAGAAGAGAAAGGAGTGCATATACCTGATTGAAATGTTGATCGATGGAGAGTCTCTGACAATCGAGGATGTTTATCGTGTGGCATGTGCAGAAGAAAAAGTCGAGCTTGCCGACATTGTACGAGACAAAGTAGAGAGGAGCAGAAAGATCGTAAAGGAGTATAGGGAAAAGGAAGAGGTAGCCTACGGTGTGACCACAGGATTCGGTGAGCTCTGCAACGTGTTCATTGACAAGGATCATGTAGATCAGCTCCAGAAAAATCTTGTACGAAGTCATTCTGCCGGTGTTGGCGATTATCTCGACGAGAAGTTTGTGAGGGCAGCAATGCTGTTACGTGCGAACTCCTTGGCCAAGGGCTACTCTGGTGTTCGTTATGAACTCATCGAGCGATTGCTCTCCCTTCTCAACAACAATGTCATCCCATACGTTCCTGAGAAGGGTTCCCTTGGCGCATCCGGCGATCTCGCTCCCCTGGCACATATTGCACTTGTACTGATAGGTGAAGGTGAGGCTTTTCATCGCGGTGAACTCCTCAAGGCAGAAGATGCCTTGAAAAGGGCAGGAATTCAGGCGATCGATCTGAAGGCAAAGGAAGGATTGGCACTAATAAACGGCACGCCGATCATGACTGCAATTGCCGCATTGTGTATCTATGAGGCGAAAATACTGTTCGATAATGCATTGAAGGCCGCAGCAATGAGTTTGGAAGCATTACGTGGCACTGCTCAAGCTCTTTTAGAGGAAATACAGCAAGTACGCCCCCAGAAGGGACAAATAATGGTGGCACAAACGATGATGGATCTTCTGGAGGGCAGTGAGAATATCCTAAGCCATCGGCACTGTGAGAAGGTACAAGATGCGTATACGCTCCGATGTATCCCACAAGTACTCGGTCCATCGCTGGAGACCGTCGAGTACGCCAAGAACATTGTGACCATCGAGCTGAACTCCGCTACTGATAACCCACTCATTTTTGATGTTCCCCGTTCAGGCGGGAATTTTCATGGACAGCCTATTGCACTCGCAATGGATTTTCTCAGTATTGCGCTTGCAGAGATAGGAAACTTCTCGGAGAGGAGAATTAATCGACTTATGAACTCGCATCTCTCGAATCTCCCCCCGTTTTTAGCGAAGAATTCAGGACTGAACAGCGGGTTTATGATAGCACAGTACACGGCTGCCTCTCTCGTTTCCGAAAATAAAGGACTAGCACATCCCGCCTCTGTTGACTCGATTCCTGTTTCTGCCGATCAGGAGGATCATGTCTCTATGGGAACAATTGCGGCCAGACAGTGCTATACAATCCTGCAGAATGTAAAAAATATTGTAGCAATCGAACTTTTGGCAGCGGCTCAGGGTATCGATTTCTTAGAGCATCCTTCAAGCCCCACAGTACAAAAAATCCATAAAAAAATACGAAAGAAAGTCTCATTTATGGAACAAGACCGTCCACCCTACAAAGATATAGAGAAAATACGATCGTTGATGGAAAAAAGCCTTTAAACAGCTTTTACCTCTTTTATTTCAGGTATTTTTTCTTTCAGGAGTTTTTCCACGTAGTTTTTAATCGTCAGTTGTGAGAGTGGGCATCCTGCACAGGCACCCTTAAGTTTTACCTCGACGATGCCATCGGTGTAATCGACGAACTCGACATCTCCTCCATCCCGTTGCAGTGATGGTCTCACTTCCTCCAGTACGTCCTTTATTTTTTCTTCCATACTACCATTACCAGCTTCTTCTTTATAAAGGCTACATACCCTATTTCTTTCTCATATCATCACGTGAAGCTCATCTTTTTTGAGATTTCATCCAAAATGTATATCAAACTCTATATTTTTTTCCACCTTATATTCTTCGAGCCTCTTTCTTAGATTTTTCCAATAAGTGTGTTCTTGAGAAAAGGTTATTTCTCTGTATTTTTCAGTATACTCTGGAAAAAACTCATTGAGGATTCCTTTAATATTTTTCCAGTTTGGATCAGCCTCGTTATCCATACTCAACCCATATATTCCAATTGTATCAGCATACTCCCAAACTGTATTAATTATCTCTTCTACATTAGTAATAAAAGGCATTACTGGACAAAGAACAACGTCTGTTCTGATTCCTCCCTTTTTTACTCTTTTTAGGACCTTAATTCTCCCTTTGTTCGAAGGAGCGTTGTATTCAAAAATTCTCCTTGTTGATTCGTCTTGAAATGCTAGAGAGAAACCAATGGAAGGATTTACCATTTTTGTATATAGATCTATGTCTCGTATCACTATGTCCGATTTTGTTAACATACCCGCTGAGAATCCGTTTTCTAGTAGTATCTCTAATGTTTCTCTTGTTTGTCCATATTCTTTTTCTATCGGCTGATAGGGATCTGAATTCCATCCCATATAGATTTTTTGGGGAGGAAGGCCTGATAGTTCCGTACTCAGCTGCTTTTTATAGTCTTCATAGATTCTTATTTCATTCTTCCAATCTGTTTCAGCCTCGTTTAACGCATAACAGTAGTAACAATGATGTTCACATCCTATGTAGGGATCTATCTGATAATTTAACCCTTCCAGGGGACACGAATCCAAGATTTTATCTTTTTTACAGGTGTTGACCTTCATATCAATTAATCCTAGTATATATTGAATTACTTTTCCATCGCCATCCACGATCTCCACACCTCCGGCATCTTCTCGATGGCATATCGGAGTGATGTTCACGGCATAGTCTCTCTGCGATCCGTTACAAATCGGAACACTTCTTCGGGATAATGGTTGGCTGCTTCCTTCAGCATCCATCCGTATCCCTTCTGTACGAGATCCTCTTTGTCGTGTAAAAGGATATCCGCGATTTCAAAGGCACTGTCAAGTAACTGCTTTCTTCTGAGGGAGTAGATGAGTGAGACGGCGGATGCGCGTCTCATCCATCTATTTTCTGATCTCGTCCATTTTTTAATCTTCGGAACGAGCTCGGGAAACCGGTAGATGAGGCACCCAAGAGCATGGGTACAGAGATCATCACACGATCCCCATCCAGTAACATACTTTTTCAGCCACGATTCGAAGATATTGAAATCGGCCGGTTCATACTGTTTTTTCAACTGAAATGCCCATTGAAATGCAATTGTTCGTTCTTCACTGTTTCGGAGCTCCAGGAGATCTTCGCACAATGAAAATATTTCCTTTTTCGATCCCGAATCAATCTTTTTGTAGTATTTCGTGGCAATTTTTCGTACTCTTTCCGTTTTTACACCGTAGCATGTTATTTTATCTGTTCTATCCTCCTTTTTCATAAACTGCTGTATACCTTTACGGTATTTTGGATCAACGTACTGTTTCAGTTCTTGCATGATTTCTTCAATGATCATTTCTTTCACCTGTAAGTTTTACGTGATGGAGACGTGTCAACGGAGGGGTATCGTGGAGGTACACGGAGAGCGTGTCAAGCACGAAGGTTCCCTCTACTCGCAAGGAGAGAATTTCGTTGACTGTTTTCTCCGAGGCCGATGAAAGCTGAAAAAGCGTGCAGTGCGGTTTGTACGGATAGGGATTCTCTGT
Source organism: uncultured Thermococci archaeon (assembly GCA_964595645.1). Classification (GTDB taxonomy): domain Archaea; phylum Methanobacteriota_B; class Thermococci; order Methanofastidiosales; family B48-G16; genus JAYEIH01. Next base: position 155,932 of record CAZQQT010000001.1, read on the forward strand.
AAGACGAATGTCAGAATTCACAATGCGTTTGTGGAGTGCGTGAAACTGTTCATCGTTTTTCAGTGCAAGAAAGAAGACATCGGTATCTGGGAATCGCGATACTTTCCCAAAAGATGTCTTTATTGGCGCAGTTTCAGCGGCAATCTCATCGAGCAGTGTAAAGGCTTCTTTCTTGTCTTGCGATGGATCGAACCCTCCCATCCCACTCGAACCCACTATTCCTATCTCTACCACCGTGGAGTTCACGAACCAACACACTCCTCACATAAATCACTGTACCGTTCTCGAATAGCGGTGATTTTCTTCGCCATCTTCTTGGGGAGGTCCAACACCACATATGTATCGTGATCAAATGTCGTCATCTTTAAACTCTCGCATATCCGCGTATTCAACTGCCTTTTGTAGTAACTCAGTATTTATTCTAGATTCTAGTTCTACTATCTCCTGCAAATCTGCACGTAATTCTGGGTGATCGGCGATCATGAAAGAACAGCAGTCTTGGTGGGGGAGAATGGAAATTTTGTATGTTCCTATATCTCTTGCTGTGGAGATTATCTCGTTCTTGTTCATGCCCATTAGTGGCGTGAGTATGGGAAGTGTTGATGCGTGATAAATCACATTGAGGTTTTCTATCGTCTGGGATGCAACCTGAGAGAGACTATCACCGGTGACAATCCCCTGTGCTCCTTCTTTTTCTGCAATCATATTCGCAATTTTTATCATGGTTCGCCTATACACGATCATTCTGTACTTTGAAGGAACGTACTGAACAATTTCCCGCTGTAGTTCTCCGAAGGGGATAAGATAGAGTTTCGAGTGCAGTTGTACCGTGGTGAGTTGTTCTATGAGCTGTTCTACCTTTTCTTCAACCCCGTGTGTTGCAATACTCTCATTGAGAAAATGGATGGATATCACAGATGCACCCCGTTTCATGAGGAGGTAGGATGCTACAGGGCTGTCGATTCCACCAGAGAGTAAGGATACTACTGTTCCACCTGTTCCAACTGGCAGTCCGCCGACTCCACGGATTTTTTCATTGTAGATATACGCTCTTCCACGGCATATCTCTATATATACTGTTAGATCAGGGTCGTCGAGATCCACGTTTATATCTTTCTTTTTCACAATGTATTCTCCCACGACTTCGTTTACTTCCATTGAAGTTAGTTCGTACTGTTTGTTCGATCGTTTCGTCTCTATTTTAAATGTTTCCTCATGTTTAACGAGAGTCAGAGACGTGTTTTTTATTGTTTCTATATCGAGATTGCATTCAATACAAGGAGCAAAATACGCTATCCCAGGAAACAATCTCAGTCGTTTCTTTATTTTTTTATTGAAAGAGGATAAAATTAGTCTGTTTTCTCGTTTTTCTATGCTGAAATTCGGAAAAATTTTTTTAAGGTTAGAGATAAGTTTGTTTTCAAAATACACTTTATTTTTACCTTTTAAAAATATCTCATTGTAGTGGATTACCGTACAGTTCATGGTTACTCCAACCCTTTGAAGAATGCGGGCCAAAAGGGGTCTTGTTCTGGAATTCTCAATGTCTCTTCTTTCCCATTGTGTCTCATGATTGTTCTCCCTTCTTCCTTTGGCACAACATCTCCAATAATAGAGGAGGAGATGTTCTCTCTTTTAAGTTTTGTTACGATGTTGTTTGCATGTTCTTCCGGAGCTGTAATGAGAAGTGTCCCTTCTGAGATGGCTTCCAGTGGATCGATGTTGAGGAATTCCATCACACGTTTTACCTCGTCCGGACAGACGATTTTCTCTTCCTCCACGCGCATCCCCCTATTAGACGCATGGGCAATCTCAAAAAGTCCACCGATCACCCCTCCTTCAGTAGCGTCGTGCATGGCAGTGACCCCGCACGCCATTGCGGTGAGTGCATCCTTCACCACAGTCATATTGTGAAGATGATCCTTTGCCTTTTCTACTATTGTGTCGGGGAGTTCACGACGCAGTTCCTCCTCGTAAATGATCGCGAGGAGTCCGGTTGCTTCGATGGCTGGTCCCTTGGTGAGAATGATTTTGTCTCCGATTTCTGCACCCTTCGGTGTGACGTAACTATTTTTCCCTGTGATTCCCCATACTGTAACCCCACCGATAATGGGTGTATTCACGGTAGGATAGTATCCAGTATGGCCTCCGCAGATGCAGATGTTCAGATCCTTCGCTGTTTCGTGGATAGAGTCTACGATATTTGTGAGATCGTTCTCCGTTGTTTCTGGCGGCATGAGGAGGGAGTAGGTCATGTATTCAGGGTCCACTCCCATAACTGCGATATCCGAGGCACCAATATGGACGATATACCATCCAAAGGTATCCAATGGCTGTTGCGGCACGGGAAATATTGGATCTTCGGCAATCACAAGCACGTTATCATCTCCGATATCAATGACAGCGGCGTCTACCCCAGTTTGCGGCGGTACAAGGATATTTTTGTTTGTTGCACCAAGTCGCCTCGTCACAATCTTCTCAAAGGCATCGAGGCTAATCTTTCCTATTTTTGGCATATGTCTCACTCAGTCTTATCGCTCCTTTCACCACATCCACTGCAGATCTTCCCAGCAGTACGGAGACCGGTTCTTTCCCGACGGCACCTGTTTCATAGGCAATGTCGGGGACCTGTCCGTCCACAGAACGTATTGCCTCTGCAACTTTCCACACCATGGAACCGCCTTCTTCTTCTTTTCGTGCTTCTGGCTCCTTTGATCTATCTATCCACCCCAGTAAGAGGCCATTTTTCTTACAATACTCCTCAAGCCATTGACCGAAGGTATCGTTGTGCATAAAATTGATTCCTGCTCGTATTTCTCCATCACGTTTTATTACCTCAATAATAAACCGGGCCATGTGTGATGATGCACCTAATGTTGGATATCCCGCAGCTTTAGGATATCCCTTCACCGAGGTGATCCTACCGTCTACTCCCGCCACAGCGTCTTGTGTGCAGGCGTTGGGAAGAGCGTACACTAAATTCGTTCGTACCTCTGGAATGAGAGGGGCAAAAAAACGACATTCTTCAAGTATATGTATCGCTCTTACCATATTGCCAAGAACAGCGTCTCTTCGATTTTCTTCCATTGTTATCCCTCATTTTAAACTGTGTAGGAACGAATATAAAAATTTTCGTGTATGTGCTCTCTATATTTTCATTTTTTCTATACGTTTCCAATCAAATGACCAAAACCTTTATAAAGATAAACGTGAAATATAATTCACATGAAAAATAAATACCACCTATTTTTTGAGACACTGGGCACCAAGCTGAAAATAAACATAATCGGCAGTCTCCGCAAGAAATCATTCAGTGTCACAGAACTGGCACAGGAACTCGGAGAGGAACGAAGTAAGGTTTCCCATGCTCTGCTCTCACTTTTAGACTGTAATTTTGTCCAAGTGAAGAGAAAAGGAAAAAAAAGAATTTATTCCTTGAATAAGGATACGATTAATCCGTTATTAGATTTAGTTGAGGAACATGTCAACAAATACTGTAAAAAATGTAAAAAATTAGAGGTGAAAAAAAATGGAAGGAAAGGATAAAACGTATAATGTACCAGAAATAGCCGATGGTGTCTACTGGGTCGGTGTGAAGGACTGGGATCGACGGATCTTCGATGCACTTATCCCTCTTCCCCAGGGGACGACCTACAACTCATACCTTGTAAAGGGAGAGGAAAACACTGCGCTTATAGACACGGTAAATCCAGGGTTTGAGACGGTACTGGCTGAGAAAATCGGTCAGATAGTGGATGTGCACACTCTTGATTATCTTATAATGAATCATGCTGAGCCTGATCATGCCGGTGCAGTTCCGCATATTATGGGGTCAAACGAGGATATTGTGCTTGTAACGACGGAAAAAGGCGCAGAAATGGCACAAAATTATTACAAAATACCAAAAAAAAGAATAAAAACTGTAAAAGATGGGGACACGATGGAAATGGGCGGTAAAACACTGCAGTTTATTGAAGCGCCATGGCTCCACTGGCCAGAAACGATGTTCACCTACCTCCAGGAGGAAAAAATACTCTTTCCCTGCGATTTTCTTGGATCCCATACTGCCTTTGGGTTCTACGCCGATGAAAATGAAGAGCTCATGCCCCTCGCGCAACGATACTTCGGTGAAATCATGATGCCCTTCCGTACAATGGGTAAAAAAGCTCTTGAAAAGATAGATAAGTTAGAGATCGAGATGATAGCACCGAGTCACGGCCCCATCCATAAAAATCCTCAACAAATTCTCGAAAGATACCGAGCATGGACAGCCGGTGAAACAAAGGAAAAGGTCACGGTGGTGTATGTCAGTATGTGGAACTCCACCCACACAATGGTAGACTCCATTGTCGAACAGCTGTTATCTGAAGGCATCGATGTCCGAGTTTACGATTTATCTGGTGCAGATATCGGGGATATTGCGAAGGATCTTGTCGATTCTCGGGCACTTGTACTCGGAACCCCCACAGTGTTAGGCGGAATGCACCCCCTTGCGATTTACGCTTCTTATCTAGTGAAAGCGCTGCGTCCACCAGTAGAGTATGCTGTGGTTCTCAGTTCCTACGGATGGGCTGGAGGAGCTTTACAGCAGATACAGGATATCCTCGGCTCAACGAAAATGGAAGTCGTGGACGCACTGACAATAGAAGGTTCTCCATCCGATAACGATCGTCAAAAGATACGAGAAATAGGGAAAAAACTCTCGCAGAAAATCAAAAGAGGGAAGTAGCATGAAAAAACCGGTGGTAGATAAAGATACCTGTATTGGGTGTGGCATGTGCACGAGTATCTGTCCAGATGTGTTCGAGCTGCACGATGGGAAGTCCCATGTAGTGAATCCCAATGGATGCGACGCGTGCGACTGTCAGGATGCCATTGACAGCTGTCCTGTGGATGCGATCTCGTGGGAGAAGAGGTGATTAGTATGGGTGGAAAAGATAAAAAAAATATGATAAAAGAAGTGATAAAAAAGTTGCACGATGGAGCAGATCCCCAAGAAATGAAGGAGCAGTATGGAGAGGTTCTCAAAGAGATGACTCCCTCTGAAATATCAACGATAGAAGAGGAGCTCATTGAAGAAGGCATGGAACCAGAAGAGATTCGTCGTCTCTGTGATGTGCATCTCGCCATGTTCAAGGATTCGTTGGAAAAAGAGGAAGCGCTTGCACCCGAGGGACATCCTATCCATATCCTCATGGAGGAACACAAACTTATCCTCGAACATGCACACACATTACGGGATACAGCACAGCAGCTTACCGATACGGAAGAAGCCATCGAGGAACTTACACATCTCGTAGAGCATCTGGAGGAGTCGGAGGATCACTACCTGCGGGAAGAGAATGTGTTGTTTCCTTATCTAGAAAAACATGGCGTGACCCAGCCTCCAGCAATTATGTGGACAGAACACGACAAGTTGCGAAACATTAAAAAGGGAGTTCGCAACCTCGTCGATAGATACGGTGAAATGGATTTTCAGACGTTTTTACAGCGATTAGAAGAGTTAGCACTGTCTCTTGCTGATGCACTCTCAGATCATATCTATAAGGAGAATAACATTCTTTACCCCACTGCACTGGATGTCATAGGAGATGATGAATGGAAAGAAATACGGAATGATTTCGATAAAATCGGATACTGCTGTTATACTCCTACGCCTGTAGAAAAAGAGAAAAAAGAAACGGTAACTGTATCAGAAAAAGGTATTTCCTTTGAGACAGGATCATTGTCCAAAAAAGAGTTAAAAGCAATGCTCAATTCACTTCCTGTAGACATTACCTTTGTGGACAACGAGGATACAGTACGGTACTTTAATGATACAGAGGACAGAATTTTTGTGAGGACAAAGGCAGTTATTGGACGAAAGGTCCAGCAGTGTCATCCGCAGAGGAGTGTGCATAAGGTTAATGAAATACTCGAGGACTTTAGAAAGGGCACACGAGATAAAGCATCTTTCTGGATTACTATGAATGAAAGGCTTGTATACATCCGATACTTTGCCGTGCGCGATCGAAATGGAACGTACCTGGGCACATTAGAGGTCACACAGGATATCACTGAGATACAAAAACTGGAAGGAGAGAAGCGATTACTCGATTAGAGTACCATCGCATAAATGATAGAGAAAGATAAATTTTTACATAGTATAAAAAATAGAATATATTTTTTTTCATGCGCAAACTATAAATATGTGGACTATACACATATAGCAGAAAAGGGATATTGAATGGTCGTTGCATTTATTCAGGTGGTCGTAAGACCGGGAAGCGAAGAGAGAGTTAAAGGAAAAGTGAGAACGCTCTCCTATATGTCATGCAAGGTGGAAGAAGCGTATATGACCTATGGGAGTTTTGATATCGTGGTGAAAATTCGTGCAGATTCAGCATCAGATATCCACAATTTTGTATTAAAACTGAGGGAGATTGATGGAATCAAAAAGACAGAGACGTCTCTGGTCCTTGGGCCAACGTGAACGTATAGTAGATGGAGATGGGCAGCATGTCGGAAGATACATACCATAGTGAAGTGGGTATTATTGGCGGAGGCGTAGCCGGTCTTGGAGCTGGTATCACTGCGTCCTACAGAGGTTTATCGAATACAGTTTTTGAAGGAGGAGCGTTAGGAGGGATTGTATCTACACTGTACCCACATAAGGTCGTTGAGAACTATCCCGGCACACCGAGTATTCTGGGCCGACGGCTCATCGATGAGTTCGTGATACAGGCGAGAGAAGAACAGGTAGAAATCCGCCAGGAACGGGTGATCAATGTACGTCCAGACAAAACAATCGTTACAAACGAAGGTACGTACAAATTTAAAACGATAATTATTGCCACAGGCTCACAGCCGGCGGAACTGGGCATTCCTGGAGAGAGAAAATTCAAGCGAAACGATAAAGGAGTTTACCACTTCGTGACAGATCCGAAGAAGTTCAAAAGAAAACAGGTACTTGTAGTTGGAGGTGGAGATACTGCTCTCGACGCAGTTCTTGAGCTTCATGGTACTGCAGAGAAGGTATACATCGTTCATAGACGGGATAGATTTAGAGGCGCAGAGAGCAAAGTGAAAGAGATCCGTAAAAAGGATATGGCCGAACTTGTGATGGACAGCGAACTCGTTCGGTTGGAAGGAGACAAAGAGCTGGAGAGAGCCGTGATAAAAAACAAAAAGACACAGTTGGAAGAGGAAGTGGAGATTGATAGATGTATACTTGCAGTGGGAATGAAAACCAACCTGGAGATTTTTTCCGATCTAGGTCTTCAGATAGAGGGAAAGTACATTAAAGTTGATAGAAAGATGCGAACCAACGTGGAGGGATTTTTTGCCGTGGGAGATGTCGTCTCACGGTACCAATTGATTGTGATTGCTGTGGCGCAGGGCGCGATTGCCGCTCACCATGCATACGAGATGATACGGAATCCCTACTGGGCAGAAGAAGAGCCTTGGCCTACTGAAATAGAGTGATTTATCCGCCACCGATAGGCGAGAAGATCGAAACAACGTCTTCTTCCTCGAGTGTAGTGTTTATTCCATCAAGGAACGAGATGCTCCTACCGTTCACGATTATTAACACATTCTTCAGTGCCAGTGGGTCTTGGTTTTTCACCAGAAGATCCTCCATTTTTTCATATTTTTCAGTAAGGATTTTTACGAGTTCTTTCACATTTTTTGCGTCAATATTCAGCTCTTTTTGACCTACAGGTTCACGAAAAACACCAAACAAACGAACGGTGACCATTGTTCTCATCCTCCGCAGCTCGGACATTGTAGATTTCTCTCCACATCGATCAAGGTATACTGGAGATCCTTCCCACTGTAGAGTAGTAATTTGTTCGTGAGGATCGGCGATATTCCTGTGAAGAACTTGATCACCTCAGTTGCTTGGATCGTACCGATTGTGCCTGGTGTAGTGCCGAGTACGGGTACTTTTTTCTCAGGGGGACTTGTGGGCATAATGCATCTGAGACACGGCGTTTCTTGGGGGATGATGGTGGTTGCTCTTCCCTCAAATCCTTCACAGGCACCATGGAAAAAGGGGATATTCATCTCGACTGCCGCGTCGTTCAGTATGAATCTTGTCCTAAAATTATCCATACAGTCGACAATAGCGTCCGTATTCTCCACCAGCCCCATTACCGTTTCTTCAGTGATTTTTCTCTCTTCTCCCCGGATTTCAATATCTGAGTTTAGTTCTTGGAGTTTTTTTACCGCTGTTTTTGCCTTACCTTTTCCTACGTCACGTTCACCATAGAGAATCTGTCTATTCAGGTTAGAGAGATCTACGCGTTCGTGATCGATGAGCGTGATATGTCCGATACCTGCAGCAGCAAGGTATATGCTCACCGCAGAACCGAGACCTCCGGCTCCCGCAATCACAATTCGAGCGTCGTGTAATTTTTTCTGTCCTTTTTTTCCAATCTCCTCAATTGTTATCTGCCTGTCATACCGTTCCGTATCACGATCTGAGAGTATCATGGGAATCCCTACTGTGTTATGATTTTGTAGTCCCATTCTACTTCAACACCACTTTTCTTCATCTGTGCCAATGCGGAGCAGTACGTGTCTTGACTCAGCATGATTGCCCGTTTCACTTTCCGTTCGTTGAGATTTCCTTTTATTTTATAGTAGAGTCTGATCGTTGTGAAGTATTTCGGATGTTCATCTCGTCGTTCTCCTTCAATTTCTACTTTCAGTCCCTCTACTGGCTCTCTGAACTTTTTTAAGGTATATATCACATCAAAGGAGGTGCATCCCGCTACCGAGAGGAGCATCATCTGCATCGGAGAAACACGGGTTTCCTTCCCCATTTCCACGGCAATACCGTCGATTTTTCCGGTGAATTCCATTTCTTCCTTCCATTCTACTGTTCCCTTCATAGTACTATTTTCCTGAGAGGTGTTAAAAAAGTATCGATGGAAAAAATATTTATTCTTGTGAGAGGATAGAAATTCATGAGCAGAGGAAAGTTAGAAGGTGAACAACAATACCTTTCTTGTTGCGGCAAATACTATTGTGCCTTCTGTGACTACCATACAGGAAATATGGTGAAGACAGCAGAGGATCTTCTCTCATACGTGGAAAACCACAACTCACTTCCGCTGATAGCTGCCGGAACGGATACAAATTTCGATGCCTTCGTAAAAGGATTACAATGGCTCGCCTTGCACAAGGAGCCGTGCAAAGGATGCCGCTTTGGCGGGGGCTGGTCATGGAACCCTGACTGTGAGATACGGATCTGCACCATGGAAAAAGGAGTAGACTTCTGTTATCAGTGTGAGGAGTTCCCGTGCAAAACATTACAGACAGAACCTTTTTTCGAACGTAAAAAAGGAATAATTGATGCAAACACACAAATTAAGGCTATAGGGATCAAAAAGTACATGCAGACACTGAAGAAAAAATATACAAAGGTGAAATAATCAGGATTGGAATCCATCTCATCCTCACACCAGATAAGCTTTCTGAGGGGGTAAAACTTCGGAAAGAGAGAAAAATAACATCTCCAGAAGGTGTGAAAATCATTGAAGAGTACGTGTGGGATCTGAAGTTTCTTGTGATACTCGTTGAAGCTGAGGAAGTGAGGAATGTACTGGTATTTGTCCAAGAGTTCGCTGAATACGCTACAGATGTAGAGACAGGTGTGGTCACAAAACTGAAGGATCTCACAAGGTAGTTCAAGAACAATACTTTCCCATTTTCTTTACCTTCAGGGTTAAGAAGTAGTCAAGTATAGCGCGTCACTTTTCATCTATCATCTTCTTGCACATATCAATAGCTGCGTATCGAAACTCGCCCAGTGTAACCACTGGCTTGACTTTTTTGTATCGATCCTCAATAGATGCATTGAAAACATCCTCATCGATACCGACCTTCACTACCCGTCCGAAAATGATAATTTCATCGTCGTAGGTTGTGGTATACTCTTCGATACACTCGAGATGGATCGGACACTCTTTAATGCGTGGCGACGTGACGACGGATGAAGATACTGCTGTCAGTCCTGCCTTCTCCAGCTCATTCACTTCAGGAGGATACTCCTTTGCTGTCTCCATTGCTTGCGCGATGATATCCTCTCCTGCAATATTCACCACAAACTCATGCGTTTCGAGAATGTTCTGCGCTGTATGGTGGGCAAGGTTGCACCCAAAGGCAAGAATGGGCGGATCTGAGACCATATTCATGATATCCGACTTGACCGCCGCGTTCACACCACCATCTGCATCTACGGTGGTGACAATCACCATCTGTCCGAGGATCGGCAACTTGTTTCCCAATGGGCTCCGAAAACTCTCTAACTCAAGATCTATTTTTTTCATTTACTCCTCCGCATACCTCAAAATACTTCTTCCAGTCCATTTCCGTGAGTTGTAGCACATTCCCGTCAGGGTCGGTGAAGAGGAGTATCTTCCCACCCCAGATCGCGTCTTTCGGTCCTTCAACAATCGATACGTTTTTTTGTTTCAGTCGTGTGTGCGCTTCCTCAATATCATCGACGAGAAAGTTGATACACGGCTCACCTTCTCTCGGCTTCTCGCGCTCACCCCATGTTTTAAGTCCGATCTCGATACCGCCACAATCGAATCCGACGTAGTCCTTAAACTCGTACTTCTTTTGAAGCCCAAGTACAGTCTCATAAAATGTTACCGCGCGTTTTAATTCACTCACGGTAAGCGTGACATCCCATACTCTCCGAATCATACTACTCACCTTTTATAGGACACAACATCCCATTACCTCTCTCCCTGCGCGTAGATATAAAATAGAGGATCTCCTAATGCGTACTCTCCATGTAATAGATACCGATATCCCTCCTTCTTCTCTCTGCGACTACGTTGCTCCCAGATTTCTCGTATCCGCGGCGTGAGATCTTCAACAGTGATATTGTTTAGTCCTGCCTCGCTCATCCATCGCCGAAAGTCGTCCTTTGTGGCGTTACAGAGGTATTCGAGGCCGATGGATCGAAATTCGTTCATCACAGCCTCCGGCAATTCTTCAGTCATGATCACGTCGGTGATCAGTATTTTTCCGCCCGGTTTGAGCACCCGAGCCATCTCGTTTTGGCTTATTTCTGTCGGTTTGGGAGTAGGGAAGATGATGAACTCGCTGAGCACAGCGTCAAATGTCTTATTAGGGTACGGAATCGTCTGACGTTCTGCTCTATTGAATGTGATGGTCTCTTCCCATTCAGCGTGCTTCAAACGTTCTTTACTTTTCTTGAGGGATTTTTCATCCTATTCTAATCCCACAATTTCTCCGCTAAAATCATTTGTGCGGTTCATGAGCCAAAAGGCGACATCACCTTCACAGCTACACAGTACAAGAATGTTTTTTCCATCGAGTGGCTTCAATTCCTGATAGAACTTTTCCAAAATTACTGCACTCAATTTTTCCTTTTCCGTATCAGACCAGAGTGTCATATACCTCCCCCATAATGGGCATGATATGTCTTTCCTATTTCTTTCTATTTATATATTCCTTTCGTTTTTATCGAGGAGTATAGTGCCGCTTCAACCATTTACAGAGTCCGTCGAGACCGGGAAACATGACGCGCTCGTTGATATTTGCTTGATCCAGTTTATCCCGTACCTCCCACATGAGGGGCTTAGGAATGATTACCTTTTTGCAAAGTTCAGGGTGTTGGGCGAGGATCTCGTCGAGTAACACCGTAGGATCAGCGATCATAGAGTGCAACGCGTACTGATTCACAATACGTTCGTCCATGGACGGCGGCTCGAAGAACAGTATGAATGGGTCATCAGCAATCGAGTCGAGTTCCTGAAGTGACGTAACAATATCCGAAAGCATCTCCACGGTGAAGACGTTGGCACCTTCCTCTTGTAGTTTCTTCTTGAACTTCTTCGGAAGCATCCGATGGACTTCGACAAAGTCTACACACCACACTGCTCCATTCACTTCGTGCTCCGTAATTTCAACAGTAGCGAAATGCATCGCGGTAAAAGGAGAGTACGTCCAGTCCAGCAGTCGTGTGGGCAAACCGTGTTGCTGTGCCAGTGTCAACCATTTCCACGTGCTGTACTGCTTCGAGTCCTCAACTCTCGCGTACTTGATAAAATTCCGCAGGAGATGGAACTCCAGTTTTGGATAGTCACCACCGAGCTGCATGAGTGACGTTTTTAGGTCCTGCCGTTTATCAGGCAATCCTCTGAAGGCATAGTTGGATCGGTACCGTTGGATGTCCTCCTGCCACGAGTTCGCGTACAGCTCCTCGATTAACTGGGGCCACGAGGTTACGGTGACCTCTTTCATTACCTGACTCATACTATATTATGGTGTATGTAACTTTAAATTAGTTGGTTTCCCGAACATTTATTAACTGTGCGTGTGTATCACGCATAATAAGGAGCGAGTCTACATGAACCTGCGAAAGAATGAAAAGAAGGAACTCAAAGAGCACGGTTACTCACAAAAACAGATTCAGGAGCTTAGGGAGACATCAATGACTTTAAAAGAGCTCAAACACGAGCTCAAGGACATCTACAACGAACCTCTTTCTCATATGGATCAGACGGATAGGATGGTCGCTCCGTGTTCCCACTGTCGGCAACATACCGTCTTTCGGAAGATTGAGTGTGAGGCGTTCTCTGACTATTTTTGTAGTCGTTGCGGAGAAATTAAGCGGTAGAGGATCAATGGTTTTCTTCAGGATTTATAATCTCAAAATATTTTTCGGCTACATTACACAGTTTCTTGTCAGCACATACAACTATCGGTTTAAACCTTTCAATATCATCAACAGCTGCTAGTTGCAAAGAATCAAGTGTTCTTACATTATCCTTTAAAATGAAATCGAGGCTTTTCTTAAAGTGTATTTCATTAAGTTCAATGATAATGTACCTTTTTATGACGTCTGAATAAAATTTGGACAGCACTATGTCCAATTCAGTAGATGATATTTTTCTTTCATTTTTCTTTCTTACAAAAGCAGATGTCGTTTCTATAATTGTCAGGTTAGAAATGATGATAACGCTATTTTTTCCTTTTATTATTTTATCAACAATTTTTGAGCCTTTTTCCTCATGGTATCGCTTAATAAGAGCTGAGGTATCAAAAAAGTAGAATTCTAAATTCTCAGCATTCATGTTCTTTTATTCCTTTCTTTCACGATTTCTTCTGCCATTTCTGTATCTATTTTTGAGAGTATTTTCCTTACTTTCTCTATATCTTCATCCTTTGCCATTTTTTTTATGTATTCTAACAGAGGACTCTCCTTTGGTTTTTTCAGTAAAGTTTCTATTTCTTCTCTCGACACAGTGTATTTTTTGTGTTTTTTAGTGAGGTCCATTTTTTTCACCGCTTCATATCTTTTACACACAAATGTTTTTTAATGTTGTGTGTGTGGAAAAATTGCTCTGAGAAAAAAAATATCTAGGAAGAGTGAGTGTGAGGCGTTCTCTGACTATTTTTGTAGTCGTTGCGGAGAAATTAAGCGTTAATTACCCTTTTAAGATATTTCACATATTAAAAAAGAAAAAAAGATAATCTCAAAGTTTTAATACTAAGTCTCCTTTCTTTACTTTACCAGGCGTTTTTATCATTATTGATCCTTCGCCACGTTTTGCTTTCGTTACTTTGTCACTAGCTTTCATAATTTCTGCTTCGAATTCCATATCACCGATTTTCAGCTTGTCTCCTTCCTTAAAATCTACCATCACATCGATTCCAGCCATACCTTTATCTGAAAAATACGTGTGAACTTCTCCTACTTTCGTTGCCATTTATTTCACCATATCTTTATTTACCCTTGGATTTATATAGCTTTGCTTTATCAAATTATGATGCAACTAGGTACATGTATCCCTAGTAATCTATCTTCTTATAATACCTCGGGCATTGCACTACTCATGCATGAACACTACATTAGATATGTTGTGGGAACTGAAACCTTTTTAAGGTACACCATAGAGTAAAACATGGTACGTAGATTATAGAGCAAAACGTGGTGTAAATGCAAACGAAAGTGGCCATTATCGGTGCCGGCCCATCAGGGCTTTTTGCAGCGCGGGAGTTGATAGAACAGGGTGTAGCGTGCCTGGTAATCGAGTCGGGGAAGGAAGCATTGGAGCGGGAATGTCCTGTGCCCGATAAGGATCTCTGCTTGAAGTGTAATCCCTGCCAGATCACTTCTGGTGTTGGAGGGGCCGGTGCGCTGTCCGACGGTAAGCTGAATCTCACGTATAAAATAGGGGGAAATCCTGCAGCGTTAAAACGGACGCCCGATGAGATTCAGAATCTCATCGACTACGTGGACAAAATTTTTCTAGAGCACGGCGTGGAAGATAGTACTTACGGCGAGGATGGCGAGTCGTTGGAAAATTTAGAGCGAAAGGCGAGCAAGAATGGAATAGAATTTATTGCTGGAAAACAGCGACATATTGGAAGTGACAGGACGAAACAAGTGGTGGATAACTTTTATCAAAGTTTAAAATCTAAAGGAGTAAAATTTTTACTAAATACAAAAATTTCAAAGATTGAGAAGAATAGACATTCATTTACCCTTCATAACGACGGGAAAAATATCGAAGCAGAGTATCTGATTGCAGCGCCAGGGAGAGCAGGTGCGTACTGGTTGCGTTCTCAGGCCTATAACCTCGGCGTGATCTCGCGGTACGGTCCCATCGATGTAGGTATTCGGATCGAGTTCCCCTCTACCATCTACAAACCCATCGCTAGCGTGATGTACGACGCGAAGTTCAGACTCTTTACCCGCACCTACGATGATATGGTTCGTACCTTCTGTACGAACCCCGAGGGCTTTGTCACCGAGGAGAAGTACGACGGGTTTGTTCTCGTCAACGGCCACGCGAAAAAGAAGGAGAAATCTGAGAACACCAATCTGGCACTTCTCTCCCGCGTAAACCTCACCGATCCCGTGGAGGATACCACGAAGTACGGTCGTTCCATCGCGAAACTTGCTACCACTATCGGTGGGGGGAAGCCTATACTCCAGCGGTACAAGGATTTTATTAAGGGGAGACGGTCCACCTGGCACAGAATCAATAAAGGGCTTGTGAAACCGACGCTCCGAAATGTCACTCCGGGAGATATTTCCATGGCCATGCCTCATCGGATCGTCCTTAATCTCAAGGAAGCGTTTCAGCGGCTCAACTCAGTCATTGAAGGCATCGCTTCCGATTCCACACTGCTCTACGCACCGGAGATAAAGTTCTACGATACGAAGTATCCCACCACGAAGTTCATGGAGAGCAATGTCGACAATATGTACATCTGTGGCGATGCGTCTGGACGTTCCCGGGGAATTATCTACGCTGCGGTCACCGGTGTACTGGCGGCGAGGGGTATCCTTCAGAAGGAGGGAGCGTAGTGGACTTACGCGAAATTCAGAAGCGAATTGAGAAGTTCGACGAAAAAAGAGGGTGGGATAAGTTCCCACCATCGCTCGTGCTCTCACACATTCTCGAGGAACTCGGAGAGATATCACGGTATATTCAGTTTGAGGAAGGATACAAAAAAGAGGGTATCGGCCACGAGTACAATGTGAAGGAATTGAAACGCGAGTTTGGCCAGGTGCTCGCACTTCTCTCTCAGCTCGCACTCCACTACGACATCGATCTCGAAGACGCCATTCTCGACGAGCTTGAGATTATGGAAACGCGATTTTCACCAGAGGAGTGGAGAACGTATATGGATCAGTACGAGCCGCATTACCGTATCAAAAATGTGGTAACAGCTTTTTTGATGCATCACGATACTGTTCTGGTACTCAGACGTAGCACTGAGGTTTCCACCTACATGGAACGATGGGCTGGAATATCGGGGACTATCGAGAATGAAGATCCCATTGACGCTGCGTATCGAGAAATTTTTGAGGAGACAAAGCTCAAAAAGGACGATGTGCAGTTAATGAGCAGTGGGGAGGTAGTTACGGTACGGGACGATGAGTTGAGTACAATTTTTTACGTCCATCCCTTTTTGTTCGAACTAAAAAAGAAGAAGGACCTTGCACTTAACTTTGAGCATACAGAGTACCGTTGGGTGGACAAAACAGAGCTGGATAGGTTGGACACAGTTCCAAAACTCAAGGAAGCGTTGGAGACATGTTTGAAGAAGAATTCTTTCGGTTAATTCATACTCGTGAGTTTAAAAAGATGCAGGAGTTTCAGCAAAAGATAGCTGCGCACGTCGATAGAGCGTACCACGAGGTGAAGAAGCTCTATGGCGCAGATGTTGCGTACAAAGGGAGTAAGGCAGTGGCTGCTGTGGTATCGGAGGATTCTGAGGCGTACAAGGTAAAGGAGGTACGGTTTCCCTATGTGTCTACCTACTTTGCCTTCAGAGAGCTTCCTGTACTGTGGGATCTTCTTCAGGACTGTGATGGGTGCGTGATTTTTGATGGTCACGGGCAGCTCCATCCACGAAGAGCTGGGCTCGCTACCATGGCAGGCGTCATGCTGGGAAAACAGACGATTGGGACAGCAAAGGCTCTCATTTGTGGAGAAGTGCGGGAGAGGTACGTGTATGAAGGCGATGAAGTTATTGGGAAGGTGCTCACTGTGGAAAACGCAGAAAACCCGCTTTACGTCTCTATAGGAAATAAAGTTACTCTGGAACAAGCCTATAGTATTGTATCTGAAAACTGTGTGCACAGAACGCCGGAGCTGGTGAGAAAGGCGCACATAGTAGCTACTCAGATTGCAAAACGTATATAAACCGTGTGAGGCTCCTGTGCATTCTCATCTTCTCCGTATCGAGAATGGTGAATCCCAACCGTTCAAACTCGTACTCTCTATCCATCACTACACAGGCCCGTTCGGAAACTCCGTAGATTTTCTCAAAGGCATTCTCATACAGATCTTTTTTCCGTTTCGTCGATCGTCCATATGGGACATCAGTAGCCACACTTTCCACACTCTGGAAGTACGAGTCCAGCTGTTCGGCGTCACCCTGCAGTATTGTAGAGTCTTTTACCTCATAGCGTTCGAGGTTTTTCTTGCATCCTTCCACCATTTTCTCCTCAATATCCAGCCCGTAGACCGTTAATCCCATCAATCCTGCCTCGATGAGGATTCCTCCCGTACCACAGAAAGGATCGAGCACCTCTGTTCGTGCGCCGGCAAGGTTTACCAGCGCGCGTGCATACTTCGGATGGAGCGATGAAGGATGGAAGTACGGCCTAAACTGGGGTTTTCTCTCCTCATAACCGCTTCTATCGATATCCACCAGCGTTCTCCCCTTGTAGAGTGTGTCGGTGTACAGACAGTATATTTCATTGTCGGGATTCTCGAGATCCGTGGTGAGCGAGGGATTGCGTCGCTGTACCTCATCGGCAATCTCTTTTTCAAGAGAGGGGTCTGCCTTCCGCCTTCCCAGCGACTGCACCCGTACGGCGAAGGTACCCTCGAGGCTGATGTCATCATCCAGGTATTCCAATACCTTGTGACAGAGTCCGAGTCTAGAAAATGCAGCAGGATCGATATCCGTCTCTGCCATCATGAGCTGACCGTCGCATTCGAGAATCTGGTGGTCCTTGTCCAGTCTGGTGAGAAGATAAATGATCTCCTTCTGTGAGAGCGATACGTGTTCTCCAGAGAGGTAAAATAACAGCTTCATTGTACCACTTTGGCTACAAACATGCCGTGAGTATCGTGAATGTGTGGGAGGAACCGTTTGCACTTCCGTACTTCACTATCCAGTGCTTTTCCAAGGGGGTGTTGGAACCCATCCACAAGTTTTTCTCCATTAACAACGGTATTCACCTCCTCCAACGAGATATCGAAGGTCCGCAGTGCCCAGTCGATGACATGCTCATTCTCCTCTGGCTCAAAACTACACGTACAGTAGAGAAGTTCCCCTCCTTCTTCCAGCGCGTTAATACCCGTTCTCAACAGCCTTTTTTGCATTCTCTGGCAGAATTGAATATCCTCCATACTCCGCGAGTACTTTCTCGTGGGATCTTTTCGAATAATTCCAGAGCCCGTACACGGCGCGTCCAAGAGAATGTGCGAGGATTTTTGTGTGAGCGCTGTGGCGTCCTTTTCGAACACCACGCAGTTTTTTACTCCCATTCGCTGGAGGTTGTTTTTTAACGCCTCGATTTTATTTACATCATATGCGAGGATCGCTCCTTCGTTCCGCATGATTTCAGCGATCTGCGTTGTTTTTCCTCCCGGCGCCGCACAC
Organism: uncultured Thermococci archaeon; assembly: GCA_964595645.1. Taxonomy (GTDB): domain Archaea; phylum Methanobacteriota_B; class Thermococci; order Methanofastidiosales; family B48-G16; genus JAYEIH01. The sequence continues at coordinate 174,091 of CAZQQT010000001.1, forward strand.
ATGTCTATTACCAGATCCTCATGGATATCAAAAAAGGGGACGATATTCATCTCTGCTTCCCCCTGGATGTAGAAGTACCCGAAGAGGTGTTCGGGACAGGAGCTGATGGAAAATGGTGAGGAGATAATTCTGAATCCATGAGAAATTTCTTTGAGTTGGACCCCTCGTTTTCGAAGTCTTCTTCCAAGCTCTTCTTTTGAAATTTTTAGGGTGTTTACTCTTATACATGTATTTTCTCGTTCATTTGCCTTTAAAAAAGAATCAATATCTTTAAAAAGTTTTTTATATCTTTCTAAAAACTCTTGCCTGTACTTATCGGTACATGCTTCCTCTGTCATAGAATACCAGTTTGTCTAACTCCTGTGCCAGTTTCATATCTAGTTTTTTCTGGGATTTGGAGAGTTTCTGAAGTGGCGTGTCAGAAAATGCGATCGGCCCCTGAAAGACATATTCCTCATCAATATCGAAGAAGGATTTTGGCGATATCCGTAGTACTTCTTCCACTGTCGACTGGGAGAGTTCTCCCTGTTCCTTCAATTCCTCGAGTATTTTTTTTATTTTTTCTTCGCTGAGAGGTCTCCAACCAAAATCAAATCCATGGTCGATTTCTTCTTTTGTTTTTATTTTCCCACCGAGGCCTATTTTTTTGTACGGTGTGAGTATCTCCGTTTTTAATTGCCAAAGATGTCCATTTTTGTAGATGTAGAGATCTAATCGTGAGCCCCTTCTTGAGGCGGATACCTTCCAACCTTCCGGGTCATCGTTGTACTTTTTTGACACTTCTTTGTAGATTTCTTCGTCCTGCGTTATCTTCATTCTATCTACCCATTCGTCTATTTCTCCTTTGATACTCGCGCAGTATCCTTAAAAAATCTATCCTCCTGAAAAAAGGGAAGTATATCTCTGTGAAGAACAGTTCAGAGTACGCCGACTGGAAGAGAAGAAAGTTACTCAGTCTTACCTCTCCTCCTGTTCGTATCACGAGATCGGGATCCGGGAGCCCTTCTGTGTAAAGATTATTTTTTATCATCTCGAGGCTGATCTCTTCCGGCGCGACCCCCTTTTCCATGATTTTTTTTGCAGCCTCAAGAATTTCCACTCGTCCACCGTAGGCAATGCAGATGTTAAGTATTTTATTCTTGTAGTGTTTTGTTGCCTCTTCCGCCTTTTTTATGGAGTCCAGTACATCATCAGGTAAAAGTTCGAGTTTTCCTATGGCCTTTATCCGCACCTTGTTTTTGTGAATTCGTGTATCCGTAATAATCGACTCGAATTTCTTTTTAAAGAGGTCCATGATGTGCGCCACCTCCGTATCATCCCTCTTAAAATTCTCCGTTGAGAAGGCGTATACAGTAATAATATCGATACCAAGGTCATTTATCCAGTCCAACATCTCTTCAAGTTTATCAGCGCCCTTGCTGTGTCCCCTCCATGGATCCATTCCAAATAACTCAGCGTATCTCCTGTTTCCGTCCATGATGATTCCAATATGGTTCGGTACCTTTCCCTCTTTAACCTTTCTTTCAAGAATTTTTTCATACACCTTATATATAGGTTTTAATACCGTCGAAAGTGTGAGCTTGAGAATATTCATGATCATTTCCGTTGGATATACTCTCGTGAGAGCTTGTAGTATATTTCCGCATTTTTCTGTATTTTTTCCTGCCACGATTTATCCAGTGTTTTTACCACCTTTCCCGGGACACCGAGAACGAGCGAGTTGTCAGGGATCTCTTTCTCTTCAGGCACGAGTGCGTGTGCACCGATGACGCAGTGGCTTCCTATTGTTGTATTGTCCAGTATGGTGGCATGCATACCGACTATCACATTGGATTGTACTGTACACCCGTGGAGTACTGCATTATGTCCCACCGAGACGAAATCTCCGATGGAGGTAGGGTTATGGATGGAGATATTATCCTGAATATTCGTATACTTTCCTATCTCTACTTTTCCTCTGTCTCCCCGGAGTGAGGCAAAGGGCCAGATACTTGAGTTCGCTCCTACTTCCACATCTCCGGTGATAAATGCCTTTTCATTTATGTACGCACTCTCATCTATCTGGGGATTCTTCATATTTGAGGTAGGTTCCACGAGTTTAAAAATGTATTCCGGTTATATACCTTGAAACTTCCAACAGCTTTTTTCAACCCAATAAATATATAAACGTAACCATTGTAGTGCTTTTATGAAGAGAAAGGTTAAAAATATACTACGGAGATTTAAGGATTTTAAAAAGGTACATCTTAAAGGCGGTCTTTGGGGGGCTGCCGCAGGATTGTTTTGTGTCTTCCTCTGGTTCTACGTAGGATTGCCATCCTTTTTAGTAGTTTTGGGTGGAGTTGTAGGTGTTTTTGCAGTAAGAAAAGAGATTAGACTCAACAATGTAGAAGGGTTAAAAATAGGGATTATTTCAGCAGTCCCACCAGCTCTATACGTGCTCTTTGTGCTGGTAAAGGGAGCAAGCGATATTAAAGCGTACATTTTGAAGCATGGCGTGGAGGAATACATAGAGAAGTACAACCTCACTGTTGAGGATGTCCAGGTCTTCGAAAAGAATGTGTTGGAACACACGTATACGGGAGCGTTTCAGTGGGCATTAATGGTATTTATCCTTATACTTACAGGAGCGTGGATAGGACTTATTTTCTTCAAACCGAGGAAGAAGTAATTATTCCATCATTCTCTTAATGTTTTCTTCTACTATTTCATCTATAATATCGAGAAGTGCAAAAATTTTTTCGTTCACAATGAAGTAGTATACTGTCTTTCCCTTTCTTCTATTATCAACGATTCCTGCGTCTTTCAGGATTCGCAGATGTTGGGACACATTTGATTGTGTGGTTCCGATTTTGGGCCTGATCTCTCCCACACTTTTTTCGCCATTTTTTAGAAAATTTATTATTCTTAATCTATTCTTATCGGCCAGTGCCTTCAGGATCTGAAGCTTTATTCTTTTCATTACTAATAAATTTGTATTAATATGTATTTAAATTTTTTGGTACCACTCTCTTCAATATTGAGTGATTTTTTTCTATGCGTTAGTTTTTTATACTCCCATTGAAAGTTTTGTGTGATGTCCAGTGAAAAAAAGAAAAATGCAGAAGAAATCGATCATGGATTAGGATACGAATTTGAGACAACAGAGGAGATCCCCATTCCAGACAACCTGATAGATCAGGTTATTGGACAGGATCGAGGCGTTGAGATAATCAAAAAGGCTGCACAGCAGCGAAGAAATGTACTTCTTATCGGGGATCCGGGCAACGGTAAATCTATGCTCGGTCAGGCAATGGCAGAACTTCTTCCGAAGGAGGAGCTGGAGGACATCCTCGTGTACCCGAATCCCGATGATCCTAATACTCCACGAATTCGAGTTGTGAGGGCGAGAAAAGGGAGAAGGCTCGTTGACGAGTATAAACAGCGGGCCCAGCGAGATGAACGAAGTAAACGAATGATGTTGATTCTCATCTCTATGTCAGTCGTCCTTTACGGATTTTACATCGGACAAGTGTTGATGGCAGTGTTTGTGGCCGTAATCACCATTTTCCTCGGCACACAGCTATTAAAATCAAAATCTGAGACGCTTGTTCCGAAACTTCTTGTCGATAATGGTGATACTGATAAGGTACCCTTTGTGGATGCCACAGGCGCACACGCCGGAGCGCTTCTGGGTGATGTGCGGCACGATCCCTTCCAGTCAGGGGGTATGGGCACACCGGCCCATGAGCGTGTAGAGTCAGGCATGATTCATCGGGCCCATAAAGGAGTGCTCTTCATCGACGAGATCTCCACATTCAAGATTAACATGCAGCAGGCAATGCTCACAGCGTTACAGAATAAAGAGTACCCTATCACAGGTCAGAGTGAGATGTCGTCCGGTGCCATGGTAAGAACAAAAAAGGTCCCGTGCGATTTCATTTTAGTGGCTGCAGGAAACTTAGAAACGCTCAAGGCCATGCATCCAGCCCTCAGATCACGAATGCGGGGCTACGGTTACGAGTTCTATATGAACAACACCATGCCTGACACTGTAGAAAACAGAAGAAAATTGGTACAGGTCGTTGCGCAGGAAGTAGATAAAGATGGGAAGATCCCTCATTTTACAAAAAATGCTGTGAAAGAAGTAGTGAACGAAGCAAGGAGACGTGCAGAGAGAAAAAACAGCCTCACGCTCATCATACGGGATCTCGGCGGCATGATCCGTTCAGCTGGTGATATTGCAGTGAAAAAAGGAGCCAAATACGTGACGGTAGAGCATGTGAAGGAGGCGAGATCCTTCGCCCGATCACTTGAACACCAGGTAGCAGATAACTACACGGAGAAGAAAAAAGAGTACAGAGTATTCAACACATCTGGTTCAGAGGTTGGGAGAGTCAATGGCCTCGCTGTCCTTGGAGGAAAAAGTGGCATCATCATGCCCATAGAAGCTGAGGTGGCACCTGCCGAGAGTAAGAACGAAGGAAACATCATTGCCACCGGTAAGCTTGGTGATATTGCAGAAGAGTCTATCCTGAACGTTTCCGCACTCATCAAGAAATATACAGGAAAAGAGATATCTAATTACGATATTCACATTCAGTTCTTACAGTCTTACGAGGGTGTAGAAGGCGATTCAGCAAGCGTGAGCGTGGCAGCTTCTGTGATCTCGGCGATTAAAAACCGACCGATACGACAAGACGTCGCCTTGACTGGATCGTTGAGTGTTCGGGGAAAGGTTCTGCCTGTTGGAGGAATCACCGCAAAAGTAGAGGCAGCGATAGGTGCCGGTATGAAGGAAGTAATTCTTCCTGAGTCCAATAAGGAGGATGTGTATTTGGAGGAGAAGGACAGAAAGAATATCACGATCACTACGGTCTCCACGCTCGAGGAACTTCTTGAGCACGTATTCACAAAGGTGGAGGAATGATTCGCGAGCATATCTCCACCGGAATGGATTCTAACGTGTTCGTGATAGATAATTCTAAAATTATTCTCATCGACGCGGGTACAGGAAGGAACAAATCGCTCATCGACTTCATTGCTTCCTTTGAGATTGATCTTCTCATCAACACACACTGCCACATCGATCATGTAGGTGGTGATCCCAAGGACGTCCCCGTTGCCATAGGTGCCCACGATGCCGATGATCTTGAGAAAGGAACAAAAAAGACATTATACCACTTTGGTGTTTCTGCGTTTGATGGAGTTCCGGTGTCGAAACGGTTAAAAGAAGGAGACACGATAGAGACTGACGACTACCGACTGGAAGTTCTTCACACACCGGGACACACGAACGGCAGTATCTGTCTTTATGACGAAGCCAAAAAGATCTTATTTTCCGGTGACACACTATTTGTGGATGGAATCGGAAGAACGGATTTCCCCTCGGGGAGCAGGAGTGATCTGAAGGACTCGTTGGAACGGCTGGCTGATCTGGAGATCGAGAAGATATATCCTGGTCATGGAAAAACAGGTGCATGCGATATTACGCGCATACTTAATTTCTGGTTTTGAGGTGTAACGATGGAAAAGATATTCTGGTGTGACACACTGGTGGATGAAATTTTAGAGAGAGAGGATCAGTTAGAGGAAAAATCAGAGGAGTTTATCACAGAAAGTGGACTTGGTGCCTCCGGGATACCGCACATCGGGTCTGCAGGTGACGGTATTAGGGCGTATATGGTATACCTTGCACTCAAGGATAGGGAACTTAACGCCAACTACTACGCTGTCTCTGATGATAGAGATGGACTTCGAAAGGTACCCATTGGATTTCCAAAGGAGCTGGAGAAAGAGATAGGACGCCCCGTATCGCACATTGAAGATCCCTTTGGATGTCACGATTCCTATGGAGCGCATATGTCATCCCTTCTTATCGATGCGCTGGAGAAAGTGGGCGTCGAGTTTGAGTTTGTCTCCTCCGATAAGATTTACGAGGAAGGAGTACTTGATACAGAGATTAAAGAAATTTTGGGGAACTATAAGCAAGCTGGAGAGATTATTAAGAGAGTGACAGATCAGGAGAAGTACACTGAAGAGTACCCCTTTTTTGTTATCTGCGAGAACTGTGGAAGGATCTATACCACCCGTGTGACGGCGTTCCATGGAGATACCGTTGAATATGTCTGCGATGAGAGTTTCCTCGGGAAAAACTCGGAAACAGGGGAGGAAATCCCCGTAGAAGGCTGCGGTCACGAAGGAGAGGCCTCAATACGGAACGGGAAACTCCAGTGGAAGGTGGAGTTTGCTGCTCGATGGAGGGCGTTAAAGGTGAACTTCGAGGCCTTCGGGAAGGATATATTGGATTCTGTGAGGGTAAATGATGCAATTTCTCGGGAGATACTGAATTTCGAACCTCCTGTTCACGCACTGTACGAGCTTTTCGTCGAGAAAGGAGGAGAAAGGATCTCCAAGAGTAAGGGGAACGTATTCACTCCCCAAGTATGGCTGAAGTACGGTTCACCGGAGTCCATGCGACTCTTGATGCTGAAGCGGTTGAACTACACACGTGTAGTGAACCCTCAAGAGATTCCGAAACTTATGGAGGAGGTGGATTACCTCGCCAATGTGTACTTTGGAGAGGAAGAGATCCAGAATGAGAGGGAACGATCCCATCTGACACGGCTGTACGAGTACGTTCACCGTCTCAATCCACCCGATGAGAAACCACTCACCCTCTCGTACTCAACGCTCAGTAATATCTGCAGTGTGTTGCCACGGGAAGTAAAAAGTCGATATGATATAATTAAAGGTATTCTTCAGCGAACAGGGCTCCTTCCAAAGGATTTTGATGAGTCAGTGTTGCAGGAGAGAATAGAGTATGCAACGACCTTTGTAGAAGACGTTGGAGAAGGTGAAAGGGAAAAAGTGCAGCTGGAACCCGAGGAAAAAAACGCTCTGGATGCATTCAGTGAGAAACTGAAGAGGGATATGAAGGAGGAAGATGTGCAGACGCTCATATTCGAGACAGCAAAGGAACATGGAATACGTCCCGGGAATTTTTTCAAAGCCATCTATAAGGTAATTCTTGGTGTGGACCAAGGACCAAGGGCCGGCCCACTGATAAAAACTATTGGTGTGAAGCGAGTGAAGGAGTTAATCTCCAAGCATTCGTAAGGCTGAATAGTTTCACTGTTCACCCTAAGATTTTTATGTAAAGCTATCGAGACTATAAGTATGGATAGGAGTATTATAGGGTATGTAGCGTTAATTGTGTCTATAGTGTACTACTCGATTCTTGCATCATTTATTGGCCAAGGTCTTTTTTCTCAAGCGAGCTTGGTGGAGCGATACGTCGTCGTCACTACATTATTTTTGATGATATTTTTCAATATATTCATCGGAAGCTACGTGCTTGGTGTAGAATCACAAGCTCAGAAGGGAGAGATAAGAGATCAGTTCTATAAACTTGAGCGATCTGAAGCAATCGACGAGATTATCTCTCATAAATTAAACAATCTCAACCAAGTTGCGTTAGGCTATCTTAACATGTTAGAGGAAGAAGAGATAACCGATAAAGGAAGAGATTATTTAAAACGAGCCATCACCACTATTAGAAAGAGTGGAAGCACAATAGAGACGCTTAAACGGACAAAAAATATGGATAACTATGAGAAAGAAGAGATTGAGGTGAGTGAGATCCTTTCAGAGCTGGAAGATAAGTACAAAACAAGGAAGGAAATGAGTATAGATATCGATGGGAAATTTGTAGTGAGAACAACCCCACTGATCTCCGATCTTCTCGAAGTAATCTTTTCTTCCGGCAGTAATTTACAGGTCCGTTCCCGTGAAGACATGAGGAATAAGTACCTAGTATTCAGAGGAGTTGGGGGGGACATGGATATCTCTCTCGCAAAAATGATTATCGAAGACTACGGTGATGTGATGATAGACGAAGAAGGCATCACCCTTCGATTTCCTAAGAGGTAGATACAACGCACGTATAAGAGATCTTGTGTCTAAAGTAGCCTTCCTTGAGGTAGACTTTTCTTAATAGTGTCTGTGAGCATATGAAAACCGAGCAATCTTCTGATCAGCCATTAGTGAAGCAAGAGCGGACCCGGTGGGATTCGAACCCACGAAGACGAGGTCCGAAGCCTCGCGCCTTGTCCACTAGACTACGGGTCCTTAAAACCATTCCTGCAACCGAGAAAGTACCTTCTCTTCATTGGTTATACCCGCTTGTTGAGTGAGCTCCCTATCGGTACCGGCGAGTATCAACACCAGTTGTTCATCTTCCCACACGTTTGTTTTTATAAACATTGTGGATGTTCCCTCCTCTCTCACCAGATCGATTTCATTTGCGTCCAGTGCAGTCTGGACGATATAGCCCACTCCATTATATGCATCGGGCCCACCGAGGATCACAAGTATCTTGTCCTCCTGATGTTCTGGGAAATCAGCCGCAGTGATTCTGGTGATACGCACGTTGTTCATATCGAGGAAGCTAAGAAAATCTTCGGCGAGGTTATAATCGATGTCATTTGCTACAACAGTTATCTGTACAGCGGTAACTTCGTAGGCTCCCAGATCAACTCCCTTTCCATAGGGTCTCGCCTTCCCCTCAAGGTCTGTTCCCGGTGCGTTTTCGGTCTTCCCAAAATCAATACAGGGCGAATTGATATCGAGTCTGAAGTTTTCGTTTTCTGCGTCAAGAAATCGAGGATTTTGGAATATATTGTATTCCATCTCGTACTGTTCGACTCCAGTGAAGTATCCGGGGGCAGGATTCGGTGAAAAGTTATTGTAGCTTACTTCCACTGTTGATTCTTGGGAATATACAGCGTAATCTCCTCCAATAATGATATTGTTTTGGATCAATACATCTTGCGAGTTATGTGTCCATATATTTTCTGTGTTTTCGTAGAGTGTGTTATTCACTATTTTTGTGTTATCGCACCCAGAGAGCACAGAGATCCCATGCTTGTTTCCATAGAGAACATTGTTATAGAGCTTGCAGTTTTTTGACTCATACATTATTCTAATAGCATTTTCATTGGTATTTCTAATAATGTTTGAGTGTATAGTATTATTAGGAGAGTTTTGAAGGTATATGCCCTTTTTTCCTCTCACTATTGTGTTCCCGTTGATAGTGGTGCTTTCCATATCTGTTGCCGCTATATGGGTGATGTTATCCTGTAGAAAATTGTTTTCTATATATCCTTTTGATTTTTTGAAATTTATTCCTATGTCACAGTTGGTGATAACGGATTTTGAGATGGATATAAACTGGGAGAGGGAGATCCCGATGCCAGTTGGCGAGTCGCTAATATTGGAGTTCACGATTGAGGAGTTAGAGACATTTTGGAAGTACACAGCGGATGCGTTGTGATTGGAGAAGCTCGTACTTTCCACAGAAGTGCTCGTGTTGTCTTCGCTGTGAAGACCGTACTCACAGGCATTCACGGTGCAGTTACGGATGCTCACCCCTCCGTTTCTTTCTACTTTTATTCCATAGGTACAGTTTTTCACTGTCAGAGAGTAGAGTATGGTACCCCCTGCGGTAATCTTTACGCCTTCAACCGCGTCTTGAACTGTCATTTTTGATATCTTCACATTTCGAGCCGTGATAGTGATACTTCCGCGTAGGATGGAGGAGTCCCCTTCCAGTGTCAGCCGTTTATTTATCGTGATGTTTTCTGTGTAAGTTCCCTTTCTGATCTGTATCCTGTCCCCAGATGCAGCGTGTGCGATGGCTTCTCCGATGCTGGGGTAATCGTCGGGTACGGTGATAACGCTGGCTTTTCCAGTAGGCACAGTACCTGCGAATATCAATAGTAGTATAATAGCAAACCCCAGCATGCAACGTTTCATTTATCTCACATATATTGATACGTAAGCTACATTTATAAATTTAATGTCTGGCTAAGTAGACGTTAGTAAGAGATTCTACTTTATCTAAATAATATGTCCGAAATAACTAATATACTATGAGTGTGTTCTTCTTCTATCATTCTCATTTCATTTGGAATCCTAGAAAAGGTGGTCCATACGAATTCTACTAAAGAAAATGAATTAGGTAGAATAATGCTTAATGAGAGAAAATAAGTTAACCAAAGGGTTAAATTGGTGTTTGTGTATCTAGACACATTCTTTTTCCTGGTATAGTGCTATATCCCACCGCCAAAGATGAAGAGTAACACTATCAGTATGATGGGGAATGCCATAAGAAGATATATGTATCGTTTTTGCTTCTTTACTCGATCTCTATAGTCATTTTCGCATTCTTCCGAACAGAATCGTTCTTCCGATGAGATCGTTTTCCCACATATCACACAGTGTCTATGAGGTTCTACCATGTATGCAGTATACTCAGTACGTTTAAAAGGTTTGTCATATCGAAGAGAAGAAATAAGATATTTCATTCTATTTCTAGCGCCCTATCACTTTACGAGTTTTTCTTTAGAGAACGAAACCCTTAAATACTATATTCAAGAGTATTCTTTTTAATGAAGGAGAATATGAATATGCTGAAACTTGTATTCTCTGTTCTTGTGATAATAACAGTAGTTTTTATCCTCCTCGTCTCTCTAACTGTTCAAGGATCCACCGATGTGAGATGGGGACATGTAGGAGCTGAGATTGCTGTTACAGTTTTTGTATTCGGGTGGATACTCCTGTTTAGCTTGCTCATTAGACGGCGATATGTGGAGAGAAAGGTGTATATGCTCCTTCTCCCTGGATTCTGTCTAATGTACATGGGTGTGCTTCTCAATGTCTTGGATGATTTTTATGTGTTTAACCTCTTCTGGAGGACGCTGGAAGATGTAACAATAGTAATCAGTACAATTTTGGTCACGCTGGGCGTTTATCTTCATATCAGCGAGCTACAACGAACACGTCGGGAAATGGAGTTTTATACCGATGCACTCGCCCGTGATATTGGGGATCTCAGTCAACTTGGACTTACACACCTTCAGATACTTAAGAGTGCCGATGATGAAGCGACAAAAAAAGAGGGAATAGAGGGTATCAAAAGCACGATACGAAAAACTTCACGTCTCGCAGAAGCTGTAAAAATACTGAAAGAGATAGAGGACACGAAATTAGAAAAAGTCGATCTCGATGAGTCATTAGAGACATCACTACGGAGAATACGAGAATACTCCAATCGAGAGATTGATGTGAATCTCAGCATGGAAAAACGATGTTATGTTAGGGCCAATGAGTTTTTGGATACCATGTTCTTCAATTTTTTTGAACTGATGGTAGAGAAGAGCTCCCATGATCCAGTGAAATTGTATATTCAGGTGACAAAGAAGTATGGGCTATGTGTTATTCACATTCACAACTACAGTCTCACTCTTACGTCGGAACGAAAGAAAGAGATCCTAGAGACTCTTGAAAATCTCTCTAAAGACACGTACTTGGAACTTTACGTTGCAAAAAGAATTCTCGAACGTTTTCACGGAACCTTTACACTTCATGACATGGATGAGGAAACAAGAGTGACTGTAAGCATTCCGCTCACGCCGGATGCGTATTAATCAGCGTTTCTTTTTTTCTTTCACCGAAAAAATTTATATATAATATTCAAATATGAACTGCAGAGTTATTAGAATGGTGATCAATATGAGAAAAATAAAAGGAGGAATTCTGGCAGTAATTTTTTTCTTTTTCTTATTTAAAAATTACTCCTTTTTTTAAAAACACTTTTTAAAATTTGATTAAAGGTTTAAATGCAACAATTCCGGTGTGAATGCTACTTTTTCTAAATATTGAGAAAAATCTAGTTTTAAATAAGACATATGAGTGGGAGCAGAAAAAGAGACATTAGCTTGCGGAACAAGATCAGTTGCAGTAGCTTCTTCTGCTTACCCCTTCATGTTATCGCGAAATCACGGTAAAAACTAAAGGAGAAGATTAAGCATTAGGATCGGATAAAAACTTAGAAAATATTTATTTTCTCAGTGATATCGGTACAGAGTAAAAAAGGACCAATGAACGTTTTTTAAATGAGTCTTTCGAGGAGTGATCTAGATAATTAGTACATAGTATTATCCTACATTAATAAGAAAATTCCACAGTGGTGATAAGATGTGGCGATGGAATAGTAAATCGAAGATACTTGGCAAATGGGCTATTATTCTCATACTGTTGAGTGCGACACTCGTAGGGTTCATCGCGAGAATGAGTGTCTCCGTCGCACTCCCTTCCATAACACAGGAATTCAACTGGTCGAGTGTGCAGCAGGGAAGGCTTGGGGGTATCTTGTTGGGGATCTTTCTCATAAGTTACGGATTCTCCAATGTTTTTCTTAGTCCATGGATCGATACACTTGGTGCGAAGGTCATGTTAAGTGCAGCTTCGCTGGTAACGGCAATTTCATTATTGTTTGCCGGGGCGTTTGGACATATCTACTACTTATTTTTATTCTCTCGAATTTTGTTGGGATTGGCTCAGGGAGTTGTTTTTCCTTCTGCGAGTAAAGTTACGGCACAATGGTTTCCTATGAAAAAAAGAGCGCAGGCCAATTCCGTTTTTTTGAGCGGCGGACCACTCGGTTCTTTCCTCTCACCACTTATATTAACACCGCTTATCACCTCTACCTCGTGGGAGATCGCCTTTTACTTTGTCGGGATTCTAAATTTCTTGGTTGTACTACCTATTCTTTTTTTATTAGATGAAAACAAAAATCAAGCAACGAAAAATCCTAAAAACGACAAATTCACCATAAATCACAGTATACGAGAATTACTCGCCAAAAAACAATTTCAAGTGATACTCGTGACTTTTACCGTGACGTTAGTGATTTGGTGGGGTCTGTCTCTTTGGCTCCCCACGTATCTTGTCGATGTCAAAGGATTCGATTTAAGTGAGATGAAATATGGTGCCAGTTTTACCTATCTCGGTGCAGCGTTGGGCATGTATGCAGCTTCCTGGATGAGTGATGTTACAGGCGGGAGGAAAACAGTGATTGTTTCATCACTTACATTGACTACAGTCTTGATCCTCTCCCTCACAGTCTTAGATATACAATCCAAAACTGTGGGGTTACTCCTGCTCTTCACGATTTTCTTCGTTAGCACAATGCCGTCTCCAGTATTCTTCACGATATTACAGACTAAAGTGCCCAATTCGCTTATAGGGTCTGCCTCAGGGGTCATGAATGGTGTGGGCAATGGAGTTGGAGTAATAGGTCCTCTATCGGTAGGGTTCGTAGTCTCGTTGACGGGTTCTTACAATTGGGGATTGATTCTCCTAGGCCTAATCGCCCTCACAGGTGGCCTTCTCTTCAAATGGCTGTACCATGAAGAAGATATTTCTTGAGAAATTGTTCGAAGGATCTTGCAGTAGAAAGATATGAGATAGTTCTTTAGGGGAGATCCCTCAGTAATTGTTGTGGATCAGGACTAAAATAGAATTACAAGTCCCGACGGCCGGATTTGAACCAGCGATCCGCGGATCTACAGTCCGCTGCCCTTCCAGACTAGGCCACGTCGGGTACAGGTGTAGTTTGCAAAATGCATTTATTAAGTTTTCGGTAGAGTTTTTTCCCACTTCATGAGCAGAAATTTAAATGTATTCCACTCATTCCATAGTAATGGTCACGAATGAAAATATATCGACAGTATTGAAGACGCTCCATGAGTATCTGATGCAGTTCGAGGATCCGATCGTCACCGAGGTATCCCGAAAGCGGGATCCTTTTAAGGTACTCATCAGTACGGTGTTGAGCGCACGGACAAAGGACGAGGTAACACGAGAGGCATTTAACCAGCTCATAGAGAAGGCAGAAACGCCCGAAGAGATCTTAAAACTGGACAACATCGAGGAACTGATATATCCTGTGGGATTCTACAAGACGAAGGCGAAAAACTTAAAGATTCTCTCCAGACAGTTGCTCGAGGATTTTGATGGTGAGGTACCGGACACATTGGACGATTTGTTAACACTCCGGGGAGTGGGAAGGAAAACAGCGAATCTTGTACTGGTGTTAGCATTTGACAAGTATGGGGTCTGTGTAGATACCCATGTACACAGGATCAGCAACAGGTGGGGGTACGTGGACACGAAGACCCCGAAACAAACAGAGTTTGCCTTGAGAGAGAAACTTCCTAAAAAACACTGGAAGGAGTACAACGATCTTCTCGTTACCTTCGGCCAGAATGTCTGCAGACCGATAAATCCACAATGCGAGCAATGTCCCATTACGCAGTACTGTCAACACTATCAAGAAAAGAAAAAAGAAAAAGATTAAGCGTGTTGGTACATGTACTTTGCCGTTTCGTACGGTTTCGATTTGATGGTCATCCGTGCGTCCACCACAATGGCACCTTCTCCTTCATCCAGCACCATCAGTGGGTTGATGTCCATCTCTACGATTTCAGGAAACTCGTGGCTGAGATGGGAGATACGTGAGATCGTCTCAGCGATTGAGTCAATATCTTTTTTTCCTTCTCCCCTCACGCCGTAAAGAATTTCGTAAGATTTTATGTCGTGTATCATCTCCAGAGCATCCTTTTTCGTGATTGGTGCCACTCGAAACGCTACATCCTTCAGTACCTCCACGTGGATCCCTCCGAGCCCAAACATGACGACGGGTCCAAACTGTGGATCCTCAGAGCCTCCAACGATAGTTTCAACACCCTGTTCTACCATTTCGTTCACGAGAATACCCTTTATCCTCGCTCCTGGATGTTTTTCCTTTGCGTTGTTCATTATCTCGTTATACGCCTTTTTCAGCTCCTCTTCGTCCTTTATGCCCACCTTCACGCCGCCGATATCGCTCTTGTGAATGATATCTTCAGAGACGATCTTGAGTACCACGGGGTAGCCTGTCTCCTTTGCAGCCTCGACAGCCTCATCTACTGTTGTCGTCAGTTTGTATTTTGGGAGATGCAGTCCACAGGCCTTCAGTATATCCTTTGCTTCGTGTTCCAGGAGCTGTGTCCTTCCATCCTCTCGTGCATTACGAATTATCGAATTTATTCTCTTCTTGTCTATTTCTACCGTAGTTTTCTTTTTCTTTTCTTCCTTTGTGTAGTTCCACCAGTCATACAGTGCCCCCAGCGAGTTTACAGCCCTCTCAGGTTGAGGGTAGGCGGGGATTTGATGTTTGTTAAGAATATCTAGAGCATTTTTGCTTTCCTCTCCACCAATAAAGTTGAAGACTATTGGTTTTTTTTCGTCGTCAGAGAGAGTCTCCACGTATTCCACAACTCTTTTTGAGAACTCCACGGTGTCGAAGGCAGCTGTTTCGCAGTTGAGTACGATTAACGACGAAATTTTACCCGATTCCAGCGCTGTTTTAAAGGCGTTGAAATACTCCTCTACAGTTACCTGCCCCGTGAGATCAATGGGGTTTTTTGTGGAGCCAAAGGTGGGCATGTATGGCCTGAATGTTTCTTCGAGGAACTCTTGGTCATCCAGCAGCGGAATTCCCTCTTTTTCACAGGAGTCTGTAGCCAGTACACCGACGCCCCCCCCGTTGGTGAGGATTACAACCTCTTCACCATCCGGTTTTGGGAGAGAAAACATTCGTGCCCAGTCAAATGCTTTTTCCATGGTATCGGCGCGGAGAATACCACTCTGCTTAAATGCTGCCGAGTACACCTGGTCACTTCCTGCAAGGCTGCCTGTATGGGATGCGGCTGCCTTGGCACCCCTCTCACTTCTTCCCGATTTGATAATCACGATGGGTTTTTTCTTTGAAACCTTCTCTGCCGTTTCAAGGAACTTCCGCCCTTCCTTCACCCCCTCCATATAGACAACAACGCCACGGGTATTTTTGTCCTCAGAAAAATATTTGAGGAGATCATCATCATCGATATCTGCTTTATTCCCAACACTGACAACAGCGGAAAGTCCGATGTGTTCCAGCACAGTCCATCCGATGAGTGCACCGCCCAGCGCTCCACTTTGAGTAATACAGGCGACATCTCCAGGCATTACTTCTCGAGGGCCGAACGTCGCGTTGAGCTTGGATGGCGTATAAATTACACCGAAGATATTCGGTCCAAGCAGTGCAATATTGTACCTTTCTGCGAGAGTAGTGAGCATCTCCTCCTCTTTCTCATTTCCCACCTCAGAGAATCCGGATGTAATAACTGCCGCGGCTTTTACTCCTTTTTTTCCACACTCTTTGAGTACTTTAGCTACAAACTTGGCCGGCACGACAATCACAGCAAGATCAATATCCTCTTTTACATCTAACACAGAGTTATACGCCTTTTTTCCCATTATTTCGTCTCTTTTAATGTTTATTGGATAAATTTTTCCTTCGTATCCGTACTCGAGAATGTTTTCCATGATTTCGTACCCTATTTTTCCCTTCGTAGCAGATGCGCCGATCACAGCGATGCTTTTAGGAGTGAACAGGTACTGCACGTTCTCTTCCGACATTTATTCCACCAATCTTATACCATGTATGTGTTTGCACATTTCAGTGAGAAAGGAGATATCAATAGAACCGGGATTTGATCGCAATCCTTCAATCGTTTTTATCTTCTCATTGATAAATTTTCCAATGGTTTTCTCATCTTCCCCGATGAGCTCTACAACAATATCATGATCCCCAGCGGTAACACCCACCATCTGAACTTTGTTGTATTTCGCGATCTTTTTTGCCACCTCGTTTATTTTTCCCGGATCAACGCTGAGTCCCAGAATAGCAAAGGAGCTGTATCCTAGCTTTTCATAGTTGATCACAGTTGAAAATCGTTCTATGATATCTTTTTTAATCATTTTTTTGATTCGAGAGTGAACTGTTGTTGTGCCGATTCCAACCTTATCAGCTATTTTGTGGTACGGCATCTTTGCGTCCTCACGTAGAAGATCGAGGATCTTTCTATCTATCTTGTCCATATGGATCACCATATTAAATTAAATTCTTCCCTTTATAAATTTTCCGAAAAAATATTCACCACAGGCCCCTTGATGACCATACCCTAAAGTAATATTTAGAATTTAGTATTGAAATGTCTATAAGACGGATCCGAAAATCTTTTAAATCAATGACCACAATGTTCTATAATGATGGAAAAAAATTTTGCAATATTAAAAAATGGAAGATTATTATTCTCATAACTTTAAAGGTGTAACATGAAAACAAATGAGACTTCAGAAAACATCAAAAAAATCCGTTCCGAACCAAAAGGAAAATTTGAAAATTATACGTTTTCTATAGGAGAAACGATACATGTGGTACAGCGAGCATCGCCAGAAGACATACGCTCATTAAAAATGAATGAGGGCATGGGAAACTTTTTTGAAAACTTTGAAAATCCCCCAAAAGAAACAAAAAAGATGCTTAGCAGTCTTGCAAAGGAAAATATTGTATGTATCGCGTATAACAAAAACGATGAGATAATAGGCTATCTCTCTGTGGTAAGCCCGGATGATGATCGATTCGATCTTGAAAATGTTTATCAAATAGGTGCTATAGAAGTGAGCAAAAAGTATAGAAAGAAAGGAGTTGCTATGGAGCTCATGGACCTATTCAAAAGTGAATTTTTTGACAATAAAATTGTCTACACCTTTTGCTACTCGTGGCACTGGGACACACCGAAGAACAATAAAAAAACATATAGAAAAAAACTCTTAAGTCTTTTACATTCCCAAAATTTCTCAGAAAAGCCTATAAATGATATCAATATAAAAATGGATGAATACAACATTTTTGCGGTGAGATATGGAGAAAAAACAGATCCAGAATTGATAGAAGAATTCAAAAAGAAACTTATTTAAGTATCTCCCTTTGAATATTGCATATATGGGTGAATTGCAATGAGCTGGAAAGAAAAGTATAGCGATAAAGTAATGCCTGTAAAAGAGGCGTTGGATGCAATAGAGAATGGAGATCGAGTGTTTATTGGTGGAGGTGCAGCTCAGCCCAAGACTCTTGTAGAGGGAATGTTGGAACGAGGAAAACAGCTGATGGATACGGAAATTATTCACACGCTCACCCTTGGTGTCACCCCATATACTTCCCCCAAGTTCGCGGATGTGTTTAGACACAATGCCTTTTTTATAAGTCAGGATGCCCGACAAGCTGTAAAGGAGGGCAGAGCAGATTATACGCCCATATTCCTTTCCGAGATCCCAAGAAATTTCAAACTTGGATTAATACCAATTGATATTGCACTGGTGCAGGTCTCACCCCCTGATGAGTACGGATTTTTCAGTCTTGGTACTTCTGTGGATATCGTCAAAAGCGCGGTAGAGGCGAGCGATATCGTAATCGCAGAGGTCAATGAGCAGATGCCGCGGACGCTCGGTGACAGCTTCATTCACATCAGTGACATTGAAACGCTTGTGGCAGCAGACTATGCGCTACCCGAGTGGGAAGAACCGGAAGAAACAGAAATAGCGGGCAAAATTGGCGCGTATGTGGCGAGCCTTGTGGAAAATGGCTCGACGATACAGACAGGATATGGAAGCATTCCAAACGCTGTCCTTGCTTCTTTAGAGGACAAAAAGGATCTTGGTATCCATACTGAGATGTTCTCCGACGGTGTTGCAGATCTTGTGGAGAAAGGTGTTATTACATGTGAGGAAAAGTCGATTCACCGAGGAAAGATAATTGGCTCCTTCTGTGTCGGATCAAAAAAGATATACGATTTTGTCGATAACAATCCCCTCGTTGAGTTCCATCCGGTGGAATATACCAACGATCCCTTTGTTATCGCAAAAAACGATAAAATGGTGGCCATCAACTCTGCACTGGAAGTAGATTTTACCGGGCAGGTATGTGCAGATTCGCTGGGTCCAATGTTCTACTCCGGTATTGGCGGGCACTGTGATTTCATGCGCGGTGCAGCACGTGCTGAAGGCGGCAAACCGATCATTGTCATGCCATCTACAGCGGAGAATGGAGAAACGTCACGGATCGTTCCTTTCCTCAGCCAGGGTGCGGGTGTCGTTGAAACGAGGGGAGATATTCACTATGTCGTGACAGAATACGGTATTGCGTATCTCTATGGAAGAACGATACGTGAACGAGTCTTGGAACTCATCAATATTGCCCATCCCAAGTTCCGTACCGAATTACTTGAGAAGGCAAAGGAGCTGAACTACATCTATGAGGATCAGCTTGAGAAAGGGTTTGAAGAGGACGTACGTTATCCAGCGCAGTGGGAAACAGAGAAAATAATGAAAGATGGAACGTTAATGCACTTTAGACCTATAAAACCCACGGATGAACCGGAACTCCGAGAGTTCATGTACTCTCTGTCAGATGAGAGCCTCTATATGCGGTTCTTTACCAAAGTAAAAGCGATGCCTCACAAACGGGTGCAGTATTTCGCTAACGTGGATTATAAGTGGACCATGGCCATCTGTGGATTCGCAGAGGAAAAAGGAGTGAAGAGACTCGTTGCAGTTGGAAGATACGGGAGATCGAAGGGAGAGAACATGGCCGAAGTAGCATTTCTAGTGCACGATGACTATCAGGGGATCGGTATCGGCGGATTCCTGTTTAATTACCTCATTAAAATAGCCAAGGCAAATAACGTCAAGGGTTTCACTGCAGAGGTCCTTCCAGAGAACAGGAAAATGCTTGAAATATTCTTCAAAAGTGGTTATGAGATAAAAAGTACGCTGGAAGGAGGCAATTATCATATAGAGTTCACTTTTGACTCAAAAAAAGAGAACAAAGAAAAATCTTCTTAACATTTGCCTTTTTTATGCGGAAGTTATAAAAATTGTACAGGAGAGGGAGTGATATGGATCTTACTGTAAGATTATTGGATTTAGATGCAGCGGGCAAGACGATTGTGATTCTCAATGAGCAGGATGCTCTTGAGCTGGGTGTCTACCCTCTAGACAGAGTATGTCTAGAGAGTGAGTTGACGGCAATAGTAAACACAAGCGATAAATTTGTGAAACGAGGAGAAATTGTGGCCTACGAGGAGGTTTGGGAGATCCTGAATCTGCAAGAAGGTCAGACGGTGGAGGTGAATCCTCTCACCCAGTTTAGATCGAGCGAGTACATACGAAGAAAAATAACTGGAAAGGAACTAGAACAGGAGGAGATTAACGCAATTGTACAAGACGTTGTGGATAGAAATTTAAGTGATTTGGAGTTAGCTGCTTTTATTACGGCTCTCTCAATTAAAAGATTATCTAAAGAAGAAAAAAAATCATTAACGCGAGCGATGACAGATGTAGGTACACGATTAGATATAAAGAGAGATATCATTGCGGATAAACACAGTATTGGTGGAGTTCCTGGCGATAAAACTACCATACTGTTGGTTCCTATCATTGCATCTGCCGGTCTTACTATCCCCAAAACGTCCTCCCGTGCGGTGACCTCTCCCGCCGGAACCGCCGATAGGGTTGAAATGCTTACCAATGTGGAGCTGGAGAAGGAGGAGATCGAGGAGACCGTGCGGAAGACAAATGGATGCATGGTCTGGGGGGGAGCCCTGGATCTCGCACCTGCCGATGATCTTTTCATTCAGATAGAACGACCACTTCATGTCGATCCTCTCCTTCTTCCTTCAATTTTAAGCAAGAAAAAAGCAGTAAATGCGTCCCATGTTGTCTTAGACATCCCTTCTGGAAGAGGAGCAAAAATAAAAACCTTTTCGGATGCGAGAGAACTGGCGGATGATTTCATTACACTGGGCAAAGACTTAGGTATGGTCTTGGAGTGTGGTATCACCTTCGGTGAACAGCCTATCGGTCACACCATCGGAGCTGCACTTGAGGCACGTGAGGCTCTGGAGACGGTTATGGGCAGAGGCGCGTATGACCTCGTGGATAAAGCAACCTCACTGGCAGGTATTTTACTGGAGATCACGGGAAAATCAGGAAATGGAAAAAAATTAGCATTGGAACTCTTCGAAAAGAAGGCAGAGGAAAAACTGAGAGAGATAATCGAGGTCCAGGGCGGCGATCCTGATATTACTCCTGAGGATATAGAAGTGGGATCGCGGACATTCACACTTCACGCTACAGAAGAGGGAGAAGTGAGGTGGGTGAACAATGTGCAATTGGTGACCTTGGCAAAAAATCTCGGTTGTCCTAAAGACAAGAGAGCAGGAGTCAAGATCCACAAAAAACTTGGTGATATTGTGAAAAAGGGAGATCCACTGCTGACACTCTATGCCGAGAAACGCTATAAGTTGCAGACAGCTGAAAAGAATCTTGAGAAAATGGAACCGATTGTTGTTATGGATGAACTGGAGAAGCATATGCTCACCAAAAAGATCCCGGAAGAGGAGATCCTTTTCATGAGGACATAACAACTCTTAAAAATACCAGCTTCTATCCTGTGATAACATGTTACACACGGTATTCTACCCTAAAAGTATCGCTGTGATCGGCGCGTCGAAAAAGGAAGGAAAAGAAGGACACATCATCATGAAAAATATTCTCGACCTAGGATACCCTGGTGATATCTACCCTGTGAACCCAAGGTATGACGAGGTATGCGGGGTTCCATGCAAACTCATCGATGAGCTTGATGTGGATCTTGCGATTATTGTTACCCCTCCTGAGACGGTCATTGGCATTGTTCGTGCACTGGAAGGACACGCAAAGGCGGCTGTCATTGTGACCGCAGGGTTCTCTGAGGGAAGCGAGGAAGGTGAAGCACGGGAAGAGGAACTGAAAAAAGTTATCGAGGAGACGGGAATTTGTGTGGTGGGCCCAAACACTGTAGGCATTTTAAATACTGAGAACAACCTCACCACAACATTTGCCCAGCTGAAAGAATTAAAAAAAGGAAATATAAGTTTTATTTCTCAATCGGGCGTTGTACTCGGAGTAATTCTTCTAAAATGTATCTCGAACGGTTATGGGATTAGTAAGGTAGCAGCTCTTGGGAACAAGATAGATCTCGATGAGGTCGATTTTTTGGAGTACTTTTTTGAGGATGAACATACTGATGTTGTGGGCATGTACCTCGAGGAGATACAGGGAAGAAAGATGTTCGACTTTTTAAGAAAAAATAGAATGAAAAAACCAATTGTTCTTTTAAAGTCAGGCATGACAGATGCAGGAAAACAGGCAGCCATGTCGCATACATCATCACTGGCAGGAGATTACAAAGTATTTAAGGGGTTCGCAAAACAGATGAATCTTGCTACCGTCGAGACGCTTCAGGAGCTGGTGCAGACCACAAAGACACTCTCTTTTCTCGGAAGAATAGAAGGAAGGAGACTGGCAGCTATTCACTACACAGGAGCGGGTTGTGTGCTTGCCTCCGATTTTGCGATACAACACGGCTTTGAGCTTCCGGAACTCTCTCAGGATACAAAGGAAAAAATTCGAAAAATCACACCGAACTGGCATAGAATCCGGAATCCAGTGGATATCTGGCCTGCCTGGGAACAGCATAAGAAAACAGCATATGAGAGGGCACATGAGGCACTACAGGAGGATGAGAACATCGACATTATCCTGATCGGATTTCCTGCGATGCATGGCATGACTCTTCCGGATCTCACCGTAAAAAAACCAACAGTTTTTTGTATAGAGGGAGACACAGCACTCAAAGAGATGTTCAGAAAAAAACTTGAGAGCAGTGGAATTCCATGTTTTGTCAGTGAGAAGAAGTGTATCGAGACGCTGGACAGAATATCAGTGTTTTAAATACTCTATACTATAGCGTGTATATTCCACAAATTTTTCTAGAAATGTTTATTTTAATCACCAAAAATTTTTAAATACATAGCGTATATAAATTATGGGGATTTGAATGCATGATATATTAAAAAGTTGTGGAGCGGTGTTGTGTCTTTTTTTTGTCGTAGCATGTGTCGGTACAGAGGAAAAAATCAGGAATACAGTGATTATTGAGGATAAGGGAAATAATAGTGGTGATTTTGTATTGCCAACAGAAGATGGATTTATTATTTTTGGAAAAAATTCTTTTAATAGAGAAACCGAGCCAAGACTTCTAAAAATCGATAAAAACTACAACATTCTTTGGTCTAAGAGCTACGCCATTGAAGGGGAGTATTATATATCTCGTGACCTTCTTGAAACAGAAGAGGGCTATCTTCTTTCCGGCTGTGTGCAATCACTAGAAGAGAGATACTCAAAGATCATGGTTTTGAAGACGGATAAAGAAGGAAATGAGCAATGGCGGGGGTACTACACAGGTCTTGGCTATTCAATGTATGGATCTGTTTTATCAGTAGATAGTGGCTTTATCATCGCCGGTCTCACATACTCTTTACCTGGAACGCCGACGAGTACTTTTCTTATAAAAGTCAATGAGGAAGGAAATAAAGAGTGGCAAGAAGTTTACGGCAAAAATCAGACAGGAAATGTTGTCTGCAAGGCTGAAAATGGTTATCTCATAGCTGGAATGAGTCGAGCGAATGACAATGGAGACCTGCTCTTGATAAAAGTGAATAAATTAGGAGAAAAAATATGGTCAAAAACATATCATAAAACAGCCGTCGAATGGCCGTGTTCAGTATTTTCTGTTAATGATGGGTATGTAGTGGCAGGATACAGCTCGGGACATGGTGGAGATTTTCTACTCATGAACGTGGATAAGCGGGGTAAGGAACTATGGTCAAAAAGATACGATAACGAAGATGAGCTTCCAAGAGATGCTATAGAAACGGATAATGGGATTATTATGGTAGGATCAACATTTCCTGCTTTTGAAGCTGAAAAGGATATATTTATCGTAAAAACTGATAAGGAAGGAAATGAGGAGTGGCGCAAGATCAGAGAGGATGAGAAGAGCCAGATAGCACACTCTCTCTGCAAGGTAGAGGAGAGTATTTTTGTTGTTGGAACGACGACAAAAAAGGAAGAGGGAGATGTACTCTTAATACAAATAGAATAAAAAGGAGATGAAAAATATGAAAAAATTAATTTGTGCGATGCTTGCTTGCTTGTTACTAGCAGGCATGGTCAGTGTTGTAGCAGATGAAAATGATAAATGTCCGTGCAATAAAAAAGATAACGTTGAGCCGATGTACATAGGGGCAACAGAGACTAAATGTATGTGTTTTCCTTACGATGACTCGAAGCCCTATACATGTGCATGCCGGGACCGCGAGTGTCGCTATCTCTCAGGTGAGTGGCACTGTGGTGCTTGGGCTGCAACATGGACAGTTGACTACAATATATGCCTCGCCTATGGTGGTCTTTTTGGTTGCAATTGGTATCACTGAGTGATTTTTCTCCTCCACGTTTCTTTTTCTTCTTTTTCCCTTTACTTATTTCACTCGCTGCAAGAATCTATACTTCATTCTGTATGTGGTCTTCTCCCTCGATAAGAAAGCTTAAGATAAATATGGAGTTATGGATGTGAAGAATCACAAGGTATAAAAATAAACGAGGGAAAAAGTATATGGTGAGTTCATGGAAATAGACGTTGTCGATATACAAAAAGATGAAGGCGTGGAGTGTATCATTGGTCAGGGAAACTTTTCAATCTTCACCGTGGACGATCTCGCGACAGCGCTGAAAACATCTGTACCAAATATCTCCTTCGGTATTGCCATGAATGAGGCCAAACCAAAGCTCACACGGGCTGAGGGAAATGATGAAGCCTTAAAGAAGATGGCCACTGAAAACTGCGTGGAGATTGGTGCGGGCCACGTGTTTGTTATCATGATGAAGGACGCATTTCCCATCAACGTGCTCAATATCATTAAGGATCATCCCACTGTCTGTTCCATCTACGCAGCTTCCGAGAATCTATTGCAGGCGATTGTCGGCGAGACGGATCTCGGTAGAGCCGTGCTCGGTGTGGTGGACGGAACAGCAGCTACCGCGATAGAGAATGAGAAGGAACGAGAAGAGAGGAAAGATCTATTACAGAAGATTGGATATTAGGTGAGAACATGGAGAAAGATTTACTTATGGGTAATGAAGCGATTGCACGAGGAGCGGCTGAAGGGGGTGTCTCCTTCGTGAGTGCATATCCCGGAACACCTTCCTCGGAGATTCCGGCGACAGTAGCAACCTTCGCAGAGGAGTATGACATCTATATGGAGTACTCTACAAACGAAAAAGTGGCATTTGAAGTTGCACTGGGTGCTTCATGGTCTAACCTGAGGGCCATGGTCACTATGAAACATGTCGGTCTCAATGTGGCCTCAGATGCGTTTATGTCCGTGGCGTACGCTGGTACACAGGGTGGATTTGTACTTGTGGTGGCAGATGATCCCTCTATGCACTCTTCCCAGAATGAGCAGGATACTCGGTGTTACGCCCGGTTTGGGAATGTTCCGTGTCTCGATCCAGCCTCCCCTCAAGAGGCAAAGGAGATGACCATCGAAGCCTTCGAGATCTCTGAACAGTTTAACCTTCCGGTAATTGTACGACCTACCACCCGTGTCTCTCATTCCCGTGGCGATGTGACATTAGGGGAAGTAAAGGAACAGAATGCGGTACAATGGGAGCGGGACCCCACACGAAAGGTCACACTACCCGCCAATGCGCGACGGTTCCATCCGGAACTTCTTGAGAAAATGAAGAAGGCGGAAGAATACTTCGAGGACTCAGAGTTCAACTGGAAAGAAGGAGATGGTGAGCTCGGTATTATCGCTTCAGGCGTTGCCTATAATTACGTGAAAGAAGCAGTAGATTATTTTGATATTGACGCTGAAATACTGAAGATCGGTACAGCGCATCCTCTTCCCCGAACATTATTGTTAGGATTCATCAAGGATCATGCCGAAATCATTGTCGTTGAAGAGATGGAGCCTCTTGTAGAGATGGAAACGAAAAAGATTGCGCAGGAAGAAAAGATCGAGGCGACGATCCACGGAAAGGACCTCCTCTCTCGATGTTACGAGTACTCCACCATGCAGGTGGCACAGGCGATGGGATCATTGGTGGGAAAAGAGGTGGAGGTACCTGATGTGGATGTGAGTGAGTATATGGTACCGAGACCTCCGGTCCTCTGTCCCGGTTGCCCACATCGCGGATCCTTTTACGCCCTGAAAAAAGTGGCACCCGATGGTGTCTACCCCAGTGATATTGGGTGCTACACGCTCGGTGCGCTGGCACCATTGAATGCCGTGGATACTTGTTTTTGTATGGGTGGCAGCATCGGTATCTCTTGCGGACTTTCCAAGGCGTTGAAAGATAAACCCGTAGTGGCGACAATCGGAGACTCTACGTTTTTCCACACGGGACTCCCTCCGATGGTAAACGGCGTCTACAATAACGATGACTTTACAATATTCCTTCTGGATAACAAAACAACGGCAATGACGGGACATCAGCCCCATCCCGGAACGGGAAAGACCGGGACCGGAAAGGATACGACGGTACTCTACCCCGAAAAGATTGCAGAGAGTATCGGCGCGTTTACGAAAGTTGTCGATCCTTACAATCTGGATGAAACAATTAAGGGGCTTAAAGAGGCAATATCGTACGACGGTGTTGCTATGGTTGTTGCGCGCCGTGAGTGTGCGCTCATTAGTGAGAACAAAACACCCCTTGCCGTGGATGAAGAGAAATGTATTACCTGTCTCACGTGTGTGAATGAACTTGGGTGTCCTGCCATCGTGAAGGAAGGCGATAGAGTATATATAGATGAAAAATTCTGTACGGGCTGCGGTGTATGTGCGCAGGTATGTCCTGTACAGGCAATAGAGGTGATAGAATGAGTGGAGAAGTACCTCCAAATGTACAACATCAGATTCAGCAGTTCCAGCAGTTGCAACAGCAGTATGAGATGATAGTCTCTCAGAAACAGAGATTGAATTTGGAAGAGCGAGAAATAGAGCTTGCGCTGGAAGAACTGGATAAAACAGATAAAAAAACTGTATATAGGGATGTAGGAAGTGTAATGCTTAAAAAGGGCACGGACGAAGTGATAGAGGAGCTTAAGTCGAGAAAAGAAGATATCGATTTAAAGAAAGAATCTCTCGAAAGACAGGAAAAAAGGACAACAAAAAAACTGAAAGAGATGCAAAGCAAACTCCAGCAACTACTGAGCGGAGCTGGAGGCGCAGTAAAAGGTTCGTAAGTGAGTGGAGTGAGTCCTAATCCTGTAGAAATAATAGACAAAATAAAGTCTACTTTCGAGGAAAAAAATCAATTTTTGGTAGTTATTCATAAGAATGCGGACGCTGATGCTGTTGGGAGTGCACTTGCACTGAAATACTACCTCCAAAGCAAAGGTAAAGAGACAATAATAGGATGTGAGTCTATTAACAGTCAAGGAAAGATGCTTCTGGAGAACCTAGAGGAAGAGGTAGAGTACCATGTACCTCCAGGAGACCACGATACAGTGGTTCTTCTGGACACCTCCTCAGTCGAGAAGGCGGGCATTTTCAAAGAGTGTGTATATGCAGCTGAGAATGTTGTCGTGATAGATCATCACGAAAAAAACAAAGAATTAGAGCAATTTCTATATTATAATGAACATTTAGCTTCGAACGCTGAAATAATATATAAATTCTTTCCATTATCTAACGAAAATTATTTAAAGGCCATATTAGCGGGTATAGTTGCGGATACGGGCCATTTTAAACATGCCACTCCGGCGACCTTTGAGACCGTTCATACGATCCTCACAAATGGAATTGATTTACAGGAAATCTTTCTCCTTCTCCAAACAGAAATGGATCGATCACGGAAAATTGCGGTGCTGAAAGCATGCAAACGGATGAAGTTGCACTACATCAAGGACCTAATAATTGCCACCACGAGTGTCGGCTCCCACGAATCACTTGCCGCGAAATACCTTCTCTTCATGGGCGCCGATATCTCCTTTGTGGCTAATAAGGATAGAATAAGCTCACGTGCGAAAAAAAATGTGATAAAACGAGGAATCAATCTCGCAGAGATCATGCAGAAGATAGGAACACTGGAGAATGGAGATGGCGGAGGGCACAAGGCGGCGGCAGGTGCCGCATCTCTTGAAGATACAAAAAACGCGTTGAATTTATGCGTGAAGTTAGTGGAGAAAAGACTCGATACCCATGGATGAACGAGTGAGAAAGTTACTGAGAAAACAGCAGTATAAGATAGTGGGGGGCCATTCTGCAGTAAAAACGTGCCATTGGCTAAAAAAGAGCTTAATGGAAGATAGGGTTTGTTACAAACAGAAATTTTATGGAATAAAGAGCCATAGATGCCTTCAGATGAGCCCTGCCGTGATCAGTTGTACTCATAAATGTTTATTTTGCTGGAGACCTGTACAGCACACGGTGTCAACGATAGAGAATCCGGATCCTCCGGAGTTTATTGTAGAAAAAAGTATTGAGGCGCAGGAAAGACTCCTTTCAGGATATAAAGGTGTGCTTGACAGAGTAAACAGAGAAAAACTAAAAGAAGCGCAAGAACCAAACAATGTTGCCATCTCTCTAGCCGGCGAACCAACGCAGTACCCATTTCTGAGCGATCTTATCGATGAATATAAAAAAAGAGGCTTTACTACTTTCCTTGTGACTAACGGAACAAATCCGGATGTGCTTGCGGAAATAAGTCTTCCGTGGAATCTTTATGTGACTATTCCAGCACCGAATGAGAAAATTTATAAAAAACTCTGCGTTCCACAGATCAACGATGGATGGAAACGAATTATGGAAACATTAGAGCTTTTCCCATCATTAGACACGCAAAAAGTAGCTCGATTGACTATGGTGAAAGGGTACAACCTTAAAAATCCCGAGCAGTATAAAGTACTGGTGGAGACTGCCTCTCCAGAGTACATCGAGGTCAAGGCATATATGTACGTAGGGTACTCTAGACTACGGTTGAAGATGGAGAACATGCCCACCTTTCCTGAAATATTAGAGTTTTCACAGCAGCTGGAGAGAATTATACCGTATGAAATAAAAGACTCCTCCGAGAGTAGTAGAGTAGTATTACTGGTGAGAGAATGATAAAAGATTTCAGTATTAAAACTGTAGAAGCACGAAAGTTTGTGGAAGAATACAACGTTTCCAATGTGAAGATATCAAATAAGAGTATGATAACAGACATGACCAAGCTCGATGAAGGGTTGAAGATAGATTTTATTTTCGTTGTAGAGTATAACCCAAATCTAGCGAATATACGTATAGAAGGAAATTTGGCATACTCGGGAGAAAATTCCGAAAGCATTTTGGAGACATGGCAAGAAAAAGAAAAGGATGAACGTGTGAAGAAACTCCAGATGAGTATTGTACAGCGGTGTATCGCCGAGAGTATTCTCCTGGCAAAACAGATTAACGTTCCACCACCTGTCCCTATGCCGCAGTTTCAGAAAAAGGAAAAGCAGGACTACGAAGCGATGTTTGGTTAGACAATACCATCTATTTCAGTATGGAAATCTCCTGCGATTTTATCTTCTTTCATTATTCCCGCGAAATACTCATCCTTTAATCCTTTTTCAAACATTATTTTCCTCAACATGCTTCTAAATGCTTCTTTTTTATCGTCCAGACAGGCAAGTCTATGAGCTTCTAGGAGAGGGTATGGGTAACCAAGACAGAGTGGATTCGTTGCAAAATACGCGAGACGGGAGAATACTCCCTCTCCTCCGTTTACGACGTCAATTCTGAATGTTCTGCTCCTCTCATGAAGTCGGGAAATATATACATCACCAATCAAAAACCACTCGTACTTTGGCATCGTGACATCTACCTTATAGTACCATTTCCCTGTGTTTTTTATTACCATAGTATCGGGTATACCTTCTTCGAGGAGTGTTACTTTTGTTTTTTTGCTCACACCAACTACAGTATTCTCGAGATCTTGTATAGTCTCCTTTATCCGTTTGTTCGGGGCTATTAATGCACCGTCGTAGAGTACGAGATCACACCGTGCAGCTGCCTTTTTGACCATCTCCATTTCATGGGCAAGTCGCAGGGAGTCGATGTCTTCCACGAGTACGGCTTTGTTCTCGACCACATAGTCCTTTATTTTGTTGTTTTCATACACTACGAAGCCGTACCGTACAATGCCAATGTTTTTCACTCCGTTACTCCACAGTACGGAGGATCCACCGTCTACTGCTGCGATCTTTCCCCCTTCCTCTTCAGTCTCTATATACGAAACGTTAAATTCCTTTCTCTTTTCGTACATCGTTTTCAGCTGGGAGAGAATATCCCGCATTTCATTCTCGATCATCAGTTATTTATAGGATCGATGAAAATAAAAGCATTGTGAAAACGGATTCTCCCCTCGACAAACTCTCAGATGGATTCCCTGAAAAAGCCATTACACAGATTTATGGAGATTTTGCTACGGGCAAAACGACGTTCTGTCTACAGCTGTGTGTTCAAAGCTGCAACCTCGAAAAAAAATCTATTTATGTAGATACAGAAGGAAATTTTTCTCCTGAACGTCTGCTCCAGATCGATTCCGAAATAGATTTAAAAGATATCCTTGTACTGGAGCTTTTTTCCTTCGAAAAACAATGTGATACAATAGAAAACCTCGATGAAAAGATGAACGATGGAATAGGATGTATTGTAGTGGACTCAATGGTATCGCTATATCGTCTGGAGGGGAGTTCATACGATGAGCGGCGGGAGCTGAACAGACTTCTCGGCAAACAGATGCTCACGCTCTCAAAAATTGCCAGGGAGCACGATATTCCCGTGGTCATCACCAACCAGATCTACGAAGATTTCGACAACGGCATTACACCGTTGGGCGGAAGCGTGCTTAAGTACTGGTCCAATATTATCATCGAGCTCACAAAAATTCCAGAACGTACAGGCTGGAGGCGGGCGACGATCATCAAACACAAGTATAAAAAAGAAGGGGCCTCCTGCGAATTTCGTATTTCTGGGAAAGGCATTATATAGTCTTCTTTTTCTACCATCTTATTTTAAAGAACCCCAGTGCCGTGACGCTTCCGAGGATATTACTCAGTGCCATTCCTATTCAGATATTGGATGGTACCATAGGTACACGTGATGACAAAGAGGTAGTAGAGTGGGAGCCGCGATCCCCAGAGCTGGATCATTCCCAGCCCCTGCAAGATAGAAATGAAGGCAAATATGCCGAACATGAAGAGATTCCGAGAAAGATGATCCCGATATAGCTCAGCACGATCTCAAAGATTTTTGGCCATCGATCTTATTATTACTTATCCTTACGGCTAAATACTAATTCATCGAGCACCACTGGAAACAACAGAGCCACTGCGATAATAATGAGCCAGAGAGGGATCATTGGACCGCCTTCTCCAAACAGATCCTTACGCTGTGCCCGTTCGTTCAAGTTGATCTTCCATATTTCCCGCGTTTCCATTCCCGATAGATAGTGCATATTATCTTTACCTATCGCGATTGCACGGGGGGGAAGTATCTGGGGGATAGTACCAGTCAGTCGTTTCTCCTGTCTCAACATCTACATAGAATACCTTTCGGGAGGTGTATCCGGTAACTATCACCTGTGCGTTTTCGTATGCAATATCTCCCGAGAAGTGTGCTGGTGAATCGATCTCTTTCAACACGGTATCGGTCTTCGGATCATACCTGTACAGAAGTGAATTAGGGAGTATTTTTTCCTCGCCGTGGGGATCTGCCGGTGGGAGCTCCTCCATTGCATACACATCCAGTATCTAGAGCGTTTCGCCATCCCATGCTACGCCATAGGGTGTACTATACGGCGTCTCGTGCGTCTCCATCACTGTCCCCTTTGGTGAGATTTTATAGATCATACTGTCGCCGTAGTCAGCAACCCAGAAATTTTCACCATCGAATGTTAGTCCCTTAGGGTCTTTACATGGGAGTTCAAATGATTCTACTACCTTTTCTGTGGCAAAATCGCATTAAGAGAGCATGATCGCTTGTAGAGGTGATCCATAAATATTCATTGGTAAAAACTAATCCATATGGTGAGTCTGTTGGAGTTTCACAGGCAGTACTTTTGTACCGATGGGGGAGGTACTCTTCCGCCTTTTGCTGTTGGTGCTCCCTGTATAGATACGCAGTAACTACGAAGAATATCACCACGCCTACTACGATTATTTTATTACTTCTTTTCATTGTTTGTCCCTCCTTGAATTTTCATCTTACTGTCACCTATAGTTCTACTCGTGGATCAAGCCATTTATAGGAAATGTCAACCAGAAGGTTTGAAAGGAGAATGATAATTGATAATACAAGGGAGACCCCCATAACAGAGAAATAATCTCTTTTGAAAGCGGCCATGACAAAATACTGCCCCAATCCAGGCCAAGAAAATACTCTTTCGATGATAGGCAAAGTAACTCCCATCAAAAATGCAATTCTCAATCCAAGAACTGTTGTAATAGGAAGCATTGCATTTTTCAGTGCATGTTTGTAAATTACCACCCTCTCTTTTAATCCTTTCGCCCGAGCTGTCTTTATATACTCTTCCTTCAAGATATTAAGCATTGAGGAACGTATCAGTCGTGTGAGGTAGCCTACAGTCCCCAGTGCCAATGCTAAGGTGGGAAGTATCATATGTTTAAGATAGTCGAGATAATAAGCGAGATTATGTGGGGCGTTGATGAACCCCCATGAGTGAGTGCCTTATAATACATCAGTATTGAAGGGTGGGATTTTATCATTTCATCCTTTCGCCCGATAAGAACCGTGTGAATAGCGTTATTTCCTTGCATCTGTTCAATAATCATAACGATGAAAGTTAACGTGATGTCTATAGCTTTTTTCGGACGGGAAGAAACCTACGGTGTAATTTTTTTATTAGATTCATACTACTCTATACCGGCCAGTCGGTCGGTAGATTTAAATCTTTGGATGTATTGCCGCTATCACAACCTTTATATAACGCCGTTATATGCATAGACGTATGAGAAAGGACACCACCGTACTTGATCTGATCGGAGATACTCCTTTGGTGAGGCTCAAAAGGCTCGTTCCCACTAAGCGTGCACACCTTTACGCGAAACTTGAATGGTACAATATTGGCGGATCTGTGAAAGACAGAGCGGCAAGGTATCTGATTGAGCGTGCGGAGGTTGCTGGAGAGCTTACAAAGGAAAAAACTATACTCGAAGCTACCTCGGGTAATACAGGAATTGCACTATCCATGATAGCTGCTGTGAAGGGATACCGAATCACAATCACAATGCCAGAATCTGTAAGTTTGGAGAGACGAAAAATAATCAAAGCATACGGTGCAGAATTACTACTTTCTCCCGCAGAGAAAGGGACAGCTGGGGCATTAGAGCTCAAACAACAGTTACTACAAAAAAATCCCGAAAAATACGTTGATATCGATCAATTTAAGGACTCAGCGAACGTTCTGGCACATTACCAAACAACAGGAAGGGAGATCCTTGAACAGACAGGTGGGAAGGTGGATACGATTGTGGTGGGAATCGGTACCGCAGGGACAGGAGTCGGTACATCTTTATGTGCGAAGGAGTACAATTCAGACATAGATGTCATTGGAGTTCTCCCGACATTAAATGCAGACATTCAGGGACTGAGACATCCAAAAGAATCATATCCTTCAAAACTTTTTGAAAAAGATTTTTTTGATGAACTTGTGGAAGTATCTAAGGATAAAATACCAGAAATCTATACTGTTGCCCGGAGAGTAGCGAGAGAGGAAGGATTGCTCGTGGGCATGAGTGCTGCGACAATTTTACATGTGGTCTTAGAGAAAATAAAAAAATTAGAAAAGAAAAAGACATTTGTTGCCATCCTCCCCGACGACGGTATGAAGTATCTCTCAACTTCGTTATTCGATGAGAATCCCGAAAACCAAGATTTATAAATTTTGAGGGTGTATACTCTTTAATGAAGATCGTGGAAGTAACGGAGATTGTAAAGGAATCCAACGATGTTAAAACGTTTTTTGTTGATACATCATTTCATGCGAAGCCCGGGCAGTTCGCCATGCTCTGGCTCCCTGGCGTGAATGAAAAGCCCATGTCATTTTCGTACAAAAATGGATTCACAGTGAAAAAAATCGGTCCATTTACTGAAACAATGCATGAGCTTTCCGAGGGGGATAAAATTGGAATACGCGGTCCCTACGGGACATCATTCTCCCTTCAGCATGGAACCACCGAGATAATTGGGGGCGGAACAGGACTTGCACCTCTACGATTTCTGGCAGAAACCCTTGAGACCGATATGAAAATTTTATTAGGATTCAGAACAAAATCTGAGATTTTCTTTGAGAAGGAGTTTAAAAAGTACGGGGATGTTCTCGTATCAACGGACGATGGAAGCTATGAAAAAAAAGGATTTATCACAGAGTATCTAGATGCAGATCATGAGTACTACTACGTATGCGGTCCAGAGTCGATGATGAAGCGATGTGCAGAGATTTTACCGTCGAAGCGTGTAGAATATTCACTAGAACGGTATATGAAATGTGGCATAGGACTCTGCGGTAGCTGTGAAATAGGTGGAAACCTTGTCTGTAAAGATGGACCCGTGTTTGGTACGCTTCCCGATGGTGTTGGTGAGTATACACGAGACAAGACGGGGAGGAGGATACCACTGTGACCGACGAAATGGCTCGTCTTTGGCAGTTCCTGGTAACACTTCTTTTTTTTATTTTAATTTTCCAACTCTCAAAGTATTTGTATTGGGAGTTTACTCTTAGAAGAAAGAAACAAAGAATGAGAAACAGATTGAAAAGTGAGAGATTATACCCTATTTTTCAAAAAGAGCCTGAAATTGAATTTAATGTGTTCTACGATGGAAGGATGAAAGCTACCATAGAGAACAAGGAGTCTTTCTTCATTCAGGGTGTGAGACTCACCGTCGCAATTGATGAGATGGATGTCTCGATCACTCAGAAAGCACCACCTGGCACCATTGAGTTCCCCGTGGACATAGATATTTCGCCAGGAACTCATAGTTTGCGGGCAGAGCTACGGTACACACACAATTTCCAGTGGTACTGCAAGAGACTTGCACGAGAAATACATATCCAAGCACCGGAGGAAGAACTCTTCCATGAAACATCAATTCGGGATCTGAAGAAAGAGTACAGAGATCTTGCAAAAAAGTACCATCCAGATCTGGCGGAGAATGAAGAAGAACGTGCGTACTTCGAGTCACAGATGGAGAAAATCAATGAAGAGTACTCCCGGCGTCTGGAACGGATGAAGAATCTGCAGTAGGTTTTTACCCAGAGTATCCGAAAACTTTATATATACTAATTTAATTACAAATTATAAAATTTATTAGCGAGCGTGAAAAAAATGAGAAAAATAAAAGGAGGAATTATTGCGGCGATGGTGGTACTCTCATTAATTGTATTTGTTAACATAGTGAGCGCACCGATATTACCATCTGTAGTGTGGGTCGATGATGACTATCCCACTGGAGAAGATACTGATGGAGACGCATATTTCAAAACTATCCAAGCAGCTGTTAACAATGTTGCCGCTGGAGGCACTGTGTATGTGGCAGCAGGGCACTATACAAACACCCCCATCCAGATCTATACATCCGTCTCACTGATCGGTAAAGGAGCCTCTGTGACTATTATTGGAAGTATAACAGATGAAATATACATCAGTGGTGCGATCACAGTCAATATCAGCGGCTTTACTGTACAGAATGGAACGTGTGGAATCGCATACAGAAATAGTTCATCTGGAATTATGAAAAACAACGTAATTACGGGAAACACGAGTCATGGCGTCTGTATTGATGGAAGTAGTCCTACTATTGTACACAA
Organism: uncultured Thermococci archaeon; assembly: GCA_964595645.1. Lineage (GTDB taxonomy): Archaea > Methanobacteriota_B > Thermococci > Methanofastidiosales > B48-G16 > JAYEIH01. The sequence goes on from CAZQQT010000001.1 coordinate 209,584, forward strand.
TACTATTGACAACAACAACGGAGACGGCATCCACATTTTATGTGGAAGCTCTCCGATAATAAAAAACAATATTGTTTCTTCGAATGGTAATGGCGGAATCGTTTGGGATATTACGGGTGCTCCTGTATCCGGTTACAACGATGTCTGGAACAACGGGGTGAATTACGTTAACATAATGCCAGGTCTCGGCGCAATATCACAAAATCCACAGTTTGCAGGTATCGGAAATTACCATCTCACTGGTAGTTCTCCATGTATTGATGCGGGCACTGATGTGGGAGTCTACACGGATATGGATAGCGACACACGGCCACAGGGAACAGGCTTCGATATCGGCGCCGACGAATATCCACAGGCAGCGGTGAACCTCATCGTGGATTTCATGCCAGTAAAAAACTACCATCTTACGCAGGTCAACGCACTGCTCGGCAAGGTAGAGGGAGCTCTTCCAAGCGATGTTCCAGAGGATATTCAGACGCTTCTCGATGAGGTACAGAAACACATTAACAACGCGAACACCACGAATAATAGTATATACGCGAACAATGAGTTATTAAGAGCATTGAAGTTGTTGGAACAGGTTCTATCACAGTTATAACCTTTCTTTTTTCTGTTTTTTCCAGCTTTTCCTTCTCATACACTATACTATACCATGAAAAAAAATATAAACTCAGCCCGTTGAAGGACACACATGGCGCGAATTGATACTGACCACTACTTCATGAAGATTGCGGAGATTGTGAAGGAACGATCTACCTGTGTGAAACAGAAGGTGGGTGCGGTATTGGTGAAGGACAAGCATATTATCTCTACAGGGTACAACGGTGCACCACGAAACGTGACTCACTGCACGGAGGAAACGTGTTTGCGATTGGATCTTGACTCTCTTGAAAAGTCTCATTTATGCAGAGGGGCACACGCGGAAGAGAACGCCATCGCTCAGGCGGCGTACCACGGTGTTTCTACCAAGGATTCCGTGATTTACAGCACACACTTCCCCTGCATGTCCTGCTCCAAACTTCTGATAAACGCAGGTGTCACGAAGCTTTACTATGCGCGGGAGTACGACATGGACAACGAGTTAAAAATGAACCTTTTAAAGGAGGGCAAAGTGACCATTAAACAGGTCGTGTAATGTACGCGATACGTAAGTTTGATCCGTGGAACAACAGATTCTGTACCTGTCCACAAAAATACTCATTCAATCCGTATACGGGCTGCGATTACGGCTGTATTTACTGCTATTCTACATATATTCCCAATTTCTATCACTGCAGGAGGAAGAAAAATCTTTTGAAAAAAATGGAGAGGGACTTGGAGAACATCCCAGAAAATACGATAATTAGCATGTCCAACAGCTCCGATCCGTACCTACATCTTGATAAGACGTATGGCGATACGCGAAAGGCACTTGAGCTGCTCGAGGAGTACAATATGCGGGTACTCATTGTCACAAAGGGAACGCATCTCATAAGGGATGCCGATCTCCTCGCCGAGATGAACGCCGTGGTAACAGTCACGATCACCACATTCACTGCAGGAAAGCTCGAGCCGAACGCTCCTCCTCCAGAGCAGCGAATCGAGACGCTGCGAACGTTGAGCGATCATGGTATCCCCACAGCATTACGGTTAGATCCGATTTTTCTGCACCTCTCCAAGGACTGTGAAAGAGTGATAGAACAAGCAGTAGATGCGGGAGTGCAACATGTGACGTCGTCGACTTTCAAACCAAAAAAAGACAGCTGGAACCGCTTCTCCACCGTATATCCTAAGGTTGCAGAGAAAACACAGGATCTGTATTTTGAGAAGGGAAAAAAGATAGGGAGGAGTTATTACCTTCCCGAGAACATACGGCGAGGGATGATGAAAACAGTACAGCAGTTATGTCAAAAGTATGGAGTAAGTTTCTCCACGTGTAGAGAGAATCTCGACATGGACGCACGGAGCTGCGATGGTTCTCACTTGTTTTTGAACTCTGTGTAGCCGCACTTCCCACAGGTTCGTCTGTCCTTATGTTCTGCGAGAAAGACACCGGCTCCGCATCGAGGACATGTCTTTTTTCGAACTACTTTATCTCCTTTAACCTCATACTTGTCAGAAATCATTTTTTCTCACCTATCAGTCCATTTCGTTTGAGTACGTGGTTTTCCTCAACATGTCTCATTTTCTCTTCATTCTTGTATACCTTCAAGAAGCCTCTGTACTCGTTTTTTCCGAAACGGGACTTCATGCTCTGTATGACAAACGTATTTTCATCGATATCCATCATGGCGGCTATTCGTTCCCTCACCTTTTCATAGGGCTCACCACCACCTTCTGGAATAAGCTTAAATGTTACTTCTTTCCTTTCTAGGAGGGGATTTTCCTTCTCTTCAAGTATTTCGATTTTCATTCTACCACTTCCATTTTTTTAATATCTTCTTTCACTCTCTTTTTATTCTTTTCATTCACTTCGATAATTTCAATACCTTCTTCAGGCACACCGTACACTATCAACGCACCCATCGGTGCGAAGAGGATAGCGGGCAACGATGCTAAATCTTCTTCACCTTCTATAAAAATCTTTTGTCCCGATTTCATGGTTTTCATTGCGTTCCAGAGGTCGTCGGTAATTGTACCCTGAGGATTACGGATCTGTATTTCTTCGTATCCTTCTGCACCAACTTCCTCTTTTTTTGTTCGCATACTCTTTCCATCGATTACGAGTACATCGGGTCGTATTCCGATTTTCAACATATTTTTCGCTACTACATCCCCGATCACAACGAAAAACTCTCCCTTATAGAATTTTTTAAATTTATGGTACGGTTTTGGTATCTCCCCCCTGATAACCTTCCCAATATGTGTTTTAAAAAGCTTTCGTGTCTCCTTCGTAAGTTTTAACATTATCTAACCTTGAGCGCGTACTTTCCCGGCGCATTTATCCCAAGTTTTTCCGCCATAATAGAGTTTTTAGGATCGATTATCACGACGAGACCGTGCCACTCATCGGAGAAATTGGCTTTCTTACAGATGGGACAGAGCTCTGCTTTTGCACTCAGCACTCTGTTGCAGTCTTTACACGCTATCATTCTTCTTCCTCCTCCTTCTTCTCATCTTCTATCCACTCAAGCTTTCCGAGGTAGGGCTGTCTCATCGTGAGTCCTATCTTCACAACGTCTTCCTTCGTGCTGATGGTCACGATCCGTGCCCGCGCGGAGTCGCCCTCCTTTATTATTTTTTTCGTTTCTTTTCCTGTGAGTGTATGCTGTTTTTTATCGTAGCTGATATAATCGTTTGTAATCTGAGAGACGTGCGTGAGCGCATCTACGGGTCCAATCCGCACGAAACTACCAAACTCCACGATTTCAACGATATGTCCCTCTACTACTTCGTGAAGTTTAGGAAAGAATGTGAGAACATTGAATGTGACGGTATTATACGATGCTCCATCTCCATGAATCACTCTTCCGCTGCTCATCCCGGTTACATCTTTCACACAGAGAATCATCCCGAGATCCTTATCCCATTTTCCCTCATACTGTTCTCTCAGGATATCGAGGGCTACCTTTTCCTGTTCCTCGCCAAATCTGTCTGGAGGAATTCGTATTACATCTTCTAGTTCCACGAGTTTATACATTCCAAAGCCTCATACTCTACACGAGGCTCGTATTTAAAAAGCTTTACTTTTCGTGAGCTCACTCCTTCAATGCAATAACTAACGATTTATCTTTCGTTTCCATTTGCAAGAGCGTTCCATCAGAGACGTACATAACATATCCCAGTTCTGGGAAATTGACCACATCACAGTTGTATCCCTTTAATTCCTCTGTTCCTTCTACTTCCATTGTGATTTTCAGTGCTTTCATCGGTTGTGCTGCAAACATGGATATACTTTTGGACATATTCGCCTCCAGTTCTATTATTCGAAACATTAATGCCCACTGTCCGATCATATTGTTATCGAGAAGGTAGGTATTCGGTTCAAGAGTTATATCTTTTTCAAACTTGTTGTCGCCCTTCGTCGCTACTTCATGGACCCTTCCTTTTGTAAACTCACAAGAGACCGTCTGTTTTTCACTATTCACATATGCAACAAACTCGTAATGAAGAGGGTTACATTTCTCCGTGACAGTATACGTTGCGTCCAGTTCCATTTGAATTGGCGTTGTAATCTTTACTTCTGACTCTATTTTATACGTTCCTTCTTCTTTTTCAACGACCTTATACGTGTTGTGCCCCATCTTATTCCCATCCATAAAGAACTCGTACGTGTGTGTCTCTCCTATTTCTAGATCAAGTGTTTTTGGTTCTGTTTGTTCTTCCTCCGACGTGCACCCAGAGAACAGTATCACAACGATTACGATTGCTACAATCTTTTTCATTCCATCACCTCCTTTAATCTGAGTATTCCAACGATTCCTATCACCCCAAAGAGTACTACGGGGATTTCCATCATGTATATTTCCTTCACCGTGCCAGAAATATTTTGTTGCATCCACGGGATGATCCCATCGATAGAGCTTTTATAGAGCACAGAACAAAGGAAATATCTTAGTTGTTGTGTATGAACCGAGTGTATCACTAGAAGACACGAGAAAATATGACCAAATAACACGAACACCCTCTCGATGATAGGGGCAAAGATAATCTGCGGATCTTGCGTGAACGAGGACTCCGTGAGCAGTAAATTAGAGACACTAATCAACGACATGGACCCCAAGATGATAGCCTCGGTTCCGCCGAACCCAATCCCAAAAGCAGTACCCTCAGTGAAATTCATCCTCATTTTCTTTGAGAAAATATATGTAATTCCGTTCTCGAGTATCCCCGTTCGTAGCCCCACATAGATCCCCGTTAGTATAATGAATGTAGACAGCGTGAACTTCCGCATAAGAAAATCATTGAACGGCGTGAGATCCAGTAGTACCTTTATACCGATGGCGCTACCCCAGGCAAGAGCTCCATAAAGAAAATATTTTATTTCTACTCCCTTTTTCCACCAATAGACGGTGGCGAAAGCTCCTACGAGCACCATTCCAGCTCCTGCAAACAGGAGATACGGACTTGTCATTTTTATCCCTCTATGAGTCTCCACAGAATAGAGAACAGATGAATATTTAAGTTTTTTTCTCGAAAGAAGAAATTCGTCTTATACAATATTTTTATCTCTTCCATTGATAACCCCATGCCCTTTGATATGCTCTGTAAGGAGATCGACTCGTCGATCCGAAATAAATGGCTCTCGCATGTGCAGTCAGAACAGCCGAATTTTTTTATTGGCTCACCCCACTGTGTCATTTTCCGTGCAATAGTACACTCTTCTTTTTCTGAGGATCCTTTCCAGTAGACATGAGTAATTTTGGCGTGATCACTTTCCAACAGGTAGTCAATATGCCAGAAAATCTTTTTTTCATCGGAAAGATGCCGTTCGATTCTCTTTTTAAGGTTGTTCATCGCTGAGCCTATGTAGATGTATCATCCTCTTTTGAAAAGCAGTTTATTGAGACTGCCGATGGTAATACACGTATCTTTTGAGACTTCAATGACAAGACAGTACGTTCCCTTCATCTTGTCATGTTCTTCAAGTAGGTATTTAAACTTGTTTCGAGTTTTTTTACTGTTTTAGACCCGCTATGATATTAGTAATAACATTTAAATACATGAAAAAATATCTCAGCTGAGGAATACCATGGAGGCTATTATCCCCCTTATCCTTCTAATCGGTCTTGGTTATCTTTCACGGAGATTTAACATTCTGAAGTCCGGGGATGAGAGAGTACTGAGCGCCTATATCTACTATTTTGCACTTCCATCACTCTTTTTCGTCAACCTGTCCCAGACAGCATTTCACGTGCAAAATGTGAAGTTTGTTGCTGTGGGTATTCTTCCTCTTGTCCTTTTTCTATTGATCTACCTTTTAATTTTCCTTGTTTTTAAAATATCCTCAAATACATTCTATCTTCTTGCTGTAAGTACGACATTTGGTAGTTACGCCTTTTTTGGAATACCTTTTGTTACATTTACTTTTTCTGAGCAGGGAGAACAGATAGCAACATTTACCGCATCCTTTCTTGCCGTGGTAGGGGTAGTGATTAGTCTCACACTGCTTGAACTCTATAAGCTTGACTCATCTTCTGTTCTAAAGGCATTAGGTATTGTAGCCAAAAAACTCGCCAAAAATCCATTATTACTCTCGATTTTTTGCGGTGTTTCCTTCTCGTTACTGGAGATACCTATGCCCTCTGCGGCGAAGGAGACGCTTCACATGCTTGGTACAACAACGTCCCCTGTGGCAATTCTCATGCTCGGCGTATTTTTATATGGGCGATCGTATGGGAACCTTTCCACTGCCCTCGCTTTGAGTACTATACGGATCGTGGTACTCCCTTCCATCGCGGTGATCTTCGTGAGTTTCTTCTCATTCCCTCCACTTCACAGTACGACATTGGTGCTTATGCACAGTATGCCGGCTGCTGTATCTCTGATTGTGCTCAGTGAACGATACAACTTTTACCCGGAGACAATTGCGTCCATGATACTTATCACCTCTCTTAGTTCACTGGTGCATCTCAATCTCTGGCTCTTTGTTCTTGGGTGATGTATACACTCTTCAACCTTTGGATGAGAAAAAAATACACGTATCATACATGTAGAATAAAAAGATAATCCAACCGAAAACTTTTTATACCGTTCTATCTCGTGGCAGTTTCGAAAAGCGTGATACCATGACTTCCAAAAAAGAGAATAATCCATCCAGAGTACGAACAATGGTAAAAAGCGTGACATTCCGAATCTCAGCAACAGTAACTACATTCCTCCTCGTGTTCTTTACGACTGGTGAGGTTGCTCTGGCATTTCAGATAGGGCTCATTGAGTTCATTGCCAAACTTTTCCTTTACTATTCTCATGAACGAGCCTGGAATTTCGTAGGCTGGGGCAAAAATACTGTAAGCGCAAAATAATTCTTATTTATCTCATTTTCTCTTATTTCTTTACTTTTGATTTTAACAAATGGTGTTCTTGTCCTTTTTTATAATTCTTTGCAAGTATTCTCAACTTCACATCACGTTCGGGCCACTCTATCCTATGTTGTGTGATCAGGATGTTACTGTCTAGGATTGAGTTGTAGTACTGTTCTTGATACTCTTCTTCCTCTTGTAATACTCTTTGTTCTCTGCACGATTTACAGGGACATCCAAGAACTTGTAACTCGTCATAACACCGATTTCCGATGGGATCCTTTCCTATCGTCTCCCGCAACTCTTTGTTAGCGTACAGAATCACGAATGTTTTTGGATCAATAATACAAATAAACTCATACATACTATCAAATATCGATACAAGCTGAATTCGTTCCGACCAAAGGTTCTCTTCCGCTTTTTTCAATTCAGTCATGTCTACAATAGATCCCACAAATTTGTTCGTCCCTCGAATTGCATCTATATAAAGAAGGACATCATGGACTTTGCCCTTTCTGGAAACAAATCGGAATTCATAAGATTTTGGCGCCTTTTCCGGATTTTTTTTACGTAAATCATTATATTTTTCCATTCTTTCTATGTCTTCCTCAAAAACGAACTCTTTCCACTTCTTTTTTCCCTCTATTTTTTCCTTTGTATATCCTGAAAGTTTTTCAAATTCTTTATTTACAAGGGAGAGCGTTCCGTCTTTCTCAACCATCGCTGTTGCATTTCCCGTATTTTCAAATACCGTCCTATATTTTTCTTCGTTTCTTTCCAACGCTCTTCTCGATCGGATTCGTTTCAGTGCTTCACTCGCATGAGAGATCAGCAGTTCGGTCGTTTTGAGATCTTCTTGGTCAAATGCATTGAAGCTGGTGGATATTGCCTGAAACACTCCTAGGTCTCCAATAGGTACACTTATGGCGGATCGATACTCCTCTACACTGGGATCTGCTTCTTTTATCTTTTTTATATTTGGAACGAGGTAAGATTTTTTTTCCCTATACGTTTTCCCTGCGATTCCATCGTGAATGGGAATGTCTTTTCCTCCTCCTGGCGGTGTACCAGGAGAGTTCAGTTTAACTTTCAACATATCTCCCTCTGCTATAAGCACAGGACAGATATCATACTCTAGTATTTTGTCCGCTGCATCAATAATCAGTTGGTATACCTCTTCCTCTGAACGGCATCTTTCCATCGCTACTGCTACATCATGGAGTTCTTCAATTTTTTCTTTACTCCTTTTCAACAATTTTTTAGCTTTTTTTTGCTTCGTGATATCCTCTATAATTAGTGTTATCCCTATGTCTCCGTCCTCAAAGGTAGTAGGGATGAGTTTATTTCTGAAATAGGATTTTTTTCCATCTATTTCATTTTCTGTTTCCGTCACAGAGTTTTTTTTGTCCCACATTCTTTCGATTTCTGATGTCAACTCCAATTTTTCAAAAAAAGGGCAGTTTATTTCTTCTAATTTTCTTTTAAGGACTTTTTCTCTTTTCATACCTATAAATTCCAAAAAATTATCATTAATATCATGAATAACGTTATTTTTGTCTATCACAAGTACGTAATCTGTTGAAAAATTAAGTATTTTAGAAATAGGAGTACGTTTTGCCAGGGTGTAAACTTTTGCAGGTCCAAATTGTCTTTTTTCTACGCGACCGGATATTTCAAGCACATTGAGGTATTTCGCAGTGGTATTTCTATTTACACCTAATTCATCGGCAATTTGCTTGATGGTCATTCCTTGAGGATGATTTTTGAGGATCTCTTTTACTCGACAAAGGTTTCCTTGGTACTCATCCATATCGCTAATATAGTAGGGGCATTTAAATACCTTTTTGTTTCGCCTAGCGGTAATGCAATGCAAAGACCGAAAGCTTTATAAAGGGTAAAGGAAAGAACAAATATAATGCAAAAAAACGTTATATTTTTACAGGAGGAAAGAAAATGACAAATGAAGCAAAAAGTGGTAAGAAAGAAAAAAGAGTAAAGTATGCTCAAATGTTGGGGCGAAAAGGATTTTATGAGATATTGCTACACGTAAAGAATAACGATCGCGTTATCCTATCAGACCTTCTCCCCATCGCAGGTCACGGTACTATCATGGATAGGAGGGAGGAACTTCTCGATCTGGGCTTAATTTCTGACAGAAAAATTAAAGAAGGAAGAAGGAACTATATAATTTATGAGTTAACTCCTAAAGGAGAAAAAATTTTAGAGAAAATGGAAGAACTTCTAGACATGATGCTCAAAGAATAAGTTTCTTCCAGTTCTTTTTTATGTTCCTATTTATTGTAATACTTGCTTTCAGATCAGATCTGGAGTTCTTTTGTTTCATGAATGATGTCTTTTAAGCTCTTCGCCGCGCTTGTCTTCACGAGTTTTTCTGGATTTCCTAGAGAATTCTCAAACTCGCTGTCGTACGGAATTTTTCCCAGAAATCGTATTCCCATTTTTTCCATTTCTTCTTGTACATAGGAAGAGTCTCCCATTTTCATGTTTTCTACTACACCGGTAATCGGAATGTTAAGCTCCTTTAGTATCTTCAGCACCTTTTTCACTGTTTCCAGCGCCATTCTCGAAGGAGTGGTGACCACGACAAACTCTGTCTCCTTCATCAGCCTGATCACATCCAGTATCGTATCTCCCATCCCTGGCGGCATATCGATAATGAGAAAATCTAGTTCCCCCCAGCGTGTAACAGCGAGAAGTTCTATCAACGCATTGGACACCTCCTTTCCTCTCAATGGTGCTGGTTTATCCTCGGTGTAGTGGACGATGGACATGAATTTGATACCTTTTACTTCAGGAGGGATAATACCTTTTTCTTCTTCAGGCAGTTGTCCCTTGGCTCCAAGTATGATGTGTGTTGAGGGACCGCAGAAATCCATGTCTAACAATCCAACGTCGTATCCCATTTTTGAGAGATTCAATGCTAGTAGAGAAGCAACAGAGCTTTTTCCGATCCCACCTTTTCCTCCGGAGACAGCGATGACTTTTTTGATTTTCTCCAGTCGTGTACTAATGATATTCAGCCGCGGATCCATACTATCTCACCTCAATAGACTCGAGCTCCACACCCCTCCCTTTCAACACATCAAAATCGGGGCTGTCGCACTTAGGACAGCGAATATAGGTGTGAGCAATTTCGGGGATAAAGTGAATGGATTCAGACTCTTCAAAAGAGAGATTGTCCTTTGCGAACGTCCACTCATGTCCGCAGACATTGCATTTCAACACAGCGCTTTCTTCTTCCATCTTTATTTCAGCGTTTTCTAATAATTCTTTATTTTTCATGATTTCTTTCAACGCAAACTCAAATATTTCCAGCTCTATCTGTTGCAGTTCTCCGATTTTGATCTTGAGTATTGTAATTTCACTGATATCTCTATCTTTCACTGTTTTCAGTGCAGTTGATACCACTGCCTCTGCTAAAGCCCATTCATGCATGTGTCAGGTTACTGGGTACGGTATATAAATCTTTTCACCTGGAAGTATCCCTCACAGTAATCACTGTACTCCCACATATCTCACATTTTCCTTCATAATCAAGAGAATACTCCTTTTTGCACCCTTTACAGATTTTTTTCCACCTATAAACTTCTTCTATACCTTCTGTGGCAATGCTGCTAAACTTTATCCCCAGCGCCTTGGCAACGTTCTGAATATCGTAATCCTCCGTGAGGAGCACACCGTCAATGTCCAATGCTAACGCAAGCAGTTTTTTATCGGTGATTGAGAGATCGTCTCCTGTCTTTTCGACAAATTTTTCTATTTTTTTTACGCTTTCTTCAGAAGGAGCGTACACCTTTAGTATTTTAGCAGGGTAATTGAGGCTTTTTAACTCTTCTATAACTTCTTCTATAGTAATATATTCTTCCGTGTTGTTCGGCACAAATCCAGAGAGAAGCGCAGATGTATCGACTATATACATTCACATCCTCACAAAATGAGCTTTATTTTTTGACTTCTTTATTTTTATTTTTTCATTCAGCTCTAATATACCACGATTTTCTCCATCAAAGATTAAATAAGCGTTTTTTCCAATATTTTTTATAGATATTTCAAGATTATCAGGAATAACGGTCGGAAAATTTTGTCTGTTCAGTGATACCAATGGCGTGATTACAACTGCACTCAGGTCTATGTGGAGTATTGGTCCTCCAGCGGAGAGGGAGTGGGCTGTCGATCCTGTGGGAGTTGCTACTATCACACCGTCCCCACGAATTATTTCTTCCTTGTCGTCGTATCTCAACAGGAAATTTGCCACTTTTCCAGGTTCTTCTGAACGGATTGTGATCTCATTCAATACTTCTCCTATTACATTTCCGTTTCTTATTATTTTTAGTTTTGTTCTTTCCTCGATTTTGTGGTCCTTCAGGATCTCAAGGATTTTTTTGTAGTTTTCCGGTTTTATTTCTGTGAGGTATCCATGGGTCCCCATGTTCACAGGTAGAATTGGTATTTCTTTGTACTTTCTTACTGACCTCAGGATTGTTCCATCTCCACCGATGACAATGATAATATCTACGTCATCTATCACATCCAGATCAAAGTACTCCACCATTGATGGGTCTACGAAGATCTCATGAGTACGTAGAAGTGTAATAATTTTTTCTGTTAGTTGCAGTGCTTCTTTCCTGTCAGTCCGCGAGACTATCCCGATTTTCATTGTTTTCCCTCTTTTTTAAGGATATTTATAATTTTTGATTGCACCTTTTCAGAACATGAGGTTACGAAAGAAAATCCTTTTGCATCTTGGGAGATTTCTCTTCCTTCACAATCTGTGACTACACCCCCTGCTTTCTCCACGATGTACTTTCCTGCAGCAATATCGAAAAATCTCCCCCTATCTCTTACGTCGATGCAGGCTTTGGTTTTTCCACAGGCCACAAAACAGAGTTCCAGTGCTAACGATCCGAGATTTCGTATTTTTTTTGATATTTCTAAAAAGGGGCTGATATCTGAAAATGTGTAGAGTGAGATGATCTCGCTTTCTCTTGGTTCTATCTTTTTGTCGTTGAGGTATGCATGGGTGTCTGCGGTGAACACATCACCGTTAGCCAGATTTTTTACGAAGGCAAACTCCTGTTTTTTCCTATAAAACGCTAGCGATATGGAAAAGAAAGGTATTCCATTGCATGCATTTGTCGTGCCGTCTATCGGATCCGCAATAAGCGTAAAATCGTTTCCTGTTGCGTACTCTCCTATTTCCTCGCTTATCAGCGTACAGCAGAGATCATGTGCCTCAATGTAGTCTATTATGGCACGCTCTGCCACGTAGTCGATGTATTTTGTTGGTGTTCCATCGGCCCCTCTTTTTATCGTGCTTCTCCCTCTTTTTGCATTTACAAGTTCTTTTGTAGATTTTTCTACGTCTTCACCGATTTCATAGGCAATTTTTTTAAAATCCATTACTACACCAACACACACGCAGATACAACTGTTGAGTAGTTTTTTACCGCATCAAGCTCTATAGAAGTAAGGTACGTATCTTTCTTGATGAGGTTCCTTTCTCTGCACATTATTTCAGCCATTTTTACGACCTTTTCTCTTGCATATTTCTTTCTGCACGACCCGCTGTACTCTGTGATCAACCCTATTGTGTCAGTGATTAAAAGACATACCGCAGAGGCTATCGTTTCTTTTTTTTCTGCAGTATACCGAGATAAAATACAGTGAAGTACAGTACCTTTTTCAAGGTTCTTTAAGAAATCCTTATCTACAAGAGATGCTCTCTTCGGTGCAATACTCGACACTTTCACGAGATTAAAGTCATGTATCCTGGCATCCATTAATGCAGCATCAAAAGATGTTAATGCTGTATTAGATATACCGGAACCTGATGTCAATACCATCTTTTTAGGGAGATACATATCCCCCCTACCTGCTATAAGTTAAAAAAGTTGACTGTTATTTTTTTCACCACCTCTAGAAAAGGTAGTATTTTTAGAGAAGCACAACAATAAAAAGGTGAAAGGAGGATTGTATGATCATGAGAGAGCTGAAAATAGCTGATTCCGTGTTGAGAATAACACAGGGCGATATCACAGAGCAGAATACTGAAGCAGTGGTGAATGCAGCGAATGCACGACTGGCACCAGGTGGTGGTGTGGCAGGGGCGATCCATCGTGCTGCCGGTCCAAAACTCTGGGAAGAGTGTAAAACGTTGGGAGGATGTACTACAGGAGACGCTAAAATTACCAGAGGATATAACTTGAAAGCAGATTACGTAATTCATACTGTGGGGCCTGTGTATCATAACGTCAGCAAAGATGCACAGTTACTCAAATCCTGTTATAAAAAGAGTCTGAAGCTGGCAGAAAAACATGGTATAAAAACTATCTCTTTTCCAGCTATCAGTACAGGAGCCTTTGGATACCCTATGGACAACGCGGCAGAGATTGCAATAATCACCCTCGTAGAAACCTTGCATGAGATTGAAATGGATCTTGTGCAGCTTGTTCTGCATTCCAGTAGTTCCTATGCCGTACATGAGAAGAAATTAATGGCGATAAAAGAAAAAATGAACCCCTGATCGCCGTCTCTTGGGGGATGTTTGTATTTAGGTGCTGAAAAAAGATTATTATACTATTTCATGAGATTTTTACTCTCTCATTCTCTTTTTTTCTATTTTTTCAGTTTTTTTATCTTTCTTTTTTACCTTCCAGTGAAGTTTCCCATCTATTTCTACACCTTCAATTTTTCCCTCTTCTTGAAGTCTCAATAATCCCAATGTAGCCTTTCCAGAGCTAATGTCCATTTTCTTTGCTATTTTTCCTGTGGGAATCGGATCCTTTGCCTCTTGTAGTATCTTGTGTATTTGTTCATACATGGTATTCCCTCTGTACCAAAAGTTTTTTAGAGCGCAAGTATTTAAGTCTTGTCGTTATATCTTGAAAGGTGATAGCATGAGCAAAATAGATGAGATTACTGAGTATCTCCAAGATTACATCGTTCAGGATACTACAATACCCAGAAATGTGAGGAAGGCTGCATCTGAAGCTATAACCTATTTACAAGAAGAAGGTAAAGAGGATAAAATAAAGGCATATTCAGCGATAGAGGTGTTGGATGAGGTCAGCAACGATCCGAATATGCCCATGCACGCCAGAACAATTGTCTGGGAAGTTCTGAGCGAGCTCGAGAAGGTAGAGTAACGTGAACGTCTTTTATAGCGTGCTGGAGATATCGTTCAACAGACGTGGGATAGATGTATCGTAGATTCGAGGTTATCTATCACTAGTTATAGATAATTTCTGCAATCTGTTTTCCTCTTATTTGTGCGGTTCAATGATGATTTTGAGAGATTCTTCTGCTCCTGTCATTAACGTAAATCCCCTTTTTGTCTCCGAGAGAGGAAGACGGTGCGTTATCATCTTTTTTACATTGACTTTCTTCTCCCCGATCAGCTCCAGTGCATTTCTCAGATCGTCTCCGGCTGCAGCATACGAGGTTACAATTTTCACGCATTTTGACCATATATCTAACAGATCAATTGGAATCTCAATGCCCGGATCTGTAGGGGCAAAGAAGAGTATTGTTCCCCCCATATCCACGGATTTCAGTGCTTGATTGATTGCAGGTACAGCCCCTGTGGCGACAATCACCTTGTCAGCAAGTCGGCCATCATTGGATTCTTTGATCCGTTTTGGTACATTTTCTTGTGCATCAATGGCCATGTCCGCCCCACACTTCTCTGCCATCTTCCGTCGGAACTCCGTGATATCCGTGGCAATGATTTTTTTCGCGCCCTTGACCTGTGCAAGTTGTATGTGCAGCATGCCCGAGATACCCGAGCCAATTACTGCAACGGTATCTCCTTCACTGACATCGGCGAGTCGCTGGCCCCGCACCACACAACCGAGAGGCTCGATAAAGGTACCTTCTTCATAACTGACAGTGTCGGGAATTTTCAACGTTCCTCGTTGTACGTTGATCTTTGGAACTCTGAGGTATTCGGAAAACCCTCCTGGATAAAAATTCGTCGATCTGAGCGTCTCGCAACAAGTTTCTCTCCCTGTCTTACAGTATCTACACGTACCGCAGGGGACATGATGAGTCACCATGACCCTCTCTCCCGGCTTAAACTTTTCCACACCCGCTCCTGTTTCCACAATCTTTCCTGTTGTCTCATGTCCGAGAACACGGGGAGCATTCTTGCGTCTGTACCATTCCATCACATCACTGCCACAGATACCCGAAGCCATGACTTTTACGAGGAGTTCGCCTTTCCCTGGAACCGGTTTTGGGACTTCCTCTATTCGTATGTCGTCGTTTGTGTAATACATGGCCACCTTCATAGCGTACCTCTTTGTTTGGTTTATACAGCGTGGTGTACTGAGATTATTTTTTCTTCAGCTGTTCGAACAGCTCGTTTGCTTCTTCAGCTGTCGCGTTTTCGTGAATAATAGATCCTAACGCCCGCATCATTGCCATGGGGTGCTTGTGCTGCCATACATTTCTTCCGAGGTTTACTCCGATTGCACCTTTTGATATCCCGTCGTACACAAACTCAAAGACTTCTTTTTCGGACTCAACCTTTGGGCCTCCTGCCATGACGATGGGTACTGGACATCCCTCAACGACCTTCTCGAAGTTTTCACACCAGTAGGTCTTCACTATCTGTGCACCTAATTCCGCAGCGATTCTACATGCCAATCCCAGATATCGAGCGTCTCTTTTTTCCATTTCTTTCCCCACGGCTGTTACAGCCATCACTGGAATACCGTACTTCTGGCCCTCTTCTACCATTTTTGATAAGTTCAGAAGTGTTTGTTTTTGGTAATCGCTGCCCACAAAAATGGAAATACCGACTGCAGCAACATTCAGTCTTGCTGCTTCCTCCATAGAGGTAGTGATACCTTCATTGGCTAGTGATCCACCTGCCATGCTCGTTCCACCAGAGACCCTGAGGATAATTGGTGTCTCTACATCTGGCGGGATGCTGTTACGCAGTACTCCTCTTGTCACGAAAAGCCCATCGCAGTACGGCATTAAATCTTTCACGGTTTCCCATGGTTTTTCTAGTTTTGTTGTCGGCCCCTGAAAGTATCCATGGTCTATAGGTAAAAAGTGGCAGTGTCCGTCTTCCTGTATCAATCTTGATAGTCTGTTCTTCATACCCCAATCCATATTGATCACTTCCTTACTATCTCTTTTCGTAGTTTACTATATTAATAATACGGTCCTCCCCTTCATACTTGCCAAAATTCGAACTCCTTCAGAAGAAACAATAGAAAAGAAAGAGTACATAAAACTTATCATAGATGTCTTAAAGGGCGTAATTTTCGTTTAATTAAAGTTTACTATAGTTTCGTAGCAAGTCAGAGCTCCTGATGATGTTCAAATATATAAGTTCTTATTCTAAAAATACCTATAGATAGACTATTTTACGGGTTTATTGGGCACAATCCTTAGCACCGAACAAAAATTTAAAAACTGGCGGACTTGGTAGAAAATTCCCCGAAAATTTTATAAAGGAAAAAGTAATAAAGTATTATGCTACTATACTATATAGTAAAAGGAGGTTTCAAAAATGAGAAAAAAAGATATGTATAAAGTTGTGGCCTTCATGGCAATGGCTGTGATGGTCTTGAGTGCTTTTAGTGGTTGCATTGGAGGGGAGGAAGAGACTCCGGCCCCTACGACCACAGCAGCACCGACAACAACAGCACCACCGACAACAACAGCAGCACCTGAAGAACCAGGAGAAACAGAGCCACCAGAAGAAGAACATTTCAGAGAATTACCACCGGAACTTTCCGACAAATGGGAACAGTACTTTATGAACGTTGACTTTGATGGCGATGGAGTAAAGTATGTAGATGATCATTACCTTGGTAGAGACGATGCCAAAGTAGACTTTGATGAGAAACAAGGCGGTACCTACAAGGCAATGAGCGCTGAACTTTCTACAGTAGACCCAATTCAGGTTACAGATACGGCGTCTGCTGCGCTCTGTAATAAGATATACGACGGACTGGTACAGTTTGTCCCATACACAACGAAGGTAATGCCAGATCTGGCTAAGGCATGGGAAGTTTCCGAGGATGGAAAGGTCTACACATTCTACATGAGAGATGATGTGTACTTCCACAACGGAGACAAGTGCACTGCCCATGACTTCGTGTTCTCTCTCGATCGAGTGACAAACCCAGACTACGCGTCTCCGCGACGATCCTTCGTCACAAACTATGTTGATACTGTTGAAGCGTTAGATGACTACACAGTAAAAATTACACTGAAGGAGCCTTTTGCTCCGTTCCTTGCGTTGCTAACGTACAACTGTTACATGGTTCTGCCGGAAGATTACGTCTCAAAGAATGAGACAGTGACTGCTGACAAAGCCGAGTACGGCTGGTACAAGAATCCAATAGGTACAGGACCGTGGAAGTTTAAGCAGTACACCAAAGGCCTTGCTGAGTATATTCCAGGAGATCACTACACACTTGTGGCAAATGAGGATTACCATGAGGGGCGACCGTATCTCGACCAGTGGACTGTACGGTTTGTCGAAGAAGATGATACCATCGTCCAGGCATGGAAAGCCGGACAGATCGCAGTCACCGGTGTCCCAAGTGCCTACTGGGAGGAGTTCAACGAGAAGTATAAGGATCAGTTACTCACACGCTCAGCGCTGGCAACATACTGGATGATACTGAACTGTGATGCATGGCCGTTCAACAATGTGAAGATACGACAGGCAGTTACCTGTGCCATGGATAGAGCAGGAGTCATACAGAATCAATTCAAAGGAAGATATCGGCCGGCTCACGGACCGTTACCACCTGGCCTGTTTGGATTCTCGCAGGAGCTCTACGAAGACTACGAAGAAAACTGGACCTACAATCCAGACAAGGCGAGACAACTTCTGGATGAAGTAGGAGCTACGGATACAGATGGAGACGGAATCCGAGAGTACGAAGGACAAGACTTGAAATTTGAGCTCTCCTCGTATGTCAGCAACACGTACAAAGAGGCCTCAAAAGTCTGGATGGATAATCTCAAAGAGGTAGGAATTGAGATAACGTACCAGCAGTACGACTTCGCAACGATTATTGATATGAACGACAGCGGAGACTACAAGATGCTGACACTGGGCTGGATCGCTGACTACCCAGACCCGGAGAACTTCTACATTCTCTTCGAAAGCAAGGGCATACCTGACCCGAATGGTTCACGGTACAGTAACCCACAGGTTGATGAATGGATACAGGAGCTTAGGACGGAGAGCAACCCGGATGTACGCGAGGAACTTAGTTACAAGATTTCGGAGACACTCCAGCGAGAGCACCCACACATCTGGTTCATGCACTCCAGAGGGACTGTCTGTGTCCATGAGTGGGTCCACAACTACGACTTTGGACCAATGGGTGGTCACCAGGAGAAACGTCTGAACATCTGGTTCGATGAGGACCACAGATAAAAATTTTTCTTTTTTTTATTTTTTGAGGTGAAAAACAATGAGAGAATATGTTGCAAAAAAACTGGCAATTGCAGTAGCTGTGCTTTTTGGAGTATATACTATTGTGTTTGTACTTACCTTCATGGCGCCGGGAGACCCCGCACGAGTTTCTATGGGGCAGTTCTCAAACCCAGAAACATTGGCGTTGATACGAGAGAAGTGGGGACTGGATCAACCATTTTATGTTCAGTATTATAGATATCTATCATCATTTTTACAGGGTGATTTGGGGAGATCATACCGATTTGATGTACCCGTAGCCGATCTCCTTGTTCCGCGAATTAAAATAACATTTTATTACGGATTCTGGGCAATTCTTTTTGCTATTGGACTTTCCGTAACATTAGGAATTATTGCAGCGTATAAACAGAATACAATTATAGATAATTTCGCCGTGCTATTTTCACAGATAGGCGTTTCTATTCCAAATTTCTGGCTAGGAATGTTGCTTATAGCCATTATCTGTGTGCAATTAGGCTGGATGAATCCAGTTCCAGAGGTTTCGACGGATCAATTGTGGACATTCCCCGGTTTCTTCGTCCATATAAAACCGTACATACTGGCGATAATTACACTGGGGACAGGAATGATGGCGACAATGACGAGAATGACCCGATCCAGTATGCTCGAAGTGATCAGAGAAGATTATATTACTCTTGCCCGATCCAAGGGACTACCGGAAAGAGTTGTGGTGTTGAAACATGCACTGAGGAATGCACTGATTCCTGTCGTGACACTTATCGGATTCAGCTTTCTCCTCATGGTAGGAGGAGCTGTACTGACGGAGTCAGTTTTTGGGATAAATGGGATGGGACTGCTCTATGTGATGTCTGTCCAGCAGAGGGATTACCCTGTGGTTATCGCCAGCACGCTGATCTACGCGTTTGGTGTGGTGTTCCTTAATTTAATAGTGGACCTGCTTTACGGTTGGATAGATCCACGGGTAAGTTTGAGGTGATTGACAATGACAGTAGATTCAGAGCGTATGAAAGAAGGTAGAAAGAACCAGGAGGAAGAGTATAAAGAATATTCAGAGTATGAAGTGGAAGAAGGATTTATAGAGGAAAATTTTAGTGGTGATTACGAAGCATACAAGGTATGGAAAAAAAAAGAAAATAGAAAGCTATATGCAGCATTTGCAGTGGGATTATTGATATTCTATCTAATAAAAAACTATGTGATAACACGAGAGAGGATGCCCGAATGGAGCTATCGGTTGATTGCAGTAAGTCTTTTCCTTGTAGCATTCTACTTTTTTCTGAAGTATTTCTACCAGTGGCATATAAAGACAAACTATAGAGGCAGAGTGAATCCAATTCAGCGGTTCTTCATTAGATTTTATAGGAACAAGCTGGCAACTTTTGGGTTCTTCGTTGTACTAACATTCGTGGTACTGGCTGTGTTTGCGCCAGAGCTGGCAATTTATCCTAGAGCATACAGTGCTAAGTGGGGGGAATTTGCGCTTATACCTCCCTGTAAGGAGCATCCTTTTGGAACTGTGACTAGTGGAGAGGATCTATTTTCACTTGTACTGTACGGTTCACGGATATCAGTCACGCTCGGACTCTCTGTCACCCTCACGAGATCCATTATAGGAATTACACTCGGAGCCATTTCAGGATATTTCGGCGGAAAAGTTGACAAGTTTCTTAACTACATAAACGACGTGCTTATGAGTTTTCCGTTTTTACTCCTTATCATTGTGCTGGTCGGCGCACTCCGAGCAAATCCACAACTTAACCAGATAATGATAGATATAGGCA
This sequence comes from uncultured Thermococci archaeon, assembly GCA_964595645.1. GTDB lineage: Archaea > Methanobacteriota_B > Thermococci > Methanofastidiosales > B48-G16 > JAYEIH01. Next base: position 229,761 of record CAZQQT010000001.1, read on the forward strand.
ACACAATCGGCATGGACGCTCACCTTGTCATGGTTTTTGTGGCGTTATCCATATTCGGATGGCCAGGCACCTTCAGGGTTGTTAGAGGGCAGGTGCTGAGTATCAGAGAGAAGGATTATGTTGCAGCGGCAAAGTCCATAGGAGCAAGCACAAGGAGAATTATCTTTAGACACATTACAATAAATGCACTGGCTCCCGTGATAGTGCTGATGACCATAGGTATAGGAGGAATAATCCTTACAGAATCGGGTCTGTCCTTTTTAGGGTTTGGTGCGAGTGTCACCACACCATCGTGGGGACGGCTCCTTTCTGAAGGAAATTCTTTCGTGACACAGCCACGGTACTTCTACCTCTGTGTCTTCCCAGGCATGGCAATATTTTTTGCCATACTCGGATTCACTACAATGGGGGATGGAGTACGAGACGCAATTGATCCGAGGATGAAAATATAAGAGGTGTTACAGATGGAAGAAAGACTGTTGGAAGTAAAAGGAATGGTAACTCGATTTTTCACAGAAGATGGTATTGTGCAGGCGCTTGACGAAGTAACATTTCATGTGAACAAAGGTGAGACATTTGCTCTTGTAGGAGAGACTGGATGCGGCAAAACAGTGACAATGCTTTCTGTGTTGGGTTTGGTACCACCACCCGGAAAGGTGCTGGAAGGACAGGCGCTGTATCATAACGAAGAAATAAGGGAAGAAATAGGTATCAAGGAAAAAGGGCCTGTTGATCTCCTAAAATTATCAAATAAGCAGATGACAAAGGTGAGAGGGAACAGCATCACGCTCATCATGCAGGATCCTATGTCCTCTTTAAATCCCGTGTACAAGGCGGGTGATCAGATAATGGAAGTACCTATGACCCATCAGAAGGTAAAGAAAAAAGAAGCAAGAGAAAAAATGAATAAGATCCTAGACCTGATGGAAATGATGCCGCCAGAGGATTATGCTGAAAAGTATCCCCACCAGCTTTCAGGTGGGGAGAAACAGCGGATCGTTGGAGCAATATCCTTGGTTGCAAATCCTGATATGATTGTTGCTGATGAGCCCACAACGAATCTCGACGTGACCATTCAGGCAAAAATTTTGGATCTATTACTAGATTTAAAAAAAGAACTTGGAACAACATTAGTACTGATCACTCACAACCTTGGGATCGTAGCTGAGACAAGCGACAGGGTTGGGGTGATGTACGCCGGAAACGTCGTGGAAGAGGGAGATATCTACGGTGTATTTGATGAGCCGATCCACCCATACACCCAAGGTCTCTTGGATGCTGTTCCAAACCCGGAAGAGAAGGATAAGCCTCTGCGGTTCATTCCCGGAAGTGTTCCCAACCTAATACATCCACCTCCAGGATGTAGATTCCATCCAAGATGTGAGTATGCAACGGAGATATGCAGAAAAGAAAAGCCAGAGTTCAGAAAAATAAAGGAAAAGCGATTTGTAGCCTGCCACCATGCTGACCAGTTTGTAGGTGAGTGACATGTCAGTCTTAGAAGTGAACAATCTAAAAAAATACTTTCCAGTGGAAAAAGGAATTATTCGGAAAAGTACATCCTATGTCAGAGCAGTAGACGATGTGAGTTTTAAGCTTGAAAGGAATAAGACATTGGGCATTGTTGGAGAGTCAGGATGTGGGAAAACAACATTGGGAAAAACAGTTCTCAGGCTTTACGAACCAAACGCTGGTGAAATACTTTTAAACACCGATGGACATTCAATCGATGTAGCCAAGGCAAACGAGAAAGAGATGAAAATTGTAAGGAAGAATATACAGATGGTCTTTCAGGATCCCCAATCTTCACTCAACCCACGGATGGCTGTAAAAAGTATTGTTGGGGAACCACTGATCATTCTCGGTGAGATGAAGGATGCTGAAGAAAGAGAGAATCATGTGTTAGACATTCTTCAGGAAGTCGGCTTGAAAAAAGAACATATGGAAAGGTATCCTCACGAGTTCAGTGGGGGTCAGAAACAAAGAATTGGAATTGCTCGGGCTCTCACCGTGGAGCCGGATATAATCATCCTGGATGAGCCGACATCTGCACTGGATGTGTCAGTACAGGCTCAGGTTCTTACACTGTTGAATAAACTGCAGAGATCACGAGAGATGGCGTATATGTTCATCTCCCACGATCTTACCGTGGTACATTATGTTTCAGATCTGGTGGCAGTGATGTATCTTGGAAAGCTTGTGGAGTATGGAGACGAGAACGAGATTTTCCATAATCCTCTTCATCCATACACAAAGGCGCTTTTATCTGCAGCTCCCCTTCCAGATCCTCACGCGCGGGAGAAAAAAGAGAGAATTATTCTTAAGGGAACAGTACCAAGCCCGATGAATCCACCGCCAGGATGCAGATTCCACCCCCGATGCTTTGAGAGGAAAGGCAGTATCTGCGAAAAAGAGATTCCCGCGATGAAGAAAGTAGGAAAGGAGCACTGGGTAGCATGCTTCAATTACTGAGGTGTTGAAGATGAAGATGAGAAATTTCGGAATAATTTATATAATAGCAGTGTTGGTGGTAGCAGGGATATATTATTTTAGTTTGCCCGATCAAGAGATTTACCTTAAAGAGAAAAGATGGTCGAACGATGAGAGTTCAATTGTGTTGGATGTGGAAGAGCAAATGACGGTAATTTATACTAAAAAGGCGGAAAAAACAAGGACATTGATACCAGGGAAGGCAGACGTACCTGCAAATACTGATGTAACTCCAATAGATAAAAAAGAGAGATTTATTGAGCATATAAAAGATTTTAAAGAGTCTACTGACAATTTAGAGGTCAAAAATTATTTAGATTCTCTGATAGAAGATTTTGAAGAAATAGAAACACGATATACAGGTGCCTTCACAGAAACATCTCTTCTGCTAAGAGTTCAGGAAATACAGCCGCCTTTAGCAGCCGGAATGGAACCTGTTATCATTGACGAGTATGAAGTAACCAAAAAGGTTTACATGGTGTACATCTACAAGAATGGCAAATGGGAACCTGCTGCCATGGCAGAAAAGGAAGGCAGTTCATGGGTCATGACTGAGAAAATGATAGAGAGGTATATTCTTGAGTAAGAGAAATATGAGCAAGGTAGTAAAAAAAAGCGTACCCTTACTTCTTATCATATTTCTTTTGGCAGATGTGGGGATAGGTGCATATATATTTACCAAAACAACGAGAGAAAAAACTCCAGAAGGTTCATTTCCTTTAAGGGGTGTTGACTTTTTCGATCTCTCGAGTGGGGGAGAAGTGGCAGCTATCGGGTATAAAAATACTGTTTCATATCTTCAAATGAACAAACGAGAAAATCTCTGGGAGTATACGCTGGACTCTGAGGTAACCGCTGTATCTATCTCTTCCAATACAAAATTTGTTGCGACGAGTGACGCGAATAATAATCTGTATCTTATTTTTAGAGGAGTACGAAATAATCCAAATTTAATTTTTAAACAGAGTATAGATAAAAAGATAGAAAAATTGGATCTTTATTGCGTAGGAGATTATTTTTACGTCCTTAGACTTGTCGTATTTACCAAAGATAGTATTTATCTCTTCTCTCTCGATGAAAAAGGACCTTTATGGTCATATACATTGGAAGAGGAAATTACTACTCCCAAACTATCATACAACGGAAAATGGATTGTTGCAGGTACAGCTAGTGGGAATTTATATCTTTTTTCCACGTTCAAGCAAGAGCTTACCAAGGAATACTCTTTAAACTCCGAAATAACCTCTCTTTCAATTTCTCCATATGGCGATAATATTTTCGTAGGATGCAAAAATGGCTCAGCGTTCATGATGTCCTCTGAAAAAGGGCTTCTATGGCAGAAAAACATGGATTCTAAGGTAGTATTTACCTCCACGAATATAAAAGGAAGAAAGTCTTTTCTGAAGACAAAAAACGGTAACTTTTTCCTTTTCAATGAAGAGGGAGACATAATAAGAACATTTAAAAATGAGAAAGCCGTTCCTCACTTCTCTCAGTGGACCTCAAATTTTGTTCTTGTGGAGGGAGCCACATTGAGATACTTCAAGGAGGACAGAGAAACTCCTGTGTGGGTGTACCGGGGAGATACTCCTCCACGTAAAGTATCGTCAAATATGGCGTTTGATGAGATCCTTGCGGTCTATGATACCAATTTTGATCTTTTTACGAAAGACTATGTACTTATTCTCGGTTCCAGAGAAGCATGGAGCCTTCTTGCAATTCTCGTACTTCTGCAGGTAGCCATCTGCCTTTATCTTCCTAGAAAAGAGATGATCGATATACAGGGATTTATAAAAAGCCAAGATTTTAGAGATATCCTCATATCTACAGTTATCGGTGGTGCTGTCGGAGTAGCATTTGTCTATCGATTCATGAAAACCTATGTCCCCGAAATAATTGTGCTGGTGATAGCTGTGAGCATATTCTCCAGCTGGAACTATATAATATCTGAAAAAGGAAAGGCAGGTATTATTTTGGGCTGGATTTACGGTGTTTTTGCATCAGTGATTTTGGGAGCGCTTATAGGAATTTTTATGTGGTTAGGAGGCACTGAACAGTCCATATTTACTACTATGGCCGTATACGCATTTGTAGGTGTTTTTACAGGTATACTCATTGGATTGGTTGCGGCAGTAGCTACTGCTGTGGTAGATTCTTTTTTTGAGTAGTGGTCCCCTATGAAGAAAACTGCAGTATATAAGGATATGTTGAAGCTCATTGCAATATCATTATTTATTGTTTTCTTCATCTTTGTCCTCGGAGGATCCTTCAACCCACTAATTTGGAAACAGCAGTGTATGAGAAGATTGCAGCCCTCTATTCTGGTGAGGCCAGACTCTTCCGCAATAAATGAATTAAACGAGGAATTTAATCAATCATATGATCATATATTTATTTTAGGGAGAGGAGAACTATATAGAAAATTTTATGGTGACAGCCTGAATTCAGAAGTAGAGAGTAATTTTTATTTCGATGAGCTCATAATCGAACTATCTTATAGGTACATTCTCTCCCAAGTCACCTATGAGGAAGATATCAGGAACCATTATAGTTTGGATCATCTCGCGACGCCTTCAGAAGTTCTGGAAAAGGGGGCAGATGACTGTGATGGACAGGCGGTTCTCATTACGTCTCTGTTGAGACATCGCGGATATAATGCTTTTGTAGTAATGGGATATTCTCACGTGTGGGCAGAGGTTCTCCTGGATGATACTGTTCTTACCATAAATAATCCCAAGAACTACACAGAATGGTACTGCAAGTTCAATGAAAACACTGTTCAGTGGAATTTTTATCGCTTTTTCTATCTTTTTACAGGATTTTTTCTTTTAGTTTTTTCTCCCCTCGCCGCTGTCTACTTCTCCTACAAAAGAAACGTCATTGAGCATATTCTTGAATACATGTATTTTTTTAGATATATTCTCGTGCTACTCGCTGCCTTCCTCTTATTCATTTTTATTGTCTTTGGTACTATACGTATCATTATGTAACCCTAGAAAGGTATTAAAACGATCCCACACATCTACATACAATGTTTGATTTTGAGTATGATCCGAATGGGGATGGCATTGAGAAGATTCTAGGACGTCTGGAAGGAAGAATAATGGAGATTATGTGGGAGAAAGAGAAGGCTACAGCTAAGGAGATATTTGAAGCTCTCGATATAGGGAAGCGATCCAGTGTGAGTATTCTCCTCAAACGTCTCTGTGAAAAGGGTCTGCTTTCCCGTGAACAAGAGGTAGCCAAGGGAGGTACCCGGTACGTGTATTCGGTGAAAATAGATAAAGTAACATTCGAGAGGCATGTGGTTCAGAAAGTAATGGATTCACTCATGGAAACATTTGGGGATCGAGTAAAAGAGTATTTAGAGGAGCGTTAGGTTATCCTCATTGAGATAGGTGCATGTTTTTTTGTATGCGATGCTTTCTAACGGTCTTTTTTCCTTTATCAGACGCATGATCTTTTCAATTGTTTTTTCTATAGAAGTATTTTCTATTTCAAATACTTTTTCAGGATCATTATGTTCCGCAGCAGAGACAAGGCAGGAGTCAAGTATTTCTGCCAAGAGGTTTTCTCGTACTTTCTTTGGACCAAATTTTTTTTCCAGACGAGTCTTCAGCATTTGGGGCGGACACCGCAGTACAAAGGTAATATCGGGATCGAGCTGTTCGGCGTAATGGCCGTCAAATACTACGTTGTCCATATCTCTTACGATGTTCTTGAGCGATTCTTCATCGACAACTCTCGTATTTCTCTCTGCATCCTCTTCAACTGCCAGTCCGTGGTTTTCTGCGAACTTACCGAGATTAATGTAGCGATACTCCAGTTTCTCAGCAATTATTTGTGCCATTGTTGTCTTTCCCGTACCCGGTGTTCCTGTTACTGCAATTCTCATTGTTTTTTCACCTTTAACTATGCGTGCATGATTGCACTGTCTCCCATTTACGGATTTCTTCCAGTGTGTTCCACCATACAACCAATACATTTTTATAAAATTCGTAATAAAAAGCTATCGTATGATGGCATTCGTGTATGTAGTCGCAATTTTTTCCTTTGCCTTAATTTTCGGCGAGTTAGCTGAAAGATACAATCAGCCAAACGTTATTGGCGAGCTCCTTGGAGGTATTGTAGCAGGGCCTGTGGCCCATACAGTTTGCTCCCTCGTTCTTTCTCCTAACCACTCTTTTTTTGAGTACTGGGATCCCACGGTAATCGAGGGTGAGATAAGAGTTCTCATTGATATAGGAATGGTCATGGTCATGCTGATCGCGGGACTCGGTACCGATCTGGAGGACCTTGTCTCTTCTGGAAGATATTCCATACCTCCTGCCGTTCTCGGTGTTGTTGTTCCAATGGGCATTGGATATACCATAGGTATATATTTTGGGTATTCACAGATTACCGCTCTTTTTATAGGGGCATCACTTTCCATCACTGCGGTGGCCGTGAGTGCCAAGACGCTGCTAGATCTGAAAGAGTTGCAGAGCAGAATTGGGACAACAATCCTTGGCGCTGCAATTATCGATGATATCCTCGGTCTCATAATTCTTTCTCTTTTAGTCAGTCTTATTCAAGGTGAAACGTTTTCTTCTTTAGAAATCCTCAAAATTCTTGCGAAATCTATTGGCTTTTTGTATGGCAGTGTGAAGATTGGGGGATATCTTCTTCCACGATTTTTAAAGTACAGAACAAAATTTGGAAAGGAACTGAGGCTTGGCATGATCCTCTTCGCCATGCTCATTTTTTCGATTCTAGCACGAATATGCGGGCTCCATGAAATGATAGGAGCGTTTATCGTTGGATTACTCCTAAAAAAAGTGCTCACAGAAGCAGAGATAGACAACCTTGTCACCTGGGGACTTGGGTTTTTCACCCCATTGTTCTTCGGATGGATAGGGTTCTCCGTTACATTTTCGGCTGTGTTCAGTGCACTTATGTGGGTCATCCTCGCAGCGGCAATTATAGGAAAAGTTTTCGGTTGCGGTTTGGGTGCTCGAATTGGCGGGCTCTCTTCCAGAGAGAGCGCGGCTGTCGGGATCGGCATGAATGGAAGAGGTGCAGTGGAACTTGTACTTGCGGGAATCGGACTGGAGTTTGGAGTAATCAAACAAGATCTTTTTTCTTCTATTGTATTTATGGCGTTTTTCACGACATTGCTCACACCAATGCTTTTAAAAATGGTGTTCAGATCAACAGAAAAAGATAAAAAGATGGAAACGTGAGGATACGTAATGTCTATCAAGGAACGATTTTTGCGGCACACCAAAGAAGAGTTAAAAAAGATGCTTGAGGATACCGAGCTTCACAAAGAAGTAAAAGGAAAAAAACCTTCACAAAGAAAAAAAGTACGATTTCCAGAGCGGATGAGGGTAAAGGATATCATGAAGGAACCGATAGAGATTAACAAGGATAAAACACTTAAAGATCTCCTTGTCCTTCTAAAAGAAACAGGAAAAACATGTTTTGTGGTCGTGGATGATGAAGGTGAACTTGAAGGACTAGTCACTGAAAGCGACATCTTAAAGGTGATTAAAAAACCAAAAAAGAAGACAGGTATTGGTGGCATCGGGTACAAAGGACTCCTCTTCAGAACAGCAGAGACTGTTGAGGATATTATGACGAGAAAACCAATCCATATCAGATCAGACTGTAAGATCGAGGAGGCCGCAAGCATCATGAGAGATTACAAAATACGACATCTCCCTGTGATTGACGATGGTGAAATAGTGGGGTCGATCGATTTAAAAGACATACTGTTAGTATTGCGAATCCTCATATAGGCGAGAACATGAACCTCATTGTAACGGTAATTTTATTCCTTGTATTTGCAAAAATTGGTGAGGAGATTGCAGAACGAGTAAGAATGCCCCCAGTAATGGGTGAACTCGCCGCGGGAATTATTATAGGTCCTTCCATTCTCGGTATTGTGAGCCCTTCCGAGTTTACCGAGACGCTTGGCAATATCGGAATCATCGTGCTTCTTTTCTTAGCAGGCCTCGATACTGATATCTCCGATCTACGAAAATCGGGGAAAGCTTCCTTTCTTTCTGCGATTGGAGGAGTTGTTTTTCCTATGGTCCTTGGGTTTGCGGCGGCCATTCTTCTTGGATTTCCTCAAAGAGAGAGTATTTTTGTAGGTGCGGTTCTGATCGCTACAAGCGTCGGTATTACGGTACGTACACTCATTGACATGAAAAAACTGGAGACGGATGTGGGAATGACCGTGCTTGGTGCTGCAGTGATCGACGATGTGATTGGTATTGTGACGCTCACGGTGCTTGGGAGTCTCACCGCCTTTTCTCTTCTTGGTGTGTTTGGAATAATAGGAAAAACACTGTTATTTTTTGCACTTTCGCTCTATCTTGGGTTCAAATTCATGCCGTGGATAATGAACAGAGTTCAACGGCTCCATTCTCCCGAGGCGCTTCTCTCCTTTTCATTGATTTTTGTGCTCGGTATATCTCTCATCGCTGAGAATGTAGGCATTTCAATGATAGTAGGGGCTTTTTTTGCGGGATTAATATTGCACAGGGTTGGTCAAAAAGAGATGATCAGCGAAAAAATGTACTCCATCGGATATTCACTTTTTATTCCCTTTTTCTTTGTCAATATTGGCGTGGAAACAAATTTGGGAACTGTATCCAATGTGTGGCTGCTGGCGCTGACACTTACCATCATTGCCGTGGCAAGTAAGATTATGGGCAGCGGACTTGGAGCAAAATTGGGGGGATTCAGCTACGGTGACTCTGTGAGGGTAGGAATCGGGATGATACCACGAATGGAGGTTGCGCTAATTATTGCACGGACAGGATTAAACAAAGGTGTGATAGGAGAATCGGTCTTTTCCGTTACGATCATTTTAGTAATTGTGACGACACTCATCACGCCTCTCCTTCTCAAACTGGCATTTAAAAAGTAGTATAGTGTGGAATGAAGTCGCAACTTTTTTAAATGAGTATCTTTTGTTGTATCATGGTTCCCTACAGCACTTGAAACCGATAGCTTTTTATGCGAATCTGAAGTTTTTATACGTAACACCAACGGATAACAAAAATGAAGGATGAGGTGAAATAAAATGGAAGTACCAAAAGACATGATAAATAGAGCATATGAGATATTAGAGACTGCACGAGATACTGGGAAGGTTGCGAAAGGCACAAATGAGACGACTAAAAGAATCGACAGAGGAGATGCTGTTTTTGTATATATTGCGGAGGATGTTCAACCGAAGGAGATCGTTGTCCATCTTCCCATCATCTGCGATGAAAAGTCTGTGCCGTATATTCACGTGCCCAGAAAGGATGAACTTGGAAATGCAGCAGGAATAGGCGTGCCTGCAGCATCTGTATGCATTGTTGATCCAGGCAAGGATAAGAAACGGCTGGATCAGTTAGTAAAAAAGCTTAATGAGTTAAAAGAGTGATACCATGGCAGATGAAGGGATCCCTGCAGAGGTCATCGAGGTGAGGGCAAGAACTGGAGTGACTGGAGAGGTATTCCAGGTGAAGTGCAAGGTACTCTCTGGAGGAGATGAAGGGAGAATCCTCACCCGAAATGTGAAGGGACCTGTAGAGACTGGAGATGTACTGATGCTGCGCGAGACAGAGAGAGAAGCACGAGAAATCAAGGCTCCGAGGTGATATAGATGCCTAGAACGCGAATTTGTTCATTTTGTGGTAAAGAGATCGAACCTGGAACCGGAAAGATGTATGTAAAGAAAGATGGAACCGTACTTACGTTCTGTTCCTCCAAATGTGAGAAAAACATGATCAAGCTCAATAGAAAACCGCGGAAGGTGGAATGGACAAAAGACTACAGGAAAGAGAAGGAACTGAGGGTGAAATGAGATGGAACGAACACTGGTGCTTGTTAAACCGGATGGCGTATTACGTGGGCTGATCGGAGAATCTCTGACACGAATCGAACAGAAAAACTTGAAGATCGTGGCAATGAAGATGGTGCAGATCAGTGATGAGATGGCAGAGGAACATTACAAAGAACACACAGAAAAGCCGTTTTTCGGTGATCTCATTGAGTATATCACTCTTGCGCCAGTAGTTGCCATGGTGGTTGAGGGAAGGAATGCGATACCGATCATGCGAATACTGGCAGGAAGCACAGACCCAGAAGAGGCAGCACCCGGAAGCATCCGAGGGGATTTTGGGTTCAACACACCAAAGTATATGTGCAACGTTGTCCACGCATCGGACTCTCCTGCCTCGGCAAAACGGGAGATAGATCTGTTCTTTGACGAGGAAGAGATTCTCGAGCATGAAAGTATTGTGATCTGATGGTTACCCGTCAGCCTATTATCTCTGTACTGGGTCATGTAGATCATGGAAAAACGACACTGTTAGATAACATTAGGGGTACGGCAGTTGCTGGAGGCGAGGCCGGTGGAATCACACAGCATATTGGTGCCACCGAAGTACCAATGGAATCAATAAAGGAGATATGTGGGGAACTTTTAGAAGATTCTGCACTGAAAATTCCTGGGATCTTATTCATTGATACACCAGGTCACGAAGCATTTACCACACTGCGGTCCAGAGGAGGAAGTCTTGCAGATCTCGCCGTGCTTGTGATCGATATAAACGAAGGAATACAGCCGCAGACCATGGAGTCCATTGATATTCTGAAGAATTTTAAAGTTCCATTTATTATCATTGCGAATAAAATAGATCTCGCTGGGAGATTCAGGGTGAAGAAGGAGAAAAAACGATACACGTTTTCTGAGGCGTATGAGGATCAGAATGAACAGATGAAGGAGATACTGGATAATAAGATCTGGAAACTGGTAGGAGATCTGTACGAACATGAATTTGAGGCGGATCGATTTGACAGAGTAAAGAATTTTAGAAAGAAGATAGCAATCGTTCCCTGTTCGGCCAAGTATGGGATAGGTGTTTCAGAGGTCATGATGCTCATAGCCGGTCTTTCTCAGCGCTTTTTAGAGAAAAAATTAAATATTGATGTAGAAGATCCTGCCAAAGGGAATGTTCTTGAGGTAAAGGAGGAAGTAGGGCTCGGCACTACTATCGATGTGATCGTATACGATGGAACACTGAATGCCAGCGATACCATTGTGCTCGGAGGAAAAAATGATGTAATTATCACGAATATCCGAAGCCTCCTGAAACCGAAGCCCTTAGATGAAATACGAGATCCGAAGTTCCGGTTTGAACAGGTGCAGAGTGTCACGGCAGCGGCGGGTATAAAAATCTCAGCGCCGAACCTCGAAGAGGCACTCGCAGGATCACCACTATACGCAACGGATGGAGATGTAGAAACAGTTGCTGGGGAAGTGAGGAAGGAGATAGGGCGGATGAAGATCAGTACGGAACAGACGGGAATTATTCTGAAGGCGGACACTCTCGGCAGTCTTGAAGCACTGGTGAAAACGTTTAGATCCAAGGATTTTGCCATCAGAAAAGCGGATGTCGGCGATGTGAACAAGCTCGATGTAACGGAAGCCCTCTCAGTAAAGGAGAAGGATATGTATAAAGGAGTAATTGTCGCGTTCAATGTGGATGTTCTTGAAGGTGCGAGGGAGACGGCAGAAAATAAGAGAGTGACAATATTTGAGGACAATGTCATCTATAAAATAATTGAAGATTATGAGGAATGGGTAAAAAAGAAAAAGGAAGAAGAGAAACGCAAACGACTGGCAGGCGTTGTAAGACCCGGGAAGATCGAAATATTACGAGATTTTGTATTTCGTGTTTCTAAACCGGCAATTGTAGGTGTAAGGGTCTTTGCTGGAGAAATAAGACCCGATTTGGGCCTTATTAAAGAGAATGGAGAATTTGGTGGAAATATAAAATCAATAAAGACACAGGATGATTTCCTGAAATCCGCGAAAGAGGGTGAGGAAGTTGCTGTGGCCCTCACTGGCGTGACTGTGGGGCGGCAGATAAAAGAAGGGGAAGTTTTATATGTTGATGTACCCGAAAGCAGTGTGAGAAAAATGGATGAATTGGAACTCGATGTGTCTGAGAAGGACACACTGGAAGAATTTTTAAAGATTAAACGAAAAGAAAATAGTTTATGGGGCGTATAATATGGAAGTGAAAGTAGTAGTATCATATCCTGACGGAAGAAGCGAACAAAAAGAGTTGCGAGACGAGAAAGCTAACTCATTACTCGGTAAAAAGATTGGAGATATCATTGAAGGAGGAATACTCGACGTACAGGGCGATCTTATGATCACAGGAGGAAGTGATAGAGACGGTTTCGCTATGAAAAAAGATATCGATGGACCAGTGAGAAGAAAGGTCCTTCTCTCTGGAGGCGTTGGATTTAATCCGACACGAGATGGAGAACGGCGAAAGAAACGAGTGCGTGGAAACATGATCACCACCGAGACAATTCAAGTCAACACAAAGGTTATTGAACAGCCCACAGAGAAGAAGGAGAAGCCAAAAAAAGAAAAGCCAAAGAAAAAGAAACGTGAAAAAGAGAAACCAAAGAAAGAAAAGAAGAAGCCAGAAGAAGAGATAAAGGAAGAAGAAAAACCCGGGGAACCCGAAAAACCAGAGAAACCTGAACCTGAACTTGAGAAGGAAGAAGAAGCTGCAGAGCCAGAAAAAGAACCAGAACCAGAGGAAGAAAAAGTCGAAAAAGGACCAGCGACGCCTCTCACCGATGTGAAGGGTATAGGGAAGAAGAGAGCTGAAAAATTTGAGCAAGCCGGGATTAGAAGTGCAGAAGAGCTTTTATCAATGGAAACAAGTGAACTGATAGAAAAAACAGGCCTCTCGGAGAAAATGATAGAGAAGTTCAAAAAGAGAATAGAGGAGAAGTGATCCATCGATGGAACCAAAACAGGCAGAGATAAACATTGGAATGATAGGGCATGTAGATCATGGAAAAACGACATTGACAAAGGCACTTTCTGGCGTATGGACGGATAAACACTCGGAAGAGCTAAGAAGGGGTATCACCATACGATTGGGATATGCGGATACAATCTTCAGGAAATGTACTGCGCGTGATAAGTACACCGTAGAGAAAACATGTCCAGAGTGTGGAGATGAGACAGAAGTATTACGAAAAGTCTCCTTTGTAGATGCTCCCGGTCATGAGACCCTGATGGCGACAATGCTCACAGGAGCGGCATTGGTTGATGGCGCTGTCTTGGTCATCGCTGCCAACGAGCCGTGCCCACAACCGCAGACCAAGGAGCATCTGATGGGTCTTGATATCATTGGCGTAGAGAACATTGTTATCGCTCAGAACAAGATAGAACTTGTATCGAAGGAACGGGTCAAAGAAAGCTACGAAGAGATAAAACACTTTGTACAAGGAACGGTGGCAGAAAATGCACCCATCATTCCTATTTCTGCTCAGCATTCCATCAACATCGATGTGCTCATCGAAGCGATAGAGACAAATATTCCCACACCGGACCGGGATGAAACGCTGGACCCCAGAATGTTCATCGCACGATCCTTCGATGTGAACAAACCTGGCACCACGCCCGAGAAGCTTGTGGGCGGAATTATTGGTGGCAGTTTGAAACAAGGTATCATGCGGATAGGAGATGAGATGGAGATACGACCCGGTAGATCGGTAAAAGAGCGCAATAAGGTAGTGTACAAAGATCTGCATTCCGAGATCGTTTCTCTGGATACTATGGGTGTGCAACTGGACGAGGCATGGCCTGGAGGTCTCATCGGTATCGGTACAAAACTCGATCCCTCGCTCACGAAGGCGGACGCTTTGGCCGGCAGCGTCGCAGGGAAACCGGGAACACTCCCTCCTTTGTTGCATGAATTCGATCTCAAGGCGCATCTGCTGGAGCGGGTTGTTGGCTCGGAAAAGGAGCTGGATGTTACACCTATCAAACGGAAAGAAATGCTCATGCTCAATGTCGGAACGGGGAAGACAGTGGGGTTTGTGAAGAGTCCTGGAGAACACTGCAACCTTGATCTACGGCTCCCCATCTGTGCAACAAAAGGGGACAGAGTAGCAATAAGCCGGAGAATTGGGACACGATGGCGACTGATCGGGTACGGAATCATCGAGTAACTGTAATTTTTGACACAAATTTTATTCTGAGTTGTGTAAAGTTTGGAATTGACTTTAGTCAAGTGCATACACTTATTGAAAAATCCCATGAAATAGTAATCCCCTCTAATGTACTTCATGAGTTGAATACCCTCGATCTGAAGGGACAAGATGCGACAGCGAGAAGAATTGCACTGGATCTTATCGATGAGTATCCTGTTCTCACGCTGGAAGGAAAGGTTGATACCTCCATTCTCACCTTTGCCGAAAATCATGAGTGCGTCGTCTGCACAAATGACAGAAAGCTGCGTCGATCACTGCGAAAAAAAGGCATACCAACTGTATTCATACGGAAAAGGAAATATCTGGAAATGGACGGTGTTATTTTTTAGTAAACAAGGTTGTACACTCTCCCTACCTCTTCTCCATCATCGGTGATCTTCAACCGCCCAAACTCGAGAAAGTCAAACTCTTCTTTCACGTTGGTGAAGAGGTATATCTCTTTCCTCTCAAAATCGATACTGATTACTCTTCCTATGCCGATGCATATTTCATCTTTGATGAATCCAGCGATAAGACCCCTTTCAAATCCCTTTTTTAAAATCGTCATGTTTTTTTGCTTTCCGTACCGTTCAGCAACGACAAAGAACCCTTCGGGGATCTTCTCACACCAGTGTATCTCCGTCCCTACGTCGTCCTTCACTTTTTCTGGATCGCAGGCTTCTCCAGAGAAAAGAAAGGTGTTTCGTAGCGTGATATCCTCAACAGTATATATCGTGACCTGGGCGTCCTGCAGATATTTCTTCCACAGGTTCTTCCGAATTGTTCTCCTCTGTTCTCTGGAGGTATACGTCTTGTTGTTCACTGGTTTTCGGACGATGTCGTAGGTGGGATAGTCTCTGAGGATTCCTTCCAGTTCTTTACCCCGTTGAAATGCAACGATCATATCGGGGGACAGACTCGTGATTTTCGCTCTCTTGAGGCTTCTCCCATTCCAGAATACTAATCCTGTAGTATCTATCAGTACATACGGCGAGTCTGCACGGGAAGTGAGCTCCAGTAACCCTGCAACCATCTTTGTATGATCGTAGGGATATACATCCCCAATAAAGTAGTAATATTCCTCTCCACTGTTATTTTGGAGCCCTAAGCATCCCGGAGGACCTATACTAGATTGTCCCACGTCACAGTCAATTATAGAAACGTTTTTCCCACTAGCTCGTATTTTTTTCGAAGCATAATGTAAAAAACTCGTTTTTCCTGTGTCAATATACCCAAGAATAACTGCTGTACACATATCTTTTTCGAGTATTCGCTCAACTATTTCTTTCCATTCTTCCCGTTCTTCTTTACTCGCCTTACTATCCATACGATCAACCCTACTGCAACTATACTAACAAATCCGTAGAGGAATATATTTCTTTTGGATATCCATGGGAGGGTGTCTTCTCCCACCACAAGTGAGAGAATGTACCAATGTGAATATCCACGATGGTTTTGTATGTACGCAAGTGTGTTTTCTCGGTTGGTGGCGATCCCTACGTCCTCTGCCAAGGTTTCTGCCAGTAACAGTGAGTACTCCCCGAGCATCGTTTTATTCGGAGTAGCATAGTACATTTTCACGTTTGTCTGTCCCCGTACCTGGGTGAAATCGCATCTGCTTTGGATCTCACCTACGAAACTTTCCTTCTCGAGTGGAATATTCTGTTCGGTGATGTAGATATCGTAGACGCCTGTGGATGTCTGCATCTCCTCCATCCACTGGACAGCCTTCATTATCGAGTTTTTGTATTTTTGTGCTTCTGTAATTTGGTAGCACATCCACTCACCGAGTAGTGCCATGGTGACGTAGTGGCAGGAGATATTCCAGCGGGTGGGTATCTTCAGTGCGTAGCCGTCGTACCATGCTCCGTTCTCGAGCTGCATTCTATACAATGTATCTCCCAGTAACAGAGTATATTCACGGTACTTTCCTTCCTCCCCAATGTAATGGACGATACTTCCCAGCCCTACACAGATCATTCCCCAGTCGTTTGGGCAGGAGTAACAGTAGTTTTCCAGGGAGTTTTTCATTTCCCCCTTGTGCCGTGCATCACTGTTTCTTCTGTCAGGACATTCTACGGGATACACTTTTTTCCATTTTTTTACCTCTTCAATTAAGAAATCTCCTCCTTTTAGTGCAGCATTTTTGTACAATTCATTTTCAGTAATTTCATATCCAAGAGAAAGGGCCCAGGTACCCACACCTGTATACAACTTCGGATTCACATTCGGTTCATTTGTGATCTCCCCACTTTCTTTTTGCCGCTGTATGATCAAATCCAGACATTTTCTACTCTTTTCGAGGATTTCAGCATCATTATTTTCCTGATAGAGATGTAGGAAGAAGAGTCCTTCGTAACAAAGCGTGATTGTATCGTCCTGTGTGAGATCGCGGTTGTGGAGGTACTGTTCGTACACATGTTCCGCGTCCTGAAGAGATAATGGGGCTCCCAGTACGAGAACTATCAACAACCACTCCTTCATATCTTCACTCTATGCTCTTATGTTTAAATATTATCGTGGAGAGGGACAGCATCACGATACAGGTGCCGATGAGAGCAGTTAGTGCGTAGGCAATGCTCGAGGGATTGGCCATCATCTGTATTTCTCCATAATCTACCGTATGGTATGTGATAGATTGCAGATAGTGGGTCACAGTAATTTTGGAGATCCGTTCGGAGAGAGCCGGCGCCAGCATTTCCCATATAAACGCAAAGAAAAGCCCGAACATTAAGGGCCGGGAAATCACGATGCTCACGAGGAAGTACACCGCACCGTACGTTGCGATGGCCATGAGCAGTATGAGGATATACGAAAAAAAGATGCGAAAGGGTATCGGTTCTGGAGCGTAAAGTCTTAATGCTGCGAACATACTTATGAGCGGCACCAAAAACACCATGAACGTCGATACAAGGTAGCCCAAGTACTTTTCCGCCACGATCCTCGTCCTCTGGATACGTGTGATCAAAAATACAATTTTTCCAGACTGTATATCATCGTTGACGAGAGAGGTCGCGAATATCAGCGTTACAAAGAGCACAAAAAGTTGGAGATACAACCTATACGTAATATCTGAGAATACTTCAGTTCCATTTTCTCCTCTGTATATAGAGTATATACCAAGAACAAGTGGTAAAAAGAGGAAAAACTCAAGAATATACGCTTTTCTGCTTTTATATATTTGTTTCAAAGTCAAAAGACTCGCATCAAGCATTTTTTCACCTCACCAGATATCTAAAGACGGACTCTAGGTTATCATCGGGGGAGCTGAGATGTGTGATCTCTATATCATTCGCTATGAGAATTTTTGGGAACTCTGTGTAGAATGTGTCCGGGTCCGAGGTTTTTGAGAGCACACCTCTCTTGATAATCTCTGCAGATTCAACGAAGTCATATCCTATCAGTATTTTTGCTAGTTTTCGCTTATCCTTTGTTAGAAGCTTTACAGAGTGCGGAAATTTATCCATTGCCTCACGGATTTCGTGGATCTTTCCCTCTGCTAGAACTCTCCCCTTGTGTATGAGAAGCACTTTCTCGGCCATTCGTTCAACTTCATGAAGCACATGGGAGGAGATAATAATATTTTTGCCTTTTTCTGCCAAACGGGTTACTATTTCCATTATTTTTACTCTCGTTATCGGATCAGCTCCTGTTAAAGGTTCATCCAAAAATAAAAGCTCCGGGTCATGCAACAGTGTTTGCGCAACTTTTAGTTTCTGCCGCATACCTTTACTGTATCCTGCTATTACTCTGTTTCTTGCCCCCCAGAGATCTACTTCTTTTAGAGCTTCATTTACTCTTTCAACTTTTTTTATGTCGTTTAATCTAGCCATCGTTCTTAAAAACTCATATCCAGTCATAAATGGGTAGAATAAATCCTTTTCTGGACAATATCCTATTTTTTTCTTTAGTTCTGGATTGTCCCACGCATTCATTCCCAAAATCGAAATTTTCCCCTTACTTTCTTTTGTTAAGCCTACAGCTATCCTGAGGAATGTGGATTTTCCTGCGCCGTTAGGACCAAGAAGTCCTGTGATGCCATTTTCTACAGTAATTGTTATATCGTTTAGTGCGAGGACAGTTCCGTACCATTTACTGAGGTGTTCTGTTTCTATGATCATTCGCTCAACTCCATTTTTCTCAGTTTTAGATAGGTAAAACCTCCTAAGAGAATTGTTAGCCCTACAATTATCCCAAAGGAATAGTACCACGGTATTATCTCTCCCTCCATTGCTCCTATTTCTTGGGGTTGGAGTCTGAAAATGATCCCTATTATATGTTGTGCATCCTTGAGAAGGGAAATTAAAACTGCCCATTTAATCTCACTCGAGACATATAGAATTGCTGCTACTGCATCACTTCCAAGGATGAGGCCAAAAAATGAAGCACCTGCATACTTATTGTTTCCAGTAAGGGAGGATAAAAAGAGGATAAGGATACTGAAAAATGCAGTGAGTACGAAGGAACTGAGTATGCAGGAACCCCAAACCCATAGCGTGCTCTGTATCTCGCTATCCAGCGTAAGTGTCAGGGACCAGTACATAACGGTGGAGGGGACAACAGTTATCAGCGATAGAAGTGCAACTATGATTCCCAGCTTGCCCAAAATGTAATCTATCTTCTTCAGTGGACTCGAGTAGTAAAGTGTTATACTCTTGTTTTTTATGTCCTCCGATATTAACGAGGAGCCTGCAACAGCTGTAAATAAAATAATCAATAGGAGCTGAAATGAAAAATAATTTGTATAAAAGGATCCTGGATTTTGAAATCCCTCTTGTATTGTACCAGACATGGCGACTGAGAGTACAATAAAAAATATAGCAGGTATCCATCCCAGTATCAGACAAACTTTCACCCAGTTGTTGCTCCAGGCTCTTTTTACTCCAAAGAGTATCATACCCCAAACTTTATATGGCCTCTTTCTGTACGTTCCTTTCCATTTCTTGTACTCTTGTGTATATATGGCCATTCAATCACCCAAAAGACTTACAAAGAGTTCTTCTAGCGAGTTTCTGGCATTTGATATATACCTAATTTGAATATTGTATTTAGCTGCATTTTTGAATATATCTGAGTAAATAGTGTCGGGATATCTCTCTATTTTCACTGTATTTCCAAGGATTTCATAATCGCAGTCTAAATCATTCAGTAGCATTTCAGGATTTTTTTTAACCCTCACTTCAACTCTCCCTTCGTCTTCTAGAAGTCCAGTAATATCTCCTTCAACTACAAGCTTTCCCTTATTCATAAGAACAACATTTTCACATACTTTTTCTACGTCAGGAAGTATATGGGATGAAAGTAAGATGTCTTTGCCCTTGGAAGATATATCCTTTATAATAGTGAGCATTTCGTCTCTACCGAGGGGATCCATCCCATTTGTCGGTTCATCCAGAAATAGAACTTGGGGATCATGAACGAGAGCTTGTGCGAGCTTTATACGTTGTTTCATCCCTGAAGAGTATTCTCCTATATTCCTATATCGTTCTTCCTCGATTCCTGCATAGTAGAGAGTTTCATGGGCCCGTTGGAGTGCATCACTCCGAGGTAGACCGCGTATAATTCCCATCTGCGTTACAAAATCAACACCATCCATATTCTCAATGAGGCAGTCATGTTCGGGCATATATCCTATTTTTTCTCGTATTTTGATATCTTCCTTTTTTATGTCGTAGTTCAACACTTTGGCTTCTCCAGTTGATAGGCTTATTAGACCCAGGAGTACGCGGATAAGTGTGGACTTTCCTGCGCCGTTAGGACCAAGAAGTCCCGTAGTGCCCTCTTTCACTCGTATCGATAGATTTTCTACAGCAGGTATTTCATTATAGTATTTTGAAAGGCCTTCTGTTTCAATTATCACACTCAGCAACCCCATCATATTTAACGTTTATACATATATAAAAATTGATCGTCTCTTTATAAATGTTATGACTGATTTCACTGTCACTTATATAAAGTATCGCAAAAGAAGCATTGTATGCTCCAGGATCTTCTTGTTCCTCTTGCAGTCGTTGGTGTAGCAGAATTAGGTGACAAAACACAGATCGCTGTTTTTATTCTCTCGACAAAGACGAAAGAGCATTTAAAGCTTTTGATAGGAATACTTTTCGCGTTTCTTCTCGTAGATGGGATCGCTGTTGTTGTGGGGGAGTACATTACTAAAATGGCCCCCATGAATATCGTGAAAATCGTTTCTGGAGTGATATTCATTTTTTTTGGAATTATTACATTGATAAGTGCGAGGAATGAAGAAACGATGTTTGAGTTTAGACGACCTTTTTACTCTGGTTTTATGGTGATTTTCATCTCCGAGCTGGGCGACAAAACACAGATCGCGTCGGCGCTGTTCGCAGCGAAGTACAACCCTTTTCTTGTGCTTATGGGGGTGATGATAGCGTTGAGCCTTCTCTCGATCACGGCACTGTATCTGGGGAAGGTTATTGCAACAAAAGTGAACGAGAAATTACTCTCTACAATAGGAGGGGTTGTGTTTATAGTGATGGGCGCGATAATTTTGATAGGATGGTAAAAAGAAAAAGAAGTATAAAAATTACTCTCACTTCTCTTTAAGCTCTATCTCAATGCCGCCAACCCAGTTAGCTGCAAGATTGTAAATGAACGCAGTGATCACACCACCGATAAATCCAAAGACGGCGTAGACGATAGGCACGATGATAATTGCGGCTACTCCTACAAATGCACTTAACACGTTAGGGACGCCCACAAACCCACCGCTCACTGTGGTAATTAACGCAGCGATGACACCGGCGATAAATCCCACTATTGCACCGATAATAGCGTAGATTTTAGCTAAAGAGAGTATATCTACCTTTTTTATTTCCTGCATTGTATCACTTTCGCTGTATAGAGACTATGGTTATTTAAATGTTGTCATTGTCGACACACGATTAACTGTTTCTTTGCACCGTCTGAAAACGGTTGTTCATCGTAGTTTCCATATTTTTTTTCTATTGTATAGCCGTTGTACCGCAGTAGCGTGTCGATTTCTCGTGGAAAGAGAATTCTGTTTTTCCACTCCTTTACCCACTCTTTATCTCCCATTTGATAGTGCCATTTGATATGCATGAGCGGTGTTGCGTTGTTGTACGATGTTTTTCTGTGACTGTTACTTACTCTCTGGCCGTCCAGCATATACTCTGCTGTCGGGAACTGCTCTGACGGATTACGCATGAGTATCTCGAGGTCAGGAGTGAATATATCGATAAGAAAACTTCCTTCCTCTTTTGAGTGTTTTTTTACGCAGGAGAAACAGGCTTCGTAGCTTTCTATATCATGGAGATGAAGGAGAGAGTTGTACGGGAACAGAATGAGGTTAAATTTTGTATCAAGATTGAAATCCCTACAGTCTGCATGTACCCATGTCAGATCGACATCCCGACGCGATGCTCTCTCTTTCGCGCACGAGCATAGGTTTCGATATGTCCAATCCCGTAATTTGATAGTCCTTTTCAGCTAGTCTAAGGGTAATTCTCCCGGTTCCACATGCCAGTTCGAGAACTGGATCCCCATTATCTCTTCAGGACGCATATAGAACGGAATGTCTTCGATGAACTCCTTTTGTTGCATATCGTAGTGTCGGGGAGCACTGTAGAGATCCTCACAGTCTATTGATTCTATGAGGAACTCTTCTCTTTCAGTTTTTATATAACTGTATCCCAGAAACATACTCTAGAATATTTCTCAGCTATTATCTATATTCCAGTAGAAACCTAATCCTTATAAAGTGAGAAAACTATACTCAATATGAGATACGTCATTGTGACAGGTGGAGTACTTTCAGGGTTAGGGAAGGGAGTGACCACTGCCTCCATTGCGAAGATTCTCCAGAGCATGGGATATAAGGTTACCGTGATCAAGATAGATCCGTATCTTAATGTGGATGCAGGGACGATGAGCCCCTTTGAGCATGGGGAGGTATTCGTGCTGAACGATGGTGGCGAGGTGGATCTCGATCTGGGAAACTACGAGCGTTTTCTCAATATCGATCTTACAAGAGATCACAATATTACCACCGGGAAAATTTACAAGCGTGTTATCGAAAAGGAACGCCGTGGAGATTATCTGGGCAAAACGGTGCAGCCGATTCCCCATCTCACCGACGAAATCAAACTGCAGATACGAAATGTCGCAGAAAAGTACGATTTTACCGTGATTGAGGTGGGAGGAACTGTCGGTGACATCGAGAGCATGCCCTTTCTGGAGGCCTGCAGACAGCTCTCCGGTGAGGAAGACGCAGTATTCGTTCACGTCACGCTTGTCCCGACCCTTGATGTAGTGGGAGAACAGAAAACAAAACCCACACAACATTCCGTGAAAAATCTTATGGAGACAGGAATCTCCCCACATATTATCGTCGGTAGATCCGAGGAGCCCCTTCTCGAGAAAACGAGGCGAAAAATAGCGCTTTTCTGTAATGTACGAGAAGATCACGTGATAAGCAACCACGATATCGGTGATATTTATAAGGTACCCCTGATGCTCAATGATCAGAAGATAGGAGAAAAGATAGTTGATAAGTTCGGATTACGGAGAAAGCCAAAATTGGACAACTGGAAATCGATCATCTCCCGGGAGTGTGATACCGACGTGACCCTTGCAATGGTCGGGAAGTACATGGATCTCCATGATTCCTATATCAGTATCGATGAGGCACTGAGCCACTGTTCCTACTACACAGGAATCAATGTGAACATTCGGTGGTTGGAATCAGAAGAACTCGAAAAAGGCGATCTCAAGGGAGTCGATGGTATTTTAGTTCCGGGAGGCTTCGGTGTACGGGGAACGGAGGAGAAAATCAATGCAATACGATACGCACGTACAAATAAGATACCCTTCTTAGGGATATGTCTTGGCTTCCAGCTTGCGACTGTAGAGCACGCTCGAAGCATCGGATTTTCTCATGCGAACTCCACAGAGTTTGAGGATACTGATGAACCGGTGATAGATCTCCTCCCGGAGCAGAAAAAGATAAAGGAGAAAGGAGGGACCATGAGGCTCGGCGCCTATAAAATCTTGTTGGATAAGAACAGTATGGTATGCGATCTCTATAACTCAAAGGAGATATACGAGCGGCATAGGCACCGCTACGAGGTAAATCCAGAGTACATCGATACACTGACAGAGGGTCCCTTACGGTATACTGGGAGATCTGAGGATGGACGAATGGAGGTACTGGAGCTTGATAATCACCCTTTCTTTCTGGGAACACAGTACCATCCAGAATTTACCTCGAGAGTTGAAAGGCCATCGCCCGTGTTCATGGGGCTTGTGAAGGCCATGGCTGAAAACCGTTAATCCATAGTCCGGAGAAACATTCCCCGATCCTTCACATTTTCGAGCATTTCTCCGTTCCAGTACCCCACACCAAGACATTCATTTTGTAGGTTCACCACCAGCTTTTCTCCTTTTTCTGCGAGATCTCCCTTGATGATGTTCTTTTTAAACACGTCCCTACCGTAGAGAAAAAGCGTCTCCCCTCGTTCATTGATTTTCACTTTATTTCTCGTGGTATATGGGGTGAGGAGGAAGGCAAACTCCAAGGAGAGCTTGGAATTTTTTACCTTTATCCCGGCGGCCTTCGTCTCCTTAGTAATAAATGGAAGGAGTTCCTTTTTCACCAAATAATATTCGTTTCCTATCGTTACAGTCTCGTACTCTTCTAAATCCATCTGTACGCCGTAGTAGTTGAGTATTTTTTTTACAGTAATTGTTCCACCGCCTCTTTCACCTTCTTTCTGTATCGTTCAGGTGCGGAGATCACTGCAGGATACTCCATTGGGGCTGATTTTCGTAGTATTGCATGGTCCTCAAACCGTTCAACGCCATCGTTAAAGACCTTTATCTCTACGGTGTCTGGATTTTCAATTCCTGGGATATCGACGATGCAGTAATGTTCGGGGATATCCGCCTTCTCACAGAGTTCACGTTCCAGTGTCTTTCGCTCCTCAAAGGACAGATCGAGATCTCTGTACTCCACAACTTTAAACAGGACTCTATATTTCAATCGATGATATATTTCTTTGGGGAATCCTTCTGTATTTTTTAAGAGGCAGAGGAGCTCGGTGTCCGTCATTTCGGCGATTTCCTCTATATTGGTTTCAGTTGCAGTACATTCCACAGCCCTTGCCAGCATGCTCTCGCAGATTCGTGCTGTCTTATGGAAGTAGACGGAGGCAAACATGAGGTCTCGGGCGATCAGCATCCCCTCCACTGCGAGAACACCCTTTTCATTGATCCCAAGAGATCCCTCCCTGATCTCGAGTGTTTTGAGGATCCGTTCAAGATCGATAATCCCGTGGGCAACCCCGGTATAGTGTGCGTCCCGGAGGAGGTAATCAATTCTGTCCACGTCAAGATCTCCTGCGATGATCTGCGATAGGTATCCTTTTTTCTCACGTCTGAGGATCTTCGTTACCTCTTTCGGATCAACATTGTAATGTTCAAGTATCTCCTCGAGATCTCTCACCCGTTCACAGGCGAGATCCACATGATTTTTGTTCAGATAGTACTCTGAGAGGTACTCCAGTGTGTGGGAAAAAGGAAAATGTCCTGTGTCATGGAGCACGGCAGCGGTGGTCAGTGCCTTCTTCTCAATATCAAGTTCATCGCAGATCTTCTCCGTGAGGTAGTAGACTCCAAGTGAGTGCTCAAACCGGGTGTGGTTTGCTCCAGGAAACACGAGGTTGGTGAGTCCCAACTGCTTTATATCCCGCAGTCGTTGTACCGGAGCTGAGTGGAAAAGCTCGAGGATGACGCCGTCTATTCTCACACTTCCGTGAATCGGGTCGTGGATGATTTTGTATTGTTTCATTGGTACTTCACCTGTGCAGAACGATAAAAAGGTTTTGTTGAATAATATCTTTTAAATTTTAAATTTATTAAAAAAGTTTATAAATGATAAAATCTATAATTAATAAAAGAAAAAAAGTACATTAGGTGACATTATGGAGTTCGAAAAACTTGGTGCATTTTATCTTGGCAAGGAATACGATGTAGCTTCGAATATACTGCGAAATAGGCTGGTGATGTACGATGCGCGGGATCTCACCACGCACGCAGTCTGTGTCGGGATGACGGGTAGCGGAAAGACTGGCCTCTGTATTGACATTCTCGAAGAGGCTGCCATCGACCGTATTCCAGCCCTCATCATCGATCCGAAGGGAGACATTACAAATTTGATGCTTACCTTTCCAGAACTACACCCCGACGACTTCTTGCCGTGGATCAATGTGGACGATGCACGGCGCAAAGGACTTAGTCCAAAAGAGTTTTCGGTCCAACAAGCAGAATTGTGGCGTGAAGGACTCGCAAAGTGGGGACAGGACGGTGAGCGTATTAAACTGCTTCAGGACTCTGCAGATATCGTAATTTACACCCCGGGCAGTGATGCTGGCGTTCCTGTTTCGATTCTCCACTCTTTTACCGCACCATCTCTTGAATGGGACACTCATGCTGAGTTACTCCGGGAACAGATCCAAGGCATTGTCAGTGCACTTCTCGGACTCATCGGTATCGCTGCCGATCCCGTCCGTTCCCGGGAACACATTCTTCTCTCCACACTTTTTGAGTACTACTGGCGCAGAAATGAGGATCTGGATCTTGGAAAACTGATTACCGCGATTCAGAGCCCACCGGTACGAACACTCGGCGTATTTGACATCGACACGTTTTTCCCGGAGAAGGATCGGATCGAACTCGCCATGAGCCTCAATAATCTCATTGCAGCTCCGAATTTTCAGAATTGGCTGAAAGGTCAACCTCTCGATATCGCGACGTTTTTGAGTACAGACGAGGGAACACCCCGTCACTCCATCTTTTATATTGCACATCTCAACGATGCAGAGCGCATGTTTTTTGTTACACTTCTACTTAACCAAATCATTGCGTGGATGCGGCGGCAGCCGGGAACGACGAGTCTTCGAGCACTCCTCTACATGGATGAGATTTTTGGATTTTTTCCTCCTGTAGCCGCTCCCCCAAGTAAGAAGCCGATGCTCACACTCTTGAAACAGGCACGAGCCTATGGACTTGGTGTTATCCTTACCACGCAGAATCCGGTGGATCTCGATTACAAGGGTCTCACCAATGCAGGAACGTGGTTTATCGGGAGACTCCAAACCGAACGGGACAAGATGCGGGTCCTTGATGGACTTGAAAGTATTTCCTCAAAGGAGGGTGCATCGTTAGACCGGACATCGTTGAGTCGACTCATCTCCAACCTTGAAAAACGGGTATTTCTCCTGCATAATGTCCATGAAGATGCGCCTGTAACGTTTTATACCCGATGGGCAATGAGCTACCTCCGCGGCCCTTTGACACGGACGCAGATACGACAGCTCATGAGCGGAAGGGAAGTTCACACTATCTCTCCCCCCGTACACGTTCCCCTTCCATCGCAGGGTTCGACGCTCACCTCACCACCGACAGTGTCCGCCGAGATCAACCAGTACTACTTTCCCCTTCGCAAGAGTAGAGATGCTGCAGTGATGGAGGTGAAGAAGGAAAAAGAGTCCATTAATGTGGAATCTCACTCGCTTGTCTACACGCCCGGTGTGTTGGGGAAAGCCCGTGTTCACTTTGTGGACACACGGAAGGGGATTACCGAGTCCAGGGATCTGGCGTTACTTCTCTCCAGTCCCAACCTCTCTCATTGGGAAAATGCGCAGGAAATAGAGATCACGGAGTTGGTGGATCATGCTGAGCCCGATGCACAGTTCGATGAACTCTCCGAGGTGCTCAACGAGCCTGATGAGTTTGAGGAGTTGGAAAAGGAACTCAGGAATCATCTCTACCGTACCAGTAGACTAGATCTCTTTTATAGTCCTGCACTCAAGGAATACTCCCTCCCAGGAGAAACAAAACGCGATTTTATCATGCGGTTACGGCAGGATGCCAGAGAGCATCGGGATGAAGAGATCGACGATCTCCAACAAAAGTATGACAAGAAAATACAGAAACTACAGGATCGGTTGAGTCGGGCCGAGGTTGCTCTTGAGAAGAAAGAGGCTACTGCGCAGTCGCGGAAGCAGGAAATCCTCGTCTCTGTAGGAGAGTCCGTGCTGGGTATGTTTATGGGTCGGCGATCGATCCGTTCGGCGTCCACTGCCATGAGTAAGTATCGTCAGAGTAAATTGGCAGGCATGAGCGTGAAGGAAGCTGAAGAGAAGATTGATGCATTGAAACGGGAGATCGATGACCTCGAAAACGAACTGAAACGAGAAACTGAAGACATCAGGAGGGAATGGGAAGAAGCTTTGGAAAATGTACAGGAAAAGCCGATAAAACCACGAAAAAGTGATATAGATGTGGGCATGATCGCGCTGGCGTGGATGCCCCAATGGCACATTGTCTACACGGAGTGGAGCGGTACTACCCACACAGATGTTGTGCCGGCGTACTGAGGAAAACAATTTTAACCCCTCCCTCACAAGGGAGCTATGTTCAATGAAAATCTTCAGGAGTTAATCATCGATAAAAAATCGCGGCTCTGTGCAGGACTTGATCCTGCACCCGCTGACATGAGGAAGAAGTACACCACAGAGAAACCGATCCTGAGCTTCTGTCTGGAGATGGTGGAAGAAACAGCCGAACATACGGTGGCATACAAGCCGAATCTCCAGTATATTATGCCGTTGGGCCACCGGGAGATGCGAAAGCTCAATAAAACGATTCATCATCACGATGCATTATCGATACTGGATCTCAAGCTTGGAGATATTGGATCTTCCAATACTGCTTCTCTTTACTGGATGAAAAAGCTGGGGTTTGATGCGTTCACCTACTCTCCATTCCCCGGAAATATCGAGGAGACAGGAAAAAATGCGCAACGTTATGGGCTTGGTGTGTTTGTACTGACGTTAATGAGTAATCCTCAGGCGAAATACTTTATGAAATCGGAAATTGAAGGAAAAAAAGCCTATAAATTTATCGCAGAGAAAGTCAATACGATGAAGGGTAACGCGGTGATAGGTGCCACATGTGCAATAGAGGATCTTCAGAATCTCGCCTCGGTACTTCACAAGGATCGGTTCGTGCTTGTCCCCGGTATTGGCGCCCAGAAAGGGGGTATGCAGATTCTCACACTGTTTCCTAATACACTGGTGAACGTGGGGAGGGGGTTGATCTACGATAGACGTCCCGGAAGAAAAGCAGAAGAGTACATGGAAAAAATAAATAGAGTTACCAGGTAAATCCGTACTGGACCTCCCGGTAGTCCTCTCTGAACTCTTTTACTTCTTTTTTTACTGCTTTCGGATCCTTTTTATCAAGAATCACTTGTTTAAACAGTTCTGCGATGTACTCCATCTCGCTTTCCTTCATGCCAACCCGCGTCATTTCCTGCGTACCGAGCCGCATTCCCGAAGGATTGTCGCTTTTCTCCACCGGGTTCCACGGAAGGAGGTTCTTATTGGTGATAATATTTGCTTCTTCGAGGGTTTCTGCCGCCCATTTGCTGATATAATCTTCGAAATCCAGGACGATTTGATGGCTCTCTGTGAATCCTTTCTCCTCTGCTACTACTGTAAGTCCCTGCTCGGTCATTGCCTCGCCGAGTTTCTTCGCGTTTTGTATCGTTTGTTTCGCGTACTCCTCGCCGTACTCCAACATCTCGTGGGCGGTGATGGCCTTTCCTGCCACGTGGTGAAGGTGGTGGTTGGACATACAGCCCGGGAAGATTGCCCACTGAAGATTTTCTGTGGGTTTTTTCTCGAGATTTTTTGCCATAATGACGCCTCCCTGAGGTCCAGGGAATGTTTTATGGGTGGAGCCAGTGATGATCGTCGCGCCCTCCTCAAAAGGCTTCTGGAACTGACCCCCTGCGATGAGTCCCAGGACATGGGCGGCATCGTATGCGATAATCGCGTCTGTATGGTCAGCAATCTCCTTCACAGGGTGGGGGAAAAGGTACACGGAGGCACCGAAGAGTATAAGATCGGGATCGGTCTCATCAATCAGCGCGATGGTTTTATCCACGTCGATATTCATCTCGTCTTCATCGTAGGGAAACTCGTGGACATTGAGACCTCGAAGCCCCGCGGCACCGAACTTTGCGTGGGTGATGTGGCCGCCATCGCTCGTGTCCAGAGATAAAATGGTATCGCCGGGCTGTGTCAGTCCAAAAAACATGGCAATATTTGCTACAGCACCAGATATAGGCCGTAAATCTACATAATCTGCATCAAAAAGTTGATAAAAAGCCGAGTTTCCTAAGAGTTCTACTTCATCAACGTATTTACACCCTTGGTAGTATCGATTTTTCGGCCACCCTTCAGCATACTTATGCATGAATCCAGATCCAACTGCTCGTTTCACGGCAGGTGATGTAGTATTCTCACTGGCAATGAGATTTATTGTGTGTGCTCTCCACTTCTCTTGTTGTTGTATGTATCCTTTTATCTTTTCAAAACTCATGGGATCACCGATGATCGTATAGGTGTATGGTATTAAAAGATTTTTGTCACTGAAAATGAACGACAAAAAAATAGTGTTATACTTTTGAAGCATATGAGGAAAATCTATTCTCTCCTGTTAGAGTCTTTTTGCGATCATGAGCACTATTTTAGAGTAATGGCCCATCCCATTTTTTTCTATTCTCTCTCCAAATCGCCTCCAGACGTCGTCGAACGAGGGAGTAGTAAATCCATAGATCTTTGGGACATTATCGCATGCGAACGCTATCTCCTCCTTTGCTCGTGTGGGCGTGAGTTTCTTGCCTGTTCTGAAGGATCTTTTTTTGATCAACTCGAATCCTGTGTCCTCAAGTATTTGTGTATACTCTTCCTCTTTCAACCAGGTGGCATTACAGATATATGAGAAAATCTCAACTTCTATCCGCTGTGCGTCGGTTTCCATCTCTTCTGGCGGCATCACCACGAAGCAAAAGTATCCATCTGGCTTGAGTACACGGTGAACCTTACTGAAGGTAGTAAAGACACCCTCTCTCCCCCGAGTCATATGGATATCTTCCAGTCCTAGAAAATTAATGACGGCGTCGAATGACATCTCGGAAAACTCCATCGCAGTGGCATCCATCTTTCTTATTGAGATGCAATCCTCAAGGTTCTCCTCTGCAATATTCCTTTCGGCTGTACTCACGTCGTCCTCCGCAATGTCTATCCCCACAATTTCAATGGGATACGCTCGAGCGGCTTCAATGGCGAAGTAGCTATATCCAGTCGTGAGATCGAGAACAGTCATGCTCGATCGAAGGGGGAGTGCCTCGACGATCTTCTTGCGCACGTTATTGAGCATCGGAAAATACACCTCGTACTCTTCGTCTGAGATATATCCTTCGTCCATGCATGGGAGGGGGAATGAGACATATATATTCCTTTGTGTTATTGTAATTCATGACTCTACAATGGGAAAACCTTAATAAGGTAATACATCCTATGTAAAGTGGTGATTATAATGAGAAAACTCGAACCGATGCATGTGTTGATAGTGATAGTTGCCGCACTTATTATTGGCTTTGCAGCCATGGTGGGGTACTATACGGATTACCTCTGGTTTAGTTCTGCAGGGTATTCCTCCGTGTTTTTGACGATACTGAAATGGAAATTACTGACTATCCTTATTGGATTTATTCTTGCTTTTGTGTTTCTTTACATCAACGTAAAAATTGCGAAGAAAATTTCGGAAAATATTCTCTCCGATAGAGGGATTCAGTACGAGGAAATAGGCAAATCAGTACTCTTGATAGGGACAGCAATTGTCTCCTTTTTGTTCTCTCTCTCATTTAGTGGAAACTGGAAAACAATACTTCTCTATCTCAATAGAGTTTCTTTTGGAGTGGAGGATCCAATTCTCTCAAAAGATGCAGGATTTTATATCTTTGAACTCCCCTTCCTCTCATTTATTAGAAATACACTTTTGGGCCTTACATTTCTCGCACTAATAGCTGCTGGTGTAATTTATTTCTACCGAGCTGGGCCTATCATTAGTCCTGGATCACGAAGAAAAGGAAAGGAAGAGTTTGATTTTGATGAAGATTTTGAACCCGATAGAGATTTTGGAGGCGATTTTGGGCTTGGAACAGATATCTTGAATCAAATACCCACAAGGATAATGATACATGTATCGGCCTTACTCTCCTTGATATTTGGGCTGATAGCATTCAGTTTCCTCCTGAACAGGTACGGGCTGCTTTTCTCAACCCGGGGTGTTGTGACGGGAGCGGGATACACCGATGTCAACATAAAGCTGCCGATACTCTATATCCTGGCGATACTTGCCGCTTTGACTGCTGTAGCAGTCTTGGCCAATATCGCACTGAAGGATGTGAGGGTCCCTCTTGCTGGTGTAGTACTGATCGTGGTACTGTTTTTAGCGGGTACAATTGTCCCCGGGATCTATCAGCAGTTCCGAGTCGAGCCCAACGAACTTGAAATGGAGAGCCCGTACTTGGAGTACAACATAAAGTATACCAGAGAAGGATTTGGACTTACAGATGTTCAAGAACATCCTTTTGAAGCCACGATGAATATTACCAGGGCAGACGTGGATAATAATATGGATGTGATTAAAAATATACGAGTCTGGGACAGAAGAGCTCTGGAACAGACGTATAAACAGCTGCAGCAGATCAGAACGTACTATACGTTTAAAGATGTGGATACAGATAGATATACCGCCGAAGGAGGCTATCAACAGTACATGATCTCGTTGAGAGAACTTGATATGGGAGGAATCTCTCCCGAGGCGAGAACATGGGTCAACGAACGTCTTGTCTATACTCATGGATTCGGGATGGTGATGAATCCCGTCAGCGAGAAGACAGAGGATGGACAACCGAACTTGGTAGTGAAAGACATCCCGCCACAGGGAGAGTTTACTATCGAGAATCCGCGGATATACTACGGTGAGCTGACAAATGATTACAAAATCGTGAATTCCGACAAAGAGGAGTTTGATTATCCAAAGGGAGCAGAGAATGTATTTATGAGTTATGATGGTACAGGGGGAGTACAGTTAGACTCCTTCATCAAAAACTTCATGTACTTCCTGAAGTACAGGGAACCAAAATTCCTTCTGAGTGACTATATTACTGAGGATAGCAGGCTGATGTACAATAGAAATATACTGGAGAGAGCGAGAAAAGTAGCTCCCTTCCTTTCCTACGACAGTAATTCGTATCCTGTGCTCTCCGAAGGGCAAATATATTGGATAATAGACGCGTACACCACTGCAAGTACCTTTCCCTACTCAGAAAAATATCAGGCAGGCCTCCACGGGATCAACTACATCAGGAATTCCGTGAAAGTTGTGATCGATGCCCACGATGGAACGGTGGACTTTTATATGATGGAGGAAGAACCGATAGTAAAGGCATACTCAAAGATCTTCCCAGATCTTTTCAAATCATATGAGGAGATGCCCGAGGGGCTGAAGAGCCATATTCGATATCCAAAGGACTTCTTCAAGGTACAGATGGAGATGTACAGAATATACCATATGACGGATCCGCAGACTTTCTATAATAGGGAGGATGCATGGCAGATACCAACAGAAATGTACAGAGGATCCAGTATCACTATGGAGCCGTACTACCTTCTTACAAAACTCCTCAATGGAGAAGGACTCGAGTATATCCTGATGCAGCCCTTTACTCCTCGAGGAAGGGAGAATATGATTGCGTGGATTGCGGCGAGATGTGATGTGCCGCACTACGGTGAACTTCGTCATTATGAACTTTCCAAAGGCAGACTCATTTACGGTCCCAAACAGATAGAATCGAGAGTTGATCAGGATCCCACTATCTCAGAGCAGCTGACGCTTTGGGGCCAGACTGGATCTCGTGTGATTAGAGGAAACCTCCTTGTAGTGCCTATTGGGAACTCCATTCTGTATGCCGAGCCGATATTCATTAGTGCGGAAGAGTCCGAGATACCGGAACTGCGGCGGGTGGTGACTTCCGACGGTGAAAAGGTGATCATGGACGAGACGCTTGTACAATCGCTCAATAAATTAGTCAAGGGCGCTGAGCTTCCCGAGGAGGAAGAAGACGGAGTACCCCAAACAGTGAAAGAGCTGGCACAGGAAGCGCTGGACCATTACAATAAAGCGCAGGAGTACCTTCAGAAAGGAGACTGGAAAGGGTACGGAGACGAGATGGAGAAAGTGCAGGAGCTGCTGGATCAGCTCAACCAGGTCTTGGAAGAAGAGGAATGATCCGTCTCCATGGATAAACCCTTTTATAGCTGGAGCACCCTGTAGGATTATGATCATTATCAAAGCAGGCGGCTCTGCCATCACGGACAAGTCTCAACAGGATACACCGCGGAGAGACGTAATGGAGGAAATAGCGGTACAGTTGCAAGAGCTTGATAAGTCTGTGATACTTGTGCATGGAGGTGGCTCCTTCGGCCACTTTCCTGCAAAGAAGTATCGGATCCACGAGGGATACCATTCCTCGGATCAACTCACGGGATTTTCCCACACTAAAGAGAAAATGGAGGCATTAAACAATATTTTCATCAAAATTCTCAACAAAAGGGTAAATGCCGTATCGGTGCAGAGTTCCGCTTGTATCGTGACAAAAAATAACGAAATCACCAGATTTTTCTCGGACCCGATTATGCGGATACTCGATCTCGGAATGATACCTGTACTCTACGGCGATACCGTACTGGATGAGGCGATGGGATTTTGCATTCTCTCTGGGGATAGGATTATCCAGAAGCTCTGTAGTGTATTCCCCCCGGAGAGAGTGATCTTCGGGACGGATGTGGATGGCATCTACACGAAGGATCCAAAAATCGATGAGAATGCAGAGCTCATCGAGGAACTCTCGCTCAGCGAGCATTCCGCTGAGCTCGAAGACACGGGAGATGTAACCGGGGGGATGAGTGGAAAACTCAGGGAGATCGAGAAAATAGTACGTCAGGGAATAGAGGTCGATATCATCAATATCACGAAAAAAGGAAGGATCCTCGCGTGTATGAGTAAGGAGTTTAGAGGGACGAGGGTGGGACCATGATCAAAAAACATGTTTTAATAAACGCACTGAAGTACGATGGAGAGGCCAACCCACAGGCCGTCCTCGGCAAAGTACTCTCTGAAAATGCGGAACTGAAAGAGAATATCCCAGGAACAATAAAGAAAATAGAGAATGTTGTGGAAGAAGTGAATCAACTGTCATTAGAGGAACAGAAGGAGCTTTTAAGAGAAATATATCCGGAATACTTTGAAAAAGAGGAAAAAAAGGAGAAAAGAGAGCTCCCTGATCTCCCTCACGGTGATCATGTGGTTACCCGGCTCCCTCCGCATCCCAATGGCTACCTCCATCTCGGTCATGGTCTCTCCTTCTTTTTCAACTGGTACTACGCTCGAAAGTATGATGGTGAGCTGCTCCTCCGATTTGAGGATACAAATCCTTCCAAAGTGAAGAAAGAGTACTACGAGAGTATTAAAGAGGATCTGCGATGGCTCGGATTCGACTGGGACAGAGAAAAGCGGGAGAGCAGCAACATCAAGATGTACTACGAGTATGCAGAAGAATTAATAGAAGGTGGAAACGCGTACGTCTGTGAGTGCGATAGCGAAAGGATACACAAGGATCGATTTGAACAGCAGGAGTGTCCGTGCAGAGATCGATCTACTCAAGAGAATTTGAAGCTTTTTTATCTCCTGAAACAGGGAGAGATCGAGGCGATCCTTCGGCTGAAGGGGGACATGCAGTCACAGAACAGCGCGATGAGGGATCCCACACTCTTCAGGATCAACAGGGATCCTCATCCCTACGTAGGAAAAAAATACGTGCTCTGGCCGATGTATGATTTCGCGTGTGCGGTGGAGGACACAGAGGTCACACATGTGTTGCGGGATAACGAGTTCCAGTTCAGAGTGGAGGTTCAGAACTATATTCGCGACTGTCTGGATCTTTCACAGCCGTATATCCGGCAGTACTCCCGGTTCAACGTGAAGGGTACCCCCGTTTCCAAACGAAAAATCCGTCCTCTCATAAAGGAAGGTATCGTTGAGGGGTGGGATGATGTACGACTGGCGACCATCCGTGGGTTGCGACGACGAGGAATACTGCCGGAGACGATCCACGAGCTGGGCAAAGAACTGGGACTTACCACAGCAGAGCCGGTGATAGATTGGAGTCTTATCGAGTCGCTCAACAGAAAACTCGTCGATCCTATGGCAAAACGGTTCTTCTTCGTTGACAATCCACAAGAGCTGATTGTGGAGAACGCACCTGAAAAGGAAGTCACACTGTCCATGCATCCCACCGAGGATCTTGGTGAAAGAACGCTTCATGTAGGAAGGAGTTTCTTCATTCCTACGGTGGATAAAGGGACAGTGCGGTTGAAGGATCTCTATAATATAGAGATTGTGGAGACGGGAGATACCCTTGTAGGAGCGTATATTGAGGGATCCGAGAAACAGGTGGGAGGGGCGAAAATCGTGCAGTGGGTGCCGGAAGAATACTGTCACGTTGAGGTGACCGTTCCCGATCTGCTTTTCATTGACGACGAGGTGAACACTGCGAGTCTGGAGACGATTCGAGGAGTAGCAGAAAAGAATATTACCTCCCTCTCAGTAGGGGAGATCATCCAGTTCGAGCGGTTCGGGTTCTGCAGGCTGGATGAGAAAGGTGATCCACACCGATTTATCTTTACCCATCGGTGAGCGTCCAAAGGTTTATAATAAATAAAAGGAAAAGTACTCTCAGGTGATTGAAATTATCGACGCGTTGATGTATATCGAGGTACAGAGCAACAGGAAGGGCATGGTGCAGCCGGCGCTGAAAAGAGCCTTGGACGATATCCGAAATTTCGGCATTGAAATAGTAGACAGTAAGATCGAAGATGTTATCAAGGAAGAAAATGCGTATTCTGGTGTTCTTGAGCTGGAGATACGGGCGGATCTGAAGAACTACTTGAAGGTTGCCATGATTTACTCTCCCACAGCCATCGATATACTGGAGGGTGCACCCGTTCTCGAAAAAAGGGAGCTTTTAGAGACCCTTGGGGACGTATCGAGCATCATGAGTAAACTCATGAAAGAGATGGAGCTGACGTTTAAACTCCGTCCTGAACAGGTAGATCGTATCACGATTGATGAGGAGAAAGAGTACCTGCCTGTGACGCTGATCTGCGAAGTGCAAGGTGACGAAGAGAAAATTAAAGAACAGGCAGAGCTCGTCTTTGCAGACTGCCGGGCCTTCATCGAGAAAATGAAGATTAGAAGGGAGAAGGGTAGTGCGATGCTTGGCATAGTCGGACTTTTTCCCGATATGGAGTCCCTTTTTGAGACCACAGCCAAACTGACACCGGTAGCCTTTGCCACTGACAGAGATGAGATAGCACTTACTATGCGTGACGCGCAAGTGGTGGGAATGAGCCTCTCCTCGATCACATCGGATATCGCTACCACCAAACTCTCAATGGATTTCTAATACTGTCGATTTTTATTTCGTTTTTTGTCTATTTTATCTAACCATACGCGCTTCTCAAAGTATTGATGATCAATAGTATACAATTTTTATAGACAATTTTACCGAAAGCTTTATATACCCCTTTCAACATATTGCTCATCGGTAACATTAAATAAAATATAGAGTAATACACAACAGTATGGTGTAGGAAGAACCTGCATCAAGATGTAGTAGTTACCTGCATCGAATAGAAAGATGCGGGGAATGCCTGCATCATAGATACGGGATGTGGAAAAACCCACATCAACCTATAAGGTGATATGAAATGGAAATAAAGAAAATAGGCGCCATATTTGCCGGCGCAATAATGATCGGCAGTGCAGTAGCAGCCGCAGCAAATTGGGACCCCTCCGAACATAAGGATTTCTTCATTAACCCAGAGACAGGTGAACCTAACAGCATCATCGTTGTCGGAGCAAACGCAGCAGCGTCGGACGTCACGGCGTCCGGCTGGATCGCCGCACAGATCGGAAGCATGGCCCACTATGAAGAGGTCATGCCGCAGTACGATACTTCTGTATGGAACTCAGGTTCAGGGTATGTAGATGATAACTATGACGATATGGATCTAAACCTGGGAATGAATAACGCTACCTACAACTGTGACGCATTGGCTGTGGGAGACACGACAGGAGCCTTCAACGATCTGCCATATGTAGAATTAGACAGTTTCTGGTGGGATGACAAAAATGCAGACGACGAACTTGATAAAGACGAATCACGAGAAGAAGCGTTTGTCAACTTCACACGAGACCCGATGAGCGGGATATACCCGGTGATCGATCTCTACGACTACCAGTACCGAACGGTGATAGAAGATGACCCAACGTTCAATGTCTGGTTCGGCGGACAGACGAACCAAGAGGCGTATGCCCTTGTGGACGATCCGGTAAAGGTTAAATTCCTCGGAGAGTTCTATGATATTATAGGGTGGGGCTACGATTCCGACTCTGGTGACGATTACGCAGTTTATGGAACCCCACACTACTCGGAGAACGAGTGTCGAGGCGACGACGAGATGGTTTTCGATGTCGGTGAGACGAAGGTCTTCTATGGATGGGAGGTCACCCTCGACGATATCAACATCTACGAGAACAAAGTACAGTGGCTGATTAAAGGACCGAACGATGAGACACCGTGCGAGTACATTACTGCGATCTCGCAATATCCTCCAGAAGTACCTCCAACGTTATGGGGGCCGGACACTTCCTACTGTCTTGCTTCCGTACAGCTGAAAGCATGTGAGTACGATGTGATCGGCATCACAGACGATATCTGTGGTTATGATTGGATGGTTGACTGGAATTATTATGAGGAACAAAATGGAGATCCTGCGCTATTGGCAGAAGGTAATGCAGAGCTTGTTGTCTTTGCCCTTGATACAATAAAGACTTTTGTCGGTGCAGCAGGGCACAACAAAGCTGTTGCATCGCTCTACGCACTGGAGGACTATGGTGTGCTTCACGATGCGGTATGTATTAAACCATGCGGCGAGAACGACAACCAGTGGGACCTTGACGTTGTCTGGCATCACGATGTGAACTCTACCGGTACCGAGGCAGAGTACGTCGACCACGATGACGATG
The DNA here is from genome assembly GCA_964595645.1 of uncultured Thermococci archaeon. Classification (GTDB taxonomy): domain Archaea; phylum Methanobacteriota_B; class Thermococci; order Methanofastidiosales; family B48-G16; genus JAYEIH01. The sequence goes on from CAZQQT010000001.1 coordinate 268,353, forward strand.
ACGGGGAACCAAACTTTGGAGATTGGGTAGACACAGGAGGAGATGCATTCCTCGATGCAGATGGAGATGCCGGAGTCACCGGCCAAGACGGTCCTTGGGACATCGTTCCCTGGTCACAGCCCACCTCGAACAATGAGCACGGTCTTGATTACTATGCTGACAGAGAAGCCGCTCCAGGTACCTACGGCGATCCTGACGGCGTTGAAGTTGTCATCGCCATGAAGTTGCACACGCTCATCGACATACGCGTCTGCGGTTCTTCGCAGAAGATACAGCTCTGCAGCTTCGACATGCCCATGTGCGGCCCAGATGATTTCTTTGTCAATACAGGCGACGCTACACCGTACCTTACATTGTCAATAGATGACTCGGACGACCCGAACCACACTAACAATCTGATAGAACAGGGCTTTGGTTTCGAACAAAAAACAGAGTTGAAGCCGACGACAGTGATGCACACGGTCGACATTGATCCGATGAGTATCGTGGTCAACGACGACGAGGTCACCGAGACCATGAAGATGGGGTACAACCTTATCCTTGTCGGCGGACCAGGACTTGTCGTCTGTGTCGGTGCAGAACCGCAGGTTGCCAACAGACTCACGAAGGACTTAGTGGATCAGGGTCTCTCTACGGTAGAGTGGACTGAATCTCTCGGTGAGTACGAGTACATCGCCGACGCCTTCGCAGAAGGAAAAGATGCGATAATCGTTGCTGGGGCTGACAGAGAAGCGACCAGATACGCCGCTCAGGCACTGCTCAACGATCTGACAGATTAATTTCCCCCTCTTTTTTTATTTTATAGTTGGGGAACGGAACAACAAGTTGTTCCTCTGAGGGACGACTTGCGGTCGTACCGAAATAGAGAGGTTCACCGTAGTGTTGAGAATACCCACAAATTTTCGGCATATGGCGATTTCCAGATAGACAATACTTTAAAAATTTGGCCCTTTTCACATAAAAGGGAGTAAAATAGTCTCTATTCTACACCCTATCGTACCGAAACCTTTTTATATGGTCTTCTGTTAATGGTAGATGTACCTTTGAAGATATCAAAGATCGGTGGTGCACTAACACATTCCAATGAGAATGTGGTTGCACGCCGAGAAACACAAAAAAATTGAAGGAGGAATAACAATATGAGAGTAAAAAAAATAGGCGCCATCTTAGCTGGTGCTGTGATGATTGGTAGTGCTGTGGCAGCTGCATGGAGCCCGGCAGACAATACGGATTTTTTTGTCGATCCTGAAACAGGAGAGCCAAATGCCGTCGTTGTCGTCGGTGCCAACGCAGCAGCTTCGGACGTTACAGCAGCCGGCTGGATCGCCGCACAAATTGGAAACATGGCCCATTATGAAGAGGTCACCAAGGAAGCAGTCACAGAAACATGGGACTCTGGGCCCTACTATGACGACGATCAGGGAGACAACTTAGTGACCCAGGACGACAATGGTTCAAACAACGCTGACGTGATACTCGTTGGAAACGACGACGGAGATTTCACACCGTATCCACCGTACGATGAGCTGAGTACCCTCTGGTGGGAAGATGCAAATCTCAACGATGTACTGGACAACACTGAGAAGCGAGAAGAGATATATGTGAACCTGACGCACGACTGGCAGTTTGTCAAAGATTCAAATGGATCAGTGGTGCAGTACATCTATCCGATAGTACCGGCTGGACCGAACTATGGATTTGAGTACAGAGTTGTTCTGGAACATTTCCCCGATCCAATAATTTGGTTCGGTGGAAAGTTCAACTGGACGCCGTACTACCTATACCAGGAACCGAACACGATTAAGTTCCTCTGCGAGAACTACGATCTCCTCGGCATAGGATATGACGACGATGTCGGAAATTACATCTACTACGGAACCCCGCACTGGTCGGAGACCGAGTGTCGAGGCGACGACGAGATGATCTTCGATGTTGGCGAGACCAAATCCTTCTACGGCTGGGAGGTCACGCTCGACGATATCAACATCTACGAAGGCAAGGCCCAGTGGCTGATCAAGGGACCGGAAGACGAGGAACCCTGTGAGTATCTTGTACAGGCTTCACAGTTCCGACCGGATCTTACGGGAACTGTTCCCGACTTGGAGTTTTGGCCAGGAAATTATCAAGCGCCTGAAACAGGTATGCCATGGGTTGTATACTACGAATTGTTGATAACGCCTGTGGAAGCTGGCGGTTTCGGACTTACCCACCAGGCAGCGTACAACGAGCTGAAATACGTAGCAAACAACCTTCCTGAGCATGAAGCCCCCTTCCTGTGGAGATGCTTCGCACAGAACCAGAACAAACCCTGTGAGTACGATGTCATCGGAATCACGGACGACATCTGTGATATCGAGGATGTCACGGTCTTCGCACTGGACACGGAGAAACTCTTCGTCGGTGCAGCGGGCCACAACAAGGCTGAAGTGAGGCTCTACGCACTGGAAGGCTACGGTATCATCCACGACGCCGTCTGTATCCAACCCTGCGGACCGGAAGGTGCACAGTGGGCACTGGATGTTGACCCGGGCAACTATGACATTGAGTACGGAGACGATGCAGGTACTGGTGCTAACGGCTACCTCGATCCAACTGGAACACCAAACTACTACTCGAATCAACACAATGACGACTGGCCCAATAATTCTGGTACCGAACCAATACCAGACTTCAGAGATGGTGTGACTGAGGCATTCATCGGTCTGAAACTGATGAACCTCATCGACGTGCGCGTCTGCGGATCCGCACGGACGATCCCGCTCTGCTGCTTCGATATCCCGCAGTGTGGCGTGGACGACTACTACATCAACACGGGAGACGCGCCCAAGTACCTGGAGCTGAACATCGACGACTCCGGTGACCTCGAGCACACAGATCTTGTTGTTGAGGGCGGATTCTCCGTCACCCACTACAAGGGCGAAACGGTCACTACAGAGCTCAAGTCAGTCAAGATTGACCCGATGAGCATCGTGGTCAACGATGACGAGGTCACCGAGACCATCAAAGCGACCAACAACTTAGTTCTTGTCGGCGGACCAGGACTTGTCGTCTGTGTCGGTGCAGAACCGCAGGTTGCCAACACACTGACAAAAGACCTCGTGGACCAGGGCAAATCAACAGTTGATTGGGAAGCATCACCCGGTGAGTACGAGTACATTGCCGACGCCTTTGTCGACGGCCAGGATGTTGTTATCATTGCCGGTGCAGACAGAGATGCGACCAAGGCAGCTGCCGAATCCCTGATTAACGACCTGACTGCTTAAAAAATCTTTCCTTTTTTTCTTTTTAGTTCTCTTTTTTAAATTCGCTTATTAAAATAGTTGAATGGTTTTGTAGGGAGACCTCTATTTCTTTGCGTGTCTTTTCCTTCGTTAGATTCTTCTTCTGGTTTTTTCGTTACTTCTTTCTTCGTATTCTTTTTCTTCCCGCTTTCTGACCAATTCTGACCAAGAATCGTGAGGAATGTGAGTGATATCATGACGAAGAAGACAGTAAGTGGTTTTTTCCGCGGCTGATCTTCATGAGCTTCAGTACGCGGCGACGATGTAGTGTGCTGTGCGGGCGGCCTGGTGGTAGGAGTTTTTGTTGTCGGTACTGGTGTTTCCACGGTGATAGGAAGTGTTGTTGTCTCATCGTTCAACGTGACCTTCAGGGTATCGTGTTCCGTTTTTGGCGAGAGCTCCACCTCCATCTCTTTGGATTCGTGGTACTCAAGTGTTCCGGTCCACTGGACGTTCGTATCCATCCCTGAGATGCTTACGTCCACCTCGGCGAGTCCTCTCCCAGTGTTCGTCACCGTGAGTGTATAGGATTTCTGTTCGTCTACCATCACAGAGAGCGGGTTGTACTCGAGTTCCACCTGCGGATCATGCGTTGTAATGTCGATATCCTCAGCGTACACCGTCATGGTGCCTCCTTGGTACACCAACCAGCCGATACTCGTCACGATAATCGTGTTCTCTTTTAGAAGGTGGGTATGATCTTCCACAGAGATCACGTCGTCATTGATGGAGACATCCTTCCCATTTACAGTGACGATATCTTTCTCCTGTATACTGAAGCGCTCCTTCGTGAGAATTCGAAACCGTGTAGGGGCATAGATCCGAAATATGCTGTTATTGTTGATTGTTTCCATTTCAATAGTAATATCATGCCATAGTTCGACCCTTTCTCCTGAGGGGAGGTTGGCACCCTCCTTGCTCTGCTTTTCACCGTTTACATAGAATACATAGAAAAGATCATTGTTGTATGCGGACAGGTGAAACGAGTAGAGGTTCTGTGAATCTCCCATGTAGATGATGACGTCATCATCTTTGATGATTTTCTCGTACAAGGGCCTTTCGTCATGGTCGTACCTGTTCTCATAGAAGATAGTGAGGCTGACGTAGCCATCATTAAAGGCGATTTTATTGATTTTCACCTTCTTGAGGATAATATCTTTGAATTTTTTGTTGATCTCAGTGTCACCATATTTTAGGTGGAGATACTCTTTTTCCCACCGTATCGTGTCGTTATCTATCTGGGCGATCTGGATGCCCGCGGTAAATACACAGCGGGAACCGTCCCAGTAGACTGAATCACACTTGTCCCAGTCTACGAGCTTTACCCTGTACGTGTACTGTGGACCTTCAAAGGTAGCAGGGGTTTCCCACGTGATGTGGAGATCCACACTGTGATCTTGACTACTTTGAAGGAACGGCGTTGCCAGTAACACCACTACTAACAATGTTGTCCATTTTTTCATAGGACCACCGATGAGCAACAATCCATACTATGCATAGTACTCTCTTATTTTTAAAGGTTTGGATGATAAATTTTAAATACCCTCCAATGAAAGGGCCTTTCATGAAATCAAAAATGTGCTTCACAGTACTCCTATCTGTATTATTGATTTCTACCTATATAAATGTAACTTTTGGAGAGACGGACGCTCCTCACGTGGATCTGCCGCCACGAGGGTACGCTTCGTTCGGGGAGGAATATATTATCCCCGTGACTCTCAAAAATGATACCGGAGGAGATATTTGGAAGTGTAAGGTAGCGATTGATACCGAGACGCCTCCAGAGGATCTTCCCTACGAGATAGTGAAGGGCGAGGCAGAAACCACAGACATCCCGGAATTGAAGGGAAAGTTCGAAGAAGGTGTAGAGGTCACCCTCGATCTCATTATCAAATTTAAAACAGCCGCTTCTGCAGGTGATTATACCATCCCTATTCTTGTCACAGGATTTAAAACAGCATGTCAACGAGAAGGCGAGTATTGTCAGCCGTTACGACCCAAAAAAGACGAAATGAAGGTTACCCTCATTATACGAAAACCGATCCTCTTAATTGATCTTGAAAATGAGTTCAGTGTGCGAGAAGGAGACACACTGGAAATACCATTTACCGTACGAAACGTGGGTACGGCAACTGCCTCGAAACTTTCCGTGACCTACCATATGGACGATGCACTACTGGGGAACATTGAAACCCCCGAGATGCCAAAAGATGCGAATGCCAGCGAAGAGATTGATACGAAACTGCACCTCGATACCACAGGAATATCCTATGGAGTGTACCCGTTAACCGTACAGGCGGCATACTTCGATCTCAAAGATACAAGAAAAACAGTGGAGAAAGAAACGACCATTCACATTCTGGGACCCAGTGAAGAGGAAATCTATCAAAAAAAGCTCGAGAATGCGAAAACGGTCGAGAACGAAGCAAGGAACCTTCTGACCAACGATGAGTTTAATAAAGCATTGAAAAAGTATAAAGAAGCCAAAACGCTCTATGAAGAGCTGGAAATCTCCACAAAGGTCAACGAGATGGATTCTAATATAACACTGATAAATCAGACCCTTTTGAAAATAGAAAAGGACACGGCGGAGGCCGATCAGCTCTTTCAAGAAGGAGAACAGTATATGCAGAACGAAAACTACTCTGCTGCATTAGAAAAAATAAATAAAGCAAAGATAATATATACACGTCTATTTAATTTAACAAAAGATAACGAAACGTATAAAACACTGTATGAGACTCACATCAGTGAGTGCGAGGAAAAAATACAACTATCAGAAGACAAAATTGAGGAAAGTACCAACCCAATTGAGGTACCAGAACCAAAGGTTGCCTTTGTTGCGGCGATTGTACTGCTCCTTGCAGCATTGGTATTCGGCGTTGTGCTTATGAGAAGAGAGTAAAAGGTGAGATAATGAAGAAAAAACTTGTATTACTACTAATAGTGCTAATAGGAACACCGTGGCTACGAGGCTACGACAACGTAACGCTGGACTATGAGTATCCTTCGCAGGTGCTCGTAGGTGAGACTGTAGAGATCACCGTTACCCTTACCAATACTGCAGGAGACAATGTCTGGGGCAGTAAGGTCAGTATTAACAAGGAGGGAATCTCTGAGAAGGCACTTCCCTACATTGATTTCGTGCAGGACGAAGCGAAGTTCAAAGCACCCATACGCTACAAAATGAATGATGAAATACAGACGGATCAGGTAACCTTAAAATTCCGGTATACGGAGGGAATCCGAGGAGGAACGTACACCATTCCCATCGTATTTTCTGGAAGGATCGGTCCGTGCAAGGAGGGGTGTGTCCCTCTTCCAACACAGGAAAAGAAGATACGGATATCAGCTATCGTGCCAAAACCTCGTCTTACTTTCAACGTGAACAAACGGATCGAGACGTCAACAGATACGGCGGAAGTCCCCTTCATTTTAAAGAATACGGGGACAGGTAAGGCAAAGAATATCGTGCTTACCACGAGCCCTCCAGACATTCCATCTGAGGTTGAGCTCGAGGGCAAAGAGCTGGCACCCAGTGCCGAGCTGCAAGGCACTATCGTTTTCGATACATCCGAGGTTTCTTCGGGAGTCTACACACTCAATATCGACCTGACCTATACTGATGACAACCTCAATAACTCGCAGACTCAAGCCACCGTTGATCTCGTGGTCAACAAACACAACACATCCCCGACGACTACCACCCCGCCCTCAACAGCAGCACCGAAGGGCGACACGTACTACGAGCAGGGGATGCAGTATCTCTCAGAAAAAGCGTATACAAAGGCTATACAGTCTTTTATAGAGGCGAAAGTCCAATATTTGGAGGTGGGTGATACAGAAAAAGCATTAGAGTGCGAGGCAAAGATAAACGGCACCCTCACATCGATCACAGCAGAAAAAGAAGAAAATATGGATGACTACTCGTTAATTATAGGGACGCTCGCCGGCTCGGCGCTGAGCGGAATGGCACTCATTGGATGGCTCTACAACAGAAAGATCATTTAAAGGTGTAGGAGATCGTCGCTCTCCAGTGTTTTTGCGAGGAGCACTGCTGCATTCTCCACATCCCGTATGTCCACACACTCAACGGTGGAGTGAACGAACCGGGTGGGTATCGAGAGGGTTGTGGAGATCACTCCCTCCTTGGTGAGGTGAATCGTTCCTGCATCCGTTCCTCCCCTGGTGAGAATGTTTCTCTGTACGGGAATCTCGTGCTCTTCGGCGATTTTCTCTAAAAATGCGTTGAGTTTTCTATGACCGATCACCGTTCTATCCATAATGGTGACTGCAGGACCCTTCCCCAGTTTTGTTACTACCTTATGATCCTCTACATCCGGTATATCCATCGCGAGTGTCACATCCACTGCGATAGCGAGATCCGGGGTGATTTTATATCCAGAGACCTTGGCTCCTCGGAGTCCCACTTCCTCCTGTGTTGTCGCGACGAAGTACGTATCATACGCAGGCTCTTCCAGCCGTTTCATCGTTTCCAGTAGCGTGAACACACCGATTCTGTCATCCATTGATTTGCACGTGTACTTGTTCTCTCCGAGCTTCTTTAGATCTTCATCATAGGTGATAATCGTCCCAATCTCGATTCCTTTTTCCAGGACATCATCTTTACTTTCTGCACCGATATCGACAAAAATGTCCTCGATCTCCGGTTCTTTCTTCTTTTTATCCTTCTCATCTTTCTTTTTTGCATGAGGAGGTAGTACACCCATCACTCCAGGATATTTTTTGTCTCCGTGGACAGTAACCCTCCTGCTGAGGAGCGTTTTCACGTTGATTCCTCCCACAGGCGAAATGTAGATGAACCCGTTGTCGTCAATATGGCTGACAACGAATCCGATCTCATCCATATGGGCGGCGAGCATTACCTTCCCTTCGCCCTTTCCTCTCTTCAGGCCGATAACGTTCCCCAGTGTGTCTCGCTCCACGGTGTCCGCGTACTTCTCCATCTCGGACCGAATGATCGCGGCGACCTCGTCTTCGTAGCCGGACACACCGGTAGCCTCTACTAATTTCCCTAGAAGTTCAATATCCATAAAAATCACCTTTTTTTGACTCTATTCTCTTTAAAATGTTATATACAAGTTTTTTCATATTGGTATAATCGTGTACGTTCCCGATGGATACGGGAGCATGAATGTAGCGGGTGGGCAAGGATATGACACCGGAAGGAATTCCCTCCTTCGTGAGGTGAATGGCACCCGCATCTGTCCCACCTGCAAAGGGGCGTTTTATCTGGTACGGGATCTCACTCTCCTTGGCTGTCGCTTTAAAGAATTTTACAAGAGCTGGATCACAGATAATGGATCTATCGGCAAAGGTGATCACCGGTCCCTCGCCGTACTTGGGAATCTGGAGCGTCTTTTTCACATCGGGAGTATCACTGGCAAAGGTCCCCTCGAGCACAATACAGACATCGGGCTCGATATCGTGGGCTACTACTCGTGCGCCCCGGAGTCCTACCTCTTCCTGCACGGTGAACGCACCGTAAAATGAGAATGAAAAGTCCTCTTGGAGCATATCGAGGATAATACTGCATCCTACCCTATCATCAAATGCCTTCCCGGTGAACCGTTCATTCGTTTTATTGAATCGGGTGTCAAAGTAGATGGGATCACCGTTCTCCACTATCTTTTCCGCGTCCTCTTTGTCGTTGGCACCGATATCTATGTACAGATCATCAGATTTTACTACCCTTTTTCGTTCCTTTTTCTCCAAAAGATGAACAGCTTTGCTCCCTATGACTCCATTTACTTTCTCCTTTCCTATTACCACACGTTTTGACATGAGTACTCTGTCATCGATCCCTCCAGCTTTCTTGAAGAGAATATATCCGTCTTCATCGATATCTCTCACAATGAGTCCGACCTCATCCATATGAGCGGCGAGCATCACCGTCAGGTCGCTCCCTTCTTTGTACGATATCAGGTTTCCAAGCACATCCGTCCGGTATGACGGCAGATGCGGTTTGATGAGATCTCTCACTTCGTCCTCGAACCCTGGGATCCCATGGGCATTGGAGAGTTCCTCTAAAAGCATGATAATCCCTCCAGTACAGTCGTATCCAGCGAGGAGATACACACAGAGAGTAATTTCACACAGTTCTCTACATCCTTCAAATCTGCTGTCTCTACGGATGTATGCATGTACCGCAGGGGGATGGACACAACGCCTGTGGCAATCCCGCTCTTCACTATCTGAAGTGATACGGCATCGGTACCGCTCATTCCCGGCAGTACCTCCACTTGGTATGGAATTTCTTCTTTTTTTGCCGTATTCTTGATCATTTTGAATACCTTGGGACTGATATTTGGCCCCATACCGATACATGGACCTTTTCCAAGATTGTAGGTGTTCTTCTTCGCATTCTTGGAACGTCCGTGGGCGACATCAAGAGCGATGGCAATATCTGGAAAAATCTTGTACCCAGAAACAGTCGCACCCCGCGCCCCAACTTCCTCCTGTGTTGTCGCGACGAAGTACGCGTCACAAGGAGGGGATTTCAGTTGTTTCATCGTTTCCAGCAGCGTATAGACGCAGATCCTATTGTCAAGAGCCTTCCCCGTGACACGATCATGTGCGAGTTTCGTGAAGTGTGTGTGTATTGTGGCACGATCTCCCACTGTAATACGAGATGTGGTCGTCTCTTCAGGGAGACCAAGATCGATCACGAGATCCTCCATGGTTATCGCTTTTTTTCTCTCTTCTTTTTTCTGTATGTGGGGCGGTTTTGCACCAATCACACCGCGGTACTTTCCTTCATCAGTGACCACAGTGACTTCCTGTCCAAGGAGTATCCTGGGATCAACCCCACCCATGGGTGCAAAGCGAAGAAATTTCCCTACATGGGTAATTACAAACCCGATCTCATCCATATGGGCGGCGAGCATTACCTTCCCTTCGCCCTTTCCTCTCTTCAGGCCGATAACGTTCCCCAGTGTGTCTCGCTCCACGGTGTCCGCGTACTTCTCCATCTCGGACCGAATGATCGCGGCGACCTCGTCTTCGTAGCCGGGAACTCCTATGGTATTTGAGAGCTGTTCTAACATCTCATTCACTGGAGATCATGGTCGATGTTACTTCAATATCGTCGATGCTTCGTATTTTGTCTACCACGAAGGTATCAAGTCGTTTGAGATCGTCGAGTTTCACCTTAGCAATGACGTCGTACTCACCATACACCACGTGGGCTTCCACTACTTCCTTCAGTTCCAGTAGTTTGTTCATTACAGCGTTTTCCTTTCCCGCATGGGTCACACACAGGACGAATGCAACTACCATTGTATCACCACCATACACTACTTAATACTGTATTTAAAGCTTTCTATCGTCCCGAAAAAACTGTATGACACTTATTTAAATCCTCCCATCTTATCCATTTCATGGAAGAGGAACAGATCATTGAGCTCTTGAGAGAAAAGAGAAGAACGTATTTTGATCTAAAACGTGAGCTGGGAGTAGATTTCGGAAGGCTGGATTACTACCTTCTGAAACTGAAAGACAAGGAAAAAATACGGGCCGTGAGAGAGGGCGGAGAAGTGTACTACACCCTGCGATAAACTATTTATTCATGAGATCTTACCTTTTTTATGCATGTTGATACAATATTCACCGCATCGGAACTGGCAACACCATATAACAGGTTGTTGAAGGGCACCGAGATGCGTGAGATCACTGTGATCAAAGAGGGAGCCGTTGCCGTTGAGCATGGGACAATTGTAGACTTCGGAAAGGAATGTGAGATACGATCCCGATATTCCGGCGAGATTATCGCCTTTGATGAGAAAACGATGCTTCCAGGATTTGTCGATCCCCATACTCACCTTGTGTTTTCTGGTACTCGGGAGGACGAACTGGTCATGAAACTTCAGGGAAAATCGTACCTCGAAATTCTTGAAGAAGGAGGAGGCATCCAGTATACAGTAAAAAGAACGAAAAATGCATCAAAATCTCGATTGAAAAAAGAAGCAAAAAAACGGCTGGATAGAATGCTGAAAAACGGGACGACCACTGTAGAGGCAAAGACTGGATACGGTCTCGATAGAGCGAGTGAGATAAAGTTGCTGGAGGTGTTGAACGAGCTGGATCATGAGATTGATGTACTTCCCACCTTCCTCGTTCATGCGGTACCGGAGGGATATAGTGAAGAGGAATATGTAGATGAGTGTATCGCAATGCTTGATGAGATAAGGGGGGTTGCGGAGTTCGTGGATATTTTCTGCGAAGAAGGCGTATTTTCTGTTCCCGAGTCTGAACGGTTCCTCTCAACTGCAAAGAGAAAGGGATTTAATCTGCGCATTCATGCAGATGAGATCGAGCAGACGGGTGGAGCAGAACTGGCTGCACGGCTCAATGCAAAAAGTGCCGATCATCTTTTAAAAGCGTCTGATAGGGGGCTGCGGCAGATGGCTGAGAACGATGTGGTGGCAACGCTTCTTCCCGGAACACCGTTCTCCCTTTTCACAACATTTCCAGACGCACGGAGAATGATAGATCTCGGGCTCCCTGTGGCACTGGCAACGGATCTCAACCCCAACTGCTACACAGAGTCACTGCAGTTCATCTTTGCCTTGGCGGTGTTCTCCATGAAAATGTTTCCCGAGGAGTGTCTCTCCTCAGTACGGAATGCTGCCTACTCTCTGGATAGAAATCTTGGATGTATTGACACTGGAGTGGATGCCGATCTCGTGATAATGGATATGCCCACCTACAGGCATCTAGGATACCATTTCGGTGTGAACTTGGTGAGCACTGTAGTAAAAAATGGAGATATCGTATGGGAAAGTATTTAAACGATAAGATCAAAATCAGTATATGCGCATCTCAGAGTATTATGGACGGGATATATACAATAGCAAGGGGAACCATGTGGGAATTGTTAATGACGTGGTCCTCGACTTTAAAAAAGGAGAGGTCTTCGGTTTGGCCATCGGCCAGGAAAAGGGGGTAAAGAATATTGCAATACCGTTTAGGGATGTGCTCGCCATCGGAGACATCGTGATTGTGAAGGCACAGCAGAGAAGGAAAGAGTAACTACTTTGTCGCTGTCCGAACATCACTGAACCGTATTAACGGTGCGATGATTCCCGTCCCTCGTATCTGTTCTTCACCTACGGCATCTATTTTTTCTAACAGGTCATAGATGGTACCAGAGATCATCAGGACACTCCCTCCAGTAACCTCTCCATTCTCTACTCGAAAGGCGGGGTTTCCCACCACGGAAAACTCACCTGACTCGGGATTTGAGGAGTGGGCACCCTGGAATCCTTTGATATAGTATCCCTCTTCAATGTCGAAGACACCGCCTCCACCCTCAGCAATAATAATATTGGTTGGACTTATTCCTACAGTCCCCTTTGTAGGGTTTCTGGAGCCGTTGCCCGTACTTTTCTCTCCTGCGATTTTTCCCCAATAGGTATTCCAAAGGAACTGTTTTAGGACACCCTTCTCAATCAGCGGTGTTCTTTCCGTAGGAACACCCTCGGAATCACATTTCATTGTTTTCATTCCGTTTGGGTAGAACGGATCGTCTTCTATAGTGAGATCTTTAGAAAATAGCTGAGCGCCCTTTTTCCCTGCGAGGAAGGACTTCTCCCTTACCACATTCTCTCCAAGCAGAGAAACAATCAGTGTGTGTCCGAGGAGATCCTCGAGGGCGTAGGGATGGAGTATAATGTTGCTCGGTCCGGATTCAGCTTTTTTTCTTTGTGTTGAGAGCTGTGCATCTCTTGCAGCGGGCTCTACTATCTCTTTCACGTTCAGATCCTTTTTTCTTGTGATATCGATTCCGAGACAACCGGGTGTGACTCCTTCCTTTGTTTTCGCAATGAGATGGGTGTATCCAGCCAACCATGTGCCTCTCTCCGATACGTCGATCCCGTTGGTGGTTACACAGTGTTTCTCGGAGATCTCCCTTCGCACACTGCAGGAGGCAGGGGTAATGCCCTCCGGTGTCCGATCGATGATCTCCTGACATGTGTCGATAACTTCCTCCACGGTCATTTTCTCTATTCCAGCATCGTACTCTTCTATCTCATGATATTTTCCGCGTCCTGGAAGTCCATGCCATCTTTTATCTTTTATATTTGCCTTTGCGGAGGAGTATACTTGCTTCACAGTGTCTTTAATGAATCTAGGATCGTTTGTGAATCCAAATCCTACCTGTGTATCTACAACGCCCCGGACGAATATGTTCGTATGGGCCACCCGTGTCGTTTTGGAGATCTCTCCCAGTTCTGCTTCCACGTCAATCATATCGTTCTGGTGAAGGAATACCTCCAGTTCGTCCAGCCCAAGTGTTTCACCGTAGGATAACACACGTGAAATTTCCATTTGATCACCCGAATATAATTGCTCCTTTTTTAAATCGTATCTTTGGCCCGCCTGAGGAGACAAAGGCTTCCTGTCCCTTACCACATCTCCCTTGTCCAAATTCTATTTCTTTCCCTACCCCTGTGATGTATTTCAATGCGTCCACTGCCATTCCAGAGATAGAGGTATTCTTTATGGGATTTCCTACTTCTCCGTTGACGATCTCATACCCTTCCTGAATACCTACCTGGAATGAGGAGTTCAGCTGGGCCTGTCCACCTCGCAGATCAACGCAGTAGTACCCCTTCTCTATTCCTTCGAACAACTCTTCTTCCTCAAAGTTTCCCTTCTCAAAGTACGTATTTCTCATGCGTATGAGCGGTGAGCTTCTCCAGCTCTCAGCTCGGGCAGCACCCACAGGCGGCATATCTGTTTTTTTCGCATACTCCCTATTGGTAAGAAGTCCATTGAGAACAGAGTCTTTTATTATCTCAACCTTTTTCGCCTTCACACCTTCATCATCGTACACTGTGTTTCCGAACCCATTGGGAACAACGTTGTCAACCATAGTAATCGGAGGTTCCTCACTTGCTACTACCTCCCCTCTCTTCCCGTTGAATGATGAGGTTACTGTTAGATCTGCTTCAGAAAGATGGCCGAGCGCCTCGTGCGCGAGTACCCCTACAACTCGTGGCCCGAGTACACACTCAAAACTTCCCTGTTCCACCTCTTCTCCTTGAAGCTGCATCATTGTTCTATTCCCTGTCCTATTCACTATATTTTCATTTGTTTCTTCCTCAAAGTACTCGAATCCCTTTGTTACCGATCCGATCTCATCTCTCACCGAGGTGAGCTGCCGGTCCTTCTTTCCGGTAATCCAGCAGTAATTCCACACGTAGGAGACATTCTCGATAAGTTCCGTCCCTTCATTGGTATAGATGTATTTTTTTCCATCTCCGTCCCTATAGCTGACGGAGACTGCCTTAATGTTTGAACTGTACTCTTTGAATTTCTCATAAAGATCGGTCATTCTTCCGATTTTCTCTTCTACGGGTACGGAGGTTGGAGGTCTTTCCGTCTTTTTTGTTACAGTGTCCTGTACAGGAGGTACTGTTGCAAGTTTTATTTTGCTTTTTCTTTTTTTTGCCGCACATCTTGCGAGAGAAAACGCATCTTTCACACCCTTCTGAATATTTCCAATGTTGCAGGACACAAACCCCCATGCGCCGTTTTTCAACACACGTATTGCGGCACCTAGTTCATTTTTTTGATTAAGTGTGTCAATACGACCATCAGTGAGTCCTATATATGTCAGATCGATGTCTTCTACCCGTATTTCACAGTAATCAGCGCCAAGATCGTCTCCGTGTGTGATTCCTTCTTTTATCGCGTGTTCCATTCGATCACCAAAAGTAGGATTGTTGTGCTTTTTACTTCTTTCTGTCTCTAGAAAAAAGCGTTAAAGGAGGGTCAGCCCACCTATGCCGATGGCAGCAGCGATGATTCCAACGATCACCTGAGCTATCACCATGAATATCCACGCAACTATTGCCTTACCCCAGGAGGTGGCGTACACGTATTTTATCACAGCTACTTGAGCCAAAACCCCTATTACAGTGCCTACTGTACCACCGATACTTCCTAAGAGGATTGCGAGTATGAGCATTAAGATAACTGCTAACACAGCATTTCCCAGTGTCCGTTTTCTCCTATCAACGCCTGCTACTTTCACGCCGAACCAGATAAAGAGCGATGCAATTACCAGCGCAAGAACAGCCACTATAAGAGCGCCTACAAGACTAAGCCCTGCCAATCCTAAGAATCCAATTGCCATGATGGGTATTGGAACGATCTTTTAAAAAAGTATCGATAAAGAGAAAAGGTATTTATATCTCCAATTAAAGCTTTTTTCATGCTGTTAAAAGAAATAGTGGCATATCTCGATGAGTTTCTCGATGTGAATGCCATCGATGACTCATGTAAAAATGGCCTTGAAATCGGTGGGAAGGAAGAAATAAAAAAGGGAGGATTTGCCGTCGATGCATGCCTGGAGAGTGCACAGAAGGCTGCACTTGCGAAATGTGATCTCTTGGTAGTACATCATGGGTTATTCTGGGAGAGTATTGGCGCCCTCACAGATCTGTTGTATAAAAGAATAAAAGAGATGATAAAGAACGATATTGCATTGTACGCCGCACATTTGCCCCTGGATATCCATCCCAAAGTCGGTAACAATGTACAACTGGCGAATTTACTCGATCTTTCAGTGGACAAAACATTCTGTGATTACAAAGGCCATGATATTGGCGTGATATGTGAGAATAAGACGAACTTTGACGAAATTTTGGATAGATTTCGGAGACATTTCCCTGTAAGGTACATAAAGTGTACCGATACGGCAGAAAAGGTGGGAATCATCACCGGTTCAGGAGGGAGGGGGATTCCCGAGGCAGTAGAAAAAGGATGCGATACTTTTATTACAGGAGAGCTGCGGTACCAGGAATATCGGATGATCGACGAGTATGAGATAAACATCATCTGTGGCGGACACTACGCGACGGAACAGGGGGGTGTCAAAGCACTCATGGATCATCTCCAGAAGAAATTTCCGATTGAATGTGAATTTCTAGATCTAAAGGAGATAGAATGGACAATGAAGAAATAACGGAAATATTTTACGAGATATCCAAGATTTTAGGATATAAAGGAGAAACGTTTAAGAGTAGAGCGTACCGACGTGCTGCACGAAATCTTGAAAGTATAGATGACCTACAGACGTACTACGAAAACGATGAACTTGAAAGAATACCAGGGGTTGGGCGGCACCTCGCCAAAAAAATAAGGGAATACTTCGAAACAGGGAAGGTCTCCTACTTGGAAAAGGTAAAAAAAGAACTTCCAGAAGGAACGGAAGAACTCCTTTCAGTGCCCGGTATCGGTCCAAAAACGGCTTCACTCCTTCAGAAAGAACTTCATACCCATTCATTAGATGATCTAGAAAAAGCGATAGAACATCATGAGATAATGAAGCTCAAGGGGGAAAAAACAGAAAAAAACATAGCGCACGGATTGAACCTTCTGAGAACAACGAGAAAGAAAATTCCTTTGGATGAAGCGTGCAATCTTGTAGAAGAAATCTCAGGTATTGTGGGAGAGTGCCGTGTTGCGGGGTCCTTCAGGAGGAGAAAGGAGACCGTCGGTGACCTCGATATTCTTGTTACTGACATCGATGAAGAAGTATTACAAGATTTTGAGATACTTGAACGTGGAGAAAGGAAGATTACGACGCTCTATAAGCATGTGCAGGTGGATTTTCGGATAGTGAATGAACACGAGATGGGATCCTCTCTTCAGTACTTCACAGGGAGTAAAGGCCATAATATAAAATTGCGGCGAATTGCACAAACTAAAGGCTACAAACTGAACGAATACGGTCTCTTCGAAGGAGATACGAGGATCGCTACGAGTGAGGAACGTATTTATAACAAACTTGGGATGGACTGGATCCCTCCCGAGCTGAGAGAAAATAGGGGCGAGATGGAGGCAGCGTTAAAAGGTGAGCTTCCAGAACTGGTAAAGAAAGAGGATATAAACGGGGATCTGCATATACACTCAAAGTGGAGCGGCGATGGGATGGATACTATTGAAGATATAGTTAAAAAAGCAAAAGAATTAAGTTATGAATATATTGCTATTACAGATCATTCTCCCACCATCCCAGCACATATCGGTATGGATGAAGAAAAGTTCTACGAGCAGTGGGACATTCTAGAGAGTTACGATACCGTTCTGAAAGGCGTGGAATGCGACATATTGAAGGATGGAACGTTGCGCTTTGATGACACCATCCTCAAAAAGGCCGATCTCGTGATTGCGTCCGTCCACGAGTACGTTCCCACCACAGACACAGTGCTCACGGCAATGGAGAATCCGCATGTGGATATACTTGGCCATCCAACGGGACGATTTATGGGAAGAAGCGAGGCGTACAATCTCGATATGGAAAAAGTATTTGCAAAAGCTGTAGAAACACGTACTGCTCTTGAAATAAACGCAAATCCAAGACGCCTCGATCTTCGGGATTTTTACATTAAAAAAGCAAAGGAATATGGAGTAAAATTTTCTATCGGCACGGATTCGCATAGCGTTGATGATATGGAAAATATTATTTTTGGCATATATAATGCACGCCGCGGCTGGACCGAGAAGAAAGATATTTTAAACTGTATGAGCTTAGAGGAGTTGAAGCGGTATGTTCATCGTGTTTGAAGGAATCGACGGATCTGGACTGACGACACAGTCTCGTCTCTTAACAGAGTACCTACAGGAGAAAGGACATAAAGCATTTTTGACTAAAGAACCCACCACCAATATCATTGGGGGAGTCATCAGAAATATCTTAAAAGGTTCACCGGAGATAGGACAGGAGGCACTGGCTCTACTTTTTGCCGCTGATAGAAGTGAACATATGGAGATCATCGAGAACAAGCTTTCAGAGTCGTTTGTTGTCTGCGACCGATACTACTTCTCCAACTTTGCGTATCAAATGCTCCAGGTGGATCTTGCATATCTGATGGAGATCAATGCACCATTCCTCAGACCGGATCTCACCTTTTTTCTCGATGTTCCTCCTGCGGAGTGTAAACGACGGATCGATGAGAACAGAGATCACGTGGAGATCTTCGAACACCAGGAGACACTCGAGAGAATACGGGAAAACTATCTCAGAGTCATTGAGCTCTTCAAAGAGAAAGGATTCACCATTGTGACGGTAGATGGTGACAAAAAAATAGAGAGTGTTCATGAAGAACTCATTACAGAGATAGAAAGATTTATTTAATTTACTTATTCTATATAAAAATAGCTATGGTAGCAGTACATCCAATTGGACAGTAGTAGTCCAAAGATTTTTATATTAATATCCTTTCTCTTTTTCCATGAGCAGACGAAGAGGCATGGATAGTAGAGCAGTTGCCAATGTTGGGATTTTTGCGGCGTTATACACGGTCACTGGCCTTATACCTGCCTTTCCCATCATCGGATCCTCACATACCATGAGTTTAAGTGAGGTCCTGAAACCGTTTAATGGGATCTTTTTAAGTCCATTTTATGGAACCTTGGCCACGGGCATTGGTGCATTTGTGCTTTCTTTAGTCCGCCCCTCGCTACCATTCGGTCCTGCTTATTTCCTTGTACCTGCAGTGGGGACGCTTCAGGCAGGCTTCCTCGCGTATCGCGAGTGGAAAAAAGGAGTACTTCTTCTGAGCATACTAATCGGTTTCTGGTATTTTTCTGACACAGGGAGGATTGTCTGGTACTACCCGTACCTTCACCTCGTTGCGGTGGTGCTTATTCTGATTACGGGAAGGATGCTCCCAAAGTTTTTACATTCACGATATGCAATCCTCTCCCTATTCATTATCTCGTTTTGCGCTACCCTGACCACCCATCTGTTGGGGAGTATATTTTTCCTCACTATGTACTCACCATCGCCGAGTGTTTTCGAAAAAGTCATATTTATCTATCCTGGAGAGCGGATAATCTTCGCAGCGCTTTCCACACTTCTCTGTTATACCGTGCTAAAAGGTGATTATCTTGGTGGAGATAGATGGAAGTTACGGTGAGGGTGGAGGACAGATCCTCAGGACGGCCATAGCCCTCGCTTGTATCACAGGAATAAAGACGCAGATCTTCAATATCAGAGCTCGTCGGGATCCTCCCGGACTTAAACATCAGCATCTCACCGCCCTCCTAGCTGCCGGTGATTTGTCCAACGCGTCGATTGATGGTGCAGAGATCGGATCGCGGGAGGTACTGTTCAAACCGGGAGAGATCACACCAGGAGGGTACACGATCGATATCGGCACTGCCGGATCGATCACACTGCTTCTCCAGACGTTAATTCCCGTAGCCGCCTTTGCAGACGAAAAGGTTATTTTAAGGGTGAGGGGTGGAACGAATGTCCGATGGTCGCCCACGATCGAGTATTTTTCAGAGGTGTTCTGTCACTTTCTGAGGGAACTAGGAATTAATACTCACTTAAGTATTGAACGCTATGGATTTTACCCCAAGGGAGGAGGAAAAATCAAACTGGAGATTTTTCCTTGGACACAAAAGAAGAAGATAAATTTTACCTCGCGAGGAGAAAAAGATAGGATAAAAGCATTGAGTGTTGCCACCACTCATTTAAGAGAGGCGAATGTGGCAGAACGGCAGGTAAAAGGATTCAGGCGAATTTTGTCATGCAAGAAGGATATTTCCTACGTAGATTCGTATTCGATTGGTTCTTCGATTACTGGAGTGGCGTACTTCGATCGTACGAGAGTGGGTAGCAGCTGCCTTGGAGAAAAAGGCAAAAGAGCGGAAATCGTGGGAAAAGAGGCTGCACAGACACTAAAGGAAGAGATGGAGTCAGATGCAGCACTGGATAGGTATATGGGCGATCAAATCATTCCCTACCTCGGGCTTACCCGGGGAGAAATCACTGTATCGACAGTGACAAACCACCTGAAGACAAACGTATGGGTGACCGAGAATTTTCTCCCGGTGACCTTCTCGATAGAGAGGAATACTGTTCACGCAGTCAGAGAATAAAGAAGAAATTTATATACTTACACCATGAGGGATGGTAATGCGTAACAGATTTCGAACTGTTCATGTGGTAGTAAATACGCTCGGATCACTATTCATCGTACTGGGCGGGTTTTTACTCGTCCCGCTGATCGTCGTAGTAGTCACTGGTGAGCTCCACCAGAACTTCAACACGTTTTTTGCATTTGTACTGCCGAGTGGAGTTTCGTTTTCGCTCGGTATTTTGTGCAAGACACTGTTTCGTGGGAAGGCCCCTACGATGCTTCAGGCAATGTTAATATGCGCGCTGGGATGGCCTCGGATCCTCTGCTGTTGGTGCACTTCCTTTTGTATTTGGAATAGACGCGAGCTATCTAAACGGGTACTTTGAGGCGATGAGCGGGTTCACTACCACGGGAATTACCATGTTCACCGGTCTCGATCAGATGCCTAAGAGTATCCTGTTCTGGCGGAGCCTGACCCAGTGGGTAGGAGGGTTAGGGATTCTTACGTTTTTTCTGGCGGTGACGTATCGGGGAGGAGGTGCACACAGACTTTTCGGTGCCGAAAGTCACAAGGTGGGAACGGATCGTCTTGTACCCGGACTGATCAACACCCTGAAGATGTTGTGGGTGATTTACACCGGATTTACCCTTGTCATCTTTACGAGCCTTTCACGTGCCGGGATGTCTATTTTTGACAGTATCTGCCACAGTTTCACAGCCCTTTCTACCGGTGGATTCTCGCCCCACGATGCGAGTATTGGATTCTATCAGGCGTCAGGACATCCCCATTTTGTGCTGATCGAGTACATCCTCATCATCGGAATGGTGATGGGAGGAACGAATTTCCTTATCCATTATCGGGTACTGAAGAAAGACTGGCGGGCATTATTTGACAATATTGAGATGAAGTACTGGTGGGGACTTATTGGTCTGTTTGTCACGATTATTTTTGCGGAGAGGTTTGCAAATACAGGACTACTTGCACAGCTCTCATTTGAAACACTTGAATTCTGGAGACAGGTAGAACAAACGATCCGTACCGTCCTCTTTCAGGTCGTTTCAATCATCACAACGACAGGATTCGGCACGGCGGATATTGGAGGAGTGTTCTTCGGACAGGTGGCAAAACAACTTTTTCTTGTCATGATGATCATTGGCGGCTGTGTGGGATCCACGGGTGGAGGCATCAAAGTGTTCCGAATAAGTGTGTTGACGAAATTGATCAAACGGGAAGTATTCCGACTGCGAACACCCAGAAAGTCCATTTCAACTGTGTTAATCGATGGATCTCCCGTAGATATTGATGAAATCTACCGTGTGAGCGGACTCTTTTTCATGTGGATTGTACTACTTGTAATAGGGGGCTGTATCACAGCATTTCTCTCTGATATCGGCGCATTTAGCTCCTTTTCCGGAATGTTCAGTGCGTTAGGCAATATTGGCCCCTGTTACATCCCTGTTGAAACAATGGGACAGCTCAATCCAGGGATTAAGATAACATATATATTTGGGATGCTGGCAGGAAGATTGGAGATCCTGCCGGTACTGTTAATTTTTAGTCGTAAGGCATGGATATCGTAGAGGTGAAAAGAATGTATGTGATTGTTGCAGGGGCCGGACTAATCGGCTACGAGATTACCAAAAAGTTGGTAGAGAAAAACCACGATGTAGTAGTTATAGATAAGGATCCTGAGGTATGTGAGTCCATCTATGCAGAGACTGGTGTGGTAGCGATTAACGGAAACGCTACGGAGATCGATGTACTCGAAAAAGCAGGAGCAGAAAAGGCGGATGTCCTTCTGTGTCTCATGTGGACTGCTGCAGACAACATTGCGTGTGCGTTGCTTGCGAAAAGCCTGAACATCCCCCGTATTATCGCACGTCTGAGGGAGCCGCGATACGAGGAAGCCTACAAGACAGCAGGGGTCACGGTGATTGTGCGAATGGCCGATCTGCTGGTGAACCAGGTGCTGATGGAGGTAGAACAGCCGGAAGTACGGAAGATCATGACCATTGGCGGCGGAAAAGCCGAAATATACGTGGTAAGAATACCAGAGAAGGCGAAAAGTATAGGAATGCGAATAAAAGAGATCGCACAGAGCAGAAAGTTCCCCGACGAATGTGTGTTCATGGGGATATACAGGGAAAAGGACGAGGATTTCTTGATCCCGAGAGGAGAGCACGTCTTAAATACTGGAGATACAATCTTTTTAATTTCCAGAAGTGAGTATATCGATCAGGCAGCGGATTTTTTGACGAGAACGTAGTTGGCAATGTATATAAATTATCTCTAGAAAGTAATAGGTAATTAGAAGGCAGATCATGTCAATCTCAAAACCGAATCCTAAAATTTTCTTTTCCGTGATAGTTATAGTACTTGCAGCAGCATTGATATTGTATATGGTGCCCTCGCCCTTTAATGGAACGGAGCAGAAGAAAACACCCGTCCCTGTGGCAGATATTCGTATTTTCCAGGGGATTACCAATGTTTCCTTTGGAAGTACGGGATACACCTTTCCACGTACAGCAGTGAATACCACTAGCGCACCTGTCAGGGTTGTTATTCAGAACGACGGCACTGGAGACTTGGTGGTGGAAGATATAGCGCTTGTTGATGGAGGGGATCAGTTCGATCTTGTTCTTAAAAAGATAGAGGACACAATTTCTCCCGGTGAGTATACAACGTTCTCTATTTCTTTCACACCTACTACTATGAGAACCACAGCTACTACTATCAAGATACTCAGTAACGATCCTGATCGACCCCAGTATGAATTTGCCGTTGTAGGAACAGGAATTCCTGTAAAAAGCCCAGAAAATGTCTGCGCACGAGCGGAAAGTGGAAGAGTCACGCTTACATGGAATGAAATCGCTGGGACCTCATATAATCTCTACTGGGCCACATCTCCCGGTGTCACAACTGCGTCGGGCACAAAAATCTCAGACGTTACATCTCCTTATATCCATACCGATCTCACTGATGGTGTAACGTACTACTACATAGTGACGGCGGAAAACGCATATGGAGAAGGCATTCCCTCCTATGAAGTGAGTGTACGACCCGATACCTCGTACTATGTTGATGCCACCAGCGGTAACGATGCGAATGACGGTCTTTCCCCTGCGACGGCATGGAAAACCATCGGAAAGGTACGAGAGTCCACTTTTCAGCCGGGTGATTATATCCTATTTAAACGAGGAGAAACATGGAACTACTCTCTCAAAGTTTCATCAACTGGGACAGCTGGTACTCCGATTACATTCGGAGCGTATGGGGAAGGTAACAGTCCTATAATATCGGTCATAGATTCTATCCCGTGTTGGGATATAGAAAAAAACTGGATGAATTACTCGAGGAACGTATGGTATATCGAATACGATATGAACGCAAGACGTCTGTGGCTTTCAGAAAAAGAATATGTGAAAGCCGAATTTCTCGAAAACATCGACGAAAACTCCAGATGGCATTATGATCCCGCTACATCCCACCTGTACGTATACGCTATATCGAATCCCGCAACGTATTATTCCAGCATCGAGGAGGCTCATGCTATTGATGCTTCTTCGGTATACATCATAAATAAGGACCATATTAGGGTGAGAGACCTTGAATTGAGAGGAGGTCTTCGCACAGTCTCAGTTCTAGGATCTAGTCACGTGATCATTGACAATTGTACTATCGGTTGGGGTGGCGGAATAGGTGTTTGGATCAGCAGATATAATGAAAAAAGTTCAGATTTTGGAATTATAAGGAACTGTATCATCGACTCAGGATTCCGGCTTTCGTATCTGTATGAAAAAGCTCAATCGGAGGACGGTATACATATGAGAAATAATGCAGATCAGTGGGAGATTTATAACTGTGAGATTAAGAATTGGGGACATACTGGAATAAGTTTGTGGCAAGAGAATAAAAAGACTTCAGTGTCTCACAATAAAATATATTCGAATTTTTTTACCACTCACGATGTGTCTTACGGACGGGCTTTCGAAACCAAAGGGTGGGCGGGAGGCTGCAGCTACAACGAGTTCTACAAAAATTACGTCCGAGATGTGAAAGGATCCATTCAGATAGGAGGCTCTAACAACTCCGTCTACTACAACATTATCGACACGGTAAAGAATACCCCTGTGTACCCCGAATCTACTGTAAGTGCGATAATTCTCACTCCCGTAACGACTCCAAGCGGATATTCTGAAAAGTACGTGTCCAACCATAATAGAATCTTGAACAACGTCATCTATGGTTGTGATGGTGAAGGTATCAAAATAGAAGGCTGGGACAAGGGATACGAAATAAAATATAATAGCGTGATAAACAATATAATTATAAACTGCGGCAAAAACTCAACACACGACAGAGAGAACGTCGGTATTCACATACAACACCAGGGGTATGCAGACGGAAACGAGTACGTGACAGCGGCCAATAATACAATCCAAAATAATTTAATTTACGTTGAAGGAGCATCAGAAATCATATCCTATAACTGGAACAAGATGACCGTTGACGATTTCAACGAAAACGAGGTATATGGGGACGAGATAAGCAGAAACATTCAGGCTAACCCTATGTTTGTCGATCCTTTATGCCAAGATTTTCATCTTCAGTTCTCTTCTCCCGCAATTGATAGAGGGGAAGATGTCGGTCTCACGAGAGATTTTGAGGGCACTGCAGTGCCGCAGGGGGCACGAGCGGATATCGGTGCGTTTGAATATCATTGAATAAATAACCAATAAGAGGTAGTATTAAATAAAGGTGAAAAATATGATACTTCACAAATGGATGACGGGATGTGTACTGGTGCTTTGCATAGCGTTAATTTTCTCAGTTCTTCTTTTTGGATGTTTGGATTCCGGTTCAGAGGAAGCAATAGTGGATTCTTCGGACCTTCCTCCCAGAGGATTTTTCATGGGCATTCTCCCGATCCCTGGAGAAGGACAGTCTCTTCAGGATGCGTATATCCAAACAGCTCATTACAGTGAAGTTGTACCAGTCTGGCCGTCAAGTGTAGGTGCCTCTGGGTTCTGGGACTACGTGGATCACCTCCAGAAGAATTGGGGACAGCAGATGCTCACGAAGCACATTCACGGCAACGACATGATCCCACTCATTCATTTCTCGTTCATAGATAAAGATAGTAACGGAAACTTGATTTTGAAGGCTCCAGAGACAATGAACAATGCGACACTCAGCAACCCAGCATGGAGAGCGCTCTACAAACAGTCAGTTCTCGATGTGGTAACAACCTGCAACCCCCTGTATCTCTCCACAGGAAATGAGGTCAACAGATGGTACGCGCAGTATGGGATGAATCAGGGCGATCCCAATGGATTTCAGCACGTGATCACACTCCATGAAGAGATCTATGAAATGGTGAAAGAAGTTTCTCCGCGTACCCGTGTGTTCTGTGTGTTCTCCCGTGAAATTGTCAATGAATATCGAGAAGCAGATCTCCACGTACTGTCATTCTTCAACCCTAACAAAATGGATATGCTCGTTCTTACGAGTTACCCCCACGCTGTTCAGGGAATAATGAAGCCTGCCGAGATCGACGATACGTACTACTCCCACGTTGCAGAGCAGATGCCTAGTATACCACTGGGATTCAGTGAACTCGGTTGGCCTTCCGTGGATGCCTTCGGCGGTGAAGAAGCACAGGCCGCCTTCCTCACCCACATTACCACACGTCTCACGAAGGATCAAGGAGTGCGGTTGCATCTTCTTTGTTGGGCATGGCTCCATGATCTGAACGAGGATGATCATACCGGTCTTATAAAAAGAGACGGCACAGAAAAGCTGGCGTATCAGGTGTGGAAGAATGTATCATCTTCATAAATACAAAAATACCGATCTAAAAACAGATATCACGTTAACTGCAATTAAATGGTTTACCATTGAGATCCCTAGAAATATAGGTTTCTATAGGGAGAATAAACAAAAAAATTTATTAAATTTCCGCTTGTTTTACGATTCAGATCCAAATTTCCTTGTTTTTTCTATTAATAGTCATTATTTCCAAATTAAAAGTATTTTATCCAATGTATATTATTTATTCGACATTTTCCTTCATAAATCACCGAAAACAGAAACCTACACAGGCAAGGCTGTGTAGGAAGCTCACATGACATCATGTGAGCGTTTATTGAGATAACTTCTTCAGTAACTCGCTACAACTGGACATAGGTCTCCGACACTATGTCGATCTGTGGTGAGTAACTGTTTTAAACCCTCTAAACCAACCTAACCCATGACGAGAAATTGGAGTCAATAAATCACAAAATGCGATTTTGTGATCAAATGACAGTGCTTTCACTGCGTTTCTAAAAACAGGTTTTTCTTTGCAGTACCGAAACACAACTGGACGTAGGTCTTCGACCTACGTCGATCTGTGACGCATAGTATTTCAAGAGAAGAAAATCTGGAATGGTGGTGGAAGAAGAGTAGTAGTGGGAGAGATCTCAGGATGAATTATGCAACCAAGCAAACATAACCGAAACCTTTATAAAGAAATTAGGCATACCTAATTTGATGAGGTTGAGCGATGTGAAGGAAGGCCGCGAGGTACGAATTCTCTCCTTGGAAGGAGGCAAGGGGTTACGGGTACGACTCACTCGTATGGGGATCCATCCTGGAGATCGAGTGATTGTAGAGAGAAACAGCTTCGGACCTATTCTCATAGAGCTCCATGGAAACTCTATTGCCCTCGGGAGAGGTATCGCTGCAAAGGTGGAGGTGGAACCTCTGTGATTATCGCTCTCGCAGGTCAACCAAACTCCGGCAAATCCACGATCTTTAACCAGGTTGCAGGATACAAAACAGTGACCTCAAACTTCCCTGGAAAGACGGTAAAGTACACCAAGAGCACCGTAAAGGTGAGAGGGGAAGAGTTTGAAGTTGTCGATCTTCCCGGTACATACTCTCTTACCTCCTCGGATCTGGCGGAACTCGAAGCAAGGAACTATATTCTAAAAAAAGAAGCAGATGTGGTTATTAACGTAATAGATGCATCTATCCTTTCTCGCAGTCTTGAGCTCACTATTCAGCTTGCTGAACTTGAGGTCCCTATGGTGCTCTGTCTCAATATGACGGACGAGGCAGAAAAAAAGGGTATCCACATCGATACAGAAAAACTCGAAGAGATCTTTGGAGTACCTGCAGTCACTACAGTTGCAAACAAGGGAGTGGGGACCAGAGAACTATTTGCCACGGCCCTAAATCAGAAAAAAAAACCTAAAAAACAAGAGTACAGTAAAGACATCGAAAAAATTATCGAAATGCTCATTCCAAAGATAGAAAATGAGCCCAAAAGGCTCACCGCTATTAAAATCCTCGAGGATGACGAATTTTTTACAGAAAATACAGATGTGGACTATAAACGATATCAGAGAATTCTTGAACGTTCCCATGGTAAATCCTGCGATCTTGTTATCTCATCCGAGCGGCATGCCCTCTCAATGAATATATTTGAGAAGGTGGCAACAGTGGGGGAACCCGAAAAGCCATTGTTTGATCTAGATAAGATATTCATGGGGAAGCTGGGGTACCCTATCTTGATCGTACTTTTATATGCGTTATTTTATCTCGTATTCAAGGTAGGAGGTGCATTTGAAGAGCCTCTTGTAGAATATTTTGATGATCTCGTTTCTAGTATCACACTGGGAAATCCACTGCTTCAGATAGTGGTGAGGGGAATCATCCAGGGCATTGCAGGCGGAGTAGGTATCGTACTCCCTTACCTGCTTCCTCTGCTCCTGGGACTAGCGTTTTTAGAGGATGTAGGGTATCTTCCCCGAGTAGCCTTTTTGGTGGACAACTTCTTTCACAAGATAGGTCTCCACGGAAAGGCACTGATCCCGCTGATGTTGGGGTATGGATGTACCGTACCCGCTATCATGGGGACACGAATTCTTGAGTCGGCACGAGATAGATATATTGCTGGATTTTTGGCTGCCTTTGTTCCCTGTTCTGCGCGTACGGTGGTGATATTTGGACTAGCAGCGTATTACCTCGGTCCAGCTGTTGCTTTCCTCCTATACCTCACCAATATTATATTTTTGGGATTTCTTGGCGTTGTTCTATCCAGACTCTATGAAGAGGAGAGTCCTGGGTTGGTACTGGAGATACCTTCTTTAAGAATACCCTCACTGAAAAGCATCCTCCTCAAGACATGGCTACGGATACGGGAGTTCATTGTCATTGCGTGGCCACTACTTATTGGTGGGAGTATTGTACTTTCCCTTCTAACCTACTACGGAATTGTGGATATCGTCAATACTTTCTTATCCCCACTCACCCTTCTGCTCGGTCTCCCCGCGGCAGTAGGCGTCACATTGATCTTCGGGATCTTGCGGAAGGAACTTTCGTTGATCATGTTGAAACAGGCGCTGGGAAGCTTAGAAGTACTCTCAAAGACACAGATGCTCACATTCACCGTTTTTATCATGTACTACATCCCATGTCTCGCAACCATCGCAGCAATGATCAATGAATTCAAGATAAAAAAAACACTGATAATAGTGGGGGCCACGGTGATTGCCGCGTTATTTCTGGGAGTACTGGCGAGAGCGATAGGAATTGCTATATGGTGAATTGCAAAAATATTTAAATCTTTGTATACCTGTACGTGCAATGATCACATTACACAATGTCACAAAAAAGTATGGAGAGTTTACTGCTGTCGATGACCTCACACTGGAGATAGATGAAGGAGACTCCTTTGGATTTCTTGGACCAAATGGTGCAGGAAAAACAACGACAATTCTCATGACTGTGGGAGTCCTGCGTCCTTCTTCTGGTGAAATAAGAGTTTTTAACAGGAACATACGAAGTGAGATAGAGGTAAAAAGTAGAATAGGCGTTGTATCTGAACAGCAGTATTTATACAACGATATGACGGCCTTTGAGTATCTGAATTTTTTTGCAGAACTCTACAATGCCAATTCAAATAGAGTGGATGAACTATTGGACTACATGAATCTCTCCGATGTGAAAAATAAATCCTTGGGAGAGTACTCCAAAGGAATGAGGCAGAAGGTGAGTGTTGCTCGGGCAGTCCTTCATGATCCGGAGATCCTCATTCTTGATGAACCGGCCTATGGTCTTGATCCTAAAGGGGTGAAGGAGGTACGGGATCTTATCCTTACCGAAAAGAAGAAGGGAAAAACAATATTTATCTCGTCCCACATACTCACGGAGATAGAGAAAGTCTGTGATGATGTGGGTATTATCAACAAAGGAAAGCTTGTTTTTGAAGGAACGATGAACGAACTAAAAGAAACCGTTTCTGGAGAGAGGGAGGTATATATCGAGCTGTATGAGATGTCACCAACGATTCTCGAGAATCTTGAGGCACTTCCTTTTGTCACGATGGTAACTACAGATGGAAATACGCTTCGGATTACCACAGAAGAGGATAGACGAAAGGAACTGTCCGAGACGATCTCTTCCTCTGGCGGAGTGATTATCGGTATGCGCGAGGAGAACATTAGCCTTGAAGATGCGTTTTTGCAGGTGACAGAACATGAATAAGCGAATTCTTACAACTTTGACGAAACGGGAGCTTTTCTCAGGGGTATACAGTCTCAGCATCTACTTTGTGATTTTTATTACAACTATCATCGCATCGATATTTTTTTACAGCTTTCTCAGTACACTAGAAGATGGTATACTCACAGGGACGCCGCTTCTCACCGTGTTTATCTTCTCCGTGATACCGATCTCCGGGTTGTACTTCGGTGTCTCTGCTGTGACATCTATTGCCAAGGAACGGAGTGAGAAGACGATCGAGGTACTTTTTTACGGTCCCGTCTCAGAGGAATCGTACATCCTCAGCAAGTATATCAATAAGATGGCACTCTTCTGTTACTATCTGTGTTTCATCATTGTCTTTTTTGTATTTTCAGATCGGTTCATCTACCTCGGACTGGATTTAGCGTTTTTTAAAGCGTGCGTTCTATCCGTACTCATTATCTCCTGCGCCATCTCCTTTGGCATTTTTCTCTCGACTCTCGCACCCTCGGAGAATATGGCCATTGTGATACTGATAGGGTTCTACGTCCTTATGGGAGGACTCCTCGCCTTTGAGAGTATGTTGATGCTTCCAACACAGGGGGGTATCAGTATTATTCAGGATGTTTTTTTAAAGATCATTGAGTACTCACGATGGATAGATCCAATCCATTACTTTTCCATGGGTATCTCGGCTGTTCATACTGGAGGAACGAAAATGCTGGATTTCACCCTCTTTACGCTCACTGTGGATAGATACCTTCTCAGTGTTGTGGAGTCAGTGGTGTACAGCGTTGCGATGATTGTAGCCTCTGTAATCTCTCTCAAGATGAAGGGGGTGAAGGGATGAACAGAAGCATCGTTATTGTTGTCGTCGTGGTATTCCTGTGCTTTTCGGCCACTGTTGCAGAGGAACGAGTGGTCTATACTATTCATCCTATGGAGGAGACGCAGTATCCTGCTGCAACGACTACTACTCACGATCTCATTCTCTCCACCCACGAAACAATCGATATACGCTATAGACTCGAGGAAAAGATTATTCTAAAATTCGGCATCGAACAGTGGAAACCTGTGGAAGGTACACGTTCTTACGTTATGGTCATTGATGGAACACAGGTGGAAACCATGCCGATCACGCTCCGGAAAGGAGAACACTCATTGTATCTCGTAGATGAGAACGGAGAGAAAGTGAAATACAGCGAACGTACAATCAAAATTGTAGATCACGGAAGTTCCGTCCCTTCATTTGCGCTGGCGCTGGTATACTTCGGGATCGGGCTCGCGATTGTCTATAGAAGAAAGATAAAAAAATGAGAGATTATTTTTTCAGGTACCGATCAAACCAGCGTTGTATATGCTTTAACCGTTCGATACGTCTATCCGTCCGACCTCCGCGCGAGAGGCCGTGGGGTTCGTCAGGGAACCGCACCATCTCCGTATCAACACCCAGTATCTTGAGTGCGATGAACGCCTGTTCCCCCTGCTCAATAGCGCATCGGAGATCATTTTCACTGTGGATCACGAGTGTGGGCGTCGTTGCGTTGCCTATATATTTCATTGGCGATTGTTGCCAGTAGTTGTCAAGATTTTCCCAGGGAGGATTCTTCCCAAACTCATTTTGGAACGCCCAGTTAAAATCACTGGATCCCCACATACTGATAAGGTTACTCACACTTCGTTGAGTCACCGCCGCCTCAAACCGATCGGTGTGCCCAATGATCCAGTTGGTCATGTAGCCGCCGTAGCTCCCTCCGGTCACACCCATTCTCTCTGTATCGATGTACGGTTTTTGCGCGATATAGTCTGTCCATGCCATTAAATCTTCATAATCTACCGTTCCCCAGTTGTTCCAGATAGATTTCGCGTGTTCTTCGCCATACCCCTGACCGCCGCGCGGGTTACAGAAATAGACTACGTAGCCTTGAGCAGCGAGGTAGTAGAACTCATGCATGAAGAAGTGACCGTACTGCACCCGTGGCCCACCATGGATTTCGAAAATTGAGGGGTATGTCTTGGTATCGTCGAATCCTGGAGGCGTGAGAATCCATCCTTGGAGTTTATTACCGTCTGCTCCTTCGAACCAAACCTCTTCAACCTCACCGAGATCGAGGCTGTTGAGCAGTTGCCCATTTATTGCTGTCAGCCGACGGGAGTTCTCTGAATCCATCTCCCGGACCCAGATCTGTCCAGGATCCTTCATATCTGCATGAAAGTACGCCAGCCGTGAGGCGTCATCGTCCAAAGTGTAGGATCCCACCACACCGGTGTCGTCGATAACATTGTCCACCGATCCATCCAGTGTCACCGATTTGAGCACGGTGCTGCCATGGTGAGCAACTTGAAAGTGAATCTTTTGTGAATCAGAGGACCATGTCGGCGGCATCATTTCTGGCGCACCTGGAAGATCGTTGATTACCCAACTGGAGACATGAAAGTCATACTGTGCTGTGAGGTTCCGTGCTTCACCTCCTTCTGCAGGCACAGCCCATACGCGCGTGAGTTTCCAGGGGACATTCTTTTCTTCATAACCGAAGTATGCGATCCATTTTCCATTGGGAGAAAATCGGGGATTGTTCTTCGGACCCACTGGTGCCTCGATCTTTTCGAGTTCTCCTCCTTCTGAGGAAATAACGTAGATATCTATCGCATCGGGATCGAGATCAGGATTTTCACTTCTGTTTGAGCAGCACACAATTTTTTTATCGTCGGGTGACCAGCTCGGTTCCACCTCGTCGTAGATCTCGCTATCTGTGAGCTGCTGCGTTTCTCCTGTGCCCGTGTCAACGGTCCAGAGGTGCCAGCGTTCCTTTGGCAGGTACCCTCTTCCATCTTCCTTGTAAAAAACTCGTGTAATGTGACGGGAAACAACACCCAATTTTTTCTTCTGCTCATCTTTCTCTCTTTCTATTGCTTCTTTATCTTTCTTACGGAACTGAAAGGCAATTTTCTTTCCATCGGGCGACCATTCGAATGTTTCGTACTCGCCTTTGAGGTCTGTGAGTTTCTCGGCTTCACCGCCTGAGAAGGGGATGATGTAGATCTGCGGCTGGTCTTCATCCTCCCGATTGGAGAGAAAAGCAATCTCACTTCCATTGGGTGACCATCGTGGATGTGTATCTGCATAGTCTCCATGAGTGAACTGTCGAGCAGATCCACCGTTGGTAGGGACGATCCACAGATCAGCGTACTTTTTTTCCGTATCTTTGTCCACTCGTTGTACTGAAAAGATCACATGTGTGCCATCGGGCGATATTCGGCAGTCAGAAATCAATTTCATCGTGTAGAGATCTTCTGCTGTAATACATCGTTTCTCATTAGACGACATAGCTCTGTATCTACTGTACACGTTATAAAGTTTTTTATGGCAAAGAAGAGAAAAAAGATTGAGAAAAAATTACCTGTAGCAGGATTTTTCCTTTTCAATCCCCAATGATTTGTCTGTCTCGTATATTGCGTCCCACTTCTCCTTCTCACCGAGCATCGCTTTGATACAGTCCATATTCTCCGGAATCACGATGGATTCTTGGTGTACCGTGTGGATCCAGTACGCGATGCCGTCGTCGACGCTGATGGACTCTTCAAAGACTGCTACCTCCTGCATATCGTACCGTTTCCTTCCGAAGTCTCTGAACCGTTCCATCACGTGTGCGGTCGAGGTGTAACCGGACAACAGTGTAATCCTCGGCGTTTTCTCGAAGATCGCTTTTAACTCTTCCGCTTCTAGATCCTCTGATAGTTCCAGCCGCACGGTGTGAAGGTGTGCTAATGTGGTTGGTACCTTGACCGCCATTGTCTGGATGTCAATGTCTGGGATCACTGTGTTGAGATCGGGCCCATGGTGTGACGGTACCTTCAGTACAGGGACAATCGCGTTGACCGGTCCTCGTTTTGCGTCCCAGGGATCGGCAGCTCTCCGGACCAGTGTCACAAACACGCTGTCCATGTACTCACGAAGCGGAGTGAGCGTCCGTACGAGCGATGTCGTGTTACATGAGACCACTCGTGCCCTCTCCTGTCCAATGGCCTCCTCGTAGTTTCCGAGCGATGAGAACGAAAAGTTGGTGAGCTCGTGGTCCTCTCCCCCTTGAACGATCACCTTGACGTCATTGTAATGCGGAAAGTTCTTTTCGGGGATCCCTTTGGAGGTGCAGTCTGCAACGACATCACACTCCTGTACGAAGTCGTCGAAGTCTCCGTGAACGTCGAGATCGATATCTCCCGCCATTGAATAAAACGGGTAGTCATTCTCAATTGCCACATCGAGCTTCGGGGTGTACCGCCTTACCGCAATTGCGACATCGAATCCGCAGGCAAGCGATGCATCCACAATTCGTTTACCGATCGTTCCGTAACCCACAACTCCTACCGTTGTCATACTATCCTACCCCTCTGTCAGTATTTAAAGATAGTGGTTATGTGACGATTTCCTCCAGTCTGCCCTGATCGAGAGCATTCTGGATTTCTATTGCAATCCGCTCACCGTAACTTATGGACTCGCCGTACATGTAGCCGGTGTGGGGGGTGAACCGTGTGCCCGGGCTTCCCGGGATCCTCATTGACACATCGAAGATCACGGATTCTTCCCGTCCCTTATACGCGGCCACCGCGCCCTGAAGCGCGAAGGGACCGATAATTCCTGGCGGATGCTCTTCTTTTGTAGTCTCCACGAACTTCTCTCCGAGCGTGAATATCTTCTCGATGATTGACTCTTTAGTGGTTACTGCGTAGTGGCCCGTCTCTACGAGTTTTACATCGATATATTTGAGGATTTCCAGCTGCTCAGTCGCAGGTAGCCGCAGAATACCATCGAGGTTCGTCTGTCTTCGGGTATCCGTTCCCATTATCTCGAGTTCATCGTCGATTACGGAGTAGAAGTAGTTGTAGTTCACCGGAGCGCCAACGACGTACTCCTCGATCACTGCGTCGTCGAGGTTCTCTTCCGTGATCATACCCTTCTCCAAGAGTTCCTCCGCTTTTTCTTGGTAGTCTTCATAGGACGCTGCGTAGAAAAACGCCCGTTCGTATCCCCGTATAGCCTCGCTCGCCTTGACAATCACGAGTCTGTCGATATCTTCAGGAGACTCGAATATCTTGGGCATCCGTATTCCTGCTTTTTTTAGAAGGTAGTACTGATTTTTCGGTACATCACGTTCTTCGAGTTTTAACATCGTCCTTGTACCGAAGATAGGGACTCTGAAATCATTTTCAATTTCATTGAAATCACAGTAGACCCAGAAGTATCGGTTGTGGATGAATATCGTGTTTCTATCTCGGAGTTCTTCCTGTACCGTGACAACATCTTTGAACTTATCCAGTACGATAGTGTCGTCGATACATCCCCCCTTCTCACGTGTCCTGTAGTAGTTGGTGTACGTTTTTTCTCTGCCCCGCTGACAGACTGCGAGGGTGTTGAACCCGTACATTTTCGCGCCGCGGCAGACGTCCAAGGCTGAGTGTCCGCCGAGCACACCGATGGTGATATCGTTCAGATCGTAGCCCTCTACTGTTTCCTGTGCTTCTTCCTGTGTTATCATACTGTCTACTCTCCTCACATCTTAAAAAATGTACTGTTCTTGTGGAGTAGTTGACCTCGATAGAGAGGGTACGTTCAAACCACACTAACAATATTACATCATTCCAGGCATTTTCACTACCAAATCTGCAAATATTCTACCATACTCACCAAAACCTTT
>CAZQQT010000002.1:0-229308 GCA_964595645.1 uncultured Thermococci archaeon
TGGAGTGTCCGGGTGCACCGCCTACATCTGCCTTGATTACTGATACAGTGACCATTGATTTCACCAAAGTGATCTCTTTTTAGAGGTATAAAAGGTTACGTATCGAAAGTGTTTTTAAGGAAAGATACGAGGAGATACTATAGAGGGGCCCGTGGTCTAGTTGGTTATGACGTCGCCCTTACAAGGCGGAGGTCCTGAGTTCAAATCTCAGCGGGCCCACTGTCTTACTTATGATCCCCTAATAGGACAGTAAAGATCCAAAATCAATTCTTCTTCGGAAGCCTCTGGATCATGTGCTTTCTCTAAACACTGATGGCTGCCCATTGTATATTTACTGGATTCAACCCAGTCAACAAGCCTTTTCCATGACTCGAGATATCCTTTTTCCTTGAAAAACTCTGATTGCAGTTCTTCTTTCAAATTACATGTAGTAACAGCGTAGAGACCTCCGCCAAAATCTTTGATCGTTACTTCATCGCTTTTCATTTCGGCATCAACACGTATCCAGAACTCGTATCCGTACTCTTTTTTGTTAGGTGACGGATCTGGGTTATTAAAACCGAAGACAGGATGATCCTTCAAGTCCTCCAACAATCCCCTTGGCTCAGCCCACGCACGCATCTTTTCCCATGCGTCATGTTCAGGTGACTCACTGATAGCTTGAACACTGGCAACACGCATAGGAGGAAGTTCCACAATTTTAACAGTAAATTCTTTCATGTCTTTTCCCTCCTTGCTGTGAATTTTTTGGATGTATTTCGCTCTTTTCGCTGATTCTCGTTCTTTCCTTCTCTTAGATTCGGCATATGCCACTCCAATAACCTTCAGAAGTTCTCTCCCGTCACGACTCAGTTTATAGTGTCCTCTCTTCACATGGTTCAAAACATCTGCCTTCACGAGAAGTCCAAGATGGTGTGCCAGTGCAGTCTTGCCCAGTTCTGTGGCCTCTTGTAGTTCACTGAAGGTTCTAGGTCTTTTCAGAAGCGAAGTGAGTATCTGGAGTCTTTTGGTGTTGCCAAGAGTGTTCAAAATGAAAGCGATGTCATTATCATAGGTACGTAGAGTCTTGTTGATCATTTCATTTGAGCGGCTCGCATCCATGGACTATCCTTCTACCTTTCTTTTATAAATGTTTTGATTATTATTGAACAGTAGTTCTAATTTCACTGAATAAATATACTATACGTTCCTCCTACTCCCGTTGCCTGTGATAAAAAAAGCTCCCACTTCACGTCAATTTTTCGGCGTTTTTAATATTGTGACGGTATTAGTCTTCTTCCTCCATGTCGACGACAAGCACAGGAACAGGTGCGTGTCGTACTACCTTCTCGGTCACGCTTCCCAGAAGAAGTGATACAATCCCACTTCTGCCGAGGGTCCCCATCACGATAAGATCGTGTTTTTTGGCCTCCTCGAGTATTTTGTTGGTGGGGTGTCCTACCACTACTTTCGGTACCACCTCTACTCCTATTTCCTTCCCTTGTTCTACGACCTGTTTCACGATCTCCTCCCCAGCTTCTTTATGATCCTCTATTTGCTCTTCCGTAACCGATGGAGGAACGGTGCTCATTGGTGGGGTGTACAACACCTCTACCTCCGTCACATACAGTGCAGTGACCGTAGCTCCTAGTTCTTTGGCCAGCGTGAGCCCATGATCCACCGCCTTTTCCGAGTGTTTTGATCCATCTGTGGCAATTAAGATTTTATTATACATCTATAAAATATCTCTCATGAAGATATAAATAATTTTCTGGACTCTCGGATCTGATCTATCTACCCATTGGAAGAGAAATATCTACTTTTTTTAATATTTCAGTACTTGGCATCTTCGTGAGTGTGCATATATCATTACCTTCGCCAATAAGACGTTCGATAAGTCGTGATCCCACATAGTACGCCATTTTTGCAGGGGTGTTGTTGATCCACCCCGTTGGAGTACCAGAAAAATATTATTTCATTAACACTGGTGTCACAGGATCCTCCCATACCTGACCCACTTTTTCATATATTCCTTCTCATTCTTATAACAGTACTCTCCCACGTCTTTCGGCATCATGCCTGCTTCTACAACAGAAAGAGGTGTTATCTCCTTACCTTTAAGTAACAGCGGGAAAAGCGTGCCAAGTCCTTCCATTATTGTGAGCTGTTTGCATTTCACTGTGGTGATTTCCTCAAACACCTCTGGAAGCGCAGTCATCCGCACAAGATGGTTGTACTCATGGGGTACGAAATACTCCAACTGCTCTAGAGAACGGTACATTTCAAGTCCAAAGTACAGGACCGGGCCTTCTTCCAACGGGAGCGATGTTCCATCGATTGATCCGAAACCTATAAGAAAGTACACATCAAAATCGTTATCTGCATCACAGCTATTCCTACAAGAGGCTAACAGTTCACGTGTTTTGTTCATGCCCTTATCCTTTATGAACTTATTCGCGTTAACCAGAAATCGATCGAAATCCATCGCTTCTACCATGTCCCTCGCTTCATCGACATTTTTTCTCCAAAATATATGAAGCATTGCGGAAAAAACATTCTGATAGTGTGGGAAGTAGTAATTACGCCATGAATACCATTTCCCCTCTTTTTTCATACGGTTAAGGCATTGTGTAAATTTTTCTATGCCTACTGTGTACGTAATGTCCCCTTCCATACATAATACTTCGTGTTCTTCATAAAAACGTTTTTACTCATGAAAAAAACCGATCCCTTTATAAACGCTTTTTTCACTAATATTATTAATGAAAAAAATCGTTGCGACGACAAAAAAAGAGGATATGGACAAAATAACACCTCTCTTGAAGGAAAAAGTCTATTTTACCAGAGAGGAGAACTCATTAGTGAGAATCATCATTTACGTCCGCGACGAGGATCTCGATGAGTTAATAGAAAATCTCAAGAAATGTATCGACCTCCGGTACAAAGAAACAATGATCGAGGTATACACTCCTGATTTTATCGTCTCTCCCGTCCTCGCCCGTGATAAAGAAGAGAAGGAGCGAAGAAAGAAAACACCCGTTGAAGAACTTATAGACTCCACGCGCCCTCACTTAGAACTTGATATCAGCAAGATAGCTCTCACTTCTGTCGCCGGTATTATCGCATTAACGGGCCTTTTTATGAATAGTGTCGCGATAATCATCGGCGCCATGCTCCTCGCCCCTCTACTAGGTCCGATTTATGCATTCGCCATCAGCACAGCAGTAGGAAAAGTAAAAAACGCCGTGAAAGGTATCGTGAATATAGGCGTACTCGTCTCGATGGTGATAATGTTCTCCTTTTTAAGTACCGTAGCAATCTCCTCCTTTATTGACCTCTCCCTCACCCCAGAAATTCAGAGTAGAATGGACGCCAATCCCATCTACATGATCATGGCCATCCTCCTTGGGTTCGCCTCTGTCTTCGCTATCTCCAGAAACATCCCAGAGAGCATTGCAGGAATCGCTATTGCCGCTGCACTTCTTCCTCCAGCCGTAGTTACCGGGATTTCCTTCGCGTTATACCTCTCTCAGGCCACACAGCCTCTCCTCCTCACCTTTGAAAACATTCTTGGATTGATGGCGGGAAGTCTGTTTGCCACCTTACTTCTAGGTGTTGAACCGCGGTATAGAAAGGCTGCTGCCCGGCGATCGATCCTTCGGACCATCGTGATCCTCGTCTCGCTGCTCTTTCTCATTTATCTATCATACCAGCTGCTGTAGCACTACTCCATCTCCAATGCGGGCTCTCCCAGAAATTAATAAGAATAAGTAACCTTCTCATGATTCTCTATATCTTGTTCCAAAAAAGATAGAAAAAAAGAGTGATAGTATTTTATTCCTTTATCTTATCTCTTTACCTTAAAAGCAATCTTTACCTGAGCCTTATACCGTACAATCTCGTTGTTCTCTACCACTGCCTTATGACCCACAACATCTATTCCCACAATGTTATTCACCGTTTTTGCGGCATCGTTCAGTGCATTTTCCACGGCATCTTCCCAACTTTCTTCAGAGCTCCCCACGAGCTCAATTATTTTAACCGTACTCATCTTTACTCACCTATATCACTATATGTTCTCACCATTAATATACTTTTCCTTCGGCTCTCTATTTCCTTAACCACTGCAGAAATCGATCGTTGTTTTTGCGAGAATTTCAGCGAGTGTTACGACAGAATCGATTTCTACATACTCAACAGCTGCATGGAGCCCTTTTCCTCTGGATCCAAAGAGCACTGCCGGAATTCCCGCATCATCTAACAATCCAGCGTCTGTCCAGAAACTCATCCCTGTGAACCTTGGATCCTTATGAAACGTATGAGCGTACACTCCCTTTAGTGATTTTATGATTTGTTCCTTTTTAGAGGTTTCGAGAGGTGTACGATGAAAAAAAACATCGAAATCAGCGTTAAAGTTTTCATCGCCACTTGAAATCTTTTTTATAATATTTTTCATATCATTTATAATGGTTTCATGTGTTTCTCCAGGTAAAATCCGTCTCTCCAGCACTATTTTGCAATGATCGGGGTAACTGCTGAGACCTATCCCTCCTTCAATTAAGGAGGCATGGATTGAAGCCGGACCGAGAAGAGGATGGTTTTTTTCATTCTGGAGCTGTTGGTCCATTTTCTCTATTTCTGTGAGGAATTTTCCAGCCTTCATAATTGCGTCGACACCTTCATTGGGTCTGCTCCCGTGGGCCGCCTTTCCGAAGGTCTCCACATTGATCCACGCAAATCCTTTGTGTGCAACTCCAATCGTCAGATCGGTGGGCTCACAGACGATAGCTGCATCGGCGGTGTACGTCTCTACCAACGCCTCTGTTCCGATACTCTTATGTTCCTCATCCACCACAAATGCAAGAATGAGATCTCCCTGAAGTTCAATATTGGTATCACGTATTGCCTTCGCCGCCATGATCATTGCTGCCAGTGCCGCTTTCATATCGATACTCCCTCTCCCGTACAGCCTTCCCTTTTCACAGACAGGGATAAAGGGATCGATCTCCATTCCTTCTGTACTCACTGTATCAGTATGGCCGTTGAGCATGAGTGTTCTCCCATCACCTGTTCCCTGAATAATGCCAATCACATTTCTTCTCCCAGGAGCCACCTCTTGAGTTTCTACATTGAGTCCTATTTCCTTCAGTTTTTTTTCGAGGTACGTAGCAATCTCCGCCTCCCCCGCTCCTCCCTCAACGAGTGAAGGGTTCGTTGAATCTATTCTCACCAGATCTTTCGCCAGTTCCACCAACGATTCCTCATCGATCATAATATCCTTCATAGTCTCGTTTCTCTGGTCAGTGATAAAAACATTTTGTCCAAAAATGCCAAAGCCTTTAAATAGT
This sequence comes from uncultured Thermococci archaeon, assembly GCA_964595645.1. Taxonomy (GTDB): domain Archaea; phylum Methanobacteriota_B; class Thermococci; order Methanofastidiosales; family B48-G16; genus JAYEIH01. The sequence goes on from CAZQQT010000002.1 coordinate 5,328, forward strand.
ATTACAAGAAAAACGGTATAAATGATGGAGAAGAGAAAGCTAGGCATTGTGCTCTTGTTTGTTGTGCTCACAAGTATTTTATGGATTGGAAACTCACAGTATCCTCATATATATCTTAAAAGGGGGTTTCGTACACTTTTTGTGCTTACAATCATCTATTTTATCTTTAAATGTGTATTTGAAGAGATTGTAAGTAGGAGAATAGAAGATGCAAAAACACAGTACACGTTTAAGAAAACAATCTCGATTCTCTACGTGGCCTTTGTCCTGCTTGCAGTAGTACGAATATGGGTGGAAGAAACGCAGACATTGCTGGTGACATACGGACTGGTCGCCACGGGTATTGCAATCTCATTACAGGACTTTTTTAAAAATTTCGCCGGAGGAATCATCATCTTTTCCACCGGTATCTATAGGATCGGGGATAGAATAGAGGTTGATTCAACGTACGGTGATGTGATCGACATCAGTATTCTCTACACTACACTTCTCGAGATGAAAAAAGGAGGAGGGGATCAGGCAACGGGGGGACTCACCATCGTCCCCAACGGATACGTGCTCTCCAAGATGATAGATAACTACACAAAGGACAACAGCTTTGTCTGGGACGAAATAGAGATCCCTCTCACCTATGAGAGTAACAAAGAAAAGGCAATTACAAAAATACTCGATATCGCAAAAAAAGAGACAGTAGATATGAGTGAAAAAGCGAAAAGAGAACTTCTAGATCTAAAATCAAAATACTACCTCGCTGAGAAAGATGTAGAACCTACAGTGTATACAACGATGGGTGAGGAACAAGTAACAATCGTCCTCCGCTATATTACAGATATCAAGGAGCGAGGATCGGTTCGAAGTAAACTCACGCAATTAATTTTTGAGGAGATTCATCGTTCAAAGGATCTCTCATTGGCCGTTCCTCCTGAAACGATCCAAAAGAAATAATTCTTTATGAAAGTCTAAAGATATTTATATTTCCTCTTCCTCAGTGATCACATGGACCATATACTCATTCAAAAATTCCTCATTTCCATTGCACTAGGTGCACTCCTCGGTACAGAACGGGAGATATCGAAATCACGTTCGGGAGAAAAAGTAGCTGGTGTGCGAACTTTCTCACTTATCGCTCTTCTCGGTACCACTCTCGCCCATCTATCGCAGGAGTATACCTTTCTCCTCATCGTAGGAACTGCCGTTTTCGGTCTTTTGATCGTGGCAGGCTACTGGATAATCGGAAGAGAGGACGTGGGGATGACGACGGAGGTTGGATCACTGATTACCTTCTTCTTGGGAATCCTCTGCTACACGGAAACAGGAGTGACAGTGATCCTCGCTATCTTCGTGGGAATTATATTCGCCGTCAAACAACACCTTCACAGGATCATCCAGAAAATCAGTGAAGAAGAACTGATGGATATCTTCAAATTTGCACTGATCGCGCTTGTTATCCTCCCCTTTCTTCCGAATAAACCGATCGATCCTTTCAATGTTCTAAATCCATACAAAGTATGGCTCCTTGTCGTCTTTGTTTCTGGAATCGGATTTGTGGGATATTTCCTCATAAAGATTTTCGGTGCGAAAAGCGGGATAGAGCTCACAGGCGTTCTCGGCGGTCTCGTGTCCAGTACCGCGGTCACTGCAACAATGTCCAATCGCTCGAAGGAGTCCTCTGAAATTCTCTTCCCCGCAGTGTTCGCCACCATCATCGCCAATGCGATTATGTTTCCACGGATTCTCGTGGAGATCTTCGTGGTAAACCGTACGCTTCTTCACGATCTCATCGCCCCCATGGTCGCGATGGGCCTTACAGGGATAGCATGTGCCCTATACTTCTGGAACAAGAAAGTTCCTTCAAAAATTGATGTGGATCTGAAGGATCCCTTCACATTATCACCGGCATTAAAATTTGGTGCCTTCTTCGCATTTATTCTTATGGTATCAAAACTTGCATCTTCCTACTTTGGGAATATAGGTGTCTACGCCACTAGCGCACTCTCCGGTCTCGCCGATGTCGACGCCATCACGCTCTCTATGGCCACACTGGCAGAAGAAGAAATTTCTCATGGTACTGCGATTAATGCTATTATTCTCGCGGCTATCTCTAATATAGTAACAAAGACTGGGATAGCACTTCTTTTTGGTTCAAAAGAGTTTAAAAAACGTATTGTATTAAGTTCTTTAGCAGTAATTATAGTAGGTGTTCTGGTAATACTATTGTAACTCTGATGGAAAAGATTTTAAGAAAAGAATTACTTATATATAGTATGAGTATTATCGATCCCATGAGTCCCATTTACTTAGGAAGAATCCTGCTCTCTATATTGCTTGGGGGGATAGTAGGGTTCGAACGAGAAGTCACCAAGAAACCGGCAGGAGTGAGAACGCATATGCTTGTGTGTATGGGATCATGTCTGTTCACCATCTCTTCTTTCTACCTGATACCCTCCCCAGAACACGCATTGACCACGGCAGATATGACAAGAATCGCGGCGGCGATAGTTGCGGGGATTGGATTTATCGGTGCAGGCAGTATTATTGCCAGAAGAGAACGTGTCAAAGGATTGACCACGGCAGCGAGCCTCTGGGTTGTTGCTGCAGTAGGACTCATGGTGGGAATTGGGGAGTACGTGATCTCTTCCATTGCAGCGGTACTTGCCTTCATTATCCTGGAACTGGGGAGATTGGAGTAGGTTTAAATATCCTAAAGTACTTGGGAAAAGTAATATGCCATCAGATGTAACACCATTCGTAAAATGGGCTGGAGGAAAAACACAGTTGCTAAATGAACTTGTCCAAAGACTTCCACTATCCATCCATAAAACAAAAACTATAGAACAATACATTGAGCCCTTTGTGGGTGGGGGTGCAATGTTCTTCTATTTAAAAAGTAACTTTACTGTGAAACACTCCTTTCTATTCGATATAAACAGAGAACTCATTGTTGGTTACAAAGTCATAAAAAATAATCCAAAGAAACTAATAAAAGGATTAAAAGAAATTGAAGAGGATTATATAAATAAATCGGAAGAAAAAAGGGAAATCTTCTACTATAAAATGAGAGATAAATACAATGAACAAATGAACGATTTTGACTACCAAATCTACAGTAACGCATGGATAAAAAGAGCAAAATTCCTTATTTTCCTTAATAAAACATGTTACAATGGGCTCTTCAGACAGAATAAAAAGGGAGAATTTAATGTGCCCTTTGGGAGATATGAAAATCCGACCATCTGTGATGCAGAAAATATCGGTGAAGTGCATAGAGCACTCACGGATACAAAAGTATTCTGCAGTGATTTCGCTGAATCTGAGCAGTATATAGAAAAAGGAAGTTTTGTATATCTTGATCCGCCGTACCGTCCAATAAGTAATACCTCGAACTTTACCAGCTACGCGAAGGAAGACTTCAATGATGAAGATCAAGAAAGATTAGCCGTATTCTTCAAAAAAATGGATAAAAAAGGCGCGTGCCTCCTATTGAGCAACTCGGATCCGAAAAACGAAGATCTTGAAGATGATTTTTTCGATGACCTCTACGCTGACTATACTATTGAACGTGTTTCCGCAAAACGACATATCAACTGTGATGCATCGAACAGGGGGGAGATCAACGAACTCTTGGTACGAAATTATTAGCTTAAGTTCCCTCTTCCCACGACGCCAGGTATTTTTTCTGTATTTCGGTTAATTCATCTATAGATACACCAAGAGCGTCGAGTTTTATTCGTGCCACGCGATAATCTATCTTTTTCGGCACGTTGTGTACCTTCGGTGTGAGATCGTGCTCGAGAATATACGCTGCAGAGAGTGCCTGAATACCGAAGCTCATATCCATGATCTCGATGGCATGGCCATCGGCACAGGCGAGGTTAACAAGTCTTCCCTCACCCAGAAGATGGAGATATTTCCCCTTGTATTTGTATGTAGTAATATTTTTCCGTGACTCTTCTTTCGGGTAGTTTTCCAAGGTTTCCACATCTATTTCTATATTGAAGTGTCCAGAGTTGCAGAGAATGGCGTTATCCTTCATGAGGTTAAAGTGATCCTCGGTAACCACATCCCGGCAGCCCGTGGCAGTAACAAAAATATCACCAATTTTCGCCGCTTCTGCCATGGACATGACTCTGAACCCATCCATATGCGCCTCCAAAGCTTTTATCTCATCGACCTCAGTCACGATCACATCTGCACCCATTCCTCTCGCCCGCAGTGCGATGCCTCTGCCAACCCAACCGTATCCTGCAACGACGAAATTTTTTCCGGCAAGAATGACATTGGTGGTTCGCATTATCCCATCCAATGTGGACTGACCGGTACCATGTCTATTATCGAAGAGATGTTTGCAGTATGCATCGTTCACATTGATCACAGGAAATTGAAGTTTGCCTTCCTTCTCTAATGCCTTTAATCGTATTACGCCCGTCGTTGTCTCCTCACATCCTCCTTGAGGGTGAACATCTTCTTTATGTGCGTACGCAATCATATCCGCACCATCATCAATGATAATGTCCGGTGAAAACGCCATCACTGTCTCAAGGTTTTCGTAGTACTCCTCCTCGTTGAGCCCGTGCCATGCGTACACATCCACTCCCTTCTTTACCAATGCTGCACAAACATCGTCCTGTGTGGACAATGGATTGCTCCCGGTAATCCGTACGTCGGCGCTACCTGCATAAAATGTCTCTGCTAAAAAGGCTGTTTTTGCCTCAAGATGGAGACACATCCCAATTTTTATATTTTTAAAGGGTTTTTTATCTTCAAATTCGTTTTTAATGGTGTTCAGAATCGGCATGAACGTTGAAGCCCACTCTATTTTTCTTTTGCCCTCCTCCGCTAATGAGATATCTTTGATGTTCATACTGCTCCCTCTAACGCATTTCCACACTGACATGTCCTCTCTTCTGGGATTTTCTCAATGACTTTTAAAAGTAACGTCCTCACATTCTCTCTATTCTCATCCATGGCTTCCTTTACCTCGGTATGGGTGAGCTTTTCCTTCGTGATACCCGCGGCCATGTTCGTCACCATGGCGATAGTGCAGTAACAAATTTCCGCCTCTCGAGCGAAAATTACTTCGGGAACATTGGTCATTGAGACAACGTCTGCGCCCAGCTTTTTGAACATCTGTATTTCTGCTGGAGTCTCGAATCGTGGGCCCTCTGTACAGACGTACGTTCCTTCGTAGACGGTGATTCCTTCCTTTTTTCCTGTATCCTTCACAATATTCCGCAGTTCTGGACAGTACGGTTCTGAGAGATCGACATGAACGACTCTATCGTCGTAAAGCGTGTAGTTTCGTTTCTTAGTAAAATCAATGAACTGGGTCAGCACCACGAAATCTCGAGGGGAGAACTTTGGGTTCAATGATCCTACTGCTGTGGTAGCAAGAATTCGTGAAACTCCTAATTTTCTTAAGGCGAGGATATTTGCTCTGTAATTTATTTTATGAGGGGGTATCGAATGGTTTTCTCCGTGTCGTGCCAGAAATGCGACATCCTCTCCATCTATCTCCGCAATTTTTAGCTCTACTTCTCCATAACGTGTCTTCACATGCTGTGATTCGGCAGTGTTGAAAAGACGGTACACTCCTGAACCGCCGATAACTCCTATCATGCCTTCTTCTCTCCTTTCCACCTTTTATCTTTATGGGTAAAATTTTTATGTTTCACTCGCGTGATTGTTGTAATGGTGTGTTTCGTTATTTTTCGGACGGACTCAATTAAAAAGGCCCTGACAGCGTTGACAGATCTCGGGCGGTACGGAAAGGTACAGGTCTACGATCCGAAGATCATCCCCTCGGAGACCGTGAAGGAGATAATGTCCGATCTCTGTGGAGGAATAAAGAATCCTAAGAGTGTGAACATTATCGCTAAAACAAAAGAAAGAGGAGGGAAGGTAATCGCATCACTCAAGAGAATTCATCCCCCGGCACACCTCATCGTCGTCACACCCCGATATGAGATATTCACTGAACTCCTCACTGAGTTTGCGGAATACCGATCACTCCAAGGGTTCAACCCACCAAAAAAAATACTTGGATCCATGGGATAGAAAGTTTCCCTCCATTCATTCAAGCAATCTTCGTACGATCTCCTCTGCGGATCCCGTGTAATTCCTTGGATCAAGTGCACTCTCTATCTCTTCTTCGCTAAGATACTTTTTTACAGTCTCATTTTTCATCAGGGCGTCTTTAAAATCTTCTTTTTTATGTGTGATTGTCCTTAGAAGCTCATGTGCCTCCTGTCTCCCACACCCCTTCTCAACGAGTCTGATCATCACCGCTTCTGCCATGTTTCTCCCTTTGAGGAGATTGAGATTTTTCTCAATGTTTTCCGGATAAAATACAACATTTCTAAGAACTCTTGTTGTCCCTTTCAATATTTCGTCCAAGAGAATAAATGTTTCAGGGAGTATTGCCCGCTCACATGAGGAGTTCGTGAGATCCCGCTCGTGCCATAGGGGATTATTAAGTAACGCAGGCATCACATTCGCGTAGATAATCCGTGCGAGACCACATATCTTCTCTGAAGTGATGGGATTCTTTTTGTGAGGCATCGTTGAGGATCCCACCTGTTTTTTTCCGAAAGATTCGGCAATTTCCAGTATTTCTGTTCGTTGGAGGTTTCTGATCTCCAATGCAATTTTATTGAGTGTTGAAGCGAGGATCGCCAGTGAAGAAATTATTTCTGCGTAAGTATCACGTTGGACAAGCTGGTTAGATATTCTTGCCATTGGTATTTCTAAATCCTCCCCCACCATTTTCTGAAGCTCTGGTCCATCCTTAAAAGATGCCATGGTCCCCACTGCGCCAGCCATTTTCCCGAAAACGCGTGTTTTCGCGTTTTGAATCCTTTCAATGTTTCTCCTCGTCTCATCGAGAAAAATCCCGAACTTCATGCCGTAGGTGGTAGGGATAGAGTGCTGGCCATGAGTTCTCCCAATACATACCCTGCTTATGTTCTCTTCAGTGAGATCTGCGAGAATCGACTCTAATTCCTTTAGATCTTTTAATACAATGACTAACGCTTTTTTCAGCTGGAGGGCGGTGGTAGTATCGATGATATCATTAGAGGTCGCACCCAAATGAACATACCCCCCATGGTCGCACTGTTCTGCAAGTGCCTTCACCACTGCCATGATATCATGCTTAATTTCGTCTTCTATCTCCGTTACCCTTCTCACTGTGACATAATCAGTACTCGCCTTCCGGGAGATTTCATCCGCCGCCTCCTGTGGTATATGACCTAGTTTCGCATGGGCACGGACAAGTGCCGCCTCCACATCTAACATGAACTGGAGCTTCGTTTCCTCCTCAAATACCTCTCTCATTTCATTACTGCCATACCGATAATCTATTGGATGTGTCGCCATTTTTTCACCTACAGTATCCTATATGTGATACTACTTTCTTATAAATTCTTTAAAAGTTTTGCCGGATATATCCGGATGTTCCTACCTCCCAAAGATAGAAGAGATAAATCGCTGTACGATACCTTCTCTCTTATACTCGAATTTTTCGCCCACGAGATCCGCAGCGAGCTTTTTATACGCAATTGCAGCTGTACTGTTCGGATTTGAGATCACCACAGGACTTCGTTCCTCCACAGAGGTTATTACCGATGGATCTTCTGGGATTTGTGCCACCACGTCGAGATCGAATACCTTTTCCACCTTTTCCTTTGTTACTTTCCCCCCGTTTTCTCTTACTCTATTGAGAACTATCCCACGAATGGCAGTCTCAATGGTCTCCGCCATGAGTTTTATTTTCAGTCCATCGGACACAGAGGATACTTCAGGATTCAGTACCAGCAGTATCTCATCTGCAATAGCCATGGGAATAATTCCATCCTTTCCCAATCCTGCAGGTGCATCAATTAATAGAAATTCGGCCTCCTCCAAAAGTCCCATAAGCACCTCCTGGAGTTTCTCCGGGTGCGATTTCTGGAAACCTGCAAGTGAGATCCCGCAGGGGACGATCGTGACACCCTTCGGGCCCTGGTACATTGCTTCCTTTATATCCTTCTCTCCAGCAAGGACATCGTGCAGCGTCACCTCCACCTCCTCCATCCCAAGGAGGAGCGCAAGGTTTGCCATAGCAATATCAGCATCCAAAATTATTGTTTTTCTACCAATTTCTGAGAGAGCAATACCCAAATTGACAGTAGTCGTTGTCTTCCCTGTACCTCCTTTGCCCGACGCTACTGTGATGACCTTTATGTTCTGCATACCAATAATTAGAAAGAAAGTTTTATAAAGTTTTGTTTATTAAAAATAAAAAGTATGAAAAGGTGACGAAATGCCCTTTGGTCTTTCTGAAGAAGATAAAGAAACGTTGGAGTATATAAAAGAACAGGTATCTACCTATAAAGAGCTTGTAGAAAAAGCAATTAAAAATGCAAAAACAGTAGAGAAGCATCAAAAAATAGCTGAAAAAATAGAAAATTCTGTTGAAGGCTATTTAGAAGAACTTCAGAGACACAGAGACACCCTAGAAAGTAGAGAAGAAAATATAAAGGAACTTGAAGAGCTTCTGTCCTCGCGGAAGGAGGACGTGGAAGAACATGAAACATCTCTATCCTCGCTTATTGAAAAAATAAATGACAATATTGAAGAGATCGCCAGTTCACACAGTAAAACCTTGGATCTTGAAGAAAGGATCTTCGCAGAGAGAGATGATCTGATAAAGGAAAAACAAGAATTAGGAAAAAGAGAAAAGAGATTGGAGGAAAAAAAGCAAAAATTAGATGAAAAAATCGAAACACTGCCGCAATTGAAGGAAAAGAAAAAAAGCCTGCAAAAAGACATAGAAGAACTTGAAACAAAGAAAGATAATCTGGTGCAGAGAGTAGAAGAACTCGCTGAGAGAGAAAAAAAGCTCAATGAACATGAAAAAGAGTTACTTGACAGAGAAGCAACACTGAATGAGAGAGAATCAAAACTTAACAAAAAAGAGAGCTCTCTAGAAGACTGGAAAAGGGAGCTTCTCGAAAAAGAAAATGAATATAAAGATATTGAAGAAAGAAGAGAAGAAATAATCGAAAAAGAGGCAGTATTTGAAGAACTAAAAGAAAAGATTGATACTCTCGAGAGTCATGTCGAAACGATGAAAAAAAGAAAAGAAGAACTGGAGAAAGAGCTAGAAGAAGCGGAGTACAATACAGAAATAAAAAATAAAAAGCTTGAAAGCATTACACAAACGTTGGAGGAGAGAGAACAGAAGAAAGATAGCTTGGAAAAAAGAACTACTGCTCTTGAGGAACACAAAAATAAAATAAAAGCTGAAATAAAGGATCTAAAAAGCAAAAAAATGCAACTTGAGACCGATGTAAAGGCTCTAAGAAAAGAAATTTAATCATTGGCTAAGAAATCCATATCTTCTTTCTGGAGTATCTTTTTTATTTCGTCCTTCGACGGAGTACTGATCCCCAGTTCTTCCATGACTTTTATTCTCTCTACATCTTCCTTCCTCAGTGCTTCTTTCTTTGTGGGTCTCCACGATACCAACGGCGCTTTTTTTACATCGGTGTACCAGTGGTATGTATAGGCAGCCCGTTCCTTCTCCAGAAAATAGACACGTACCACGCCTTCTGCTTTCAAGATCTCTTTTACCGCCTCATTCCCTGCTATTTCCTCCCACGTAGCACAAAATGGTGGTCCATCAATAAGAAGAAGTTCACCATGAGTATTCTTCCCCTCCACCTCGACGACTCCTGTAAATCCATCCTCCATTAAAAAGAATATATACGATTCTAAGTCAAACTCTCCAGTCTTAAACTGCTCCTTTTTCTCGCCCACAGGGAATCGCATCATTGTTTCCTTTTTCTTTTGTACCTTAAAAAGTATTGCGCATACTACTTAAAATTTGTTATCATTGTTTTGTGGGTCTTTAAGTTAAAGATAGGAACCTTGCAGGGGGTAGGGACCATATTTCGAAGTACCTGATACTCTGTCTGTGCCTGCCATGTGCCAGAGTTTATCAACGTCGTGCCCCGGTAAATCTCATGTCCGTAGACATGGACGTGCCCCGTATGGAAAAGGTCTGGTACATCCTCTATAAGGAGATAATCCTCCCTTTCGGGGACAATCCCTGTTTTTTTTCCATATATTGGCCCTAAGTGCCTTTTTTTAAACATCTGAATCATCGGTGATACCACATCGTCCTGTGGTACTCCCATAGTTTCAACCATATCAAAAATCGTGTCTCCATGATATACAAGTGTTTTCACTCCATGCATCGAGAAAAATGCTGGGTTGCTCACCATACACACGTTGTCCATCCCACATATCTCTGGGGCGAACTCCTCGGTAAGCGGAGGCTGAGGAACGCCTGATCTCACGGCATCGTGATTCCCGGGGGAAAGGATGATCTGAATATAATCAGGCACGAGGGAAAGGAATTCATATAATCTTTGATACTGTTTGTGTATGCTCATGATCTCGAGATCCTTCTGTTGGTTGGGATACACCCCGATTCCCTCCACGAGATCACCTGCAACAACAAGATACTTTACTTTAGATGCAGTATGCTGCTGTTTTTCGTTTCCAGTTTTTAAATTGAGCCATTTTAGAAACCGTAAAAACTCCTTTTCCAAGAAATTTTTGCTTCCCACATGTATATCGGATATTAACACTGAATAGAGCTCAATATTACTTCTACTCACTTCCCGACCAGTGGGCACATCAGGAAATTCAATGTTCCTCGCAAAGATGATATCTCCACCGCACTTTCCCTCCACGTAGAGTACCTCATCCTCAAAGATGAGATGTGTGTTGATATTAGATTTTTTTGAGATAAAGACCTTCGTGACACCTGAAGGATCCTCTATTGTAAGTATCGTATTTTTCGTACGCGCACGAAATTTCTCCCGGACCATCCCAACGACCTTGACATTGTCTCCTTCCTTAATCGTGTTGATATGTTGGAAATCCCGTAATGTGGCTCTTTCCTTAAAAATTTTAGAAATCTTTTCGTATCGATCCTTGAAGGTTTCCAAGAAATCCTCAAATGTTCCCTCACTATCTGTCTTCATCTCTTTTAATATGCGAAAATCGGCATCCGCGTCCTTTGCTGGAATGTCTCTGCTTGTTTTCGCAGACTCCTCTATATCTTTTTTTGTTAGTTTATCAAGCATTTTTTCTTCTTTTTTAAACGTGAAATCCTTTTCTTCCATTTGCGGTAAAAATAGATCTAGGAGTGTTGATTTTTCCGCTATCGTTATGTCTTCCTTCTTTAGATAATCAATATACTTCTTTAACGTTTCTGTATCAATGCCCTCTTCATGAATATACTCATATGCATCCTCTGCTAACACAATACCATTAGTATAGAACAGTGAAACTATATTCTCCTCTGGTACAGTTACAGCTTTCCTTCTCTGTGCTTCCGCTTCCATTTCATTACCCAAGTTTATGCTGAACCGAGGGAACGTACGAAGACACTCTTTCAACTTTGTAATCCTCTTCAAGCTCTGTTTTTATTTGATTCACAGGTGCACCCAGTTTTATTTCTTTTGTTCTTCCATATCTTCCCTTATTCACAATCTGTGCATTGATAATTCCGAGCATGTCCAGCTCCGAGACGAGATCGGATACCCTCCGCTGTGTCAGTATATCCTGACCTGAAATTCTACATAAATCTTTGTATACTGAGTACACATCGCCTGTAATAATAGTTGAGGTGTTGTACTGCTCTAGGAGTACTACCGCATAAAGCACTAATTTACTCTGTGTAGGGAGTGTCCGTATCACCTCAATTACTCTGTCACTCTCAATTTTCACTTTCGCTTCTTTCACATGTCGCTCCTCTACCCTTTTCGCATTTTCACGCTCTGTGAGTTCCGCCGAAGTTCGCAGGAGATCGAGTGCCCTCCTCGCATCCCCGTGTTCCTGCGCGGCGAGGGCAGCACATAACTCAACAACGCCGGATCCCACAGTCTCGGGATAAAAAGCCTCGGATATTCTCTGTTTGAGAATATCTACAAGCTGCACAGCATCGTAAGGTGGAAATATCAACTCCTCCTCACCCAAAGAACTTCTTATTCGAGGATCAAGGAATTCTATAAAGTTTAAATCGTTAGAGATACCGATAACACTTATCTTTGCATTATGAAGATCTGTATTCATTCTCGTCAGATTGTACAGTATATCTTCACTGGATTTTTTGAGGAGCCTATCGATCTCATCAAGTACAACGACGACAAGACGTTCTGAACTATCCAGCGCGTTAAAAAATGTATCATATACTTTATCTGTGGGCCATCCTGTAAGCGGAACGGATTCACCGAGGTACTCACAAAGCTTTGCGAGCATCCGGTACTGGGTGTCAACAACTTCACAGTTCACGTAGATACAGTATACTGGGATATTTCCATTATTGTTCTTTTCAAAGTTCGGTTTTCTTCCATTAGTATAAGAACTTGAATAGAATTTTCCTCCTATTTTCTCTACGAGTGCTTTACCAACGTACTTTACTACAGCAGTTTTTCCTGTACCCGTTTTTCCATAAACAAGTACGTTTGAAGGTGTTTCTCCCCTGAACGTCGACATGAGTGGTAACACCAGATCCTCTACCTGATCGTCCCGGTGAGGAAGTACTTCTGGCATGTACGTATGCCGTAGTTTATCTTTATTTTTGATGACTGATTTCTTATTGATACACCGATCAAACAGTTCTTCAAGACTATGTTGCTTCATCTCTATGTGTGTAAGACTGGGCCTATAAAAGGTTTTACCCGACCCCTCTGTTTCCACTGGAGAAAGTTTATTTTTAGCGGTTGTGAAGAAATTCGACGATTCTCGGTCCGTTTCTCTCTATGGTAAATCATATATACCTGTAATAAGAGAAGCTTTGAGGTCTATTATCATTTATTATTATTTAAACTCATAGGAAATTATCAATAGTTCCAGTAGAAATACTGGGGTGGGTCTTCATCATCTTCAGAAGTGTTATAGAGAAAATATTAAAAGAAAGACTTAAAAAGTGACTATTCCCTATAAGTAGACAGGGCCGTTAGCTCAGTCTGGTAGAGCAGCAGGCTCTTAACCTGCTAGCCGGGGGTTCGAATCCCTCACGGCCCGTTTCTTATGTGTTATTCAATATACTATTTTTACTTTCCAGACGGTATACTCGTATGTATCGTAGTAAATATTCCGAAAGAAGAAATAATTGAGAAGTTTCTCAGATTTCTCAAAATAGTAATTCACTCTCACACCCTCTCCAGGACCGAGAGAGGACGGTTCATCAGGGATCTGGGATGAAGTTCGCCAGATGATTTCATACTTTTTGAGAGCGAGCACATTTCCCCCTCTATCTTCTATAAATACATCAGTTAAGGTTATCGGCCGGGTAATATCTGAGATGTTCTTGAAGAATACGTTCATTCCTGTTGAGTTTGTTTCTGTGAAGGTATAATGTGTTGTTACTCCAATTCTCCCATCATCTGTGTAGTCCTTTAACTCACATTCGATTCTCTTCCCCTCAAGTTGCACCTTAGTTTCTTGTGGAGGTTCAGTTTTTGTGCTGTTCGTCGTTGTTTCCGGGGTTTCTGGAAAGAAAAGTAACCCAACAACAATGAGTGCAGCAATACAGATCGTGAGTATCACAGCATTTCTCATACTTCCTATAGGATCTCTCTCTTTAAAAATTCTTTCTCATTCTTAAGAAACACCATTAATTTTTTAAATTACATAAAAATATAAGTACACATGGAAAATAAGCAATTGGTGTGGGTGGCGCTGACAGCATCTGCAATTGGTCTGATATCCCTTTTAATACTCTCTGTTACAATGGAACCGGAGATAGTCTCCTCCCATCCTGAGGAACATGTGGGTGAGTATGTTGTACTTCAGGGTGTTGTTTCTCACACGTACGAGAAGTTCTTTGTGGTACATGGTGTGGAAGTATTTTCGGTGGACGAGATAGAAAGAGGAGATTATGTGGTTGTGAGAGGAACCTTAGAAAACACACCGAAAAAGTATGTAGATCGAGGTTTTCCTAAGTACCAACTGTACCCTGAGGATCTTGAGCATTATGTTCGTGGCATTTCGTTTTTTCCATGCTACGTAGAAAACCATACTGTGAGTACAGTTAATGGAAGGTTTCAGTTTGATCGTTCCTTCTCATTTACCGGGTTTGGCGGAGTTCTTGGAGAATTAAAGGATAAAAATTTAATTATAAGAGATATATTTCCTCTTCAGTCTGCGTTCATTGAAGGAAAAGTAAGAAAAGACGATGATCAATTTTATATTGGTGATACAAGACTTGTTCTCCCAGAAAACATTACTCCAGAATTTGGAGATAACCTCAAATGCTACGGATTAGCAGATGAAGAATTCCTCTGCCTCTACTGTCAGAACACAGGAAAATCGATAGAGAAAATATCCAATTTCATACCCCATAACGTCTACACAGTCAAAGGAGGGGTGGTGTCAAGGAGGTATTACTATGACGGGCACTTGATTACTCTTGAAGATGCTACGGGAAAGGTCACTGCCTTCGTGGAGACTCCGGTATATTATGGGTACACTGTTGAAGTTTCTGGCATTTATGAAGAGTTCCGTGGGACATACATGCTTCGAGGGGAGGCTACGGTGATCTCCAATAAGATCCACCGCTACGATCTTGCTGAAGAACTACCACAAGGTACTTTCTGGGCGAAGGGAACGGTAAAAAAGGTAGAAGATGTGCGAGGGCACCTCTATTTATATATGGAGGGACACAAAATATCTGTGTATGCTGACACTGTAAAGGACCTTCAGGACCATGGAATCGATCTCTTCAATTCTCGAGGATCAACGCTCACTGTACTCCTCGAACATTCCGACGACCTGATCCTTGTGGACGTGAGAAAATGAAACAGGTTATCGTTATCAGAATGGATTTAACACTTGGCAAGGGAAAAACAGCAGCCCAAGCAGCCCATGCATCGTTGCAGTCCGCAGAAAAATGCAGGAAGCGGCATCCCGATGTGTATAAAAAATGGGAGTGGGAGGGACAGAAAAAGGTTGTCCTCGAAATAGAAACAGAGGAGGAACTTTTACATCTTTATGAACAGGTAAAAAGCAAAATTCCAGCAGCACTTGTGAAGGATGCAGGACTGACGCAGGTTCCACCAGAAACTGTAACGTGTGTGGGAATTGGACCGTGGGAGGATGAGGAGATCGATCGATACACCGGTGACCTACGCCTCTTATAATCCTGTGAGAGTATCTATTCCTTTTACTCCCTGCCTTAATGAAACAACCCATGAACAATAGATAGTATCTTCCGTGTTTCTTCTTGGGAGCATTCCACAAAGGAGAGATCACGGTGTGCTATAAATCAATTACGGTTATATCAGCTCTACCACCTTCTCGAACGTCGTGGCTTCCCGTGCTCGGAGGATCTTCTCGCAGAGATCTAGTATCTTTTTATGATTGAACTTCTTCCCTTTTCCTATCCCCTTACAGCTTTCATCTACATAAAGATATACTTCTTTCCCATTTTTTAGATAGTAAGGTACATTTTTCTCTAGAATAGGGATTTCTGAGAATGCGATTGGGTACAATCTACATAAAAGGGGTTTTATCTTATGAATTTTACATTTAGTATCGTGGAGGAACACACATCCGTTATCCCACTCCCGCCGATCGATTACAAGCTTTTTATTATTCCAGATAAGGAGCACGTCTTCTGCCGGTGTTTTTTCATTGATTTGAAGAATATCTCTCAATGTTAATGGTACCCATCTGTTCTTACAGCACTCCCCACATACCTGACATTGAAACCGTTGATCCTTTAATGGTACTAGTTTTTCTTTCATCTACAGTATAACTCTCAATTCTTCCTTGATGAGAGGAGCGACACTAATCGTTGCGTACTTATGCGGGATTGTATCAGTCCCAATGATCTTGTCTATTCCTGCTTCTTCGAACTTCTCTTCTGCGTTACCTACCATCAGGAGATGGGTGGCAGCGGCCAGTACCTTTCGTGTACCTTCTTTCTTCAGAATTTCACACGCCTTTATCATCGTCCCTCCGGTTGATATCATATCGTCGACTATCACTACATCTCTTCCCGTTGTGTCGATGTTTTTTGGTTTTGTCTCTACCTCTTCTCCAGAAATTCTCTTTTTCTCGAGATAGTCATACTCATAGCCCAGAATTTCTGCCACTCTCTCTGCAATGTCTATAGCTCCCTTATCCGGTGAAATAATCACAGGTTCTCTCAAATCCTCTTTTTTAAGGTGTCTTCCAATGACTGAGGTGGCTGTTACGTTTTTTGCCTCTGTCTTGATGTGTCTCAGCAGTTTTTCTTCGTGAACGTTGACAGTATAAAAACTTTTTAACTTAAATGAGTTGATAATTCGCAGGATTGTTTTTGAGGATACGCACTCATACTCTTTGAACCGTTTGTCTTGACGTGCGTAGGCGAGGTACGGCACGAACAGATGAATATCCACCCCAAGTTCTCTACAGGCATCAAGCATAAAGAAAAGTTGCATTAAATGTTTATCCTGTGGCGAGTAGAGAGATTGAACGATAAGGATCTCTTCGATCTGCTTGATTTTTTCTTCAAATCTGATATACATCTCTCCATCAGGAAACTCTTGATACTCTATCCCTATTCTTTCGTACGGCAGTTTTTCGATTATCGAGTCTGAGGAGATTCCAGCTACATACATATTCTACACCAGCCCTTACTATTGAATAATGTATTAATAAATTTATCCCTTCTCTTCCAGTAAGCTTTTTACTCTTTTTCTCCTGAAAAAGTCCTCCCTCTCCCTCTCTTCTAACTGAAACTGGATAAACTTTTTTTGCCGCTTTAGTTTAGGGAGTATTACATACTCCAGCGCATTTACCCTCCTATTTGTCTTTTCAATTTCTTTCGCCAAGAGTTTTACCGACTTCTCTATTTCTCCAAGTCTCACTATTTTCTCTAATATGTCCTTAAATGCATCGTAGGTTTCATCTAAAAGCGTGGAGGAGGTATAGAGGTTGTAGCCCCGTTCGGTGAGATCTTCATTCATTCCTTTCAGATTGATCAGCGGAACGGTCACCCCCATAATATTTTTCTCCTTTACCTCGATTTTCGGTTCTTGGGTATCAGGAAGTACCGATGCTAGATCTTCTACATTTCTATCTACCATTTTTAGTTTCATGTAGAGGGTGAAGGCATCGTTGAGTTCCCTGTTTACCTCTCTCCGTAAATACTTTTGATCCTCGTAAATACTGAAGAACTCCATCACGAGCACTTCTCTTTTTTCTTTGAGGATCCTATGTCCTCTTTCCGCTAATGAAATTCTCCTATTCAGTTTTAAAAGGGCTGAACGTGTCGGTTTTACCTCTTTCAATGCGTTTCACCTTTATAGTACTTATCAATATGCTCAGGATCAATTCTTTTCAGATTTGACTCGGGGAACTCCGAGAGCAGGTTCCAGCCAAGCTCCAGGGTCTCTTCGATTGTTCTATCTTCTTCTTTCCCTTGATTCACAAAGTTCTCTTCAAACTTATCTGCAAATTCGAGGTATTTCTTATCAGATTTACTTAGGGCTTCTTCCCCCACCACGGCAACGAGATCTCGTAGCTCCTTCCCTTCGGCATAAGCGGCAAAAAGCTGTGACGCAAGATCGGAGTGGTCCTCTCTTGTTCTCCCTTCACCAATTCCTTTCTGCATCAATCGAGAGAGTGAGAGTGATACCTCAATAGGAGGGTAAATTCCCTTTCTATGGAGGTCTCGAGAGAGAATTGTCTGCCCTTCTGTGATATATCCGGTAAGATCGGGAATGGGATGGTTGATGTCGTCATCAGGCATGGTGAGTATCGGCATCTGCGTGATACTCCCTTTCTTTCCCTTGATCCTCCCGGCACGCTCATAAATAGACGCTAGGTCGGTGTACATGTACCCAGGATATCCTCGTCGTGCAGGTATCTCCTCTCGTGCTGCAGAGATCTCCCGTAAGGCCTCACAGTAGTTGGTCATATCGGTGAGAATGACGAGTACATGCATATCCTTTTCAAATGCGAGATACTCCGCACAGGTCAGAGCGGTTCGCGGAGTGATGAACCGCTCGATAGTGGGATCATCGGCTAGATTCAGGAACATTATTACACGTTCCAGTGCCCCTGTTTTTTCGAAGTTATCGGTGAAGAAATTCGCCTCTTCAAAGGTAATACCCATTGCCGCGAATATTACACTGAATTCCTCCTCCTGACCGAGTACCTTTGCCTGTCGGGCTATCTGTGCAGCGACTTCATTATGAGGAAGTCCAGATCCCGAGAAGATAGGGAGTTTCTGTCCCCGGACAAGGGTGTTCATTCCATCGATAGTGGAGATTCCGGTCTGGATAAAATCTCGTGGATATTCCCGGGCGTAGGGGTTAATAGGTGCCCCGTTGATATCTCGTTCCTCTTCAGGGATTATCTCAGGACCTTCAATCGGCTTTCCTGTTCCTGTGAATACTCTTCCAAGCATATCTTCAGACACAGGGAGCTTTATCGGTTCTCCAGTGAATCTTACACGCGTACTATCTGTGTCAAGGCCTGTCGTCCCTTCAAATACCTGTATGACAGCTGTATCAGTGGAGGTCTCCAGGACCTGGCCAAGTCGCGTCTCACCGTCGGAGACGACGATCTCGACTACCTCTCCGTATCCCACGTTTTCCACCTTTTCAACGACCATCAACGGTCCCGAGATCTCTTTTATGGTTGAATACTCCTTGAGCTTCATGGTGATCACTTTCTCATACTGTGGCTCGTATAAAAAGGTTTTCTCGCTGTTTTAAGATTCTCCTTAAGGAAGCTGTACGCACTGGAGGATCTCTCCTAGAGTATAAGTGACCGCAATTGAAATGAAAAATGCTGATATCCATGCCCCTCCAGTAAAGATCAGTTTCCTTTTCCCTATATTTTTTTTACCGATTACCAGTCCACTACCAATAATTGACATGATTATCGCTTCATTGAAGGATATTGGTATACCGAAGAAGATCCCAATCTGTGCCAAAATCGCCGCCGTTCCAAGGGCTGCTACCGATCTTCGAGGACCTATATTTGAATATTCAAAGGATACTGCATCAATAATTTTAGGAGAAAAGACTAAGGCACCAACGAGAATTGAAGCCCCACCCATAACCAGAAGAATAATCATGGGACTGTCAAGTGATTGAAGAGGACCTACTGCGAGGCCCACAGAGTTAGCACCAGAGGTATATGCTACGAAAAGTCCCATCATCAAGGTAAGATATTTTATCGGGGTTTTTGTTTTTTCTTTATCGAGAAAATACCTTAGACTCTTTGAAAAAATATAGCTGATTCCCAGGGCTAAAAAGGGGATCAATATCCAATAAAGTACTATTGTTCGAACTGACAAAACTTGTATCGAATTTCCAAAGCTAAGCGCACTACCTATCACTGCTCCCACTATAGTAAACGCAGTTGGCATGGGATACTTTGTAATTACACTTGCGATAACTAATATAGATGATACTAATAAAATAGCAAAAGCTTGAAGCGTAGATATACCTCCATAGACAATACCTGAACTAATTGTAGTTGTTACGTTGCTGCCCTGCAGGATTGCTCCTAGTGCAGCGGCTAGTCCGGCCAGCAAAGCAGACCGTAATACCCCTGAGGATCTAGATGATGTGACTGGACCGAAGGCCGGAGGCGCTGCAGAAGCACCAATTGAAATACTCATAAAAATAGCAGTTATAATGGCTAACACTGCAATTAAATCGATCATCAGGCATCTTCCTTCAATTTTTCTTTTATCTTCTTCCTCATTCTTTCATTTGAGATGTTCATAGTTAACGTGTAGCTTTCTCCCTTTTTCTTCTCTAAATTCACTGAAAATTCTTCCGTATCAAAATAATATGGATTGAATTTTAGCATAAATTTCTCATAAATGATTTTTTCCATCTTTCTTATCACCCTCAGTGATTTAGTACTCATTATCCTCCCAACATTCATTGAAGCCCCCTTTAGATCGTTAAAAGGAGTTTTACCATCGTTTATACACTTTGCTGAATTGACAATACTTCTAGAAGCTTCTTTTAACTCTTTTTTAGTTCCTTTGTACTCTTTTTCTACTTTTTTTGGGCCGATACTCGCTTCTTCAGCTGTTTTCTTGATTATTTCATTTTCTTCTTCATCTTTTCTCGGTCTCCATCTGCTGAAGTTATCGACGCACCCATTGTTGTTTATCGATGCATTTATCATTTTTTCTATTTTCCGACAAAATTCACAGATTTCCTTCCAGTCATCGGTGATCTTTACCCCTGCATTCGTCAGCTCCATTGTTTTATTATTCATATTGAGTTAGGCAAACTTCCTTCCCTTTATAAAAGTTATGGTTAAAAGAGCATGATACTACGCTTTTATTCCCTTTCTCGCGACTAATGATGCATCTTTTTATTATGCAGAGAAAACTATAAAACTTACTAAAATTTTATTAAAATATATTAGTTATGTATTTTTAAGGATCTGCGATACTAGACGCCCTTTTGTTTTTCCCCGACTCTTCCTTCCAGAAAAATCTTTATAACCTTCCACCCTTATACGTATCATGCCCGTGATACAGGCGACAGATCTTGACAAATCTTACGGTCCAGTCCACGCGCTGAAGGAACTCAGCTTCGAGGTAGAAAAAGGGGAGTTCTTTGGTTTTTTAGGGGTGAACGGTGCGGGGAAAACGACGACAATCAAGATTCTCACCGGACAGCTCTCTCCAGACAAGGGGAGTGCAGAGGTGCTGGGCATGGATATACAGCATCCACGAAAAATAAAAGAGTCTGTGGGCATTGTTCCGGAAATAACATCTCTCCCTAGCTTTCTTACATCATACGAGTACCTTGAGTTCGTATGTAGGGTACGGGGTGTGGATACGGAGCGTATTTCCTTTTGGCTGGACTTTCTCAACCTCACCGATAAGAAGGACGATCTCTGTAGGGATCTCAGCAAAGGGATGAAACAGAAACTTTCCTTTGCGGCTGCATTTATTCACGAACCTCGGCTTGTCTTTCTCGATGAGCCGTTCAATGATATCGATCCGCTCATGCAGCGTACAATGAAAACATTTCTGAAAGAGTATGTGGGGGACGGAGGCACGATCTTTCTTTCCACACATATTCTCGAGATCGCAGAAAAACTCTGTTCCTCCGCAGCAATCATTCATCACGGATCACTTCTCCAGAGAGGAACACTCCATGAGTTCTTGGAAGAACGAGAATCACTCGAAGAGGCCTTTATTTCACTGGTGGAATCTAATGATTAAACGACTGTTGAACCTTCAAATAAAGGAAGAATGGCGGATGATGACTGCCTATTTCAGTTCAAAAGCGCTTATTCTCTTTCCGATTGTTCTTTTCGGAGCTGGGGTTTTTATGGGGAGACTAATACCTATTATGGAGCAATCTTTCGATATGCACCAGTTCTATAGTATGGTACATCTTCTTCTAATACTCTATGGGATATTTGTTGGAGGATTTGGATTTTTTGCGGAGGCAGTAGTGGAAACATGGTTTGGCGAGGCACGGTTGCTTATTCAAACCTACGATATTCTTCCTATTTCTTTCACACGGCTGTTCTCATTGTTCTACCTAAAAGATATCATATATTACATGGTGCTCACTCTACTTCCCATTTTTTCTGGATTGTTTTTCTCGTTCAGTATCTCCTCCTCCCTTTTTCTTACCCTCCTTATTTCACTTACACTCGCTTTTCTCCTCGGTATCTCAACGAGCTTTTTCCTTTCTTCTCTCTACGTACGAAACCGATGGAGCGTTCTTCCGCCGCTCGTTCTCCTTGGGTATTGGGGTACTACCGGTTCCTACGAGACGCTCCCACCACTCGCCTTTTTCTTCCAACGAGATCTTTTCCATGCACTGAGTTCGGTCATACTGTTTTTCGTGTTTTCTGCGATTTCTCTCTACATTTCTATACCCATAGAACGATATAGAATGCACAACTTTTCGCCTTCTACCTTATTCTCCCGTATCGATACCCTTCTTGCGAAGGAGATCGTTGAGGTGCGGAGGAGTGGGACGTGGCGCATACTCCTTACAGCATACCTCTTTCCACTTCTTTTCCTCTACAGTATTTTCCACTTCTCCGGAAAACTTCTTCAGATCCAGTTTACGCTTCCACTCCCCTTCTACGCTGTTTTCATCGGATACCTGAGTACACTGGTTTACAGCTGGCTCAACAACATCGATACACCTGCACACCTCCATACACTCCCCATTACCGTGTCTGCAGTAATCAAACGAAAACTTGCACTGTTAGCAGTTGTTTCCTTCTCTGTTGGAACAGGCTATCTTCTCTTCCTCGGCTATACACTCAACGATTTCACAGCCGTGCCTATCTCGCTTTTTGCCATGGTTGCCGTCACTCTCTACGTTGCGCTGGTTACTGCCTATCTCTGCGGCCTTCACCCCAACACGTACCTTTTCAACGGTGTGATATTGATGAAGTATCTTGCTACGACACTCCCTGTGCTCATTACACTCACCCTCCTTTCTCTCATGAACGAGTCCGTCGCGCTTGTACTTCTCTCTGGTGGCATCTTCCTTCTCGCAGCTCCGATCTATCGTGGACTGGAGATCAAGTATGGCGTGTCAGAGGGATTTCAGAAATAGCGTATCTGCTTGATTCGTATAAAAGAATATTTTTATATCCTTCTCCTGAAGGTTGCACATGACGGAACATCAGATACCCTCCTCTCTTGCGTGTATTATTTTTGACAGTGTACGGGAGCAGATGGGAGAAAATGGATTAAAGCTACTGTTGCGGCAGGCAGGACTGGAACGATATATTGATAATCCCCCGGAGGATAATGATTCCCCCTCCATTGCCATGGACGAATTTAAACGTGCATTTCGTGCGGTACATCGTGTGTTTGGGGAGAAAGCTGCACGACCTCTTCTTTTGCGGTGGGGGGAGCTGACATTTACCTACGCTTTAGAGAATAAGCCGCGTTTGTTTGGTCTTGTTGGGCCGGTAACAAAACTTATGACACAGGAACAGAAAGAACGTTTTATCCTGAAACGAGTTCTTAAAGAATCCGAAAATCTCTACAATGTGCCACATATTATGACAGAGGACAGTGAATATTTTTATGTGGAGATACAGAACTGCTTTTACTGTGGTGATATGGATACTGACATACCGATATGTCACTCTCCAAAGGGATCCTGGCTTGCCATGATGAGATGGATTACGGGGAAAGAGCACGAGATTACCGAGATCGCATGTCAGGCTATGGGAGATGAGTCGTGCACATTCAGAATCAAGAAGGAAGGCACATAGAAAGGCCCCCTGTTTAAATAAGTGCGTTGCTCATACTATAGACTGTGATATATGAGGAAATACTCAATGAATGATGAGAAACAAAACATTCTCATGGTTTCTGTTCATGGTGATCCTGCAGCAGAGATCGGATCCGAGGAGCAGGGTGGCCAACCTATCTACATAAAAAACATTTCTAGACTCCTCTCCGACGAGTACATGATTGATATTTTTACCCGAAAGAAAAAGGAATCTGAAGACACTGTGACTCCCCTGTCCCCTGATGTGAACGTAGTGAGAATAGAGGCTGGTCCTGTTGAGTTTGTACCTAAAAAAGAGCTCTATACACACATCAATGAGTTTTTTATGGGGGTAGTACGATGGAGCAAAGAGCACGATAAGCGATACTCCTTAATCCACTCACACTACTGGTACTCCGGTATTGTTGCACTCAAACTGCGGGACGCACTGGAATTTCCTGTAGTTCACAACTGTCATTCGCTTGGAAGAATAAAGTATGATGTGCTGAACAAGAAAAAGCCCCCGTATGCTGATATGCGGCTGTTGGAAGAGGAAGTAATACTGAAAAGAGCTAATGCAATAGTCGCATCGACACCCCAAGAGGTAAAGAACATTCTCGATCTTTACGATGTAAGCGGAGAGAACATCGAATTAATACGTGCAGGCGTGGACAAAAGCCTTTTTAAACCAATAAATAAGGAAAAAGCAGTTGAAAAGACAGGAATGGATTTTGAGAACATTCTTCTCTTTGTTGGGAGAATCACCAAGGCGAAGGGGCTCTCCATACTCGTTAAAGCATTAGAAAAAGTTAAAAAACAATTTGATAGTGAGGTAAAACTTCTTGTCGCGGGAGGCGATGTTTCTGGTGTGATGCATTCAGAGGAAGAAGAACGACAAAAACAGAAACTGAAAAAGATGCTTACGGAGCTGGAACTTGAAGACAATGTGAAATTTTTGGGACCTGTGGAACGGGAGGAACTCCCATACTATTACTCGCTGGCAGATGTATGTGTGGTTCCCTCACGGTACGAAACCTTTGGTCTTGTTGCAGTGGAAGCCATGGCTTGCGGTGTGCCGGTGGTTGCATCGAAGGTGGGAGGTCTCGAGCACACGATTAAACATGGATACTCTGGACTCCATTTTGTTCCCGGAAAGGCGGATTCTCTGGCTGAATCAATATTGAATCTTCTAAAAAACTCTCAAAAATTAAAAAAGATGCGAATGAATGCTCGAAAAAGAGCGGCTAGACGATTTAGTTTGGAGAGGACAGTGGAACAGATAAAGAAATTGTATAGATCCTTAATTTTCTGAGGTATGCGATGGAGTATATTCTTATCTGCGATCTGGATGGCACTCTTACCGGTGACAGAGATGCGATCCTGGAGTTCAATAGGGTACTCTCTTCCTACCGTGGAGAGTTCTATCTGGTGTACGCTAGTGGAAGGTACAAGAAATCGATGATCTCGCTTATACATGAGGAGGATCTGCTGGTACCGGATGCAATTGTCGCGAATGTGGGCACTGAAATTTATTATGCGCCTCACTGGACACCGGATCGTGCCTGGGAGAAGAGACTCGCCGATCAGTGGTCCGAGGACGAGATCGTCCAAGTCCTCACACAGTTTGAGATACAGCCCCAGTTGTATACCAAACGGTTTGTACTATCTTACTACGTTGACGACAGGGACAAGGTAGAGGAAATAGAAAAAAGCATGCGAGACTACGAAGTAAACGTTATCTATACAAAAGGGCACTGTCTTGATGTACTTCCTGTGGCTGCAGGGAAAGGATCCGCCGCGATGTATTTAAAACATAAGCTTTCTCTCCCAACCATCTGCTGTGGAGATTCTGAAAATGATGTGAGCATGTTGAAGAAAGGGGATCATGGTATTCTAGTAGGAAACGCAGCTGAAACGATAAAGGAAACAATGAGAGCCTATTCTCATGTGTGCATCTCGGATTCGTGTCATGCGCATGGTGTCCTTGAAGGATTACAGCACCACGGTATCCTCTAGGCCTCGTACCGCAGGATCTTATATATTTCAATATCGTTATCTCGGTATACCGGCTCAAAGTACTCTTCATTTCTGAACTTTTCATGGTTTACAGACACGCCAAACTCATTATTTGATTTGTACGCACCAAACCAGCCGGAGGATTCCATATTTCGAGAGATAAATATATGAGTGATCCCATATCGTTCTGCGATTTGGAGGGTCTGTTCCATGTCATCAACAGCGTAGAGATCGTAGATATCATCCTGTACCTGTGCTGGTGCCTCGATGTACTCGTTGAAGTCGATATTCCGCAGGGGGAATAGGCCGCCGAGCAATGCATTTCCGCCGCAGACACCAGCAAACATCTGTGCAGTGTAGTAATCCGCCACTATCCGCGCATCAGGGCCCGTATTATTCCTGAACCATTCTGCAGCTCTGTACTCCCGTTCATTCACCCCTGCATTCGTCAGTTTCCACTCAATATTGTATGATGGGAGACCTATCAGTGAAATAAGTATCATCCCGGTGATAATGACCACTTCCAGTACTTCTCTGTCCAGATCCTTCCGTATTTTGTCCAGAAAGAGCGCGGAGACCAGCGAAAATGGCATGGCCAGGAAGATGTAGAACCGATATCCTTCCAACGGTCTTACCATGGTGGACCACATCAGATCGTGCCTGTTGAGTATTGCGAGGATGTTCTCTGAAAATACCTCGTAGAAGAGGAATACAGACCAGAGAACAATGAAGGTTTTGTAGTTGAACTTCTTCACACAGAAGTAAACAAACCCAATAAATCCGAGGATCATGAAAGGGGCACCGTAGAACTCCAGATGTCCGGAGATCCCCTGTAAAAGTGTGGAGGTCGAGATATGGAATATCCACCATTTGAAGAGGTTGTCCGGTACCCACCACCACGCTGTCATCCCGAGGCTGATGCCGGTGCTTATCAGGAAGAACTTTACCTTCTCTTTGATGGGATGTTTATCGATTTTTTCAGCGATAATGTAGAGGAGCAACGTGACAAGCGTGACAAAGTAGGAAAGATGGAAGAGAAAGTTTATTCCCAGAAGTACTCCTAGAATAATTGCTCGTTTATGACTATATTCTCCTGAGAAGAGGAGCAGCGCCACGGGAATAATCCAGAGTGTGAATATCTGAAGATCCGCGATTCCCGTTAAATAGATGAATGAGGGAGTAAGCGCGAGAATGAGGACGGAGATTCTCCCTATTTGATCTGAGTACCACTTTTTAATCAGGAAGTAGAAGGGAATTGGTGTGAACGCTTCAAAAAAAGGCACAATGCGTGTACACACAGTGGCAAGATCCAGTGTCGAGATCTTTGACAAGAACGCTAGAAATGCGGGAGAAAGTGGAGGATACCAGAGGGGGACATACCCATAGGCCAGATATCGGATATCAGGGATGGGAAGAGATCCGTGATCCAGCATGTACTGTGCCATACAGATCCTGTACCACACATCCCCGAGAAACGAAGGAAGGTGAGGGCTGACCGTTAATTTTGGATACAGCCGTATGATAAGACCTAGAAGATACACGCAGCTCAGGAATGCGATCTCAAATTTTCTCTCTTTTTCCATACCATAACATTAGATCGTTCTTTAAAAAAGTTACTAGGTAAATTATAAAAACATGAGAGGTGACCCTCTTGTATGAATATAGAAGAGCGGGTACGTGAGATTGCGGGATCGGATTTTAAGACGCCCCTGATCATCGTACTTACCACAGGTGTGGTTGCAGGTGTTGTCGGCTGGGTAGTGTCGTTGAAGATAGAGTATATATGGCCTGAGAGCCTGCCTTTTGGACAGCACTGGGAACTAATAATGGGGGGTTCTACATTATTTAGTGCGATTGTTACCTCTGTTGTTACATGGCTGCTTATTTTCGGTGCAGTTCATGTGATTTCCGGATTTTTTGGAGGAAACGCCGAGGCACAGCAAATTTTTAAGGTGGGAGGCTACATATTTCTGATACTCCTGATTGGAAACATTGTTGCTGCCGTTGCAGTGCCATTGATTCCCGAAACAACGATAGACCTCTCCCAGATAGAAGAGGAGGAAATGGCTGTGAGCGAGGTGATAAAACAGACACAGGACTACCAGCGTTCATTTGGGTATCTCCTCTACGAGGCGATCATTACTATATTTAAAGGTGGCGCCATGATTGCTACCATACTCGTTGCAGAAGTACTTTATGGGTACTCACGGAGTCGAGCGGCTATTGCCTGTGGAATCCCTTATATCGTCTATATACTGATACCAATTTTCACAATAATGTTGACCCTGAGCCTCTAATTATCATTATCTTCTTCAGCTTCTTCAAGGCTTTCCACAAACTCAACGTCTTTTATTTTAGGGATATACTTTTTTACAGCGTCTATGAGATTTTCTTTTTGTTTTTCTTCTATTTCTTCTCCCTCTTTTACTCTCAACGTTCCGTCCGTATATTGGTATTCCAACTCTGTACCAATATTCAGTTTTATGAGGATTTCTATCTTTTCATCCAGATCTTCAATTTTTTCGTTGACTTTGATATTGTAAATCACTGTTTTTCCGGCTAAAAAATGATTGAAATCTAGACTCACTCGTCCAGAGGTCACATTTCGGACTGTGGCCCATCGTCCATTTACCTCCATCCGTAATCCGGGTCGCGGTGTCACATCGTGTTTTTTAAACTCTTTCAGCGGCACTTTTACCATGAGTTTGGGGTCTCTTTTGCCGTATCCTTTCTCCGGTGGGACCTCTACCGTTTTTTCCTCTCCCACATTTATATCGAGCAGTGCATCATCCATCCCTTCTACCACGTAGCCTGCACCGACCACTGTGTGTATTGGTTCATATATGTAATTTTCTTTGTAAATATCGTACTCTTTCGCCTTTTCTTCCATTGTCGTGTCAAATACCTTGTCCTTTCCTGCCATCTTCGCGACATAGTCTATCTCTACGAAGTCTCCTTTCTGCATACAACCACTCTATGTTTATGAGAACTTTTATGAGTATAAAAGGGTTTTGCCAGATACTTACCGAAAATATTTTTAAAGAGAATCTCCTCTACTCATATAGAGGGGCCCGTAGTCTAGTTGGTCATGACGTCGCCTTGACATGGCGGAGGTCCTGAGTTCAAATCTCAGCGGGCCCACTTACCTCGTTCATTTCTTTATGAAGAAGATCATGCATTGGAGCATATAATATTTTGGTCGAAACAAACAGGTTAGTTTGCGTTGTCCAAGTTCTCAAGCACCCTCTCTAGATAGCCTCTGAACTGTGCTTTTTCATCTTCATCAAACCCCCTCATCATCACTTTTTCAGCTCTTTCATCTATCTCCTCGATGATTTCTTCGATCTCCTTCTCTTTTTCAGTGAGGTATATTCTCGTCACTCTCCTATCTTCTCGATCTTTTTCTTTCCTTACGTAACCCTTCTCGACCAGACTGTTGATTACCTTCGAGGTAGTTGATTTGGAGATGAATAACATCTCACATATCTCTTTCTGGGTCACGCCATCACCCTTCTTGATCAACTTGAAGAGGAGGGGGAACTCGCCGCGATTGAAGTCGTAAGGCCTCAACTTCTCTTTGATAAACTTTATAAGTTTCTTGTGGGCAATCTGATACAATTTGTGTATGGTCTCTTTTTCACCCATGGTATTCCCTCACTACATAGTATGTATACCTATCTATTACTTAGTAACGGGCACTTTCGCCTTTTGTTCTATCACCTTTTCTTTCCACGACCCTAGTGAATATACGAATAGTGCGATACCAGCTGCGATTACATTACTCAGTGCCATTCCCAGCCATACACCCGTTGCGTTCATCTGGAGGTATATGGCAAATATGAAGATCAAGGGGAGTCTGATACCCCAGAGTCGACTAAGACTCAACGCCATCTGCTGCCGTGTATGTCCAGACCCTCCCAAGATAGAGGTGACACCTCTAAATATGCCGAAGAAGGGCATGGACAGAGCGAAGATGGTGAGGAAGGTGGCTCCTGCATCGATCACTTCCGTATTCCCCGGCATAAAAAGGCCGATGAGCACATTTCTCAACAGGAAGAGACCGATGGCAAAAACACCCATGAGTAGGGTGATAGATAAGAGGCCTTTCTTCGTGACGTCTACCGCTCTTTCTTTGTCATCGGCTCCTAAACTTTGACCCACCATAGTACTCATCGCCATGGCTAGCCCCCCCATTACTAAAAAGGTGATATTCAAAATTCTGTTGCCAACGCTGTAGGCTCCACCTGCAACCTCTGGATTTGGTAACCTGTATATTATTGCCCATAGGATTATGAATCCTATCGAACTGCCAAAGCGTCCAGCTGATGCGGGGATACCAATATTAAGGAATTTCTTGATCTTGGATATATCTGGTTTCAGATATGACAAATCCACACTTATACCTAGTTTTCCATTGAACAGCAGGTACAGTCCATATATGGTCCCTACTCCCCGGGTCGTTACCGTTGCGATTGCAGCACCTCGTATACCGAGCATTGGAAACGGCCCCATACCGAAGATGAGGATCGGGTCAACTATCATATTTAATATGACAGAGATGGCGGTGATCTTCATTGGAGTGATGGTATCTCCCCAGCCCCTCAATACGAAGATGAACGCGAAGAACAGGAACATGAATGGAAGACCTAGAAAGATGATCTGGAGGTACATCGTTCCGTAATGTGCCAGTTCCTGGCCAGATTGACCAGATCCAGTGAGCAAATTAAGGAAATGGGGGGTCATGAAATATCCTATAATGCCGACTGTCACCGAAAAAATAGTAGAGATAATCAATAACTGTCCGGCATCCCTTTCCGCTTCTTCGTAGTTCTTAGAGCCGGTATGTTGGGAGACAAGTGCGAGAGCTGCCACACCAAACCCTATCCCGATAGAGAGCATCATGAAAACGACGGTCCATGCTTGTCCTACTGCGGTCACAGATAACCGAGCAACATCCCTATCCGGGATATGACCGAGCCAAAACGTATCTACAAGATTGTATAAGGTTCTCAACAGTGTGGCTATCATTATAGGCCAACCGAGTTTGAAAAGGATGGAAATGACATTCCCCTCTATTATCTCATCTTTCTCGGGTCGACCCATTTTTTCTTGTAAATACTCAACCAACTTTACAGCCATTAGTAGTTTCAAATGAAACTTTATTAAATAGTTTCGGGTGAAACAAATTGGTATTATCCCGAAGAAAAACAGATACTTTTTAAGAGAGGGCAGGTCACACACATACGAGGAGAAGCGATGACCATTCATAGTACTTTTTATACTCTTTCTCCGCATAC
Organism: uncultured Thermococci archaeon; assembly: GCA_964595645.1. GTDB lineage: Archaea > Methanobacteriota_B > Thermococci > Methanofastidiosales > B48-G16 > JAYEIH01. The sequence goes on from CAZQQT010000002.1 coordinate 35,929, forward strand.
TCTATCTGGTGTTACGATGAAGACTCCAGAAGTAGGTATTACGATAGGGGCGTTTGATCATGGAGAGAGAAATACCATCGCCGATGTTGCAGGGGTCAGAATTGGCCATGTCACATGCATAGAAGGCACAGGAAAACTTAATCCTGGAAAAGGACCTGTGAGGACAGGAGTAACTGCAGTGCTTCCCCACCGTGGCAACATCTTTAAAGAAAAGCTCCTCGCCAATGCGCACGTAATAAATGGATACGCTAAACCCATAGGACTAATCCAGCTCTGGGAACACGGTGTGATAGAAACGCCAATTATTCTCACCAATACATTGAGTGTCGGGACAGCGGCAGAAGGACTAATTCGGTACATGATTACTCAGAATGAAGAGATAGGGGCGGAGACGGGAACAGTGAATCCGGTAGTACTGGAGTGTAACGATGCATATCTGAATGATATCCGTGGATTGCATATCACTAAAGACCATGTGCGAGAGGCAATAGAACGTGCGAGCAAGGATTTCGATGAAGGAGCAGTAGGCGCAGGGACGGGAATGAGTGCCTTTGAACTCAAGTCCGGGATCGGATCCTCCTCACGAATCGTTGAGATTGAGGGTAATAAGTATACCCTCGGTGCACTGGTACTGAGTAACTTTGGAAAACGGGAGGATCTTACCATTGCCGGCGTGCCTGTGGGGAAAGAGCTCATGCACATTCCTGGGGGAAGTGAAGTGAGCGATGGAAGTATCATTATGATAGTAGCAACGGATGCTCCTCTGAGTGTACGGCAACTCGGGAGAGTTGCGAAACGATCTACAGCGGGATTGGCGCGCACGGGAGGGCACTCTTCTGATGGGAGCGGTGATATCGCGCTGGTGTTCTCCACAGCACAGCAAATCCGTTATGAACGAAAAGCACCGTTTACAGTCAACATCCTACCAGATAGTACCCTCACTCCCTTATTCAAAGCGACGACGGATGTTATTGAGGAGGCGATAGTGAACGCTCTTCTCGAAGCAGAGACTATGGAAGGGAGAGATTCTCATGTGAGGAACGCACTTCCTCTGGAGGAACTGAGAGAGATCCTGGATTTGAAGAGATAAAGAACCTCCTACTTTTTTATATCTATGGAGAGACATGTACGTATGAAACTCGCACGGATCGTTCATCAGAGAGAGATAACTGTCGCTGTTGTAAAGGAAGGAAACGTATACCCAATCGATGTAGAAAGTGTATTGGATACAGCGCATGAAGATTTTGAAAGAGAAGTCTCAGTTGAACCCGATAAATGGCTTCCACCGGTCAAGCCGAGTAAAATTATCTGTCTCGGATTAAACTATCGGGATCACGCCGAAGAGGTAGGGAAAGAGATACCGGATCATCCAACACTTTTCTCTAAAGCGGTTTCCTCGCTGATAGGGCATAGAGATCCAATCATTCATCCGTTGGGAGATACCCAGGTGGATTATGAGGTCGAGCTTGCCCTTGTGATTGGAAAAAAAGGAAAGAAGATAGAAAGGGGCAATGCAATGGAGTATATCGGTGGGTACACGATTCTCAACGATGTATCAGAGAGAACAGCGCAGTTTGAGGATGGACAGTGGTTCCGGGGGAAGAGTTTCGATACGTTCTGTCCTCTGGGTCCGTATCTTGTGACGCCAGATGAACTCCCCGATCCGCACGATCTGACAGTGGAAACACGGGTTAATGGTGAACTGCGGCAGTCCTCAACAACAAAAAATCTTATCGCCACCATTCCAGAGATTCTTTCCTTCTGTTCGGCGAGCATGACATTGTATCCCGGCGATGTCATCGCCACCGGCACACCTGGAGGCGTAGGCGTGTTCTACGATCCGCCTAAACTTCTGAAGCCCGGTGACACAGTGACACTGACGATAGAACGGATCGGTACGCTTGAGAACCCTGTCACCGCCGGATGATTACGAGCCCGCTCGCGATGAGGACCAACGCTCCCCCGAAGATTGTGAGGGTGTCCACATACTCACCAAGAATGAAGTATCCGTAGATGACACCGGATATCGGCTCGATTAACATAATCACTCCTGTAGAGACAACGGACACGTGTTTTACCGAGGTGTAGAAAAGGATCATCCCTAAAAACATGGGAACAAATGCGAACAGAAGAATAAGTCCCCAGAGTTGTAAGGGAAGCGAAAGGGTGAAACTCGTGATGATCTCGTTGTTCGTGATACTCCTTGAGAGATACCCGAACAGTACGGTGAATATACTCCTGAAGAGGTAAAACCAGAAAATTGAGATGAGAAAGTACCGTTTCTGGATAGAGAGTTCCCGTATCATGATGAACTCCACGGAGAGAAGGACACCGCAGATAAGGGAGAGTGAGACACCGACGTAGTTCAACGTGGAGACATTCCACACCTTGCTAATGAGAACAATCCCGAGAAAGGCGAGCGGCACAGCAATTTTTTTCAACGTGTTGATTCTCTCCGCGAAAAATACCTTTCCGAAGATGGTGGTCCAGATCGGCTGCGTGTACAGGAGGAGTACTACCACCGCCACCGGTGTCCCGACTGCCACAGCGGAATTCTCAAAGAATCCGAGTGCTCCCATCACAAGACCGAGAAGGGCGTAGTACCGCAATTCTCGGATATTTATCAAAAAATCCGTTTTTTTGTAGTAGAAAATTATTAAAATATATAACAGGGCGATAAAACATCGTAAAAATGATTGTTGGAATGAAGATACACCGTGATCCCGTAGCACTGCAGAGAAAGTAGAGATAGTACCAAAACAACATCCAGCGAGCATAAGAAGGATGTGGTGTTTCAGCGTGTCTGACATAGACATGGTAAGATCCTCGTCTTTATATGGATTTGCTAGAGAATTCATAATACTTATAAGACTTTTAAGAGACGATAGTTTTTTCATTATAAAATTATCTGATCATCGTCAAGAATATCTTGCATCGGGTTACTGCTTCTACTGCATGGGGAACATCAGCAGGCATGACGATAGTTTCGGCTTCTTGCAACTCGTATTTTTCACCATCAATTATCACATTTACAATTCCATCGAGGACCTGAAGAATTGCGTTGTGAGGTGTGGTGTGTTCACTCAGAGTTTGAGTTTCGTCGAATGCGAACACGGTCAGCGTAACCGTATCTTTGTCTACCAGTGTTCTGCTGACGATGGCTCCTTTCTGGTAGTCTATCAGTTCTTTCAGTTTGAAGACAGAGGTTTGAATTTCATCAAGATGATCTTTATCTTTCTTCATCGTACACCACTCTTATGTGGTAGATAAAATGTTTTTCCGCCCTTTGTCAGTATACTCATTGAGTGGACAACTACAACTAGGCTTCCGCAGATGGGATTTCCTCTCTTGGTTTCCCTCACCTCATGTCTGTTTCTGGTCATGATACGCATAGATCGAAGGGAAGCTTTATAAAAGTAAGTGAACGTTAACTAACTATGGATAGGAATTGTTCGAGGTTAAACGAGAGGCAAAAAGGAATCCTCAACGCGTCCTTACAAATACTACAGAATGAAGCGTATACGAACTTGACGATCAGAAACATCAGTGAGAAAATCGGTCTATCTGAAGCAGCAATCTACAAACATTTTGATAGTAAGGAAGAACTCGTTCGTACTCTCGTGGAATGGATTGTAAAAGAGAATGAGGCATCTCTTAACTTCAGTGAAGAAGCCAATGAATTCGACATACTGGAAGCGGTCATGAAGAATACATTTACCATACTGGAAGTCCATCCTTCTTTTACCGCGGTCTTGTTCCACGATGAACTCTTTAGAGAGTACAGCTCAGTAAAAGATCTGTTCGATACTCATCGGAAGAAAAAAGAACAGTTTTTGACAACAATTGTAGAACGAGGAATTAAAAAAGGAATTTTTTCCAAAGATATAAATCCGCAAGTTTTTGTGTCGCTGTATATGGGCGCGGTACGTATCACAGTGTTAAACTGGAGATACAAGAATTTTTCCTTTTCTTTGACAGATCAAGCCGATCCTCTACTACAGGAGTTATTCAAACTTTTAAAGAGAGGTGATAAATAATGAAATCAAAAAAATATCTTCGAATGGGCAGTCAACTATTTTTCTTCTCTCTATTTGCTACATTGATATATCTCAATAGACTGCAGTTATGGATACTGGTTTTCATTATTGGGGTGGTGGTATCCATCGGTTTCAGCAGATTTTATTGTGGCTGGGCATGTCCAATAACCACCCTGTCACGACCATTCATATGGTTAACGGACAAGTTTTCTATCGAGAGAGTGAATGTTCCAAAAAAATTACAATCAATGAAAATTCGACTAACAATCCTTATTCTGTTTTTGGGACTGATGATTGTTTTGAGAAGGTTAACCATAGACTTTCCAGTACTTCTTCTCATTGCTCTGATCGGTGTAGCCTTTATGTCGGTGTTCGATGAAGAGCTCTTTCATAAGTATCTCTGTCCTTACGGAGCTATACTGAGTTTTGTCTCTAAACGTGCGGTATACAGGCTTGTGATAGATCCTGAAGAATGTGTAGCGTGTGGAAAATGTCAAAGCGTATGTCCAAACAACACGATAGACACATTAAACTCTGGAAAAAGAAGCATTGTAAAGAAAGAGTGTCTTCATTGCTTTAAATGTCAAGACGTTTGTCCCGTCCAATGCATAGATTATAAAAAGTAAAAAAGTTGTTGTACAACATGCCAAAAACAGCGGTGTTCGACAGGAATGTCAGGAGGTACGATTCGTGGTTTGAGCAGCACCGTGCGGTGTATGAATCGGAGGTACTCGCCGTCAGACGGATGCTACCGGGAGGAGTCGGCGTGGAAGTGGGCGTGGGCACAGGACGATTTGCGTCGCCGCTGAATATTCAGTATGGGATCGAGCCCTCACTGGAAATGGGAAAGGTTGCCATGAGAAGGGGAGTCGCTGTGGTACGAGGCGTGGCCGAAAGACTCCCGCTCAAACACACACTGTTTGATTTTGTCGCAATGATTGTCACTGTATGTTTTCTCGATGATATCCACGCATCGTTCCTGGAAGCGTACAGGGTCTTGAAGCCTTCAGGACATCTAATACTGGGAATCATTGATAAAGAAAGTTTTCTCGGAAGAATATATCAGAAAAGCAGCAGTCCCTTTTACGAAGAAGCCACTTTTTACTCTCCCGATGAATTGATCACTCTTCTGAGAGACAGCGGCTTTACTCATTTTACCTATGTTCAGACGCTTTTTCACAAATTAGATGAGATTACCACCCCTGAGCAAGTGAAAGAAGGACACGGTGAGGGATCTTTCGTGGTAATTGATGCTGTAAAAGAAGAGAAGACATGAGAGCGTTTGGTCCGCTCCATCACGTGTTTGGACAGAGCGTTGAAACTAATAACATTCCATCAAAAAGAGTGTATCCTTCTCTGTCTACTGCATGGATCAATCAAACTTGTTTCAAACATTCTAGAACCACTTGCTGCCCCTTCTCCTCCGTTTTATCCGCTCCTTTTATAGCAATTGTCTGGGGCATATCCAAATCTCAATCTTTTTTCATGCGATACCCTCCCCACCTGTCTTCTCCATGATCAATTCTATGAGAAGGCCCATTACACCAACAAAAATGATGGTGAGAGATAACCTCGTCAGCATGAACGTTGGTCCTAGGAACTGGAGCTCCACCATCTCCTGCGGTATCTTGATGCAGGCCCACGCTGAAAGAAATACAACGATATTCGATATTCTGGCGCCTTTTTTTATTAAGGTTGATGCCATAGGGAAAGCGACATAGAGAGGGCCTGTAGGTAACGTACCGAATAGGAGTGCCAGGAAAAAACCTTTGACACCTGAGGCTTTCCCAAGGTGTTTTACCACTGTTTTTGAGGGGATGAAAACTGCGAAGAGGCCCATCAAGATCATTACTGCGGGGAGGATGTATATCATCTCATTTAGATAATCAAAGGATGCGGACATCACCGGTTCACGCTTTCCCGGATAAAAATAGAGCAGGACAGACGCCACCCCTAACACCACAAATAGTAATAACAAGTCTCTTATCATCTTCTTTTTCTGTTCTTCCTTTTTCTTCACAGCAGCACCCCCATTATGAGAGCTATAATCACTGCGATAACGAAACTTAGACCGTTCCTTAGAAGAGCGAATTTCTTACCGAGTTTCTTTATCTCTAGTGGTAAGGTGACCATACCTATCATTGTCAAAGTGGTGATGAAGGCAGCCACTGCCGTGATCGTTGCACCGCTGTCTAATATCGAAGCCGCCAAAGGGAAGGAGATGAGTGCTGGGATATGCAGGATAGAGCCCACCACCGCCACCAAAAGAACCCCGAATATTCCTGATTGTTCTCCAATGAATCTAGAGATCTCTGCAGGAGGCACGAACCCAAGCATCAATCCAATGATCACGATTATAATGAGGACTGTAGGCAATATCCTAACGAAGGAGACCGCGGCTTTCTTCAACGACTGGATAGCTTTCTTTTTGCTTTTGCAAAAAGCGTATATCAAGCACACCAGTGCGAAGAGATTGATAAAAATAGCTGTTATGCTCATCCATTCACCCTGAGATCTGTATCCCTAACATTTTTACGCCTTTTTTTGTCTTCATGGATAAGGTCGCCGGCGCTGTCACTAGGCACTGACCGTCCTTCAAATTTACTTCTTCATCGTTCACCGTTACGTCTACCTCTCCGTTGATGACGTTGAATATCACGTAAGAGGACATCTTGCAGGGCGGGATCTTCCCTTCTTCAGGGAGTTGAATATGTCTTATTTTGAACTCATCTCGTTCAAAGATCTGTTTTTTTCCTTCCATCTTTTTCAAATTGAATACTTCCATATTTCTCATCTCCTTTATTCATTGTCTCCAAATTCTTCTTCATAAAAACTGGTCATCTTCTCCATCATCCTTTTTCGCTCTTTAATTATCTCCAACCAATTTTTTAGGTGTTCTCTTCCCTTTACAGTTATATCGTAAACCCTTTTATTTGGACCAGACTCACTTTCCCTCCACTCCGATTTTAAAAGCCCTTCTTTTTCCATTCTTCTGAGGGTGGTGTACATAGTTCCGGATTTAATTACGTGTCTTCCTTCACTCAACTCTTCGATTTTCTTCGTTATCCCATATCCGTGGATCGGTTCCTCACAGACAACACGCAGTATCAAGAACTGTATCCATCGGCGCTCTGGATAACCTGAGTGGCTATGGCAGCCGGGCTCTGGTTTTCTGCACATCACCATACTATGTAACATTGTTATATAAAAGGTTTTGGGAGGCAGAACTATCGATGAAATAAAAAAAGTAAAAACATGCATAGTACGGGTAAACGATTTTTCATCTCAATTCTTCGATGTGTTCTTTTACTGCCACCTTTCAGGGCCTTTTTCTAATTCTCTTTCTACTATCTCTTCTATCTTTTCCTTTGGAGGGACTTCGTCTGAAGTAACTTTCTTTCCGTTCACATAGGCGGACGGGACCTTACGTCTTTTACCATCAGGGTCCTTCTGATATCCATCAGTCGGTACGTTACTCATCTTGGAGCCTGCATAATAAATATCAAGTCGGATCCTATCGGGAAACGATCCTACAAACTCTTCCATCATACTTATCAATTTCTTACATTTTGATGTGGGAGGTGAAGCAACCAACAGCTCTATCCTCATCATCTTGTCTTCACTCATATCTTTCCACCGCCTTATCTATCAGGTTTTTCAGATCTTCTTTTAGATGGTCTTCTAAGGAGCAATTCTCGATTATTTTGACACAACTAGAATATGTTGTATTAGAAAGAGCCCTCCTGACGCGATCAAGCTCTTTTTGATCCGCAACCAGAAAATCCCCTCTGATAGAAACATTTTTAAAGACATCTCCTTCTGTATCTGCTGAGAGGACTATAACTCCGCTTTTTCCTTTGGTGGATACGGTCATCGACCTGGATTCGTGTTCTTGGTAAGTCCATTTATCCAACGAATATTTATCTTCATACAGTTGTTCTGCTTCTTTCCTCTCATCGGCTGATAATACTCCTTCCTGGAACTCGATATTTAGACCACTTGATATATTGCTTTTCAAGTGTTCCATCACATCATCAACTTTAACTGTATCATCGACCAACTCCGATAGATTCACGACTCTGTGCATTATATCGTTCTCTTCTTTGTCCTCAAATTTCAATTTTTTGGGGTTAAGAGTGTCATTAAGAGCATCTTTATCCACATCTATAAGGAACGTTCCGCTGTGTACCATACCAGAATACCATTCTATCTGGGCAGAACCGTATATCTTTTTACCATTTACAGTAACATCGTTTGCTCCGCTGATCTCAGCCTTCACATCGTATTCTTTGAGTGTTTTTATGACCACCTCTCCCAATAATTCATACATCTCTGAAGGATTTTCTATATTCAATTTTGAAAAGAGAGGTTTCTTTCTGAAAAATAAGGAGTAACAAAATGTACCTTCATCCTGATAAACTGCACCACCGGGATTCGGTCTACGGATCACGGGGATGTCATTCTTATCACAGAACTCTAGGTCTACTTCCTCATCAGCATCCTGGTATATACCTATGAATACTGAGGGGTCTACCCTCCTCAATCTCAGGGTGTTTGGACTCCTACCCTCATCTACCCTCCTTAAAAGTGTTTCTTCCACTGCAAAATGCATCTTGGGTTCTTTGATATCCTCCTTCAGTGATCTCCAGATATCAGTCATAAAAGGGGCACCTTTCTCCCTTACAATCCTCTACATCTTCGGAAAAAGGACATCTGTTATCGGTCAACTTTGGTAATTTGTATCTCTCTTTTAATATGGAATATCCTTCCTCTATCGAGGCATATACGCTCTGTTTGCAGCACCGTGGACCCCCCATCTCAGCGATAGCTTTTAAAGAATTTGAAGTTGCTCTCAATGCGGCACTTCTTTCTTCATCGGATCGGAAAGTCGCATCGGTGATCAACGATACGGCAGTACCGGCTGATTCGCAGGCTCCACAAGCACCACGGCTCCCACATGCACCGTACGGTATATCTTTCACTCGGTTCATAGCAGTCTTTATCTTTTTTAAAGAGATATCAACACCCGAGTTCTTACATACAGTCAGAATAACCGGAGCAACCAAAAGATGGTGCTCTATACCGTGAGGATTGAAGGAAGAATGCTTCATTATCAGATCTGCCAGTTCAAAGGGATCAGTTCCATCATGGTTATCGCATGTTCTTTCTATGATCTCCTGTGGATCAGATAATCTGCAGGATTCACACTGAAAGTGTCCTTCTGGACAGATGAAGTTAGTTTCTTCTTTTTTTCCACAGTACATACACTCAGCAGCAGTGGCATGCTTTTCCAATATAGTCCCACAGATAGGGCAGGGGAATTCTCTTTCGGTCATCTCGTTATTCTCCGATATATCTTTTCGTTCCTTTTAATATCTGCTCTATCAACTATCCTACTTGAAGATGGAAGGCTTAATAGCAAAATAACTCTTCTAATCCTACTCTTTCAACAGTTTTTTGATCTGTTCCGGATTCAGGACCTTTCCTGTAGCCTTCACTTCTCCATCCACTGCCAATCCAGGAGTACTCATGACTCCTCTTGAACTGATCTCCTGTAGATCCTGTACCTCTTCTACTTCTGCATCTATGCCCAATTCCTTAACAGCTTTCTTTGCGTTCTTTTCCAATCTCTGGCATTTTGCACATCCGGTTCCCAATATCTCTATCTTTTTCATATATACTCACCTCTAAATTTCGTTTATTCTTTTTGAAGCCTATCCACTAAATCTTCAACATCATCTATAATCTTATCTAATTTTTCTTCACTTTTAAAATCCTTATTCTTTTTTATATCGTATCTTTCAGATATAACGATTTCTTCATTCACAGGTATATCAGCACTCTCAAGAGCTTTTGTTGCACACCTAACTTTACAGCCGTTCAGTCCGATATATCCATCGCTGCTTTTACCGTTCTCTATGATTCCTTCTATACCCAAAGGTAATCCGAGGGCACAAACGAAATCTGTGTTCTCCTTTTCCTCCAATGTGTTCACTACCGCTTTCGTCGAAAGCATTCCTACGTTACATGCCCCTGAGCAGGGCAATATTCCTATCTTTTTCATTTTCATCCTTCTCCTATATTAATCTTTAATTTTCCATCCTTTCGCTTAACTCTTGAAACGCAACTTTACTCTTAGCTCGGGGAATAGCCTGTTGATCCAGCAATTCCAAATTATGGATTATTTTATTGAAACTCTTTTGAGGGATTCCTATCAATGCTTCTCCAGAGTTTACATCTGTCGCTTCTCTACATCCAAAACAGCCTAAACTCGTGTTTATTTTTTTCGTTAAAAAAGGAACAACTGTAGAATCAACACATGTGGCTTGAAAGATAGAAGAATTAAATTCAAGTCTACCACCTTCGTCATAATATGAAGCTAAAGCTAGCCACATAATATCTTCAACTTTAGATTCGATAACAATTACATCTACGGGATAATTCACATCATTCAAAGGTCCTAAAGCCACGCCTTGATATTTACCCAACTCTAACCTCGGGATCGCATCCATTGTATTACTAGCTGCATCTTTATCTTTAAATAAACCCATCTTATCCAACACTTCGCCTGTTCGAAGTTTATCTGCTAAAGGCTTAAAACCAAAAGCAGCAGTTGATGCAGGACATGTGATATTTTCTTTAGTCAAAACTACTTTCTCTCCCTCTCCTGCTCTCATTAATGCTTGACAATACCTACCCCTAAAATCTCTGTCGTATCCCTCCTTAACTATTTTAGCTATTCTATCCTTTGACTCAAAGAACTTGATACCTACAGGTTTTCTTTCCAATTCAAGTATTTCCATCAAAGTATCTACCATATTTTTTAATTTTTTCATATTGGTTGCCTCCCTATCAAACTATCATTCCATATGTGAACCCCATCAAAGTTGAAAGTATCACAACGATCGCGATATAAGCGACCCACTGCTTGAATTTCATGATCCTGAACAGGACTATCATGTTGGGTAAGCTAAGCGATGGACCGGCGAGTAACAAACTCAAGGCTGGGGCGTCTCCCATGATACCCGCCGTATAACCAAAAGTCGTTCCGATAATCGGGACCTCTAAAAGAGTGGGCATGTAGAGTATCGCTCCGATTATTGAACCTAGGAAGGATGCCAGTAGGCTATCGTTCCCAAGATATGGCCTAAAGGTCTCCGGAGGTAAAAAGTATGCTATCACTCCTACTATAAAGGTACCCACGATTAATATAGGAAATATCTTTTTCGTTAGATCCCATGTTTCATATCCCCATTCCGTCACTTCACTTTTTTTGTAGTAATAGATGAGGACGGTAGCAAGGAAAACGGTTGCTATATATACGATTGCCAATTTTGGTACCCACGGAATACCAGCTGCTCCTACGACCAAGATTACTATCAACGATCCAAAGAACCCTAATTTCACCCATATAGACCTCTCAGGACTGTCATCGGGCATCGTATTGTCCATGTTATTCTTACTCGTCTCTTCATCATGTGTCTTGAATATAGTTGATATCACGAACGCTATCACGAATGCCATGGCAACGGCGGCGATCGCCCTAGCGAGCCCCAGTTCATAACCCAAAACGTTGGCAGTATACACGATGGCTAAAATATTGATAGCTGGCCCAGAATACAAGAAAGCGGTAGCCGGACCTACTCCACTCCCCTTTTTATACAATCCCGCGAACATGGGAAGTATCGTACAGCTGCACACCGCCAATATTGCACCGGAGACAGAAGCTATAGGATAGGATATGGTTTTTTTAACATCCGGTCCGAGATACTCCAATATGGCATCTTTCTTGATGAAAGATGCGATAGCTCCAGCTATGAAGAATGCGGGCACCAAACATGTAAGAACATGTTCTGATAGGTAGCTATAGACGTTGAGCAGACCGCTCATCAGGACCTCGTAGAGTATTTCTATCATATCTTTCAACACCATTTCAACTTTTTTTGAAATGCATTATGTTGTACCTTTATAAAGGTTTCGGTTTCAAAAATATTTGAAACACTGGTATTAAGATACAACCTTTCTACAATATAAAAAATAAAATGCTTTTTCTATACTGGGGGCATGGATGAATATCTGCTATTTTTGAATAAGGGGGGAGGATACATTATCTGTTATCGATATCAAAAATAAAAAGACCATAAGAAAACTGGAAACAGATCATAATTTTCTGATAAATAGCCTATTGAAGAAGTGATCTTGTGAGCTGCAGAAAACTAAATATAGATTTTAATTTATCATATGCCTCTCACTATGAATAAAATACTATTTCTCTTCCTAAAAAGTGATTGAATGTTAAATATTATTAAAAAACTTAAGAATGAAGGAATATTCATTCGGGATCTCTTTCATCATCTTCCATCCAGCTGGATTAGGGTATCCATTGGTACTAGGAATGAGAATGATCTTCTTTTATCAGCTCTCCGTACCCTTCACCCATATGATAACCAAAACTCATTTAAGTAGTTATACCGTACCTATGGTAGATGGTACTCATGAAGGAATCGGTTACTCAATCCAGAGAAGAGCGAGTTGAGAAGCTCAATGCGACTGCACGCACGATCCGACGACACATTATTCGCGACATTTACGAAGCAGGTTCAGGGCACCCAGGCGGTTCTCTTTCTTCAACGGAGATTATTACAGCTCTCTATTTTCATCTCATGAACCATGATCCCGATAACCCTGATTGGGAGGAGAGAGATCGGTTTGTGTTGAGTAAAGGACACAGCTGTCCGGCGCTGTATGCTGCATTAGCAGAGGCTGGGTATTTTAATGTGGACGATCTCTTGGCGCTGAGAAAGCTCGGTTCACATCTTCAGGGTCATCCCTCGATGAGAACACCAGGCATCGATATCTGCACGGGTTCGTTGGGACAGGGACTCTCGATTGCCGTGGGCATGGCACTCGGCCTTCGTCTTGACAGCAAGCTCTCCAGAGTCTACGTGCTTTTGGGGGATGGAGAGATGCAGTGCGGCCAGGTGTGGGAAGCTGCGATGGCAGCTGCTCATTACAATTTGGGCAATATCACCGCCTTTATTGATAGGAACAGACTCCAGATCGATGGGAGCAGTGAGCGTGTCATGTCGTTAGAACCGTTAGGGTTTAAGCTGAAGTCATTCGGATGGCACGTGACGGAGATCAACGGCCACAATTTCAATGAGATCATCGATGCTGTGGAGAAGGGGAAGAAGATCAATGGAGAACCAAAGGCGATAATCGCCCATACAACCAAAGGAAAGGGAGTTTCGTTCATGGAAGGATCCGTTGCCTTCCATGGGAAACCCCCGAACGATGAAGAATTCGAGCGGGCAATGAAGGAACTGGGAGGCGAGTGAATGTTTGACGAGTACAAGTATCCACGGGTAGCGTACGGAGAAACACTCCGCGAACTGGGGAGAGAAAGAAAGAATATCGTTGTACTTGATGCCGATCTTTCTGCATCCACAAAAACGAAGTTTTTTGGCAATATGTTTCCCGATAGATTCTTCAATATGGGTGTGGCTGAACAGAACATGATGTGTGTGGCAGCAGGTCTCGCTACCACAGGAAAAACGGTGTTTGCCTCGTCCTTTGCAATGTTTGCGACGGGTCGAGTGTACGATCAGATACGACAGTCCATTGCGTATCCGAAACTCAATGTGAAGATTGTAACTACTCACGCAGGAATCACGGTGGGTGGCGATGGTGCGTCTCACCAGATGACCGAGGATATCGCCCTGATGTCTGCACTTCCCAATATGCGTGTCGTCGTTCCTGCAGATTATCAAGCCACAGGAAAGATCATCAGGACACTCGCGGACGAGGATGGACCAGCATACGTGCGAATGGGGAGAAGTAAGGTGCCTACCATCTACGATGATTCTTACGAGTTTTCTGTTGGGAATGCAACGGTGGTGAGGGAGGGTGACGACATCTCTCTTATCGCAATTGGCATTATGGTTTCTGAGGCCCTTATCGCGGCGGAACAATTAAAAGAGAAGGATATCTCCGCACGCGTTATCGATATGAGCACGGTGAAACCCGTTGATCAGGCGTGCATTCTGGAGGCTGCCAGAGAAACAGGTGCCATTGTGACTGCAGAGGAACACAACACCACGATGGGCATGGGATCTATCATTTCCTCTGTACTTGCCGAGAACTACCCGGTGCCGCTGATTAAATGTGGCATTCCCGACGTGTTCGGTGAAAGCGGTGAGTATCGTGAGTTAATGGAAGCATACGGATTAACTGCGGATAATATTGTCACGCAGACCATGAAAATACTCAAACGAAAGGAGTGAGAAGCATGAAAATTTTTATTGATACGGCAAAATTGGATGAAATCCAGGAGGCGAACTCATGGGGGATTGTGGATGGCGTGACCACTAATCCCTCATTGATTAAGAAGGCCATGGATGCACTGGACGAGCCGGTCGCCATGGAGGAGTATATCGCGTCGATATGCGCTGAAGTAGACGGGCCGGTGAGTCTGGAGACAATGAGCAGGACAACTGAGATGATGGTAGACGAAGCGGAAACGCTGTACGAGACGTTTAACGATGTGCACAACAACGTGGTGGTGAAGATCCCCGTGAACACTGCCATGGAAGAGGACCATGAGAACTACGAAGGAGTGAAGGCAATAAAAATCCTGGAAGACGAGGGAATCCCCATTAATGCCACGCTGGTGATGTCGCCGAACCAGGCACTGCTCGCCGCCAAGGCAGGTGCTTCCTACGTCAGTCCCTTCTTGGGAAGAGTCGATGACTATATACGGAGTAGAATGGGACTGGAACGTGGCGAGGACTACGCGAAGACGGCGTACTTCGATGAAGATATCTTTGAGACCATCAGGGTAGAAAAAAGACGGGATATGCTCCGAAAGAGACCTCACGAGCAGTTAGGGAAGTTATATCTCGATGAAAGGATTACCCCGCTTCCCACTGAGGTGAACAGCGGTGTGGATCTCGTGCGAAAAACAAAAAGAATTTTTGAAAATTACGAATTTTCTACTGCCATCATTGCTGCGAGCATCCGGAACGCACGCCAGGTGGTGGAGGTTGCAGAAATCGGCGCCGAGATCGCGACCATCCCATTTAACGTGATCTCCGATATGATCTGGCACTACAAAACGAGGGAAGGAATGAAGGCATTCACAGAGGATGTCATTCCCGAGTATAAAGTACTGTTCGAGGAATAATATGGTACAGATTGCTCCCTCTATCCTCTCTGCAGATTTCTCCCGTCTCGGCGACGAGGTGAGAGACGCGGAGCGTGGAGGTGCGGACATGATCCACATCGACGTCATGGACGGTCACTTTGTCCCCAACCTCACCATCGGACCCGTGGTGGTAGAGGCCATTGCGCCTCTTGTTACTATTCCGATCGATATCCATCTTATGATCGAGCACCCGCAGAATACCATCGACGAGTTCATCGATGCATTGGGGGACCGAGATGTGTCCAACGATTATCTCTCTATCCACGCGGAGTCGTGTATCCATCTGGACCGATTGGTGCACATGGTGAAGGATCGTGGGGTGAAGGTTGGTGTCGCGTTGAATCCGTCTACGTCGTTGTCAATGATCGAGTGGCTTCTCGACGAGATCGATCTCATCGTGATCATGACTGTCAACCCGGGGTACAGCGGACAGTCGTTCATTGAGGGGATGCTGCCGAAGATACGGAGAACGCGGGAACTCGTAGGAGATAAGGAGATCGAGATTCTTGTCGACGGAGGAGTGAAGGCCCACAACGCGAAGCGTATCGTCGAGGCTGGCGCGTCGATTCTGGCCGCGGGCTCGGCAGTGTTTAACAAAGAAGCATCTGTAGAACATAATATCCGAGGAATCCGGGAAGCTGCGAAATAATTCTTCATCCAAGGAATATTTCTCTACGTGTTTCGAGGGACTTCAAAAATAAGAACCTTTTTTTTAGTTCACCACCCATAACCTTTCTTAACGATAGTATCTATGGGAGTACAAAAAGCTACGTTGGAAAAATATTTATAAATCGTGTCATCATAGAAGAAATGAGGAGACATGAATGAATGAGAGCAGAATAAAACGATATAGAGATAAAATCAATCTTATTACAAAAAGACGTGAGGAGATAAACGAATGGATAGGGATAGGTTCCCACGACTTTGTGAAGGATGAAAAAACGAAACTCGCAACGTACAAGGCGTTCCAAGAAGCAGTTGAAGCATGCATGGACATCGTTGCAATGATGTGCAAAGATTCTGCTATCACACCGAAAGATGATTATACCAACATTGATACCTTGGCAGAAGAAATGGATCTCTACAGCACGGAAAAATCACTGAAAGAGGCAAATGGGTTACGAAATAGACTTGTTCACAGGTACAATACAATGGATGACCTCCTCGCGTATGAGAGTATCAATAATCTTCTTCCAGAGATTGCACAATTTACTGAGCGGGTGTCACAATGGATGAGAGAGAGATTGAACAAATAAAAGAGGATTTCGAGCTTTTATGTGAGAGCGTCCTCGGTATACTTATCTATGGCTCCAAGGCCACAGGAGAAGAGACGGAGAGAAGCGATACTGATGTCTGTGTTGTGGCACCAGGCAAGGAACGAGAGATCTATCGGGAGACACTTTCTCTCCCCTACGATGTCAGGATATTCGAGCTCATGCCACTGTACTTACAAATCG
Source organism: uncultured Thermococci archaeon (assembly GCA_964595645.1). GTDB lineage: Archaea > Methanobacteriota_B > Thermococci > Methanofastidiosales > B48-G16 > JAYEIH01. The sequence continues at coordinate 52,626 of CAZQQT010000002.1, forward strand.
AAGTGATAGAACACCACATCCTCCTCTGTACGACGGATCGCTATGAACTCTACGAGTACTTCTATTCTTTTAGAAAGCGCTGGAAGGACCAAGCACAGAGGCAGAAACTCACAACGAAAGAAGCGCTGGAACTCTTCAAATAAGATGACGTAGATGTAGTGCTCATGAACAACGCCCCTATTTTTTCTCGTGCATTAATTCAACTGAAAAATTATTTATATCCACAGAAAAAAAGTACAGTAATGCACATACAGGAACGGTACAGAAAAGCGGTGGACGAGTTTGTGCGAAGGGCGAAAGAGCAGTATGGGGATAGAATAGAAAAAATCATCTTATTTGGATCTGTCGCACGAGCAGAGGCACGAGCAGAGTCTGATATCGATCTACTAGTGATAGGCGATGTAAGTGTAGAGGAATTAGTAGATCTATCCTTTCCAATCTTACTAAAACATGGCGAATTTATCTCAGCAAAAGATATGAAAAAAAATCAATTTGAATTGTTAGCGAGAGAAAAATACTCATTTGTAAAAAATATTTTGGAAGAGGGGGTAGTGTTGTATGAAAGAGTGGAAGAAGCATCTGGAGAGGGCAGAAGAGAAGCTAAGATCAGCAAATATTTTATTTGAGAACAATATGGCCACTGACTCTATAAGTGAGGCGTACTACGTTATGTTTCATGCTGCAAAAGCGTTACTCGCATTGAAAAACATTTATCCAAAAACACATAGGGAGAGGGTTACAATTTGTCACTGAGGGACTTATTGAGGAACTATATGCAAAGAGCTTGACAAAGGCAGAAATAAAGCGTGAAAAAGCAGATTATAATATTTACTACGAGCCGTCTAAAGAAGAGGCAGCATCCGTTGTAGAAGATGCAGAGAGATTTTTAGAGAGGATAAAGAGAGCGATAGAGGAAATAGAATAAGTTTCAGTGACGAACTTACGTTACACGTTTCTCCATTCTTATGGCAGTGTGAGTTCGTGAGTGTGCATCTATTGGAAAAGCGGTGGAGTGATTATCTTTTCTTCCCCTTGTTCCACATCAAATCGAAGTACTGTTTGAACCCATAGGAGAGACTGTGGTTTCGTGAGAGTACTATGTACATGAAGACAAAAAGTTTCATGAAATGCTTTAAATTTCTTCTCTTTCTTTTAACCCATCTATCATTTCTTTGAGTTTCTCTTTCTCACTTTTCTTTCTATATTGTATTGCTTTTGTTGCGAATATCGAATCTCCCTTGAAAATTTCCATACGTACCCTCCCATCTATATATAAGGGGATAGGAACATCAAATATGTGGAGAATTGTGGGAACAATATCAACGATCTCTGCGGTAACCTCTCTTCCTTCCACAATCTCTTTTCCGTACGCGAAGAAGACACCATGTTGCCTATGACCCGGTTGCGCTATTAGGTTCTTTCTTTTTTCGCTAATACCGTGTTCTTTCACTGTTACTATCAGATCTGGAAGTGCAGGATTCTGAATTGAATATAGTTCTTCTTTAGAGAAAATTTCTTTTATACTTTCTTCTTCAGATAATTTTTCTATGATTTCATTTCTAATTTCTCTATACTCAGATGTATCATCCTTTATTACTTCTTTATTAATGTATATATAAGAAGGGAATCCAACAGAATACGCCTGGGTACGTGACCAGTCAATACTATCATAAGAGAGAGTAGTACGCGCAGTTGAGAATTTTTTTAATCTTTTTATAATTGTTCTGGGTAAAAGTTTTACCAACTGGTGCAACCTTAGCGTTGTAGAGAGTTTTAACATAGTAGATTTATCAAGTCGAGATGTTTTCTCTTCTTTACTTTTTAAAAATCCATTTTCTGACAGCCATTTATTAAATGAAGGTATGAGTTCTAGAAGCCCGAACCCATGATCGGATACGATAAACAGTATCGTCTCTTCATCGATGTGCCGGAGGATCTGCCCCACAATATCATCTATTTTCATATATAGTCGTTCAATAGAATTGTTCAAGGTATTATTTTTTTCATATCCTATGTAGCGATCGTCCCAAAAACACCAGAAATTATGCTGGATCTTATCTGGATTTTGAAACTGAACGATGTAGATATCACATTCCTTTTCTTCTAACACATGGAGGAATATCTCTTTCCTCTTCTCCATCGCCTGTAAAAGATGATCAAAAGAATAGATATTCAACTGTTCCATTCCTTCTCCGTGGATCCCCTCATGCTCATGAAATGGATATTTTCCACAATTTTTTTCGATTTCCTCCAATAACGAAGAGGGATAGAACGCTTTACGTTTATCAGCGGTGAAGGGAAATCCGCTTATAAAGTAGCCGTTTATTTTCGGTGCGGGAAAGGACATTGGCAGGTTCATGACACATGACCTATAGTTGCTTAACAGATCCCACAGTGGAGGAACCTTGGAATCTTTCAATGTGCAGAGTCTCGTGCCACCATGATCTTTTTTTTCCTTTACGAAATCGTGAATCCTATGTTTATCTGAGTACACGCCGGTAAAAAAAGAGGGCCATGCAGGAGCTGTAAACGGGGGAATGGTCGATCGGAGAGGACCACTCACACCACCTTTCATCACCTTTTCGAAATTTTTTAGCAGTCCCTTTGACACGAAATGGTGTATCAATTCAATATCTGCCGCATCTACTCCGATGACGACCACTCTTTTTTTCATAGTGTTCCCTTCATTCTTTTCTTTTTAATGATATCCTTACTGTGATAAGAGAAATCCTTAAAAACATGTGAGTATAGAACGACAATACATGAACATCTCAATCATTGGTACAGGCTACGTCGGGCTCGTGACGGGAGCGTGTCTTGCCAATCTCGGCCATACCGTAATCTGTGTTGATATCATACAAGAGAAGGTGGATCTTATTAATGATAAACAGTCACCAATTTACGAAGAGGGACTGGAGGAAATCCTGCAGGAGACAGTAGGGACAACGCTGTCAGCCACCACGGACCTCAAAAAAGCTGTCCTTCAGTCTGATATCACGTTTATTTGTGTAGGCACGCCCTCAAAGGAAGATGGATCCATCGATGTCACGGATGTAGCACGCGCTGCAGGGCAGGTAGGTGCTGCACTCACAGAAAAGAAGAAATACCATCTTGTTGTGGCAAAATCCACGGTTGTTCCGGGAACAACAGAGAAAATAAAAAAAATCATAGAAGAAACCTCAGGAAACCAACACTTCGGCATCTGTATGAATCCCGAGTTTCTTAGAGAGGGAAAAGCAGTCCACGATTTTATGCATCCCGATCGGATTATAATCGGCGCCGATGAGAAAAAAAGCGGCGATATGCTCGGCGAACTCTACAAAGATTTTTCATGCCCGATCCTCCGCGTTGATATACGAACGGCAGAGATGATAAAGTACGCGTCCAACGCGTTTCTCGCAACGAAAATCTCGTTTATCAATGAGATCGGGAACATCTGCAAGAAACTTGGTATTGAAGTGTACGATGTCGCCGAAGGTATGGGGTTAGACTCGCGGATCTCGCCGAAGTTCCTCCGAGCGGGCTGTGGATTCGGTGGATCATGTTTTCCTAAGGATGTGAAGGCACTGATCGCGAGAGCGAAGGAGCTGAACTACGATCCCACGCTCCTCGAAAGTGTGATGGACGTGAATGAACGGCAGCCGTTGCGCATGATCGAGCTGCTGAAAAAGAAAATTGGATCGCTTGAACATAAAAATATCGGTGTGTTGGGCCTCGCTTTCAAGCCCGAGAGCGACGATATCAGAGAATCCCCCGCGATCCCAATCATCCAGAAGTTAATAGGCGAACATGCGAATGTCTACGCGTACGATCCTAAAGCGATGGACAATATGAAGGAATATTTCCCAAACATCATGTATAAAGAGAACGCGCAGAGCGTGATAAACAAAACTGAGGATGTGTTAATAGTTACAGCATGGCAGGAGTTTAAAAATCTCGATTATAAAAAGAAAATAGTAATCGATGGTAGAAAAGTCCTCGAGAAAAGAAACAACTACGAGGGGATATGTTGGTGAGACGATGAAAGCGGTCATTCCTGCGGCGGGGCTGGGCACGCGGTTTCTTCCCGCAACAAAGGCAATGCCCAAGGAGATGCTCCCTGTGGTGGACAAACCGACGATCCAGTACGTGGTAGAGGAGGCCATCGCCTCGGACATTGGGGATATCCTCATTATCACGGGGAGAGGGAAACGGGCCATCGAGGATCACTTCGATAAAAGCTTTGAGCTGGAGTATATTCTTGGGGAGAGAAACGAGATCGATCTGTTAACCAAAGTAAAAAATATCTCAGATCTCGCAGATATCCACTACATCCGACAGAAAGAACAGAAAGGCTTAGGAGATGCGGTCTACTGTGCACGGAAGTTCATCGATAACGAACCCTTCGCCGTCCTCCTCGGTGATGATATCGTCCACGCTCCAACACCGTGCACACATCAATTGCTGGATGTATACAGGAAGTACCACACGTCAGTGGTAGCGCTGGAGGAAGTACCGAAGGAGCAAGTATCACAGTATGGAATAGTACAAGCTGAGAAGGTAAACGATAGACTCTACAAGCTTCAGGATGTAATAGAGAAACCTACCATGGAAGAAGCGCCGTCCACGCTCTCCGTTCCTGGACGTTACATCCTCACACCCACAATTTTTGAGTGCATCGAGAAAACGACCCCGGGGAAAGGCAATGAGATCCAGCTCACCGATGCATTGCGATTATTGCTGGATCAGGAAGAGATCTATGGATACACATTTGAGGGAAGACGGTACGACGTGGGAAATAAGGTTGGGTATATCAAAGCGACACTCGAACTCGCGCTGGAACGGGAGGAGTTAGGAGAAAAGGTAAGAGAGTATTTGGAGGAAATAAAAAAGTAGGATTTTATTGAAGGATCACAACTCTACTTGAGAATTATCCCCTAGTATCAACTTATGCCCCTTTGGGAGAGTATTGGATGAAGAGTTGATCTCACACCCGCTTCCAATCAAACTATCAAAAATTCGTTTGCCATCAATGATTTTTGTGTTATTCATCACGATTGACGATTCAACTTCAGTCTCTTGTATCGTCACGTTGTTGCCGATGGAAGTATATGGGCCAATGTATGCGTTAGGACCAACAGTACAATTTTTCCCAATAACACACGGGCCGCTCAGCACGCACCCCTCTTTTATCACGCTTCCTTTTCCTAGGGATACTCTTCCCCTTATTTTTACTCCTTCTTCTACCATCCCATTATTAGTTGTCGAAATCCCATCCAGTATCAAATGATTTGCCTCCAGAATATCCTCAGGTTTGCCAGTGTCTTTCCACCAGTGTTCTGTGATAGACGCATTGATACTATGACCATGATCCATCAGCCACTGGATTGCATCGGTAATTTCTAACTCATCGCGCCATGAGGGGGAGATATTGTTTACCGCCTCGAAAACAGGTGCTCGGAATGCGTAGATCCCCACCAACGCTAAATCTGAAGGAGGGTCCTTCGGTTTCTCGATGAGTTGGACAACATTTCCATTATCATCTAGCTTTGCGACGCCGAACTGCTGCGGATTTCTCACATGGGTGAGAAGAATGTTCGCTGCACATCCTGAACGCTCAAACTCCTGCACGAACTGTTGGATTCCCTCTTTCAGTAAGTTATCGCCTAGGTACATCACGAAGGGATCGTCTTGGATAAATTCTTGTGAGATTAACACTGCATGAGCCAGTCCCTTCGGGTATTTCTGTTCGATGTACGTGATACTCACTCCCCATCGTTCTCCATTGCCGATAGTCTCCATCACCTGCTCCTTGTTGGGGCCGTATACAACGCCAATATCGGTGATTCCAGCCTCGACAAGATCTTCTATTGCGTAGAATACTATTGGTTTGTTGGCGACCGGTATCAGCTGTTTTTGACTTGTGTGTGTGATCGGTCGTAGTCGTGTACCAAATCCTCCTGTGAGTACTAACCCTTTCATGCTCTCATCCTCTGTAATCCTTTCTCTATCCCTACTAGATCTGTGTCTATTTTATTTTTAATTTTTTCTATCGAAAGTGACGAGTCCCGTGGTCTTCTTGCTATTTGATCTAACTCTTCACTGATAATAGGTGTAATTAAACCTTTATCTAGGTCAAAAACTTCGGCAATTTTTAACGTGAAATCGTGTCTATTAACTCTTTCACTTCCTGCAGTGTGGTGCACACCGTGGAGGTTGTTCTCAGCGATTTCTAATAATACTTCCGCTAGATTATCTGCCGATGTGGGCGAGGTGTACTGATCTGTTACAATTTGTATCTTGTCATTCTTTTTTAGTTGTTTGATAACCCATGTGACGAAGTTCAGTCGTTCATGCCATCCATAGAGGACACTCGTCCGTGCGATCACATAGTCTTCACAAATTTCTTTGACTTTACGTTCTCCTTCTAGTTTCGTCTTTCCGTAGTAGTTGATAGGATGTGGTTCATCCGTTTCTTTGTACATCCCATTCTCCCCATCGAAAACGTAGTCTGTGGAGACGTAGATCATTCTAGCATCTACTTCCTGGCACGCCTTCGCAACATTCTCGGTTCCCTTCACGTTGACGTTCCACGCCTTTTCTTTCTCTACCTCACACCCATCGACATCTGTGAAGGCAGCACAGTGAATCACGACATCAGGGTTACTCCTACGAATGGATCTTCTAATTTTTTCTGTTGTAATGTCCACCCATCCCTGTGGGTAGACTTTACTATTCGAACAGTGAACAATTTTACTTCCTAAAAGTCCTGTCTGCCCAGTAACGAAGAGCTTCAATTGATCACCTACAATACTATGAGAGTAAAATATTTAAGTATTATCTCATTGTATATAGTGATTTTTATGATAGAAGGTGTTGAAACAAAGAAATTAAAGGTAATTCCTGATGAACGCGGTTGGCTCATGGAGATTTTACGCTGTGATGATGATCTTTTCGAGAAGTTCGGCCAGGTGTACATTACCACTGCGTACCCTGGCATAGTCAAAGCGTGGCACTACCATAAGAAGCAGACCGACAACTTCACCTGTGTAAAGGGAATGATGAAGGTCGCCCTTTGCGATGGACGGGAGGATTCATCCACATACAACGAGGTAAACGAGTTCTTTGTGGGAGAGAAAAATCCTCTGATGATAAAAGTTCCGCCCTTTGTGTACCATGGATTCAAAGCTATTGGAAATGAGACTGCGTATTTCTTAAGCGTCCCCACACTTCCGTACAACTACGAGGAGCCAGATGAGTACAGACTACCTCCCGACACCGATGAGATCCCCTACAACTGGATCCTAGATCCCCATAAAAAACACGGGTGAGACGGTGAAGCTTTTAGTGACTGGTGGCGCAGGATTTATCGGGAGTAATTTCATCCGATACATGCTCGATACGTATCCTGATTATGAAATCATCAATTTGGATAAGCTCACCTACGCAGGGAACCTGGACAACTTACGGGATGTGGAGGATGATCCACGGTACACGTTCATTAAAGGCGATATCTGTGATAAAACAGTTGTGAAGAAAGCAATGAGAGATTGCGATGTTGCGATCAATTTCGCTGCTGAAAGCCATGTCGATAGGAGCATTGAAGGACCAGAGCCATTTATCAACACAGACGTCTTCGGTACCTTCGTCTTACTCGAAATGGCAAAAAAGTATGAACTAGAAAAATACGTTCAAATTTCTACTGATGAAGTCTACGGTTCGATTCGAGAAGGATCCTTTAAAGAAACGGATCCACTCAAACCAAACTCACCATACTCGGCCTCAAAGGCTTCCGCCGATCTCTTGGCGAGGTCGTACTATGAAACCTACGGACTACCCGTAGTAATCACTCGTTCCAGCAACAACTACGGTCCGTACCAGTATCCAGAAAAGCTGATCCCTTTGTTCACGATCAACGCGCTGAATAATGAGCCACTCCCTGTGTACGGTACCGGAGAGAACGTGAGGGACTGGCTCTACGTTCTTGATAATTGTTCGGGAATTGATACCGTTTTACATAAGGGAAAAGTTGGCGAAGTATATAATATCGGAGGCAACACAGAAAAAACGAACTTTGAAATCACTCGCTTCATTCTCGAAGAATTGGATAAACCCGAATCACTGATAGAGTTTGTGGAGGATAGACAGGGGCATGACTTCCGCTATGCGCTCGATACAACAAAAATCGAGCACATAGGGTGGGAACAGAAACATGAATTTGAAGATGCGATAAAGGAGACCATCGAGTGGTACAAAGCGAACGAGTGGTGGTGGAGAAAGGTAGTATAGGGATTTTCATAATTTCCCTTGCTTTTTCAGCTGCTCAATTTTTCCTCCGATCTTAATTTTCTCTATTTCTAATTTTTTTCCTGTTTCAAGATCTTCTAATTTTTTTAATAGCTCTTTTCTAAGTTTTTCTACCTTTCCCATTCTTTCTGAGGATATATCTCTAATTTCTCTTGGATCTTCTTTTAAATCATAAAGTTCCATCTTTTTACCCTTACAAATTAGTTTATAACGATCTGTTCTGTAACAATGCAACGTTATACCATTTTTAAAGGATTTTTTCTGATTGGGGTATGTACATTGAATTCCTTGAGAAAGCACAGTAGTTTTAGAAGAATTTTTTGATACAGAATTACCCATAAAATCAGATGATTTTTCTATATCAAGTATATCCATAAGTGTGGGAGCTATATCAATCAGTCCAACTTGGGTTTTGAATTCTCTTTCATTCGAAATACGAGTTAGAATGTCTTTTGACTTACTCCAAAAAATTAAGGGGATATGTATTAGTTCATCAAAGAAATTAATTGGCATGTTTCTACCACCGTGACCATAATATTCTCTTTCACCTAGTGCTTGACCGTGATCTGCTGTAATAATTAGGAGGGTTTTCTTAAGATCACATAATTTCTCTAATTTTTCCATTAGTTCTCTTATTTTTTCATTTACACACCTAATTTCATTATCATAGAGATCAATGATCTTTTTTCTTCCTTTCAACGATAGACTATTAGGATCGTGTATTGTTTTATCCATAAGCTCTTTAATTTTCTCTTTCGGAATTTTTTCCCCAAAAAAAATCTTTTTAGGGATATATGGTTCGTGCACATCCATGTAATGGATCCAAAGGTAGAATCTTTTTTTTAATCGGTTTTCTAGAGAAGAAATAACTTCTTCATTAATTCTATCGGCACTGCTATATGGAGGGACTATCTTTTTTTCTCTAAAAACATCATATGCATTTTTAATAATATTATAAAATAAAGAATCTTTTTTAGTGTATCTCGTGAATATTTTCTTTATTTTTGCCACACTCTTTCTTCGTACTCCAGTAATCAATGGATCTGTAAAAATTTCAAATCCCTTACTATAATTATACAGAGAAAAAAAGGGATTGGAATGAACTCCTATTGTGGAAAATCCTTCTTTATTTAGAGTTTCTGCGAGAGTAGTCCGTGTAGAAAGATCTGTATAATCACCTCCTCGAGTCAAAGGATACGTTGATGTTTGAAGGGAGGTAATTGATGCGGTGGTATAAGGGGCACTTGCTATAGCTTTTTTGAAAATAATACCCTCTCTAGCTAATCTATCGATTGTTGGGCTAGTATTTCTTTTATAACCGTAGCAGCTCAGGTGATCTGCTCTTAAAGCGTCAATTGTGATCAAAATTATGTTTTCTATATCTTTCACTTTTACACCTATTATGTAGAGGTTTCATCAAATTTTTCCCTCTCTTTTTAGCTTGTTTATCCCTGCACTGATCAATGATTTTTCTCCCTTTCTTTTTAAATTGCTTACAAAATTAAGTAGGTCATTCTTATATCTATCGGCCAATCTAGGTTTTTCTTTCACAATGTTTTCCATTTCTTTCGGATCGCTTCCTAAGTCATAAAGTTCTTCTCTTCCACCGTGGATCTTACCACAATATCTACAAAATGCCTTTTCGTCAGACTTTGAATAAATATACTTATGAGTTTTTGTACGTATGCACATTTTTTTCTCTGTGTACGCTTCTTCTGCAAATATAAAGTCTCTAATTTTTTCTTTCCTTTTGATTAGGGGAAGCAAAGAAATTCCATCGACATTATTACTTTTTCGTAGTCCCAGTATCTCCAAAATAGTTGGAAAAATATCCACGTGCTGGACGAATTCCTCTATTTCCATAGGATCAAATTTTTTTGGGCAAGAAAAAATCAAAGGTACCTTAATGCTTTCATCATAGAGCCCGTGGTGATCAAAATAAATACCATGTTCTGTCAGGCTTTCTCCATGATCTGAGGTTAGTATCATAAGTGTATCATCAAAAATGTTGCAATTTTTTAGAGTTACCATTATTTCTTCGATTTTTTTGTCTATATACTTAATACACCCATCATATCTGGCCAACATTTCTGTAGTACTCTCTATTTCTTCTGTAAATTTTTTTAAGCGTTTTTTCCATTCACCATCTATTTCTTTTAGGATTTCATTTATATTGCGCTGTTCACGATATTTCGCTTTCAAAAAATTTCTAAAAAATTTTTTTGGAGGAGTATATGGAATGTGAGTATCCCAGTAATGGATAAAAAGAAAAAATGGATTTTCTCTGGTAGAGTGTTCCTTTATTTTGTTTATGGCAATCTTAGTATACATTTCCCCTAATTTTCTTCTTTTAGGAAAAATTTTTTTGTAGATTCTTCTTTCTATTTCCTTTAGAATTTGGGGTGATTTTTTATATACATTTTTGATAAAAGTCGAAAGGGTCTTTTCCTTGGGTAAATATTCCTTATAACCTTTTTTATGCCATCTATTCAAAAAATCGATTCCTATTGTCTCGTATCCCTTTCTCTTGAGAATTTCTTGTAATAATACTGCTCCAGATCTTTCAAAAGTATTTATATGTTCCTTCCTTACTTTCTCTCCGTGAGTTTTTATACCGTGTGTGGAAGGATATTCTCCTGACAATATTGAAGTTATAGAAGAATCAGTTGCATTGGTAGTAGAAAAAGCATTTTTAAAAAGAACTCCATTTTTAGCAAGTTCATCTATATTAGAACTCGTTGCTTTATCATATCCATAACAACCTAAATTTTTAGACCTTAAAGCATCTATAATTATAATAATAATGTTCGGTCTCATTTTTTTTACCTCTAAAATCTACACCTACATGTTTTTCTGTTAGATTTAAATATATTTCTAACTTCAAATTTTAAATTAAAATGGAAACAATTTAATTAAATCTCAGATTATCATTGTTTATTTTATTTCTAAACAAAAAATTAATTCCGTCAAGAACACCACTTAGATACATTTTAATTCCTTTTGAGTTCTCTATATTGATGAGGTGATATATCAATCTGAAGGTAAATTGCCCAAACATATATTCTAGAAGTTTTAATCCTGTTAATCTTTTCGCTGCGAATATAATTCCATTTCTCGCTTTTAAATAAGCTTGAAGATTACTTATTTGATCACTCCCTATAGTTCCAGCTGTTGCAGATTTTTTATGATAAATAATAGAATTAGGCACGACTCTTATACCATATCCTCTTCTCTTGGTCCTCAAAGAAAAATCGACATCTTCACAATAGGCGAAGTACGTCGGATCTAACATTCCAACCTTTTTTATCACTTCTGTCCGTATTAGCATCGCACAACCACTCGCAAACTCTGGTTCAAGAGGAGAGGTATAATTTTCTGAATTTTTACCCTTTCCTATGTTTTTAAAGAGGCCTAAGGGATATAGTATTTTTCCCCCCATTGAATGTATTTTATCAGACTTATAGTATAAAATTTTCGGATTTAATATTCCAACATTAGAATGGATCTCTGCGTATTCAATAAGCACATTTAAAAAACTAGCCTTTACCACTGTGTCATTATTGAGAAGAAGAACATAATCAGCATTTTCTTCCATTGCTAACTTTATGCCTTGATTGTTGGCTTTACAATATCCCAAATTCTTTTTATTTTCAATAACACTCACAGATTTGAAATTTTTAGAAATATAAGTTGATTCATCTTTTTCCGATCCGTTATCTACCACTACTATTTTATAATTTTCATATCCTAGCCTTTGGAGCGAATAAAGGCATTCTATTGTATCTTCTAATCCATTCCAATTGAGAATTATTACATACACCAATGGATCTTTATTTTCCATAATGAAACTCCTTTTTCTCTTTATATCATGATTTTTATCATTTTTCTAGCACTTCTTGAAGAACTTTCCCATCCATATCTTTTGGTGGTTCAATATTCATGAGAGAAAGGATAGTAGGCGCTAAATCAATAATTTCAACGTTTTTTACTACATTTCCCCTTTTTATTCCATTGCCATATATAATGAATGTACCATAGAGCCTATGTTCTCCCGATTTCAATGTCTTAGGATCAGAAAAAATGTTTCCCGACGGAAACGCAAATGTCATAGAACTTGCATAAGAGAAGTTCTTCATCGAAAAGCTTATATCAGGTAAAAGATTTGTTTTTTTCCCTTTGTATATATCTTCTTTAAACCAGATCTCATCCACTACTTTTTCATCAGTTTCAGGATCTTTTAGTTCTTGAAGCTGTTCATTTATTTCCTTTCTTACCAAATCATGCTCATTTTTATTTTTAGTAATTTTAAGATTCTCTTTATTCAAAAATATTGAGCCATAATATCCAAATGAGTATGCCTTTGTTTTTTTCCAGTTTATATCCTTCCATGTATAACTTGTAGCATCCAAAACTTTTTTCTTTAGATCAAAAGGCAATATATCCGATAATTTAGCTCCACCTATCTTTAAAGCAATTTTTATCAATCTATCAGTATCTATTCCGAGAGAAATTAAAATTTTTTTCATTTTGGCAGAGTGCGATGTTTTTATTTTAAGATACTCTTTTTGTTTTAACCATTCATTGATATTCACATCTTTAAGATACTTTCCAAACCCGTGATCGGACATGATAATTATCACTGTTTCTTCTGGCATATAATCCATCATTCTTCCTAAAATACCATCTATTTTTGAATAGACATTGTATATAGCACTAGAAAACGTTTCATGGTCTTCGTACTGAGGGTGTGTCTCGTCCATGTATTTCCAGTACCAATGTTGCATATGGTCTGCCCCCATGAAAGTTACCATAAAAAAATCCCAATTTTCTTTTTTGTAGAGGTATTCAGCTATATTTCCGTGAAGATCAGTTAATTCTAATATATCGTTCATATAAGATTCTCTATCTTTATTTCTATCGCTGTATCTTGTTTTTTCTGTCAGTCGAAATCTAGGAAATTTTTTTATAAGCTCATTCTTCAATTTCACTGGATATGTAAAATTATTTTCAAGGGAAGGAGTCATAAACCCAGAGATTAGATATCCATTAACTTTTTCTGGGGGATATGTAAAAGGAACGTTCATTACACAGCATTTTTTTCCATGATCGGACAAAATTTTCCAGATGGCTTTCTCTGTTCTGTGCTCTCCCCAATTAATATCTAGCTCATATTTTTCATTAAGTTTATAAAAACTAAATTGACCGTGTTTTCCAGGATTTTTTCCTGTCATGAAAGAAGACCACGCACAGGGAGTAAGAGGGGGAATGGTAGATTTCATTTTCCCCCACGATCCCTCCTTTAGAAGCTTTTGAAAATGAGGAAGTTTATCTCTCTCAGTCCATCTTCGGATTAACTCTAACTCTGCACCATCTATACCTAAAATGAATACTTTTCTTTTCATTTAATTTCACTCTTACATTTGCGTTGATCAAACTGTATTTCGAATATGACTATTTATCTTCAACTTATAAAAAGGAAATTCTTCTATATCTATTAACGTAATATCATGTTTAACAAGTTCTTTAGTTAAATTTTCCAGATTTTCAGAAAAATATATAGTATATCCGTCTTTTTTCAATAAATTTATTACCCTGAGAAGTTCATCAATATCTCTTTTTCCGTTCTCAAAATCTTGACAAAGAAAAATAGGCCTTGCATCTATTATGATTTTATCACTCATTTTTACCAAAAATACACTTTTTTCATGTGTATTTTTTATCTTCAATTTCGTTTCTTGGGCTTCATTCATATAAGTTTTAATGTCTACTATCCCTCTAGTACCTGTATCGAAAGAGAATAAAAAAATAAATACTATTAAAACAGTAATTAGTGGTATTCTTATATACTTTCTTTTTTTAAATAAATAATAGAAGGCATAAGAAGTTCCTATTACTAGTAAAACATGTATAGGAAGAAAATACCTCGAATAAGAGGATTGAATAGCGGTAGTACCAAATCCACAACCACCAGATGTTCTACCATGGATTAAAAATAGATATACGCTCAATAAGATGAGACTTAATATCCATAACCTTAGATATTTTCTCTTTAGGACGATACTAAAAATACCTAACACACCAATCGAGGAGATAATTGGACAGTATTTTAAAAAATATGTAGTAAAGTTTGTCATCATTGGTTCTAATCGGATTTTTGGGATCATGAACGTTTTTGCCAAGCTTTTTTCATGTGACAAACTGAAGTTTGTGGTTCTCCCCGTTTCTACAAAAGAACCAAATATTTCTCTATAAATACCTAAATAAAGGAGTACTAAAAGGAAAACTGTTGCGCTAATCACGATCACTGCTTTATAATTTAAAAATTTTTTGAAATGGACCAATGTTGGAAAGAGAAAGGACAGACCTGCAATTATAAGAGGCGTTCGTATCACTACCGTAAGAGTAAAAAATACCATGCTTAGTACTAAATATCTTAATTTATTATCTTTTAGAAATCTATTAAAACAGAAGAGAGCGCCAAACCAGAAAGATATAGCGGGGATGATGTCCATGTGCACTTGGGAATACAACATGTAGGAAGGGAAGATTCCTAACAATAATGTTCCAATTATACCAATTTTTTCTGTAAAAAGGTCTTTTAGAAACATATAGAAGAACACCAATCCCATAAAAGAAATCATAGGGATTAAGAACATATTAAACGAAAAAATGAATGATAGAGATGACAAAATAGAGAAATATACAGAATATTTTGTTATATATGTATTTTTCCGAGTTTCTAACATCCCTCTAGGATGAAAATACGATGTAGCATACTTTTCATTCAATTCCGAACTCCAGAAAATTTCACCGTTTTGTTCTATGTTTTTTGCTGTAAAAATTAAGCTACTCTCATCGGGATTAAAGGAAACGGAGTTGTCCATATTTAAAGGCGAACGAATTGTTGTATAGAAAAATAGTGTATATATTATTACAATACTGAAGAAAAGTATCCTTTGGTCAATTTTCAAGTTCTTAAACATTACCCCTCACCTTTTCCAATATTCTAACAATTTCATTAGCGGGACTGCAATTTTTAGCTCTCTTGAGAATTTTTTCAGCTTCATATCCTTCATAATTCTTAACAAAATAAATTATTTTTTTCTTATTAAATCCCGCTAAAAAAATGTTGGAATGAACTGTTCGCTCAGTATACTCTCTCAATACACAACAAGGGACACCTAGATAATAACTTTCTTCTTGCGGTCCCCCCCCATCTGTTATAAGACAAACAGAATTATTTAAAAACCTGACAAATGAGAAATAATCTAGGATATCCATAATTTTTATATTATTCTTCTGTTCCAGTAAATGAAGCAAGTTAAAAGATTTTAGTTTTACTTTTGTAGATTCATGTAGAGGAAATATAATTAATTTATCTTTTGATATTTCATTTAATACAGAGATAATGGATTCCATTCTTTTTTTTGATGAAATGGTTTCAAAACGGTGAATAGAAACTAATATATATTCTCTTGAAGGTGGGACAAGACCTTTTTTACTTGATATAGCTATTTTAACTGCATTAAAAAGAGTATTTAAACTAGTATCGTAAACTTTTCCGTTTATTTTTTCCTTTAATAAGTTTTGATAACCATTATTAATACCATCTGTAAATAAGTAATCAGAACTCCTATCAACTATTTTTCTTATTAGTTCCTCTGGAAATGGTTGAAATATATTATGAGAGCGTAGTCCAGCTTCTACATGTGCTATTCTAAGCTTGTCCAATTTTCCAAGAATAAGGCCAAGTAAAGCTGGCGGAGCATCTCCATGAACCAAGAGGATGTTAGTATCTTCATTGCCCTTTTTAAATATATTATACTTCTTGAGAAGACCGTATTTACAAATATTTTTGTTCATCCACCATATAACTTCTTTAACGTTTGTTATATTTTTTCCAACACCTTCTAAAGTAAAATCTGGATCTTTTAGAGCGAATAATTTAGATATTTCATCTAGAATTTTTGTATGTTGATTAGCATTAATAAAATTATACTCTATCTCTCTTTTATCCATCTCTTTCATTATAGGAGCCATTTTTATAAGTTGTCCTTTCGTCCCTATTAATATATTAATCATCTTTTCTACCTGTTATAACTTTACTCAAACTGAACCTAGTAATTTATACTTTAGCCAATGTATATATTGGTACAGTAATAAGTTTCTGTCAAGTTAACCTATATTGGGAGATCTCCTCAATTTCACTTATCTTACCTATATCTACCACTCCAAATATTACTATTAAGAACCTGAATGTCTTCATGTGTAATACTGTCCGATCTTTTTCCATTTTTTTTACTCCTACAATCATATTTTCAAATTATTTATTGCAATACATTTCTATGAAGTACCCTATTAAGTTTAAAAAATATTGTATAAAAAAGAGAAGTAATATCATTGGAAAATATTTTGTAGACGAAGATTCACTTATGATGCATTTAAAAGATTTTAAGCGTCCTTCTATATGTTTTTTCTTTAAGTTCTTTGATTTCTCAAATTCATATGCTGATTTTCCTCTCCTAATTTGCCATTCAATGAATTCTTTTATACTGTCTCTACATTCATGATAGACTGTAGCATGATCTATATATCTTATTTTTATAGATTTTTCTTTTAATCTTTCAGCTAACTCAATATCTTCTGTTCCAAACTTTAAATCTTCACTAAAATACCCAATTTCTTTAATAAAGATCCTCTAATAGCAAAATTTCCAGTACATAAATGGGAGGTGTACCCATTTTCATCTACCTTCCACATGGTTTTAAATCCTATATACCCCCCTCCGGGAAATCCAAGATAACTAATAGAATCTGCCAAATAACCTTGGCCCAAAGGTATTCTAACTCCGGCAGTTGTAACTAATTCCTTTTTTTCAATTATTGGAAGAGTAAGATTTCTGAGCCAGTGTTTGTTAATAGGTTCTTCATCGTCATCTATGAAAACAATAATTTCCCCTTCGCTATGTCTAATACCTACATTTCTATAGTAAGAAATCCCTTTCCCCTTTGGTTTATAGTATATTTTTATTCTTTTGTTTTTCAGTAAATTTTCCTTTAATGGATTTTGAGTTACCAATACTATTTCATATTCGTAGTTAATTTTTTGGGCCAATAGCTTTTCAATCAGTTTGTACAATGTTGATCTACCTAAGGTAATAATAACAACTGATATTTTGCAATGGGCCTTGTCATCGCTCATGAATTTATCACCTTTAATTGGCAATTTACTCAATTGACACATTATGGTTCTCTATTAATTTTCACTTTTAATATATCTCTATTATTCATTTTCTTTGTATTTTCATATAAACTAGGCCTATAGCTATCCCTATCAACGCCGATGTAATTAAAGTTACATTTATGAGTGTTATTTGTATCTCAAAAATCCAATGAACCCAGAAAACAACTAATGGTACAATTGCTACAGACATCCCTATAGATAACGCCATTCTTTCTATCGCCTCTATCTCTCCTTTGTCAAAAAATACGTAACTCCACACAAGTCCAGGAAGAAACAATACAAACATTAAACCAAAAATCATTTTTAATATTTCATCAATTCCCATTATTTTCTCCCTTTTAACTTATATAAAATCTCTTCTTGGAGCTCACGGTGAGTTCTTAACATATCTGCGAGCAGCCCGAAGATCATAAACTGCACTCCTACAAAGATGAAGAGAAGAGTGAGTAGTCCTCTTCCAGTATATCCTGCGAATGTACCTTTAATAAGATAATTCCTGAGAACCGCAAATCCTGGGATAAAACTGAGAAAGATAAATACAATACCCAATCCTGTGAAAACTTTTACTGGATTGTAGTCTCTATATGTCCTAAGGATTGTAACGGCGGCATTTTTAGCGTAGTGAAACACATTTGGTATTAGTCGCGATTTTCCTTCTCGTTTGCGGAAAGTCACTGGTACTTCTTTGATTTTGAGATTTTTGTGTGCCGCTTGGATGATTGTCTCCTGTACATACGTGTACCCTCCAAGAATATTTATTTTCAACGCTGCTTCCCGGGAAAATGCGCGGAATCCTGTTTGAGCATCTTTCACCGGATATCCTGCTACTCTTCGGGTGATCCATGTGGCAATTTTGTTTCCCTGCCTTTTTTGCCATGGCATGTGATCGAGTTCATTGATTTGTCTAGTTCCCAACACGATATCTGCCGTTCCATTGAGGATTGGAGCAATAAGCAGTGGCATTTCATGGGGATCATACTGCCCATCAGCATCAATATTGACAAAAATATCCGCATTCATTCCCAATGCTTCACTCATTCCTCTTTTGAACGTTTGTGCCAGCCCAAGGTTCTTTTTGTTGGAGAATACGTGATCTGCTCCTGCTAGTTTCGCCTGTTCCACAGTGTTATCGTTGGAACCGTCATCTATTACTATCACCTGAATCTCATCTATTCCTTCTATACTTTGAGGTATTTCCTCTATCACAGTACCAATATTCTGTTCCTCGTTGTACGCGGGAATCATTATAACTAGTTTCATTATACCGCCTTGGCTATATAGTTTCTCTGAATATTTTTCTACAGTATAAATATAAAAACTTTCCTTATTTCTTTTCTTTTATCTTCCATACTCTATGACCATCTGAAGAGAAAACAAGTTCGAATCTCTCTGCATCATGAGCGATGGTTGCAAAAATTTCTTCGTATCTTCCCTTTTCTGGAGAATCATATACGTACTGAGCACTTATATCCGTAAACATGGTGTAATAATACGTTGAACTTTCATGAAGCGGTAGCCCCTTTTTAATCTTGGCTTTAAAATTTCTCCATTTGAAGGGCATCACAGTATTTTCTCCGTACCATGAGAGCACACCGTTATACTCTCCTACTACCACTGTATCTCTCACTCCTCTATGTATAATATCAAATTCATTAGGCCATTTTTTCCCCGGCGTTTCTATATAGAGAGGATTCAATGAATCCATCTCCAGTTCTGATGGGATCGGTTCGCCACTTTCTGTGGCTGCTCCAAAAATAACGAAAATTAATGCTATCAGGAACAAGAATTGTGTCATTATCTCCTTCTCTTTGAAAATTTTATTCCAGAGCTTCGAGATTTCTATTCCTGCGAACAATGCGAATACCCCATAGAATGATGCGAAGTATCGTACGTGAAAATGGCCAAAGGCAGATAAAAATATAAAAAAATACGTGACAAAGGAAAAAAGAACAAAATTCGCAAAAAGATCCTTTCTATTTCTTATAAAGTATACTACTACAAATATCAGCGCAGGGAAGAGAACAAAGAACCTCAATGTCACTGAAAATATCGTTAAATCTTCTATATTCGTTGGGATGGTCCATGCCATATTGAATCTTACTATCTCATAAATTTCGCCCTTAAATAAACCTGAAAGTAGCGGAGGGAATGGGTTCCCATAGTATACAAGATTTTTTAAATACCAGAAAGCCGCTGGTATGAAAAGTGGCAATCTATACATTGTTTTTGTAGCATATCTTTTATACAAGAGCAACAAAACTATTAGAAGTGCTATCACGCCGCCACTATACTTTGTGAGCATGCACAGACAGCAGGAGATGAAAAGGAGTGTCAGGGTAAACTCTTCTTTCTTTTTCAAATATCTATACAATAGATAGAAAGAGAGTGTAGAAAAAAAGATCAATGGTCCCTCCTGGAGTAGCATGGTAGTGTGCACGATCCCTATGGACATCACGAAAGAGATAAGTACAAAATATTTTGTTTCTTCTTTGTTAGAATACTCTTTTGACCAGTATATCAATACGAAAAATGTTAACATCGTGTAAAAAATCGGTATTCCTACCGTTGTAGTATCAAAGAAATTGTTAAACATGCCAAATAACAACGCAATTTTCGTGTAGAGCAAGGGAGGATACGCAAACACGTACCGGATATTGGAGAGATCATAGCGAGGAAGTTCTCCGTTCTCGACAATAGTTCTTCCATAATGGAGGTATGTGGAGAATGAGTCCGGCCAGAAAGGAGGGAACCTATTTTTTACTATAAAAAGTACGAATACAAAAAGCACAGCTAGGAGCATATATTCTTTTTTCATGTTTTTGGGCGGGATCTTCATTCTATATCTCAATAGATATCCAGATACCAGAATTGCGATAAGCGTTACTACTAGAATTATCTCCGCATTAAAATAGAAAAGAGAAAAAATTTCCAAAAAAGAACACAGAATAAATTCAGAGATGAGTATCGATGTCACTATACTCATAAATTCAATTTTTTTACCGAATGTCACTATATGAAACAACACAGGAAAAAAGATCATTGCTGCCAGACTAAAAAATATATATTGTGGATGTATCATGGTGCTTCCTTACTTTTTCTCTCATTATATATCTTCTTCCCATACAGGATCAGCGCGTTTATTACCACCGCAAGTACAATATACACATAGTAGTTTTGGTAGTGGAGAATCAGTTGCACTTCCTCACTTTTACCCCCTTCGTACTCAATCCATATAGTGATCGTGTACGTGCCCGGGGCTGTATAAAGTGGAAGATCCATCTTATGCGTGCCTTCGTGGATTTCAGAGGGATACAGATCCTCCTCCCATTCGATAGAAGTTCTGTTGACTACAAAGTTTCCCAGCGTGGTATATTTTACTCTGCTTTTGATTGATTTTGTCTGTACTATCGCAGATGAAACGTTTTTCACTGTCATATCCATTACTAACTTTTCTCCAGATTTTATTGAGAGTTCATCATTCATCAATTTCAGCTCTAGAGTGGATTTTTCTTCTGTTTTTGAGATTTCCCCGTATACTACGGTGAAAAATAATGCTACGAGCAGACAGAGAGCGAGGCACCTCTTCTCCATATGCACACTTCCAAAAGAAGGTATATAAAATTTTCTAAATCACAACTTTTTTATGCTGTCTACTAATATAGAGAAGCAATGGATATATTAATGAAACCCTCCGCAATTACCGTTTTATATACTCTTTCTACAGTGACACTTGTAGTTCCTGTTCTAATTTTTGATTTGATAGATTATAGGTTCGCAGAAGTAGCTGTAGTTATTTCTTTACTTTTATATATAGTGTACTCTGTTTTAGAAAAATATCTGGAGGCAAAAGAAGAACTACTACTCTATCAGGCGTCTTTCTTTCTCCTCATCGGAGCTTTTTTGTCACTGGGAGAAACATTATATTATTTCCCTCTCTTCCTTTTTCCTTACACCGTAATAATGAGAAAGGAGATTGATTTTAATTCGAACGAACTGCTGAAAGTAGGTTTTTCCGTGCTTGCGTTTTGGATACTTCTCATACAATTCAACGATCTTGGATATTTTGGGCTTTTTCTTGCTATCAGCGCTGGACTTCTCATATACCTTCTGAATGATGTTATAGAAAGCAAAGAATAAGTTATCACACAAAGAATCTCTTAAATATTTTTTTCGCCCACTTAAAGTTTAGTCCGTACTTTTTTCCGAAAGCTATCAAAATATCTAGATCTTCTTCTTTCAGTGCTCTCGTTACAAGGATAAAGAATCCGTAAATAATACCATAAATAATGCTTTTTAGTAAGAATGTATACGTATTTGCAGGAATAATCTGATTCAGCATGAAAAAAATAAAAAGAGAGATAAATGCACTCCCAGCATACTTTAGATAATATGCAAGATGAAAGTCTGTCGGCAGCAGTGTTCTAAGCTTCAAAAAGTTGATAATGTTCCAGAGCGCCATGCAAAACGATGTGGCAAAAGCAGCACCTTCTATTCCAAATCTTGGAATGAGAAGTATATTCATTGCAATATTCAGAAGGACCACACATGATTGGACTTTAAAAATGAAGTTTTGTTTTTCATACACTTGCAGTAGTATACCTACAGCACCGACAATGGCGTTAATAAATGTACCGAAGGATAAAATAATCAATGCCATGTATGCAGGTTTATATTCCGCTCCAAAAAAGAGAAAAATAAAATTTTCGGGGAAAAATACAAAGAGGAGAAAGAGAGGAAAGGTGAAGAGAAAAATCCATCGTGTCACTGTCCCATATGTTTCTTTTAAATCATTAAACTGTTTTTTTGTGTATAATTCAGACGCAATAGAGTAGAATAATTGATTGAAAGACATCAAAACTAAGATCAGGATAAACGCCAACGGATATGCTGCGTTGTACAGTCCAACGTAGTACTCTTTCATGAAATATCCTATGAGAAAACTGTCACTTCGTCTGAGTACAGTACCGAGAAGACCAACGAACAATAAAGGGATAGAGAAAGAAAGTACTCTTCCTCGATCGATTGTTTCGATTTTATTTTTAAAGATCGAGAATATCTTTGTTTCCAAAATGAGAAAAGTTAATACTGAAGAGATAACAAAAGAGAATAAGTACACGTAACTCACATCGATGAGCGTACCTCCCATAAAAAGCACGATAAATGTCAACACAAAGATCAATGCTCCTCTCCCAAAAGTTTCTATCAACACTTTCTCTTTCGGTCGTTTAAAAGACAAAAAAACATATAAAAGAAGATAAAAAATAGTATAAAATGGTATTACAAATGAAAATATCTTTAAAACAGATATTAATTGCTCTGATCCAAAAAAAGCACTTATAGTTTCAGTAAAAAAGTAAATAATAGACGCAATAATTGATCCTGCCACGAATGATAATCCCAACCCGAAGACGAGAAGATGCTTTATTTTGCCAGTTTCTTCCTTCGTATTATACTCGGGGATAAACTTTCTAAAAGCCTGTGCGAACCCGAGACATGAGAGAGTCATTGAAACCCCTACAACAATAAGCGCCAACGAAAGTACGCCGTAGTCTTCTGGAGACAAGTAGCGCGCAACCAGTACTTTATAGAAGAAATCGAAGGCTCCAAGCAGCGCATACCCAACAAATATGATGCTTCCACCTTTCGCTATCTGTCGGAGCGCGATCTGTTTCTCGTCCATGAACTTACCAAGCGAGTATAATTTATAAATCTACCAGTAGGACACGAGAACTATTCGCTCAGGTTCTCACAGAAAAATTCTAGCTTTTTATAGTCGGGTTCAACGCTATCTGTATAGAAGTCAAGTCCAAAATCAGCTGCTACTTTCATTATTCTCTCGATTTGATCACTTTTAAGATTTTCCTTCCATTTACGCAATTGATAGTCTTTTTTCACTACTTTTTGGACATCTCCTTGTGTGACCTTACTTGGAATAGTAAGGTGTTTTACCGCGTTGTTTGGCACAGGTTCACCTACAAAATCATAGAGTCGTTGCAGTTCGTCCACTCCTTCAGCTACAAGTTTTTCATAGGGCACGATATACCAATTTTTAGCGTACTTCGATGTGAGTGGAATATATGTATCGAGAGACCACACAGCAGCTAATATCTCTTCTTTATATTCCAAACCTTTAATTTTTTCACGAAATTGAGGATAATCGGATTCAAGTTCTCGAACCTCTTTTTCCAATTGTTCTTTATGAGGTCGTTTTTCATCGAAGGTGGGCGTGAGATGATTGTATCCGTAATAGCCACTTTTTAACTGGGAAGCGATTGTTGCGCAAGGATGCCGTACCACTAGGACCACACTTCGCACAGCAAGATGGTTGTGTATCCATGGCAAAAGCCTGTTTGCACGGATCGTCTTCACGACGATTTTCGTACTCAGCACACGATGAAGGAGGAAATGAGGTTCAACACGGATGTACGGGCTCTGACTGATGGTCTTTCCAGAGAATGCCGTTTCAAGATATTTTTTCCCGCGTCCCCATCGTTCTTCTGGCGGTATGTATGTTCTCGATTGAAATCCGACCTTATACGACTCTGGAAACCATTTTGGATGGAGGGGTTCAAACAGTGTCGTGTAGTGAGGCAACCACCCAAGGAGCTCCATTACCCACGTACTACCCGATCGAGGAGTGCTAGCAACAAGAATTGTATCCTCTATCCTCATATCCTTGCTCTTTATGGCTATCGTATCAAATAGACATGCACCCTTTCTTCTAATCCCGTATAGGATACCTCTCACCTCGTAAAGAGAGACACAAGCACACCGACACTCCATCCGATGTTTATGAGGATTAATACAATAAAGCCGTATAATCTATATGAGTTCAAACTCAGAACAACGGACAGCATGTGCACAAAAAACAGGATCAGTGTAATTTTCCAACTGAGAATTATCAACAGCAAAAGGACCAATGGCACGAACCGTAACCAAAAGGACATGTCGAAATATTTCCCGTGAGAAAAGAACGTTTTTCTGCTTCTTTTCCCTATCTTGTACTCTTTTTTCATTACACCTCGTACAGTTTTAGGGTCTTTATGATACGCAACAGCGTCATTATCAATTTTTACTATGTACCCTTGCTCTTCTATTTGCCATGAGAGATCAACATCTTCTCCAACTTCCCCCTTACTCAAAAGATCGCGAAATTTTTTCCGGAATGCCATTGTCCCGCCGGAAGCCCAGTCTCTCCTTTTATAGAACAGTCCTCTCAATGAATCAAGACCCTTCGCGATCCAGTTGTTCCCGTAGGATTGGATATAACCTCCAACTATCCCGACGTGTTCATCATCAAAGTGGTTGATGATATTCTCAATAAATTTCTCATCGAAAATCTCGTCGGCGTCTACTGTAATGATTATCTCGCCCTGTACCTTAGACACACCGAAATGTCGGGCATTTCGGAGACCGCGGTGATCTCTTTCAAAAATTGTCATATCGAAATCATTTTCATAATTTTTCACTATCTCTATAGTGTTATCAGTGGAGCCGTCATCCACCACTATAAGTTCAAAATTCTTATATGTCTGGTTTTTTAACGACTCTAAGCACTCTTCTATATTTTTTTCTTCGTTGTACACACAGAGCACTACAGAGTTCATTGTGATACCATATGGAGAGAATTTAAATTAGTTTCCTTTCACTACCTAGAAATTCCATATACACATCCCATCCCGTAACAGATGACACTCGTTATGTACGTAATGAAGATACGTCCCACATAGTTGATTTTCTTGTGTTTTGGATAGGTAGAAAGCGAAAAAATGAGAGAAGATGCCACGAAGAAAAGAAGTATCAACAATAATAAACGGAATAGAGTGAATGATATAACATAAGAAGGAATCAAAAAGATCATTGAGATAATATAGGCTATAGGAATTGAATAGAGCGCTTTAAACGATTTCGGATGTTTTTTTACTATCTCTGCCCTTGCTTTTCCATACTCCCACATTCGGTTTCCCCATTGTGATAAACTTGATCTCATTTTGTGATACACCACAGCCTCAGGCGTATACAATAGTGTATAGCCTTGCTTTCTTATTCTATGGTTGAGTTCAGCATCCTGTCCTGTGGCAAACACTTCGTCATACGTAAGATTTCTTAAAATCTCTTTTTTGTAGAGCGCATTGCAGTTGGGAATACTCTCAACTACTTTTTCCTCTTCAAAATGACCTCCTTGAGTAGACCCCAATCCTCCCCACCATGTGTCCACCATATATCCTAGAGCCTCTACAAAAGCAGATGCGTTTTTTGGTATCCTTGTGTCCCCGCCAATGCCTGCAACTTCGTTATTTTTCCTCAAAATTGTTGAAACTAATGATTCAAGCCAGGTTTCTTCAACTTCTACGTCAGCATCGGTCAGCGCAATATACTCTCCTTCGGCGTGTTCTACGCCAATGTTTCTTCCAGTAGCGGCATTTTTCTTTGGATTGTTTAACAGTGTTACCGCATCATACTGTTCCACAACCTCTCTGGTGCTGTCGGTGGATCCGCCGTCTACCACAATGATCTTATACTTTTCTTTGGGGTACGTTTGGTCAATGAGAGAATCTAAGCACTCTTCTATATTTTTTTCTTCATTATAGGTTGGTACCACCACAGACACAGCAGGATATCCCATTCCAATTCCTTCTCTATAAAAACTATAATACCTGATTCTAATAAGTCTTGCTCTTATAAACCTCACCCAACCTTTTTAAATAATGACATATAACGATATGTAATTGAAATATATTGGTGATAGAATGCCGAAGGAAAAAAAGTACACAACGGTGTCAATTCCAAAACAGCTGGCAGAGAAGATAGAGGGAAGAATAGAGGACACAGGATTCAACTCCGTGTCCAGCTACGTCACGTACGTTCTACGAGAAGTGCTCTCAAGCCTCGAGGAAGAGAAAAAGGAAGAAGTATTCAGCAAAGAGGAAGAAGAAAAGGTGAAAGAGAGACTGCGATCACTGGGATACCTCGACTGAGGAGATACCAATGAATGAACCCCACGGCGGTCGGTTAGTGCGTCGTATCCTCCCGGAAAAAAATAAAGAGAAAATTTTAGAACAAAAAGAAGAGTTTCAAAAAACACAGTTAACCGATGAACAGGTAAAAGACGTAAAAAACATTGGCTTCGGTGTGTACTCTCCATTGAAGGGATTTTTGCATGAACAGGAGTTTGAAAGTGTTGTAAACGGCATGCGGCTCCCCAACGAGCTCGCTTGGTCCGTTCCTATCGTGCTAGACACGGATAAAGACGTCGACGATGAGATACTCCTGACCGATAAACGAGGAAAGGTGATTGCACTGATGGAGGTAGAGGATCGGTACACCTACAACAAACACCATGTCGTGAAGAACGTGTTCAACACGAAGGAAAAGGATCATCCCGGCGTGGCCGATGTCTACGAGATGGGTGACACACTTCTCGGCGGTGACATCCAGCTTATCGACACGGAGAAAACGCCGTTTTACCAGATGTACCTCGAACCGAAGGAAACACGAATCCTCTTTAAAGAGCTGGGGTGGGATACTATTGTTGCATTCCAGACGAGAAATGCGCCCCATCGAGGGCATGAGTACCTCCAGAAGTCCGCGCTGGAGATTGTGGATGGCCTCTTCATCAACCCGGTGATCGGCAAAAAGAAGCCGGGAGATTTTACGGATGAGGTCATCCTCACCGCGTACAAGATCCTCATGGAGCACTACTTCCCGAAGAATCGTGTAGTCATGAGTATTCTCCCAACGAAAATGCGGTACGCGGGGCCGAGAGAGGCAATTTTCCATGCCATCGTACGAAAAAACTATGGATGCACCCATTTTATTGTGGGCCGTGACCATGCGGGGGTAGGCGACTACTACGGCACGTATGACGCACAGAAAATCTTTGAGAAGTTTGACTACGAGGAGCTGGAGATTACCCCGTTGAAGTTCGAACATGCCGGCTACTGTGAGAAGTGTGGGGGATACGTCTCCATGAAGACCTGTCCGCACGAAAAAATACCGCCGAGCGGGACGAAAATACGGAAGATGCTCCAGGCCAAGGAACTCCCGCCGGAGGAGCTCATGCGGAAGGAAGTTGCCCAGTACATTGTGGGCGTAGAGAACCCATTCGTGATGTAGATGATCGTGCACCACTGGGACTGTGACGGGATCTGTTCGGCGGCGTTACTGAAGGCCATTGAGGACGGAGAGCTATTCGTTCCGCGAAATTTCTTCCTGACGAACAACGAGAAACAGATCCTTACAAAGAAGGAGCCAGAGACTATCTACCTCGTCGATATCGCCCTCCCCAGTGAGGATATTCAGTTCCTCAGGGAGTTAGCGGAGCTGCATATCTTCGATCACCACAAGCGAGAGGAGCAAGAGGAACACTTCCACGTCGATGAGAATGCGCCGGCGACAGCAGTGATTATTCACGACTACTACGACCTTTCCAATGATCTTCTGCCCGTACTTGGTGCCGTCGGGGATGAAGAGGAGGCAATTCTTGACACACCATATAAAGAAACAGTGGAGTATGTGATGGAGGAGTACAGTCTCACCTTCGATCAACTCCTGCGAATCACTGAGCTCCTCGACTCACACTACATCCTCAACGATTTCGACGCCGTGAAAAAAAGCGTGGATTTTGTATTACGACATGGGGATGATCCACACAGTATTCTGGAGAGCCCCACACTAAACGAGAACGTGAAAACAATAGAGCACACGATTGAAAACGGTATCGAAGACCACACCGTTGAGAATGCGTATGTGCTGTGTGAGATCGATACGCCGTACAGGATTATCTCACAGGTTACCAGAAGACTCTTTAAAAGGTATCCTCAGAAAACGGTGATTGTGGTGAACAGGAAGAAGGGAAATATCTACGTGCGATCACACAACGATCTCTCCCCGCTTATTACTCACGCGAAGGAACGATACTGCGCAGGCGGAAAAACGCATGTATGCGGTATTATTTTACCAGAAAAGGATATAAACGACTATATAGAAACAATAAAAGAACTCACAGGGTGAGAAAATGGTAAATTATATTGTGTCGGGCATTGAACGATCAGGGACTTCAATGATGATGCAGATTCTCGATAGAGGAGGAGCTCCCGTGGCGTACGACGAGTCCCGGGAACCGGACTACCACAATCCAAAGGGCTACTACGAATTGGAAGGTGGCAAGGTCATTGAGAAACTCAAGGATGGTACCTTCTCCTTCGACAAGTATGAGGACAAAGTGGTGAAAATCACCGCCTACGGACTCAAGTTCCTCCCGGAACGAACGTACAAAGTGGTCTACATGACACGGGATCTCGATGAGGTGATGGATTCCATGGAAAAAATGGCGGGATCCGTCGATAGAGAGAAAGAGAAGCCACTGTTTCAAAAGTTGCACGAGTTTTCACTGGATCTCATGGAAGATCGGGATGACATCGACTACCTCGTAGTGAACCACAGGGATGTCATCGAGAATCCAGTAGAGGAGACGAAGCGAGTCAATGACTTTTTGGGGGGAATGCTTGACGTGGAGACAGGAGCAGAAGCGGTGGATCCCGATCTCCATCGAAACGTACGAGAATGAGGTGAAGGCATGACAGGATTTGTACTATGGTTTACTGGATTATCAGCGTCGGGGAAGTCCGCGGTCGCTGATAGGGTTGCGGAGCGATTGAAGAAACGGGGACTCAAGATAGAACGGCTCGACGGCGATATCGTGCGGAAAAGTCTTACCAAGGATCTCGGGTTTACCGAGGAGGATCGCAATGAGAATATCAAACGGGTGACCTTCGTTGCCAAGTTGTTATCGAGGAACGATGTAGGCGTCATCGCCTCCTTTATCTCGCCCTACCGCGCAGTACGGGATCATGTGCGAGAAGAGGTCACGAACTTCGTGGAGATATTCGCCCACTGTCCTCTCGAGGTATGCATTGAGCGGGATCCGAAGGGCCTCTATAAAAAGGCATTGAACGGGGAGGTAGACAATTTCACCGGCATTTCTCATCCGTATGAAGAGCCAAAGGATCCGGACATACGACTGGAGACGCACAAGGAGAGCATCGAAGAAAGTACGGAAAAAGTCATTAAAAAAATCGAAGCAATGGGTCTTATTTCTTCGGATTGAAGTGTTCTTTTCTCATTTTTCTTTTCTCATACTATTTTTACCCTATACCATATTTTCTCCGATATACTTTTTCTTCCGGTTTCTTTTAATTCAATAAGGATAAAATATTTAAATATACAAAATATATCGTAATGTGTAATAAGGAGGATGTAACATGAAAAAGAAATTGGTAGTATTTTTGATAGCAACAATGATGTTTACGCTGTTTAGCGGCTGCTCAGACGAAGAGTCCACGACGACAACCCCCGCACCTACCACGACACCACCGAACTTCGTGACGTACGAGAGCGCACCGGACAATGTCCGCATCATGTACCCCAAGGAGTGGGAGAAAATGGAGGACTACCAGAACACCGTGGTGCTGTTCCGGTCACCCCCGGAAGATGACACCGATGTTTTCCAGGAAAACCTCAATATCGTGGTGGGAACGTCATCGTCTACGGATTTAGAGAAGTTCACCGATGCGAACATTGAAGAGATTGAGAAATCCTTTACCGACGTGAAACTGGTGAGTAACACGTCCACGACCCTCGCAGGAGTCGCTGCACGTGAGGTCGTCTTTACCCTCGAGCAAAAGGATTACACGATTAAACTGATGCAAATCTACGCGCTTAAGGAGGGCAATGCGTACGTCATTACCTACACAGCAGAAGAAGATGCATATTCAGAGTATCTCACGACAGCACGCGCAATGATCGCTACATTCGAAATTCTTTAACGGTGTCACTCCACCGTTTTTCTTTTTTTCCATGCAGTAACCACCATTTCCACAAGAGAAACGGGATCGTCACTTCTGTGTATCGTTGCATTACTGGATTTTTCAATGTCTCGAAGGAGAATGTCAATTGTGTTTTTCGTGATTCCTCCGCTCCCGTCGAGAATTCCAATCGGTTTTCCTAGATCGTAGGCGATAGTGAACTCGTTCATTGTCCCCGTTCGACCATCGATGAGAATACAGGCGTCACAGGCAGTGACAGAAGACACATTCCTATATTTTTTACATACTAACGGCTTGTCTGCGTGCATATAGTTCTTCGGAATAAACACGAAATCGGTGAACCCTTCGACAGGGTAGTTGTAGACATGAACATGATCGTTTAGGCTGGTGGCAGGAGAGTATCCGACGGTAATGCCTCCTCGTCGGTACGCTTCCTGTACTGCCTCGTACGGGAGCCCTGGACAGCCGCCGGTGATTACTGTGTGTCCTCGTTCTGCAATCTCTCCTCCCACTACCCGTGCGTTCTTTGCAATCTCTTCTCGGATATCAGAAGATGCCGATCCGTACACACCAATCTTCATACCGTATTTCTACTACTTCTCTTGAAATACGTTATGCAGAAACGTAGTAGGAGGGTACCGAGAGGGTATTGAAGAACTTCTCAACAAGGTACAAGAGTACCTCAACAATGCCAATACCACGAACAACACAATCTACGCGAACAACGAGCTGCTGAATGCGATTGAGTTACTAGAAAAGATATTAAACATGCTTTAATTTTTCTTTTTCTTCTGTCTTTAGAGTAAATCAAATAGTAACCCCCCTGTTCGGAGAAAGCGAGATTACCTGTAAGACCTCAGCGAAAACATGAAGATACATATTTAAATCTTGCAACGGGATAAATGTACTAATGAACCATAGTAGAAAAATGGATAAACAGCACATCTATCAAATGATTGCTCGATACCTCAAGAAAAAAGGAGCGAAAAAAGTGGCAATCTTTGGATCGTACGTACACGATGAAGAGGAGGTAGGGAGCGATATCGATGTGCTGGTGACATTCTCCGACACAAAGAGCCTTCTTGAATTGGTCAGGATGGAGAGAGAACTCTCAGAAAAAATAGGGATACCAATTGATTTGTTAACTGAAAATTCGTTAAGTCCATATATCAAAGATCGTATCCATAAAGAGATGA
Source organism: uncultured Thermococci archaeon (assembly GCA_964595645.1). GTDB lineage: Archaea > Methanobacteriota_B > Thermococci > Methanofastidiosales > B48-G16 > JAYEIH01. Next base: position 84,178 of record CAZQQT010000002.1, read on the forward strand.
AAGAGGTATACGGATGAGTAAGGATGATGAGGTCTACCTACAGCACATTCTCGATTCTATTGTGCTCATAGAAGAATTCACTGAAGAGATAGAGAAAAATGAGTTTACACGTAACGAACTGGTCCAATCCGCTGTGATTAGACAGATAGAGATAATCGGTGAAGCTACCAAACGACTCTCCAATAAAACAAGAGATGAATATCCCAACATACCATGGAAAGATATGGCAGGCATGAGAGATAAACTGATCCATGGATATTTTGGTGTAGATATAGACGCAGTATGGGACACAGTGCAACGAGATATACCCAAACTTGAAAAAGATATTGAAAACGTTTTAAAAACGGATTGAATTAACTGAATGTTTGTTTTTCTTTCCAGTAGTTCATCTCAGCATTCCTTTATGACACCATTAGTAACTCTCTATGACAGAGGAATGGAGACTTCTACCTATGGATCATCCGTCGACAGGTTAACCCGGTACAGGCTTCGCTCAAGTGAATGCACTGCTTTTCGAAATAGGAGGAAAGAGCTCCCTAGCGATGTTCCGAAGGACATTGAGGAATTTCTCAATAAAGTGCAAGAACACCTCAACAACGCTAATACCACGAACAACACAATCTACGCGAATAATGAGCTGCTGAAAGTAATCAAGCTATTGGAAAAAATATTAAACATGTTTTAACTTTTTTCTGTTTTCCCCGCTTTTCTACCACCGATGGATAAATTAGGAAAAATTCTCTTAATCTCATTGAGCGAACTAAAACATAATAAGATTTGAGCATGCCATATCAAACTGTATAATTCGTCGTATCTACCCACTTTATAGTTGTCTGACTACTGGAAATAACCGAAAGGTTAATAAATAGGATAAAAAATCTTTAAACGGTGATGATAATGCCGGCTGTATTAGTTGATAAGGAAGCATGTACAGGTTGCGGAACATGCGTTGAGAACTGTCCTTCCGATGTGTTTGAAATCCAGGAAGGAATCGCTGTTCCCGTCGAGGAAGAGGCCTGTATCGGATGCAGGCTCTGCGAGTCGCAGTGTCCGGAAGGTGCGATTACTGTAGAAGATTAACCTCTTTTTCTTTTTTTCATTTATTTATTTCATGTTTGTTTGCACAACTCCTTAGATTATTTTTCTTTTTTCAACTCTCTTCTTTTAGCTGAAGAACTTATCAATGATCCATGGTGGTGTTTTGCGCTACTATCCAAACCCAAAACGAAGTTTTGTGATTTAAATCGCAGAACTTCTGTTCTTCGATCTGACCACAGAGCCGCCGGAACAAGATTCGGATGGCGATGGCGTGCCAGATCACAATGACAACTGTCCGAATAACGCCAACCCAAACCAGTACGACAAGGATAACGATGGGTTCGGAAACGTATGCGATACTGTATTCATCTGGATGGAAGTACTGGAGAAATAGACAACGGATGCCCGTGTGATCGTGAAAAAGCAGGAAAGTACAGGCAAGAGGCTGAGGATATGATAGATGAGGCGAAGAGATTGAGGAGTTTAGCTGATACCACGAATACCGCAGAATATAGAAGTTATTTGATTGGGGCAGGTACAGCTGTGGGAGGATTTATAGGAAGCTATTTAGCTCCAGGGCCTGGTACTGTGGTAGGAATGAAGGTTGGTGCGTTTGGTGTCGGATTAATAGTGGGGTACATAGGATTTGAGCAGGGTGAATATGAAGATGAGTGTATTGAAAGAGCTCACGATCTTGAAATTAGCGCAGAATATTTAGATCAAAAGGCAGAAGTATGGACACGAGGGGGCAGTGGATGAGCATCATGAAAAAACTATCTGGGTTGAACAGAGAAACAAAAATCTTTTTTGTTATTTTGTTTTTTGGTTCTTTGATTGGTCTTTTTTTGGATCATTTTTTCCTCTACCCCGTAGTTGGTGCCTTAATAGGATTTGGTTATCTCTGTAACACTGGAAGGCTTGTTATTTGCAAAGAGAAAGAGTATAAATCAAAAGATCATTTTCTTTCCCACAAAGTAGACAATAAGATAAAGATATACCCCTTAACACTATTATCAATTCTTTTCGCATCATTAGTAGTTATGCATATCGCAGATGATCCTCCTCATTTTATATTAGCTGCAGTAATTGGAGCTAGTTTTACTTTTTTCTATTTTGAAGGGGAGGGCAGACTCAACATCCACAAGAAAAATATTCCGATCTGGCCTCGGCACTAAATTCCCATCGTCTCTTTCACAACTAACAGAGTATTATACAATAAAGATTGACGATGGCAAAAGTACTTCAGCCAGATTAAAACATAGTTTGATGTTTTTTATACCAAAATTCCACTTTTTTTGAGTTCTACGACCTACATCAATTCGTCTCTACACCTTTTTCAGTTATTTCGAGAGGAGAAAATCTGGGACAGCAGTGAAAGAAGAATAACAGTAGGGGATCTCAGAATGAGTTATGCAACCAAGCATTATTTTACATAAATTTATAAACTCTCGTCGTAAAGTAGTACTATGCTGAGAAAAAGCACTGTAGCTGGTAGATTTTACCCATCCAATCCGGATAGATTGAAAGGTCAAATACGAGATTTTTTCGATGAAAAACCAAAAATAAAGAGTTACACGGGAAAAATAGGCGTGCTATCCCCTCACGCAGGATACGCATTTTCTGGAAAAACGGCAAGTTACAGCTACAAAGCGCTTGCCGAAACGTTTCCTGAAACCGTTATCATCATCGGTCCTAACCATACAGGGATGGGATCGCCGCTGGCTATGATGACGAAGGGAGCGTGGGAAACACCGCTGGGAAATGTGGAGATCGACTCACAGCTCGCGGACACACTCCTCGATGAATGTGAGGTGCTGGACGCCGATGACACAGCCCACAGACACGAGCACTCAATCGAGGTACAGCTTCCCTTTCTTCAGTACCTCTCACCCGATATACAGTTCGTTCCTATCTCCATGAGCATGCAGGATCAGGATACCGCACAGGAACTCGGAGAGGCCATCGCTTATGTGATAGAGGATGAGAAAGTGGGAATCATCGCGAGCAGCGATCTCATGCACTACGGTCGGAGTTACGGTTACGTTCCGTTCAGGAATAACGTGATTGAACAGATGAAGGACATGGATCTCACCGCATTGAACGCAGTAGTGGATCGTGCGCCGGAAGCGTTGTACGAACTCGCAGATAAAGGCTACACGATGTGCGGATACGGCTGTGTGTCCGCCATGATCTACGCGTTAGAGGAGTATGTAACGGAAGGCGAGATCCTCGATTACTCTACCTCCTCCGAGGTTTCTGGAGATACGAGTACTGTGGTGGGCTACGGTTCTGTTGTCTTACAATAAATTTAATAAGTAGATATTCATATAGTATCTATGGACATGAAGGAGGGATTATATGGGTTTTGGAAAAGGATACGGAAAAGTAATTCTGTTTAATGAACATTTTGTTGTACACGGTGTTCCGGCAATCGCCTCTGCCATCGGTCTGACAACAGATGCAGATGTGACCACACACAGCGGAAAGGGTATTAAACTGATCGATAATAGAAAAGGAACAGAGGGATACACTGAAGAGAAACATGAGCACCAGATGGAAGCGTTAAAAAGAGTAACGGAGTATATGAACTTTGATCCAGAGGAAAATCCGATTAAAATAACACTTGGAGGAGATCTCCCCACATTTTCTGGTATTGGTGCGAGTGCTGCAAATCTAGTTGCCATTGTGCGAGGAATCAACGATGAGTTCAACTTAGGATTCTCTGATGAAGAGGTAAATAAAGCCGCATATGAGGGGGAACGAGCATTCGCAGGCACACCCTCTGGTATCGATAACACCGCGGCCACGTTTGGAGGGCTTATCTGGTTCAAGAGAGGAGAAAAGAATGTGATAGAGAGACTCAACATTAAAAAGCCGGTAGAGATCGTCATGGGGAATACCGGTGTAGTGGCAAATACAAAGGAGGTTGTTGCCGGTGTGAGAGAGAGGAAGGAGAAATACCCGGACAAATATAACAAAATATTCAACGATGCAGAAAAACTCGTGTATAAAGCGCGAGACGCACTTATGGACTACGATCTGGAGCGCGTCGGAAAGTTCATGAATGAGAATCATACACAGCTTCAGGATATAGAAGTCGATGGAGAGGAGCTTAACTTCCTCGTTGATCTTGCCCGGAACAATGGCGCCCTCGGTGCAAAGCTCACAGGAGGAGGCGTCGGCGGCTGTATGGTCGCGTTGACCCCCGGTAAGAAACTCCAGGAGACCGTTGCATCTGCGATGGAAGAGGAAGGATTCCAGGTATTAAGAACACAGATACGGTGATCCCATGAATCTGCGCGATTTTCTCACGACGTTGGAGAAGGAAGGAACACTTTCCCGGATTACGAAGGAGGTCTCCATACACCATGAGATAGCAAATATACTCTACTCTCTCAACGAGAAACCTACACTCTTTGAAAACGTTGAGGGATACGAATTTCCGGTGTTTGGGGGGATCACATCGGATAGAGATATAATCGCAAAGGCACTGGGAACTACAAAGGACCAACTGCTTTTCAAACTTGTTGATGCTCTTCGACACCCAAAAAAGCCGGAAATGGTAGAAAATGCCCCCTGCCAAGAGGAAATTGTTCGGGATCCGGATCTCGATACACTTCCCATACTCCACCATCTCCCTGGCGATGGCGGGAGGTATACCTCGGCCTCTGTGGCTATCATAAAGGATCCAGAGACGGGCAGAAACGCCTGTTACCATCGGATGATGCAGGTAGGGAAAGATAGGTTCACGGCACGACTGATCAAAAAGAGGCAGACGAGAACTACCTACGATAACACAGAGGGAGAACTGGAGATGGCTGTCTGTCTCGGAAACTCGGTCCCTGTGATGGTGGCTGCTTCGCTCGGTCCTCCACCGGGTGTCGACGAGTTGTCCCTTGCCAACGCCCTTGATGAGACGCCGCTCGTGAAATGTGTCACAAAGGATCTGGAGGTCCCCGCAGAATCCGAGTTCGTACTTGAAGGAAGAATCACACGAGAGTTAGATCGTGAGGGTCCCTTTGTTGATCTCACAGAGACACGAGATTTTGAACGGCAGGAACCGGTCTTCGTCGTTGACTGCATCACCCACAGGAAGGATGCCATGTACCAGGCACTGCTTCCTGGACGACGTGAGCACAAGATGCTCATGGGCATGCCCAAAGAGCCTACGATATATGACGAGGTAAGCAAGGTAGTGACCTGTAACAATGTACTCGTCACCATGGGAGGCGGCTCGTGGTTACATGGCGTTGTTCAGATAGAAAAAGAAACCGAGGAGGACCCTAAAAAAGCGATAGAGGCAGCATTTAGAGGACATGGAAGTATGAAGCACGTCATCATTGTTGAGGAGGATGTGGATATATACGATCCGAATGCACTGGAATGGGCAATCGCCACACGATTCCAAGCAGATAAGGATCTCTATATATACCCAGATCAGCCGGGGAGCTCCTTGGATCCTTCCGGAAAGCATGTGCCCGGGAAAAAGACGAGAACGACAAAGGTTGGCGTCGATGCCACGATACCGCCTGATGTCGATCCGAGTAATTATGAACGGGTGAGTTATACAAAGGTCGATCTCGATGATTACCTCGGGTGAGGGAAAGTACGCAGTATGGCTTGAAGAGAAAAAGATCGGGAAGGATAGAGTGTATCTCTTAGGGGGAGGAGAAAAATCCCACATAGGAGGAGTCGTGATCTGCAGACCAAACGAGCAACCGCAGGTCATCGGACTGGAGGGGCACCGTGACACCGTTGTACTCACACCGATCGCTGAGAGAGCATCGAAGAAGTACGGTACAACGGCAGTCGCGATTGGGGGAGTGCATATAGATAATGCGAAAAAAGAGGAGATAGAGAAGATTGTAAAGAATTGTAGGAGCATGATATCATGTATCTGACAAAGGAAGAGGAAGCCATTTTGAATGGTGAGAAAGGAGAAGCGTATGAGAAGCTATTCCGTCTGCTTGTACGACTTGGCGATATCTACGGAGCAGACAAGATGATTCCTGTAGGATCCGTGCAGGTGGCAGGAGTCTCGTATAAATCCATTGGAGACCCCGGAAGGGATTTTCTTGAGGATTTTGCGAAGAAGGGAGCAAAGGCAAAGGTGTTAACATTTTTAAATCCCGCCGGCATGGACATGGAAAACTGGAAAGAGATAGGATTCCCAGAGAAGTTTGCTGAAAGCCAGATGAGGATCATCAACGCGTTCAAAAAGATGGGAATCGTTGTGACAGCGACGTGCACGCCGTACCTTGCCGGAAACTTACCACGGTTTAGAGAGCATATTGCATGGTCGGAGTCCTCGGCAGTCTCCTTTGCAAACTCTGTGATCGGTGCGAGAACAAACAGAGAAGGGGGACCATCCGCGCTAGCCGCATCCCTCTGTGGTGTGACACCGAACTACGGACTGCACCTCGATGAGAACCGATCCCCTAATATGGTGATTCACGTCGATGCAGAGCTTACCACGAGCTCAGATTTCGGTGCGTTGGGATATCACGTTGGAAAAATTGTAGAGGATAAAATTCCATATTATACAGGAATCAATGATGCAAATACAGATAATTTAAAAGCACTGGGTGCTGCAATGGCAGCATCGGGAGCCGTGGCACTGTACCATGCAGAGGGTCTCACACCTGAAGCACATCTCATGGATCCAGAAGGATTAGAGACTATCGAGGTCACGGAGAACGACCTGAAGGAGACCTATGAGGAGGTAACTACTGGTAAAGATCCAGATATCGTGATTCTCGGATGTCCTCACGCGTCTCTCCGCGAGATTGCAGAGGTAGCTGGGAAGCTTCACGGGAAAAAACTCTCAAAGCCTCTCTGGATATGCACCTCAAAAACCATGAAAGAGACGGCAACAGCGATGGGCTATACAGAAACAATTGAGAAGGCAGGAGGACGAGTTGTGGCAGATACGTGTATGGTCGTGTCACCAATCGAACAGATGGGATACAAAACCACAGCTGTGAACTCGGGGAAGGCGGCGAACTATCTCCCTGGATTCTGTAACCAGAAGGTAGTTTTTAATCACATCGATAAGCTCATAGAGGAGGCGATCTGATGAAAGGAAGAATGATCAATCCTGGAACTACAGAAGGTGAGGCGATTGTCTCACGAGAACCCATTGGATTTTATGGTGGAATCGATGCAAAAACGGGAATTGTCATAGAAAAAGGCCATGAACTCGAAGGAGAGTCTGTGAAGGATAAAATATTGGTATTCCCCCGTGGGAAGGGATCCACCGTTGGATCGTATGTCATATACGGGTTAAAGATGAACGGCGTCGCGCCGAAGGCAATCATCAACGAGGAGACAGAGACCATCGTTGCCACCGGTGCGATACTTGCTGGTATCCCGTGTGTCGATGGGATCGATATCAGTGATATCACCACGGGAGAAACACTGAAGGTGGATGCAGACAACGGGACCGTAGAGAAGCGTTAGCGTGGCTTTATTTTCTTGAGCGTCAAAATCGCTCGTCCAATTTTTTCTATCTCCTCTACAGTGTCTGCTGTTTGGAGTTTATTGTAGAGAAACGCTATCTTCTGATCCACGACATCCTTACTTTCTGTAGAGACGAACTCCGCAGCTTTTTTGTCTTCTTCTTTTTCCTGCGTACTACAGTTTACGCAAAATAGTTTCCCATCTTTCTCAAACAGTGGGTAGTAACACTTTTCACAGTGTTTGTTCGTCATTTTGGCTCCGGAAAGAAGTAACCGGGCCATCTTCTCACCATTAATTTCCATCGTAGTAACTCTCGATTAAAAATTTTATAAATTTTATCGTATCACTGACATTTTTTATATGGCTTTTCTCACCGGCGTAGATCGTTTCTATTGGGACATGACCGATTTTGCAGTCTGCCCGCACTAACAGTTCCGACTCCAGGGTGAACCCGCGGGTCGTAAACTCAATTCCTTCCAGCACCTCCGTTTTTATCAACCGGTACCCCGATTGGCTGTCGCCGATAGGCTGGTGTGTTCTCCACGAGAGGAGGAGGGTCGTGAGTTTATTGGAGATCTCCCGTAGGGGCGGCATTTTCTCAAAATCTCGTGCTCCTATTACAATGCCGTAGCTCTCCTCCGCCTTTTCCAAGAATTTTGGGATCGCTGCAGGATGATGCTGTCCGTCGGCATCCAGCGTGATCACCGCATCGTAGCCATGTTCCAACGCATAGGTAAACCCCGTGATCAACGCGTCTCCCTTCCCCTTGTTCTGTGCGTGCCGTACTACGGACGCCCCCTGTCTTTCTGCAATGTTTCCAGTATTATCGATGGATCCGTCATCCACCACGAGCACATCACAGTACTTCAGCGTATCCTCTACGACTGTTCCTATCTTTTTTCCTTCGTTGTACGCCGGAATTACTGCCAGTACCTTCATTACCGTTCCTTACTCTTTCTTCTTATAAAGTTTTATTCCTTCAGTACAGATCCGTGAGGAGATGCTTCCCATTATCCAGAGGCTCCCGATGTAGACAATCGATTTTATGATATTCTCAAAAAGTGTGGGGAACGTATCTTCCTCCCCCATCTTCTCTGGAAATTCAAGGTTCAGCATAGTAGGGTCCTGAAATATCCTGTACGCGGTGATAAAGACAACGCCAAGGAGTATCAACCCAATAAAAAATATTGCAAGCCCCATGTTGCGGACAGATCCTTCTTCCATAGTCTGTAAAGGAATAACTAGTTAATAAAACTAGTGTTTGTCACGTCTCCCTTACATTTTTATATCGACAGCGAGAATACATCTCATGCCGTATATTGATCATCCTCTTGTCACAAAAAATAAAATAGACGCCAGAAAGTATCAGGAGATGATTGTTGACAGCTGTAGGGAGAAAAACTCTCTCATTGTGCTCCCTACGGGTTTGGGAAAGACGATTATCGCTGCCTTGCTGGCAGTCTATCGGCTTCAGAAGTACGACGGCAAAGTTGTATTTCTGGCACCCACAAAGCCCCTGGTGATGCAGCACTACGAGACGTTCTCCCAGGTACTCAACGTTGAAGACATGAATGTGTTTACCGGGGCGGTCTCTCCCTCCGAACGAAATGAACGGTATGAAGATACCACCATCGTGTTTGCCACTCCGCAGGTGATAGAAAATGATATTATCTCCCGTCGACTCGATCTCAGCGATGTATCGATGGTGATCTTCGATGAAGCCCACAGGGCAGTGGGAGATTACGCGTACGTTTTCATTGCAGAGAGGTATATGGGAACTGGGACAGATCCACTCATCACAGGACTTACAGCTTCTCCAGGCAGCGAGAAGAAAAAAATTGAGGAAGTCCTCGACAACCTCTATATTGAGAACATTGAAGTACGAACGGAGGAATCTCCCGATATCAAAGAGTATATCCAGGATATCGACGTTCAATGGATTGAGGTGGAATTTCCACAGGAGTATGAGAAAATTCGCGATTATCTCGAGAAATATTTTAAAAGTAAGTTGAAAATCCTGAACAACATCGGCTTTTTAAACACTACATCCACAAACATATCTAAAAAGGCGCTTCTGGATATAGGACGAAGGATACGGAAAAAAATGAATAACCCCTATGGGAAAAAGAACAAACGGTACTTCATCGGGATTATGGCGCAGGCATCGGCTATCAAGATTCACCACGCCATGGAGCTTCTCGAGACGCAGGGTGTAATTCCCTTCTTAGATTATATTGATCGGCTCAAGAATCAGAGCGCCAAGTCCGCGAAGAACATTATCAACTCCCCTTTCGTAAAAAAAGCGGTCCATCTGGCGAAAACAATTGAAATGAAACATCCAAAGTACAAAAAACTGCGAGAAATCGTGGAAAATGAGATCCCCCACTGTAAGAACATCATTGTCTTCTCCCAGTACCGGGACTCCGCCCAGAAGATCGTTGACATGTTAACTGAGATTGACGGCGTGAGGCCGGTGCGGTTTGTGGGACAGAGCTCGAAGGAGAAAGATAAGGGACTGACACAGAAAAAACAGAAGGAGATCCTGGAGAAATTTCGCGCACAGGAGTACAATACGCTGGTAGCAACCTCTATAGCAGAGGAGGGGCTGGACATTCCGAGCGTGGATCTCGTGATCTTTTTTGAGCCGGTACCTTCAGAGATACGGACGATCCAGCGGCGGGGAAGAACGGGACGGAGAAGGGCGGGGCGGGTGATCGTTCTCTATACTGGAGACACGCGGGATGAGGCGTACTTCTGGGTCTCCAAACGAAAGGAAAAAAAGATGCATAAAATCCTCACGCAGATGAAAAACAAGCTTGAGAAAAAGGAACAGATAGAAAAACAAACGAAAATCGATGATTTTATAAAGATACTGGTAGACCATAGAGAAAAAGGTCCGGTGGTGAAACACCTCTCCTCCCGCTGTGCCGTAGAACAGAAGGATCTTCCCGTCGGCGACTACGTCCTTTCCGAGCGGGTATGCGTTGAAAGAAAGAGCACAGAAGATTTTCTTCGAAGTTTGGTGGACAGGAAGATATTTCAACAGGTTAAAGGCATTGCTGAGAACTACGAGATACCGATTCTCATTATTGAAGGGGAGGATCTCTACACACAGCATGATATCTCATCAAAGTCTATTTTGAACGCGATAATATCAATCATCGTTGATTTCAACGTGTTTGTACTGTTCACGAAGGATGCCTATGAGACAATGCTCATGCTGGTAGACATCGCACAACGGGAACAGAAACACGAGAGAAAGGAAATTCCAGTGCGAGGAAGTAAACAATCGATGAACTTGAAGGACAACCAGCGTTACGTGATTGAAGGGCTCCCCAATATCTCCGCTACCCTGGCGCAACGTCTTCTCCGTCACTTTGGCAATGTCAAAGCCGTGTTCAACGCGTCAAAAGATGAGTTGATGGAGGTCAGAGGCATCGGGGAGAAAACTGCCGAAGGAATTCTGCAGGTGATCGAGGAGGAGTACGAGTGAAGGGGAGATAAGGCGAAGTTAGTCTCTTGGCTCAAGCAAGAATGTCAATCCCTCTTTTTTGCGCTGTATTACTTCCTTGCTCCTCAAGGATTTTACAATTCTGCAGATCTTATATTTACTAAATCCTGTAATTTCCGGTAGATCAGACTGGTAGATTCCTTCTGATTTTCTGATAAGATCGAAGATGAGTTCTTCATCTTCATTTAGATCGCTCATATCCGTACTTTCTTCTTGGAGTATCTTTTCTTTGTCGATGATACCTTCGATTTTTCCAATGAGAATTTTGTTTTTGAGATCAATAACGATATTACACTCATTCAGTTCTACTTTTTCTTTACCCTCTTCTTCTATGTCCCCCATGCAGTAGTATCTATTTGAATGTTTATAAATGTTATCTTAATAATAGGTGCAACTATTTATAAATAGTTGCACAAAGTTAACAGAAAATTACTTATATTGTTGCAATATAGTAAAAGTAACGAATACAAAATAGGGGAGGAATAGAAAAAAAATGAGAATTAGACGTGTGGGAGAGCATGCCGTTATAGAAAAAGGTAGTACTTTACTGTTGTTCAACACTATAGACTCAGGATTATACAAGATAAAACCCATTACCGAAAAATTATTCAATCTCGTACAAAAACATGGTATAGAAACCGCAAAGAAACTGATGAAGGAAGGAGATGTAGAGGACATTGCGGAAGAAAAAATTACAGAATTAACAGAAAATGGGTTTTTAGATCAAGAGCCAGATTTTACCCCTCCCACAACGTTCCCTATTACAGGCATGTCTCTCAATGTGTCTCACGACTGCAACCTCAACTGTCGGTACTGTTATGGAGGAGGCGGTACATATGTAGGAGAAAAATCTTATATGAATAAAGAAATTGGAGAAACATCTATAGATCGTTTATTAGGGTGGAGTGAAGACTGTGAAAGAATATATCTCAATTTTTTTGGTGGGGAACCGCTCTTAAATTTTTCGTTGATACAACACTTGGTGAACTACGGAAATAAGAAGGCTGAGTTAGAGGGGAAGCGCATAAAATATAGTATAACCTCCAATTGTACGCTTCTTACCGAAAAAATTATAAAATTTCTCAATGATCACAATATAAACGTCCTTGCGAGCATGGACGGACCAAAACCTATTCAGAATACAAATCGCCCTTTTAAAAATGGAGGAGGTTCTTATGACACCATCGCGTCAAATGTACAAAAACTTTTCTCAACGCGGAAAACTGTTACTGCACGGGCGACACTTACACGAGATTGCATATCCCTTAATACGATCATTAATGGATTAAGAAGTGTTGGATTCAAGTATATACACATAGAGCCAGTAACAGCCGATAATACTTGTTCATTTGCACTTTCAGAAGAAGATTTTGAAACATTAAAAAAAGAATATGAAAATGTTGGAAAAATATTTATGGACAGTGTTTTGAGGGGCGATCCTATTGGATTTTCAAATATTCTCAGAATGATACATCGAATATACAACTCAGTTATACGGCATTATCCCTGTGGTGCCGGAAAAACGACATTCTGCAAAATAATGAACGGGCTCGTGATACCGAGTTCCGGAAATCTCTATATCGATGGGTACGAGACCATAGAGGATCACAATGAGATCTCCAAACGAATGGTGACCGTGTTCGGAGGCGAACGGGAGATGTGGGGACTGTTCTCATGGAGGGTCCCGGTGGAGAAGAACCTCCGATATATCGCCGAGCTCTGGAAGGTACCGTCGGACTGCGTCAACGAAAGAATCGACTACGCGCTCGATATCCTCAATCTCGAAGACAAACGCACGGAATGGTACCAGAAGCTCTCGGCGGGTATGAAACAGAAGGTACATCTCGCCTTAGCATTCATCGTCCAGCCCAAGATCATCGTGTTAGATGAGCCGACGATCCGGCTGGATGTCCCCACAAAACGACACGTCCATAAAGTTATACAAAAGGAACTGTGCGCTACGCTCGGATCCACAGTACTCCTCACAACACACGATATGCACGAAGCAGAAACGCTCTGTGATCGGGTCGCAATTCTCAATACCACAATTGAATCCATCGACAAACCCGAGAACATTAAGGAACTCTCCAAACAGTATGAAATTATGGAATTGAAACTGAAAGAGAGCAACACAGCCCTGAAAACTGCACTGAAACCATTTGTCATGCGGATAGAGGATCGGTACCACAATGGAAAGTGGTACATGAAAATATTTTTCGAGGACAAACACACGAACCTGCCCAGGATTTTAGAGGTAGTGAAAGATGCGGTCGATGATATTCGAATGAGAACGCCCTCGTTGGAAGACGCCTTTGTCTATTTGGTGAGAGATGATGACCATTAGATCGGAGTTTCGAACGGTACGTGCCTTTCTCACCGTGGGGTTTCACGTGTTCCTCTCCCGTCGGTGGAACCTCATCTCACAGTTCCTCGGAATCGCGGTGAACGTAGCGGTGATCGGTATCTTCGCAAAACTCGTCACATTGGACGCAGATATCGCACAGTACGGCACCCCACGGTTCCTCGAGTTCTTTGTGATCGCCATGTTCATCACGAACCTCGTGTTTATTAGTAGCGGGAGTATCTCAGGAGTTATCCGGGGTACCACCTTTGCCAATCTCTATACCTCCCCCTGTCGATTAGGTACCATTTTCATCGGAGGGAACGCGTGGAAAATTGTCTGGAGGTTTCTCACGAGCTTTTTCTTTATTTTCATGGCGGTCATCGTGTTCGGTGCTAAAATTTATTTCAACACAGGATTCATTGTCGTGTTCATTTCCGGGTTTGTACTGATGCTTGCGCTGGATCTTTTTGCTGCGGGATTCACCATCGTGACAAAGTCCCCGCAGGATCCTATCAACTGGTTTTTAGGGCTCACATCGCAGCTCGTCTCGGGTACGTACTTCCCCATCGAGGAGCTCCCATCATGGCTCCGTCCTGTGGCCCATATTCATCCCCAGACCTACGTGAATAAATTCGCCCGGCTGACCATGGGCGGCAATGCCAGTCTTACCGATGTCTGGCCGGAGCTCAGGGCCTTTATTCTCACGACAGTGATCATGCTCATTATTGGCTACACAATGTTCGTCTACGGATTTAACCGTGCGAGGATCTCGGGGACGTTGGGACATCAGTGATGCTTCTCAGAACCGAAAAGTCTTTTAATATGAGTGGAGATAGATATATGGATGAGGTGATCTAATGGACCTTCGATGTCCGGTATGTGATTTCAGCGTTGAAGTACACCGTCCACGGGAAGGTAAAGTTGTACAATGTGAGGAGTGCAAACAGGATCTGAAACTCATTAAAAACGAGGAATGGGAACTTACAATCTTTGAACGGGAGGAAGAAGAGCGACTTCTAGGATAACAATGAACTCTCAAAAATCTTTTTATATTTTTATTCCTTTTAGAATGGCGCAGGGGTGCACGTCCATTCTTCTTCCTTTGTTGATTTTGAACCTCGGAGGGAAAGCAAAGGAAGTAGGACTTATTATTGGGATTTATACGGCAGCATCAATGATTGGTACTGTGCTGTGGGCAAAACTGTCGGATAAGCTGAAAAAGAGAAAGATTTTTATTCTTTTTGGATTTTTAGGGACCTCATTGTCGTATTTCGCTCTTTCAGCGGCATCCTCGCTGCAGGCTGTACTCGCAATCCAAATAGTTTTTGCCCTGATTATCGCTGCAGAGGTACCTGTGTCAACAGTATACATCCTCCGAAGCGCCACGAAACATGAGTGGGACGATGCCATAGGCAGGTTTAACCAGATAGGAGGATGGGCGTGGTTGTTGGATTATTTATGGGTATGGCATCATTAATTTTTCTTTCCGTGAGGAATTTATTTGTTTTCAACAGTGCAATCTCCTTTATCGCCTTTATTTGGGGGCATGCGTATCTGCGGGAGAAACCTGTGGAGGTGTACAGGAAACGGCTGCCGCTGTACTTTACACAGATCCTGGAACACACAAAGTATCTTCCAAACTATCTCATCCATGTCCCAAAGGCAGCAGTAACAAAGGTGAAGGAAGTCAATTCGTTTCTTGTCTCGGTCTACTTCATACTCGTGGCTTCGGGACTGATATTTACACCTATGGTTCCTTATCTCAAAATGCTTGGTGCTG
The DNA here is from genome assembly GCA_964595645.1 of uncultured Thermococci archaeon. GTDB lineage: Archaea > Methanobacteriota_B > Thermococci > Methanofastidiosales > B48-G16 > JAYEIH01. The sequence continues at coordinate 99,310 of CAZQQT010000002.1, forward strand.
GGGCAACACTCTGTTTTTTCGTTTCCTTTCTACATTTTACAGGCTCTGCACTATTCTATCGCCATTCAGGGAAAATTATTTCTACGAAAAGCCCTCTCAAAATCCTCAATTATGGAGCAATCAGCAGAGTAGTACTTTCTCTCCTCCTGGTACTAATAATCCTGATCAGCGTATCCCTCCCCCTCATCGTTCTTGTATATGCGATGTTTGGCGTGACGTGGTCATACATTCTGATCCCACTCGTGTCCCACATGTCGAAAATAGCGCCAGAAGACAAGGAGAGTGGAGCCTTTGGCGCTTTTAACTTTTTTTACTCCTTCGGTCTTCTCACTGGAAGTCTGCTTTCCGGTGTAATTGTGGATTATCTTGGTTACGAGATTGATCTCGTCTTTGCCGCGACACTTTTTCTCGTTGCAGTACTTAACCTGAGAAACTCCAAAGATGAGATGAAAAACGAATAGGTGATATACAGTAAAACTTTATATATTATCTTGACTACGCATTCTCATGATGACGAGGGAGGAGTACAAACGGAAGTTTGTCCATATTTTTATGGGGTTATGGTCTCTCTACCCTCTTGTCCTCACGAAATATCAGGCACTCTGCGTTCCCCCTCTCATGGCTGTGCTCGTGGTATTTTTTTGGAGACCCAACGGACTGTGGCCTCAGGGGTTTGAGGCAATGGCCCGGGAGGAAGATCGCCAGTATGGCATCCTCGTCGGCCCGCTGATCTATATTGTGGCGATCGAGCTCTGCGTTGTGATTTTTCCTGTGCATATTTCCGCAATGTGTATCGGCATTATGGCATTTGGAGATGGGTTCGCGACAATTATAGGGAGAAACTTCGGGAAACACAGGCATTGGATAGACAAACATAAAACGGTTGAGGGGAGTCTTGCTTTTTTCGTCGCTGCATTTTTGTACGCGTTTCTTATTCTCCAGTTCATTTCCCCTGTACAGGAGATCAGCTATATTGTAAAAATTGCTCTTACCGGCAGTATTTCTGGAATGTTCGTGGAAATGCTTCCCTTCGAATATACGAGGCACGATCAGCGTCTCTTTTCACGGATCATCCTTGACGATAACTTTTTCGTTCCTGTTGTGTCGAGTGTGTTCATGTTTCTCGGGAGTTTATGAAACCTTATATAGCGCAACGAGGTATGAAAGTATTACCAGCGGAAAGGGAGAGATATCCACACATACCAACGTGATTGAGAGCAGAATCGCGTAGTAGGGGAGCACTTTTTTTGCATCGTTCATTTTTTCCCTGAGTGTGCCGAGTACAGCTCCGAAAAACACCATGACAGGAATACCAAGAACCCCGAATGCCAGTATTAGTGGACCGAGAATCGTGGATGTCGTGTTGTGCGCAGATCCTGTTACTATCTTCCCCACGATCGTTCCGGTAATAGGATGAAGCCAGAGATCATGTGTGTGTCCCCACAACCCGGCTTTTTCGACGAGTGTATTGAGTACAGATGTTGTATACGAGGTTCTGTACGCTATCAACTCCACAAAGTTGAGATGCCACTGTTGCGACGAGAACTGCAAAAAGGCGATATTGAGCACGAAAAGGGTGATGATCCCCACAGGAACGAGCCAGAGATACCGCGTCACTCTTTTGGTGTAGTAGAGCACTACTGCTGTAGAGATCACGAGAATGAGAAGATACGTCCGGTAGCCGTAGAAGAACAGTACCACAAACGCTGCAATGAAGTAGGGTAGATTAAATTTCTTTGCTGTCAGAAAAGCAATACCAATATAGAGAAGTGCGTATCCACAGGCGAATACAATTGTCAGCGCTTCTCGTTTGACATCGGGATTGAGGAGTGGAATATCTCGGATGTAGATAAAATTGAGGAGAAGCAACGTAATTCCAGCAAAATAGAATTTTTTCGAGTATTTTTTAAAATCGAGTTGCATGAGCGCGAGGAGAACGGGAATAATGAGGAATGCGGTATATGAGTAGAGCATGAAACTGTAGTACCCGAGAACAATTGCTGTAATAAGGAGAATATACTCTCTTTTTATATATACTGTGATCCTCGTCCCGATGTAAAAGCAGAGCATTCCGTAAGCCACATAGAAAAACAGGAGTACGTGGGGTGTGTACTCCGTGTACCCCCGTGTGATCACTCCCACAATGATGAATAGGACGTAGGCGAGTATAAAGATATTCGGATGAAAAATATCGTCCATACTTCCCGTCTATTCCTTCATATAAATCTTTTTTCCACAGGCGGGGCACTGTCCCTCTTCTGTCTTATTTTCTAACAGGCTGAATCCCATTCTCCTGATCAGCGTCTCCCCGCATTCGGGACAGTAGGTAATATCATTCCGCATCACATTGCCAAGATAGACGTGGTGAAGCCCCATATCTGTTGCAATCTTTTCTGCCATCTCCAGGGTTTTCATGGGGGTAGGATCGTGATCCTTCATTTTGTAGTGGGGGAAGAATCGAGTGAAGTGGAGTGGGATTTCGGGACTGATCTCGTACAGTTTTTCACAGACATGCGTGATTTTTTCCTCTGTGTCATTCCACCCAGGGATAATCAGGTTAGTAGCCTCTACGTGTCTGTCATGCTCGTACACGATTCGTACGGACTGAAACACATCGTAAAATGGTGCATGGCAGAGTTCCTCGTAAAATGCCTCATCTCCCTTCACATCGATATTGAAACCGTCCATGTATTCCACCAGCTTTTTCAGTGGCTTTTCATTGATGTATCCGTTGGTGACCATCACCGTATAGAGATCGTGCTCCTTTGCAAGCTTTGCAGTCTCGTACATAAACTCGTACCATATTGCCGGTTCGTTGTAGGTGAAGGCAATGCCGTCTGTTTCTTTTGCCATTTCCACGATATCTTTGGGGGAGAACTCCCGGGTGAAGCTATCCTCCTGAGAGATGGTGTAGTTCTGACAGAACTCACATGCGAAGTTACATCCAATAGTTGCGATGGAGAAAACGGTGCTTCCTGGATGGAAATGGTAGAGGGGTTTCTTTTCAATAGGATCCCTTCCGAAGGAGGATACCTTTCCGTAGATCTCGGAGTAGAGTGTATTTCCCTCATTCTTCCTTCCCCTACAGAATCCATACTCTGATTCGGGAATATAACATTTTCTGGGGCAGAGAAGACATCGCACACCTTCATCCTCTGTGGTGTAAAACTGTGCCTCTTGTAACATTGCTATTATTTATGCAGTATCTCTACTTAAAATTTTTGTTTCACAAGATTGTCAGAAGGATAGGTCTACTTCTCGGTCTCGTATCGAAGTTTACCACAACTATCTGCTGCCACCTTCCTAGTACTAGCCTGTTGTTTTCAAAGGGAACAGTGAGACTCGGGCCAACGATGCTCGCCTTGACATGGCTGGATCCATTGTCGTCGTGCCACGTTTCATGGTGAGCATAGTAGTCATCCTTCGGTGCAATCTCATCCATTATTCGGGGGAAGTCTTTCTGCAATCCCAGTTCGTACTCTATGGTGGTAATTGCACCCGTTGACCCTTCAGAAAAGATGAGTACAGCCCCTTCGTTTCTTTCGCTTTCTTTCACGAACGTTTTCACAGCATCTGTAATGTTTTCCATCCCTCCGTGTGCTTTCACATCTACATTCAGCCTCTTCATTTTTTCACCCCTTACTAATGATTATTAAAGTCATGAACCTATAATAAGGTATGGATACAGTAGTTGGTAGACGAGCCGTGATGGAGGTGCTGCGGGGAGGAAGAAAAGTGACGAAGATCTTCGCTGCTCACCATGCGGATCTTGGACCAATCGTAGAGATAGCTCGGAAGAAGAAGGTACCACTCGTGCAGGTAGAACGACATGTGCTCGATAGCTACGGGAAGAACCATCAGGGCGTTGTTGCCATTATCTCACCAAAAGAGTACGCAAAATTTGAGGATCTTACTTTTTTCGATCGTTCTTTCTTCATTGTCTTAGACAGAATAAAGGATCCGCGAAATCTGGGAGCAATCATCCGTTCTTGCGAATTTTTTGGTGTTGACGCCGTGATTATCCCGGCAAGGCGTTCGGCACCTCTCACCGAGACGGTATGGAAAACATCGGCCGGTGCCTTGGAGCATGTGGAGGTGGTCCGCGTGACTAACCTCTCAACCACACTAAAACGACTCAAGGAGAATAAGGTGTGGATAATCGGCGCCGATATGAAGGGAACGCCCTGTTTTGAGAAGAATTTACAGGGACCAGTGGCTCTTGTTCTCGGTGAGGAACACAGCGGTATACGGAAAATACTCCGACAACAGTGCGATCTTCTCGTGAGCATCCCGGGAAAGGGACGGATTGAGTCCCTGAATGTTTCTACGGCGGCGGGGATCCTCATGTATGAGATCCGTAGACAGCGGGCCCACTCACCGAAAACTATTTAAATAATAATGGAGAGAAAAATGAGATATCTTCAAAGGTACAAGGAGAAACACGTTAAAAATTTGTTTTTTCCTTTTTTTATATTATTTTCAATTTTTTATATGATTTCTTATGTCTATTGACCTACAGAGTATGTCCTGCATGAGATGTTCTATTTCCTTTTTTCTCGATTTGAGACTTTTTATCTTCTTTTTTGCCTTCTCATTGGCTTTTATATATTCTTCAAAATCTTCATCTTCTTTTTTTCCAATAATCAGTTTGAAAATATCAGAGGCAGTAAAAAACTCTCCAAACTTTCTCCTTTCAATATCATACCGTAGTTTTTCAAATTCTCTGGTAAATCTATATACTTCATCGTCTATTTTGGACACTATTTTATTGTATTCCTTTTTATTTTTTACAAACCGTAGTGACAGTGTCATATCAGGCCTGTAACTACATTCACACTCTTCTAACTCACGTATATTATGTTCAACAGCGGCGCGTATTTTTTTCGTATCTCCAGCATGTTCAATCTTTTTTCTTCGGAGATAGAGAAAAAGTACTACCACAAAAATAATCCCGATACTCCCGACATATACGTAAAATTCCATACTATTATAGCGTGAGTAGCAATTATAAATCTACCGTTGCGTTTCCCTTCGTGTGTTTTAAAAGATCGGCGACAAAGGCTTTCTTCTCTTCTTTCTTCACGGAAACTTTGAAAAAGGCACTGTCTCCCATTTTTTCCTCCACGATCGTACAATTATACTTTTCCAGTGTATCACTGACACCACCAAAGAACTCATAGGGCACAGAAAATGAGATTTCCTCTTTACAGTATTTTTTGGTAGTACCAGCGGCCGTGATTACCTTCTCTGCAGCTTCTCTGTACGCGCGTATTAGTCCACCGATTCCGAGTTCTGTTCCACCGAAATAGCGTGTGACAACAATCACCACGTGGTGGAGGTTTTTATTCTCTATCACACTCAAAATAGGTTTCCCAGCTGTATTCAGTGGTTCACCGTCATCAGAGGAGTTAAACACTTCTTCTATCTTATATACGTATGTATTATGTGTAGCGTCGTGGAATTCTTCTCGTATATCTTTGATAAATGTTTTTGCATCCTTCTCATCTTCTACACTTCTTGTTGAAGCAATAAACTTCGATTTTTTTATACTGATCGTGGTCCTGGTAGGCGCTTTCACTGTGAGGTAGCTGTCCATATCATCAGTTGGAAGAATCGTTTAAATACCCGCAACATTTTTAAACAGTGTAGTTTATAACATAGCTATGTATAAAACTACACAGCACAAGATTGCCCTCGCCGGGGTCATGGCAGCCTTCGTGGCGGTGGCGGGGTTTTTTCCCGCACTGCCGCTTTTCGGACTGGGCAAAGTTGTGACAGTAGGTGCTCTTGTCATCCCCCTCGTTGGGGTACTCCTCGGACCGATCGTTGGTGGATACGCCGCGCTTATCGGTGCACTGGTGGGAGAGAGTATCGCGCCCTACGGCGCGGTATTTGGATTTCTCACATTCATTCCTCCCACACTCGGTGCGGTGAGCGCTGGACTTCTCTCCCAGAAAAAATGGAAGTACGCGTTCGTCCTTTTGACATCACTTATCCTTTTGTGGTACAGTACGGAGGTGGGAAGGCAACTATACTACTTTCCGTACCTCCATGTGGTCGCACTTGCTCTGATCCTTCTTCTGAGGGAAAAGTTATCTGCACTCAGCAGCCGTCTTTTTCTCAAACTCTTGGTTATCTCGTTCTGTGCAGTGTTAACTGATCATATGGCAGGAAATCTCATATTTTTTATCGTTGCAAATCCGACAAAGGCAGCCTTTACAGCAGTTTTGATGCAATATTCCATTGAGAGAATAGCGATGGCGATTTTCGCGTCTGTTGTAGGTGTAGGAGTACTAAAAACACTTCAGGAGGTGAATATATGGACATCCAAAAAATCGGAATTCTCGTGGTAACGGCAGTTCTCATTGGGGCAGTGGCTTTTGTTGCACTGAATACCGAAAAACCCGTTCTCACCATTGAATATAATGGGGAGAAGGAAGAGTTCACACTAGACGATCTGAAAGAACTGGAAAAAACGACAATAACAACGTACGATCCTCATTTGAAGAAGGAGATACAGTATGAAGGCGTGTCATTGGTCACGATAAAAGAGGTATTACGGACGGAGTGTAGCAGTGTGAAGGTAATTGCCAAGGACGGCTATAACACAGCAATTGACGCAGAAGACTTTGATATGGGGATTATTATTGCATATAAGGCGGATGGAGAACATATCTCCCAAGGAAAGGGAGGTCCAATAAAACTCTCTTTTTCGGAAGAAGCTAAGAAAATCTACGATGAGAATAACTGGGTATGGTGGATCACGAGACTCATATTCCAATGAACATTTTAACTTCAAAGTTGATAAGGATACTACCTGAAATATTCAGTTAAAGAAAGATTTATAAAGTCTTAATATAGAGAGGTATACGAAGGGATGGTTGTCCTCCTTTTCCATCCCTTTTCTCTTCTCATTTCATTACGTCGAGTACTGATGCGAGATCGGCGTCAGTCTTTACCCCTGTAGGGGCGAAGTGCGTTCTCGAAGCCTGAAATCTCATTTCCTTCAGTTCCTTCACCACATTATTGGTCTTTTTCAATGGAAATTTATGTATTTTTGCTAGTTTGTGGAGATCGTAGTAAAAGGGGACATGCACTTCGTTTTTTATCTCTGTGATATTTTTTTGTAGGTCGTCACCCATCTCTTTTCCTATAAGCATTTCTAGGGTTTCATCATTTTTAATCTTGCCAACCCATACAGGAAGCGAAAATTCGAGTTTTTTTCCGCATTTTGGACATTTTTCCATCAATTTTTTTGTGAACGTTCTGTATCCGCAGTGGCAGTAGTAGACGACCTGTATATTATTTATATTTCCATCCATCTTCCGTAAACTCTTTTCTACGTTCATGAAGACACGCATGTAGTGTTTATAACAGTAAGCGAGCAGTACATCTATTGCGTACTCTTGCTTCATTGCCTCTCGTACGATACTGGAAATAAGGATACGGAGCCCAAGTTCTTTAAAAAAGTCTGTTCGCAAAGGAATGGCAGCATATTTCCGAATACATGCTTTTTTAGATACACACAAGGCCTGGGTGTCCGTGGCTGTGACACAGAGGATTCCTTCTGCTCTAAGAATTCTGAAGGCAGCAGCGAGATATCGGGAGGGAGATCCGAAGGGATCGATATCCACAATATCCGCTTCCACATCCAGGAGGTTCACATCTTTATTGTATATTTCTCCGTCCACTTCGTTCATTTTGCAGTTTTTTGCGATTAACTTCGTTGCTTCTGGATTAATATCATTGAAAATAGGCTGCAGATTGGACTCTTTCGCGTATCGGATCCCCCGGATACCCGTGGCGGACAACCCGTCTAACACAATGCCATCAAAAAAAGAAAGGAGCAGTGAGGAAAGATCCCTGTCCATCTCCATCTCCGGATTATAAAACACCTCATTCTTAGAGGTGACTTTCTCAAACTCAGGAGCCTCTATCGTGGCTTCCCCTTCTGTAATTATCATGTCTTAAACGTCCACTTGTATCCCAAGTTTTTTCTCTAACTCTTTATACCTGTTCCGTATGGTGACTTCCGTCACCTTGGCAACCTTGGAGATCTCTTTCTGTGTCCTCCTCTCGTTGCACTGGATACTCGCGATATACAGGGCGCCAGCGGCAACGCCCATGGGACCACGTCCAGAGGTGAGTCCATTATCCATGGCCTCCTCGAGTATTTCCACAGCCCGTTTCTGGACTTTACCGGAGACTCCGAGTTCGGATCCGAATCTGGGAATGTAATCCACAGGGTTCGTCGGGCTTAGATTGATATCGAGTTCCTTTGCCAGGAACCGATAGCTTCTACCGATATCCTTCTTTTCTACACGGGAATGCTCCGCTATTTCATCCAACGTACGCGGAATTTTCTGTCTTCTGCACACGATATAGAGACAGGCAGCTGTGACGCTTTCTATCGATCTCCCCCGGATTAGCCCCTCGTTCAATGCTTTTCTATAGACTATCGCAGCATCTTCACGTATATTTTTCTTCAATCCGAGGTATGATGCCAGTCTGTCCATTTCCGAGAGTGCAAAGGAGAGATTCCTCTCCATGGCATCTGAAACACGTATTCTCCGCTGCCATTTTCTCAGCCTGTAGATTTGGGCTCTCCGCTTCGGACTCAGATCTCTGCCGTAGATGTCCCTATTCCTCCAGTCTATCATCGTTGAGAGACCTTTATCATGAATGGTGTAAGTGGTGGGACTGCCTACTCTGCTTTTGCTGTTTCTGTCATCGCTCTCAAACACTCTCCACTCAGGCCCCTGATCGATGATCTCTTCCTGCACAACCAGCCCGCAGTCTGCACAGATGATCTCCGCTTTATCAAAATCTTTCACCAAACGGGTGGATCCACATTCAGGACATTTTAGGGTTTCTTCCTCTTCTTCCGATTTCTCCTTCTTTTCCTTCAATTTCTGTTTTTTTTCCACCATATCACCCTAAAAACATTTCTTTTCCTATAATATTTTCTTTTCCTTTCTTCACAAGGATTTTTACATACGGGTTATTCACGTTACCAAATATATCGATAACCTTCCCCACCCTCTTCTTCTCTTTATCAACAACGGCACTTCCCAGATGTTTGGGTTTCATCTGATCGCTCTGTGCGATCACACATTTTCCTCTTCTATGTATGGCTTTACCAATGTACACACGATCACCGAAAGCTTCTTAAAGGATTGGGGAAAAATTTTTAAGCCTTTCGTTTCCACTTATAAATAGCAGTACCGGGCAATATAAAATTTTTGCACACTTTTTATTCCAAGCCATATATCCTTCTGCCAAAGCTATTTAAACACCCTCTCCCAACAGAAGCGTATGAAAAAGAGAGCAATAGAGTTGGGTTTGGTAATAGGTATCATGGTTTTAGCAGTTTATGTGCGATCCGAGTACATTTTGGACGAAAATGAGGAAAATAAGTATTTACTCGGATACGATCCCTACTTCCACTACAGAGCCGCCGAGAGCATTGTGGAAACCGGGGAGCGCCCAGAATGGGACACCTTGGCAAATGCTCCCGAAGGAAAGCCCTTTTCACATCCCCCTCTATTCCACTATGCTCTCGCATATACATATAAGATATTCGATGTGTTCTCCGACAGATCTTTTTTTGATTTTGCTGTACATTTTAATATTCTCATGATCATTGCCTGTACCGGCATTGCCTTCCTCACTGGAAAGGAACTCACAAATAGTGTAGGAGGCCTCTTCACAGCATCTCTCTTTGCCGTATCCAATGCTGTAGTGAAACGGAGTATCATCGGATTTACTGATACGGATCTTTTCGTCGTTTTTTTCTCGTTCCTGATCACATTTTTCTGGCTCAAAGCCATTAATAATAGAGAATTGCAAGATTACCGACTGCTGTCCAGTGGCGTATGTGGATTCTCTATATTCCTCTACTACCTTACTTGGCAGGGGTATTTCTACATGCTTTCTCTCGTTCTTGCGGCAACGGTGCTTGTCTGTCTTATCGAGATAGTGAGAACTAGAGAGATACCTGTGAATGAAGGAGAAATCTTGGGCATGTCTCTTCTCGGATTCTTTGTACCTTACACACTCTACGAGTTAAACTACCTGTCTTTTGGTGTACTGGCATTTATAACGCTCTTTATCCTACTCTTCGAGTTTAAACTGAGAACAGGCGCAGTAGAGATAGTAAAAAATCTGAACAAGAATTTTGTATATGCACTAGTTGCTGTAGTCGTTGCTGTCACTTCCTTTTTCATTTACAAGCAGGGAGTACTCGAGATAGTGCTGCCATTCCAACGGTACGGAGCTACTGGGGCAGTGAAAAGCATTGGTGGTGCGATGTACCCTACGACAGATGCGTCAATACGAGAAATGTACCAAACAGATCTCGGCGTGCTTTACAGTCTTTTCGGCATTACGCTTCTGCTCGCTCCTCTTGGAATTATTTTCTCTCTGTGGAGGAATAGACGGTATTCTTATGCAGTATATTTCATACTCTTTTTAATAGGAACATACAGCATGCTCACTAAGGGAGGACGGTTCAGCTTGATCATGGCGGTTCCTATGATCCTCGCTAGTACACTGTTTCTCGGAGACCTCTATGAGATCATCGACGAGAGAGTATCCCAAAAAAAGGTAGTGAGTGTTGGCATCATTGCAATGATCATTCTCGCTCCTCTCGTACTCGTTCCCTCTTATGTAGAAGCGGATGAGAACAATGCTGGACAACGTGAGATGACGGAAGGATGGTGGAAGGCGCTGAATTGGATGAGTGGAAACACCCCTGAGGATGCGACGATTATCAGCTGGTGGGACTACGGATACTGGATACAAGCCGTTGCAGAGAGGAAGACGACCATGGATGGTGGACACTATGGAATTAGCCATAAACTTGTGAAAACAGGAAAGCTGTACAGCACGACCTCTGAAGAAGTAGCAGTGAAAGAGATCTATGGATTTGATCTCAACAGCACGAAGGAGGAAGCATTGGATGACATGGAAAGCCTTCGACAGTGGTCTAAGGATCCAGAACTGGCTAAAAAAGAGAAATTAAAGGAGATGAAAGGGTACGCAGAGGATAACGCCTACGTGATTGTGGATGAAAAAACGGCATCCATATTTTCGTGGATAGGGTACTATGGGGCATGGGATCACAACAAAGGTGAAGGCCAAAAAACCCCTATCTATAGATTCTATCTCGCTGGAATGAGAAAACGAACAATCAATGATACCGAATGTGTCGAGTATATCTACCAGAGCGGAAATACGAGAATTCATATGCTACAGGACTTCAATAACAACTTCCACGCCTTTTATGCACAAAATGAGAAGGGTACACTTTTGATGGGCACAGTATTTGAAAACAACGGGAAAAATTACTTGGTAAATAAGGAAGGTGGACTTGGAGTCGCATACCTTTCTGATCACAGAGAAAATCTCAGGAGTGAGGGGGGAACGGTATACTATAACACACCCACACGGATGTATCTACTCAATCCAGAGATGGTCTCAACCATGTTTTCACGACTCCTGTGCTTTGATGGTGCGAATCTCTCCCACTTCGAGCTCGTGAAGAGTTTCGATACCGTCAAGATCTACAAGGTTCACAAAGAGCCACAGAAGAATCTCAACGAGGATCTTACCTACCGAGAGGATGAATTTTTCAAAAATCTGACAGGAAAAGAACAATGATTACCTTAGACCATGTCAACAAAAGATTCAAGAATTTTTCTTTGTCTGTGTCGCTGAAGATAGAGCGGGGAGAGATCTTCGGCCTTCTTGGGCCGAACGGCTCTGGAAAGACGACACTTCTCAAAATCATTGCAGGTTGGTATAAAAGTGAAGGGGTCTCGTTGCAGTCAGAGAACCTGAACTACTCTCCTCAACAAATTCTGCTCTACGACGATCTTACTGTGGAGGAAAATGTAAATTTTTTTTCTTCGCTCTACAATATACCACCGAATTTGCGCGTTTTAACGACGTTTTCCCTCTATGAAAAGAAAAAAGCACGTGTCAACGATCTTTCATACGGCATGAAGAGGAAACTCAACCTTTTAGTTTCATTGCTCAACTTTCCCGATATTCTCCTGCTGGACGAACCCACGGAGAACATCGATCTCACATCTAGAAAGGCAATCTGGAGTTTTTTAACGAAAATGAGAGATGAACATGCAACGACAATAGTAGTGGCCACTCACTCTCAAGAAGAGGCGTCACATTGTGATAGAGTCTGCGTGTTGGAAAACGGGAATGTGGTGGAGGTAAAAGATGCAGGCACTGATTGAGAAGGATTTAAAAAGACTGTTAAAGGGTAAAAAAACCTACCTTACACTTATTATTATTCCAATTCTTCTGGTGTTTTTTGTAGGACAAACGCTGAGTCTTGAGAATCCCGAGAATCTTCCTGTAGGTGTGGTGGGCAACAATGATGAACTGACAGAGTTGATCGATTCCATTGGGATTTTCGATGTACAACGGGTGGAGCGAGAAGAAGGAACACGAAAACTGCTGAATGAGAAGATCTGTGCCATCATCGTGCTCCCGGACTCTCCGGGCACTGTGACTATTATCCTCGATAGAGCCCAGTTGATCACCTCGAGTCTCGCGGATCTCGTAGTGGACAGTATCAACTACGATCTCGCCTACTTGGACAAACCGTACCACGTGGATAGGGCGTACCGAGGACAGGATGTGACCATGTTCGAGTATATCATGGCCGGATTGTTGGTTGTAGTATCGATCTTTATCGGCGTACTCGGAGGAAGTACTGAGCTCGCCAATGAACGAAAGGTGCTTTTCAGGATTTTGTTTTTTAAAAGTTCTTTTTCTGTGTATCTGGAGAAGATACTCTTTATATTGTTTGTAACACTCTTAGAATGCCTTGTCATGCTCTTAATCGGTGTGGAGTTTTATAATTTTGAGATACATAATCTCCTGTTTTTACTCCTGGGGATTATACTCATCACAGTTGGATCTACCGCCTTCGGCATCCTTATATCTCTCTTTTTAAAAGAACGATCGGCGTATTTTGGCATCCTGACGAGTATTGCCATGATCTTCTTTTCAGGAGTGATATACCCTGTAGTGCTCATGCCTCCTCTACTTCGACAGTTTGCGAGCCTCACACCGAGCTACTACGCTTCCAAGGTCGTGCGAATGTGTACGATACGGGAAGTGCCGTCGGATATTCTGCATGAGAACATGACGTATCTCGCCCTCTTTACCAGTGCGCTTTTTGCGTTCTCAGCTGTATTTTTCATGTGGAGGGCGAAGTCTTTTTCTGAATGAGAGTTATCGCGATGTAGATACAGAGGAACACTACAAAAAGTACCACACCGCCCAGTAGGAAAGTGTGGAGCGTGTTTGTGCCGCTGGCTGCTTCAGAAGCAACCCTCGCAGGAGCTGGAGCTTTCTCTGCAGCTTCATACATTCTTGGGAGGGCTGCTTCCCGCTGGGTTATCCATCCTATTACTGTTGTGATCCCGAGCGCGATGACAAGGGAGAGAGGGGCGACAATCTTGGTACTCACCGCATTTTTTATCTGCGACATTGTCTCTTCTTTCTGTGCGGGGATAATGAGTATTGCTCGTTTTGCAGGAGCGTAGCATTTCATCTCTCTAAATTTTTTACTCATTTTTGTCTCCGCAATTTTAATGAGGTTTAATTCTGTTAATCGCTCTATGTGGAACAGTACTGTGGAGAGGGGAATCTGGAGCTTTTCCGATATTTCTGAAGCGGTGATTGTATCGGTGTTATATATTTCTTCAAGTATATTCCTTCCTGTATCATTTGCGAGTTCTAACGCCATTTTTTTCGTATCTTCCTCATTCGTCGTTGACACACGCACAATTTCATCCAGATCCATATACACAAGAGTAGCACAATGTTTATAACCTTTTTGTTTCACTTCAAGATTTATTGAAGTTTAGAAATCTTTTTATTTCTAAGGGGTGATAGTACCTTTATGATAGGACGGATACTCCTGATTCTCTTGGCGCTCTCTCTCTGGACACCCCAAGAGAATATGAACTTTTTTGTGGAAAATGGAGAGCCACAATGTCTTGTTGTCTATGGTGAAAATTCGGTTGATTTTGAGTCTGCAAAAATTATCGCGGAGAAAATTGCAGAAAAAGCAAAAAAACAGGAGAAGATATTTACATTCACACAGAAAAACTATGTGGACAAAAACAATGGACAGACACCTCACTGTGATTTCATTGCCGTGGGCAACACCTCAGGGTACTTTAACAAGAGACCGTACATCAACCTTCCTCTCTGGTACGATGATACAAACCTCAATGGAAAACTGGACAAGAATGAGTCACGGGAGGAGATACAAATTCAGTTTTCCACACACAATAATAATTTTCCCGTGCTCAGCATGGGTGATATTCGGTATAGAACGGTGATCGAAGAACTCCCACTAAAAAGATTATGGAAATCAGGAGAAAAAAGTGTATACATATACGATACACCGGAAAAGGTACGATTTTTACAACAGGAGCTCTCGCCGCTGGACTACTTTGAAAGTCTTGAGGGAAACATCCTTCTTCTTGGTGAGCCGTACAGAAAAACGTTTCCGTTACAGGAAGAGGTATCCTTTCAGGGATGGAAGGTACAGATGGGGGAGCAATATACAATTACAGAGCCTAACGGCAAATCTCACACTCTTACTCCGGATAATCTTGTGTATATAAAGAGAACAGTTTGTGAGGCAGAGGATACTGCTATTTTCGCAATGCGTGTCGGAGAAAGCAATGTGGAAGTTTATGTGCTACGAAATTACAGTCTGGTACGAGACGCGACAGGTGTACAGATAGGGGCTGATCGATGGAATTTTTATGTGCGCTCAGAGGACATCGAATATATAGATTTTGAAGATTACTCACCCTCTTTTCGGGATAATAATATAGAATACATTGTCGGACTGAGAAATTACTCACCGGTTTCAGGGAGCGTCTCCCTCACTGAGTTTCAGATTCCTCCGTGCGGGCTTCTGGAAGAAGAAAGCTATACAGGACGAATATTTTTTGCCCTTGAGACAGAAGATACAGATCCCCGCGATACCACAGTAGATAATGTGAAGATGACGTATAAAAAGGTGGAGGAGGAGAGTTTTTTGAAGTATATCATTAAGGATACCGAACTCACGAATCAAATCGTACGATCCTATAACCTGATCACCGTGGGTGGACCCGGATACACGAAAACGGAGAAGGGAACGAATATTTGCAATACATGGACGAAATCCATTGTCGACGAGGAGCTATCGGAGGTGAACTGGTATACTTCTGAGGGGGAGTGGGAGTACATAGAAGAGAGAGGAACACTCATCGTTGCAGGCAAGGACAGAGAAGCAACACGAAAGGCTGCGGAGAAATTAGTTGAACAGTTATAGAAAGGTTTAAATATCTTCTTTTTCAAGTTTCGATATGAAAAGATATCTGGTCTTTATCGCGATCCTCCTCTCTTTCAGTACAGTCTCCGCCGAGAGAGTATACGATATGGAGTGGTCGTACATGACCGAGGGTGAAGTGCGGAACCTCTGTCTCATGGATAATAGGATCATTTTTTCCTCGGGGGCCTATAAAGGATTTCCGAATGAGTATGGAAAAAACGTGATTCACGCTTTCAGTCTTTCCGGAGAGAAGTTGTGGGAGGAGGAGTTCCCCGATCTAATAAAAACCATCCAGACAAAGGAGAATATTTATTTTTCCTCGGGAAGATACTTTTACTGTTACTCTCCATCCTTTTCAGAGCAGTGGCACTACTCCACAAACGCAGAAATCAGAGATTTTTACGTCCAAGATAAGAAGACATTCCTTTTCTTGGAAGACGATACAATTACCTTTCTCAATGAAAACGGGAGAAATATATGGGAGCGAAGGATAGATTCTGGTGTTTTTTTGAAGTTTGAGTATACTGGGATCTACGCCGGCTACTATCTCCAACCGTATCTCTACTTCCTTGATACGCAGGGCGACATCACCTGGAAGTACAAAACAGCGGAAAACGTTGAGTATGTTCATGTGGAGGATCTCGATGAGGACGGGGAGCCCGAGATACTCACCTCTGCCTATAAATACCTCACTGTGACGAACAAGAATGGGATGGAGGAGTGGAAATTCAGGGCAGACGAGTACATCAACGATGTGTACGTATCCGATAACATCTACGCCGTGGCAGGAACTACACTTTACGTACTCAATAGACAAGGAGAGATCGAAAGGAAGGAGACTGGCGATGATCAGATTTATCTGGTGAAGGCAGAAGACATCGATGGCGATGGTGAAAAAGAGGTGCTTCTGGGATGTTCTCAATGGAGCAAGGAGGATCAGGAGTGGACGGAGCACTACCTCTCCATAGGAGGAAAGATAGTACAGAAAACAAATGGGAGGATACGCCATGTTATCTGCGTTGATACGGATGGAGATGGAGACAAGGAGATTATTCTTGGAACAAATGACCTCTTCTTTCTCAAAAACAATATTGTGGAGATAAAGGAGATATTACAGACTGAGTACGAGGAAGCTATGGTTCTTTATGAAAAAAAGGACTTTGAAGGTGCGAAAAATTCTTTTTCAGATCTAAAGGAACAATACACGGAGTATGACCTCAATACTTCAGAAATAGAGAAAATGTTACAGAAAATTGCTACATATGAGAATGGATACAAGCTCTATAACGCAGCAGATGCGGCATTTAATAAGGGAGCGTACGAATCTGCCAAAGTGAACTACCAAAATGCCAGAAAGTACTTTGAACAGGTCAACGATACAGCAATGCTCGAGGAGATTGAGAAGAAGATCTCCCTTTGCGAGAAGGAGATCACGATGAAGACTACCACACCTCCACCTGAACCGGCCATTATGGATTACTTCAGGGGGATGTTCTTGTATCTGTGGATCGCTGTGGCAGGCGTGTTGATTGTACTCATTCTCATACTTATAAGGCGGAGACGATGATAAAAAGAGTTCAATCTCTCCTTAAAAAGTATAATTTGGCACCATTAAAATTTTTATCACAACACTTTTTGATATCTCGGCGCGTAATCAAAAAAATGGCGTCCTATGCCAAAAAAACAACCTTGGAGATAGGACCGGGGCTGGGATTCATCACAGAGGAACTGGCACACAACGCGGAGAAGGTCATCGCCGTAGAAAAGGATCGAGGAATGGTGGAGGTGCTCAGAAAAGAGTACACCTTTGATAACGTGGAACTACATAATGAGGATTTCCTAGAGACCAGTTACTCCTTCGACTGTTGTGTGTCATCGATTCCCTACTCACTCTCCACAGAAATTATTTTTAGACTCCTGGATACTGATCATGAGTACTCAGTGCTCCTCCTTCAGAAGGAGTACACAGAGAAAATCGCGGAAATGGACTCACGACTTGGTGTGATGGTTCATGCCTTCGCCGATATCGAGATCCTTGACACTGTTGATAGACAGTGTTTCTATCCTTCACCGAAGGTGGACTCTGTAATAGCCATGTTTACTCCACATAAAAAGGTTACTGCCCCATTTTTCAGTGATACAGTGAGAGTCCTCTTTCAGCACAAGAGAAAAAAGGTAATAAACTCTCTATCTGACTCTGCCCATGCGTTGAATATTGATAAAAAGAACATCAAAAAAATCCTTTCAGATATTCCATACCGGGAAAAGAGAGTGTTCAATCTCACGCTGGAGGAAATAGAAGAAATTTCCTATGCACTTAAGGATAACACTAAAAATATGAATCAAGAGAACTCTGTGTAGACTCAGAGAAGGCTTTTTCCATCCTCTTTATGCCGTTTTCTACTCTATCATATGAGAAATCTCTTTCATCACAGAGGAACTCGGTAATACCATTTTTCTCTGGTTTCTTGAACAGCACGGTGTACTCGTCTGTCACCTTTGGATCCAAAAATATCTTCTTTACATCTTCGTAGTTCTCAAACTCACTATTTTTCACTTTTTTTAACGCAGTCTTCGGACCTACACCCTTCACTCCTTCATTGAAGTCTGTGCCCACTAGAATCCCTATTTCTACAAGTTGCTCCCGAGTGATACCATTTTTCTCGAGTGAACTCTCAAGTGTGATTATTTCAGGTGTAATTTTTTTATACACGTCTTTACCCGGCAGTTTTCTTCTCCCAGAGATTGTGAGATTCCGTATGAGCCGTGGTGCACCGAACAACAGCGAATCAAAGTCCTGTGAGCCAGTGGCCCACACATCCTCCTTCATCGTCATATACGCGGCCTGTGCTTCTCCCTCCGACGGTGCCTGTACAGACGGAAGTCCCATATATTCCAGAAGCCTCTTACTTTCATCTATCATTCTATCGGTAAACCTTACCGTGGCCTGTGCGTATTTTCGTATTTCTTTCTCTTCCCCTTTTTCTTTCGCTTCCTTCAACTTTTTATCTGCCTCTCTTTTTGCTTCCTTTCTCTCTTCAATCGTTTTTTGCTTTATTTTTGGCGGTTCGCCGTCAAACACATAGATAGGATGCATTCCGTACTCCAGAAGATTAATCGTCCTATAAAAGAGACCTGAGAGATGAGATGTTACCCTTCCTTTCGAGTCTTTTAGGGGTTCTCCATCCCGCTGTCGTATGATCGCCATAAATTGATACAGTGTGTTCATTGCGTCTATTGCCACTTTTTTCCCCTGTAGCTCTTCCAACTGTATTTTCCTTTTGGGCAGGAGTCCCTTTAAGTTTACTCCCATGGTTATTCCCTGATAACAGTGAAGGGGATCACTCCTTTCTCAAATTCTTCCATGGTAATTCGTATAGAATCCGTCTCCTCTGTTTTTATTAGTACAGGAGCGCCCATGGCTATCTGTAGTGCCCGAGCCCCGATCATACGAGCTTTCTCATACTTTGTAAGGTCCATAATATCCATATAGTACATGATATAAGTAACCTTTTTAAAGGTTACACCAACAGGACAGAGATGATCCCGGTGAGAAAGATGCCGTCGAACGTACCGGCCCCTCCAATGCTCGCCATTGGTGCTCCGAGATTTTCTATTTTTGAGAGATTGAGCAGATCAGCTCCTATCAGTACACCCAACACTCCGGAGACATAGGCGATAATCGGTGCGTAGGGGTGTGAGAGTACCATTGCCACCACTGCAGACACAATTGGAGGGATAAAGAGGGGGAGGCCGATACCGACGCGGGGTACTGGTCGTGCAAACTTGTAGCATACGGCGGTGACTACCACGATCCCGATGAGCACCTTCCAGATCGGTACCTCTGAGTTCGCGAGAAGATAGAGGGATACGAGCAGAGGGATTACCGCACCACCAAGATTTACTGTAATGACTGTTTCCTGTACTGTAGCGAGGGAGTCTTTCCTTCCGAAGAGCAAATTTAGACTGTATCCTTTCTCCACTTCCTTATAACTCTTTTTTATAGGTAAATTTATTCTGCTTCCGATGAGTGACGCAAAAAGAATACCAAAGGCAAGCCATGGAGAGAACCCAAGTTTCACAAAGGCGGTATTTATCGCAGTGACGATGAAAAACACTAAAAACAACGGTAAAAGCAATAGCAAAATTATAAATAGAGGATTTATTCGTGGGGAAAAAATTCTTTCCATACTTTTCACTTTCCCCACGTCTTTTTAAACGTTGTGGGGCGGTCTTTATGCCGCGTGAAGGGGACACTACCTATTTAAGTTTTATTTTGTTACAGTGTTTATAGATTTTGAGGCGATATTCTCCTCGTGGATAAACGCTGTAGAGAACCCGGCGAGGTTCCAGAAACGTCTTGCAGAAAGTCTTCTCAAAAAGCACACAAAAACAGAGTATGGAGGGGGAAAGAGTAGCATTGAGGAATTTCCTATAGTGTAATATCACTGGTCTCAGTGAGAAAGACTGGTATGCATGATTTGATCTTGCGTACCAGGAAGCACTCGAGGAGAATATTACCATGGTTGCGGGTGTCACACAGGTGATGCGGCAGTTTGCCGTTTACATGAGAAAACAGTATGGGAAATATCCAAAAAATCTCTGGAATATTCGCGTACTTCTCCTCCTTTTCACCGCCCTTTTCTTGTTTCTCTTCCTTTTCATCTTTTTCGCCACGTTTTCTTTCTGCCATGCATTAATATATGTATTTTAAAAATGTTTCTATAGGCATGTAAAAAGAGAAATTCTTTAACATAATGTCCATGAAAATAGTTGCCGTGCATACGTTCGTACCTTTCACCCATCTTTAAGTTGTTTCGAAGTTTCACGCCTTGGACTATTAGTACTGGTGGACTCAACACCTCGGTTGCCCTTGGTGCGTACATCCCCAGCCTATCAACCTTCTCTTCTAGAAGTGTCCTCGTCTCAAGCATATGTGACTGTCACCAGCCCCATACGGTGCTAGAGAGTGGGCGTCTCTTTTTGGGGGTCACTTCGGGCTTAGATGCTTTCAGCCCTTATCGACTATGGCGTAGCTACCCGGCAGTGCCCTGTCGGACAACCGGTACACCAGAGGCCACGGCCGCCTGTTCCTCTCGTACTAAGGCTACCTTCCCCTCAGACACCCAACACCCCCAACAGATAGCATCCAAACTGTCTCACGACGTTCTAAACCCAGCTCATGTTCTCCTTTAATGGGCGAACAACCCCACCCTTGGGTCCTGATGCAGACCCAGGATGGAAAAAACCGACAGCGAGGTAGCAAGCCGCGAGGTCGATATGTGCTCTTGCTCGCGACAACCCTGTTATCCCCGGGGTAATTTTTCTGTGAGATCAAGCCCCCATCACTGAGGACATTGATGTTCGCTAGGCCCGGCTTTCGCCTCTGGATTCCTTGCTGTGTAGAATCCAGTCAGGCCGGCTTTTGCCCTTGCACTCTTCAGCGGATTTCTGACCCGCTTGAGCCGACCTTGGGGCGCCCTTGATACTTTCTCAAGGGCGTGCCGCCCCAGCCAAACTGCCCGTCTCTAGGTGTCCCGCTAACGCGGTAAGCGACACGGTTTTTAGTGGGTGGTGTCCCAGGATTGCCTCCACCTTACCTAGCGGCAAGGCATCGACAGCTCCCACCTACACTGTACACTAAAAATCATGCCGCAACAAGGGACTGCAGTAAAATTCCACGGGGTCTTCGCCTCCCGTCGGGGGTCCCTGGCTTGTGCGCCAGAGTAGTAGGTTCACTAGGGCCCAGTTAGGGACAGCGAGACTCTCGTTATGCCATTGATGCAAGCCACCAATTGAGCGGCAAGGTATTACGCTACCTTAAGAGAGTTATGGTTACTCCCGCCGTTTAACGGTGCTTAGCCCCCCTGGACGGAGGTTTGACATACCGTTACTGGGCAGGCCTCACAAACTGTACAAAACCTTACGGTCTAGCAGTTTGCTATGTTTTTATTAAACAGACGGAGTCTCCTGGCCACTGCGACGCGCTGTCCCTTGCAAGACAGTGCGCACTCCTTATCCCAAAGTTACGGAGCCAGTTTGCCGAATTCCCTTAACTGGGGTACCCCAACACACCTTAGGCTTTTCACCTAGGGGCACCTGTGTCAGTTCTAGGTACGAACACAAAGGGTCCATCCCAGTTCCATTTTCACGGACTCCAGGGATCAGCCAAACCCGACTATTTACGTCAGGCCATTCTTGTATTTACCAGCTTCTCCGCATTACGCGACTCCACTGGCGTATTCAATTAGATGGCACGACTGTACCACTTGGCCTATCCTGAAGTGTCTGGAACTGAGCTTGCGTCACCGCCTGTACCTTTGTGGTGCAGAAATATTAATCTGCTTCCCTTTCGAGCTGCTCTACCTAAGACAGCCCTTAGGATCGACTAACCCTCAGTTGACGAACATTGCTGAGGAACCCTGGCCCTTTCGGTGACAGGGATTCTCACCCTGTTTTGCTGCTACTATTGGCAGGATCGATATCTCCAACAGGTCCACTGGATCTCACGACCCAGCTTCTATCCTATCGGAGCACCTCCCTATCAGCCTCTTTCGAGCTCCAAGGTATCGGTAGTTGGCTTGATTCCCGTCCATTTTCAGGGCCCTCATCCTAGGCGGGTGAGCTGTTACACACTCTTTAAAGAATGGCTACTTCTAAGCCTATCTCCCCACTGTTTTTGGACAAGGACACCTTTCCACTTAGCCAACATTTGGGGACCTTAACCTTGGTCTGGGTTGATTCCCTCTCGGTGAGCGAGCTTACCCCGCTACCTCACTCCGGAGTTCTACGGTGTAAATAGGTTCGGAGTTTGACAGGGGGTCGAGAGATTTCTCCCCCTAATCCTCCAATCAGTGCTCTACCCTATCTACTACCTTCCTCCAGGCTGAACTGTGGCTCACTTGGGGAGGAACCTGCTGTTTCCGGCCTTGATTGGCCTTTCACCCCTAATCTGAGGTCATGGGAACAAATTGAACATTAGTACCCCTTCGGGCTTCCATCTCTCTGTTGAGAGACTTCACCCTGCCCCAGATTAGATCGACCGGTTATCGGGTCTTATGGCAGTGATTTAGGCGCTTTCACACCCGAGTCCTCATCCAAAAGGACTGCGACTACTTGGTTTCCCTTCGACTTCGAGGATTAATCCTCTTAATCTTACCACTACCACAAACTCCCTGCCCCGTGTTTCAACACGGACGCCGCAACCTCGGTCCTCTCTCCTCGTACAACATCCTCGCAGATGCTTCCTTTGGAGAGACTCTACCCTTACAGGCCACGACAAATTATCGTCATTTGATTTCAGGCTCTTTTCATCCCCCGTTAGGGGTACTTTTCAGCTTTCCCTCACGGTACTAGTCTGCTATCGGTCTCGGAGAGTATTTAGGGTTGGGAGGAGATGTCTCCCGTCTTCCCACGGAATATCCGGTCCGCGGTACTTTGGGTCATCCAAGGTAATTCTTGGAGTAGACCTACGGGGCTTTCACCCTCTCCGGCGTCCCGTTCCAGGGAACTTCACCTTGTCCAAAAGATTCCTTATTGGAGCCCATACACCACATCTTTGCATTCGGTTTACCCTTTGCCGTTTTCGATCGCCTTTACTCACGGCATCGCAATTGCTTTCTTTTCCTGCGGGTACTAAGATGTTTCAATTCCCCGCGTTCCCCATCCTTACGGATTGCCCTTTGTTAAAAAGGGCAGGAGGTCCCATTAGGGCACCTCGGGTTCTACGACTGCATGCATCTCGCCCGAGCCTTTCACGGCTGGCCGCGCCCTTCGTCGGCTTCCGAGCCAAGCCATTCCTCAAATGACTTTAGCATGAAACTTCTACTCAAACCTAAAGATAGTTGGTGGGTACGAACGTATGCACGGCATCATGAATAATCAGCCCTTCACTCATGACATACTTTATCATGAGTTGCATCCCATAGTTCAGTGGACTCACCGGGATTTGAACCCGGGGCATCTGCCTTGCAAAGGCAGCACTCTTCCAGCTGAGCTATGAGCCCTTCAAAGTCTAACAGCCAATTGGTGTTCGGATATGACGCTTTTTAAGTGTAGGAGGTGATCTAGCCGCAGGTTCCCCTACGGCTACCTTGTTACGACTTAGCCCCCCTTGCGAAACTTAGATTCGATCCTACCCCAAGGACAGGACCTCATCTGAATCTCACTCGGGTGGCTTGACGGGCGGTGTGTGCAAGGAGCAGGGACGTATTCATCGTGCGATGTTGACACACGATTACTAGGGATTTCAGCTTCATGAGGGCGAGTTCCAGCCCTCAATCCGAACTTAGAGCGAATTTAAGGATTACCTTCCCCTTTTGGGGTTGGAGCCTATTGTTTCGCCCATTGTAGGCCGCGTGTAGCCCGGGAGATTTGGGGCATACTGACCTACCGTCGCCCTCTCCTTCCTCTGATTTAGCACCAGCGGTCCCCACAGAGTCCCCAGCATCCAAACGGATCTGCTGGCAACTGTGGGTGAGGGTCTCGCTCGTTGCCTGACTTAACAGGACGCCTCACGGTACGAGCTGACGACGGCCATGCACCTCCTCTCAGCTCGTCAGGTAAGGTCATCAACCTGACCATCATACTGCTGTCGCCCCCGGTGAGTTTCCCGGCGTTGAATCCAATTAAACCGCAGCCTCCACCCCTTGTGGTGCTCCCCCGCCAATTCCTTTAAGTTTCAGCCTTGCGGCCATACTCCCCAGGCGGTGGGTTTAACGGCTTCCCTTCGGCACCAGGCTACCACGTGGGTAACCTCGCACCTAACCCACATCATTTACGCCTAGGACTACCCGGGTATCTAATCCGACTCGCTCCCCTAGGTTTCGTCCCTCACCGTCAGACCCGTTCTAGCTGGACGCCTTCGCCACCGGTGGTCCCTTTGGGATTATAGGATTTTACCCCTACCCCAAAAGTACCTCCAGCTCCTCCCGGTCTCAAGACAGGTAGTATGTCCTGAAGTCCCATAATTAAGTTATGGGATTTGCCAGAACACTTACCTGCCCGGCTACGGACGCTTTAGGCCCAATAATATCGGCCACCACTCGAACTGCCGGTGTTACCGCGGCGGCTGGCACCGGTCTTTCCCAGTCCTTATTACCTTTGGTGTCTTAGACCAAAGAAAAGCCCTTGCAATGCAAGGGCACTTGGAGTACCCCTGTCATGCTTTCACACATTGCAGAGGTTTCGCGCCTGCTGCGCCCCGTAGGGCCTGGGGCCTTGTCTCAGTCCCCAACTCCGGGCTGTCGCTCTCACGACCCGTACCTATCGTTGGCTTGGTGAGCCATTACCTCACCAACAACCTAATCGGGTGCAGGCCCATCCTCAGGCGCCGAAGCATTTTGATAAAAGAACATTCCAGTATCTCTTACCTATGGGGAATTAGCCTCAGTTTCCCGAGGTTGTTCCCCTCCTGAGGGTAGGTTACCCACATGTTACTGAGCCGTACGCCGGTGTTCCGAAGAACCCCTTGGCTCGCATGGCTTAGTCGTACTCCAATAGCAGTAGCCTCTGGCAGGATCAACCAGAATTGTGGGAGTAATTCACAAAGGTTACGCGGAAGTGCACACAAAAAGGTAGTTCGGCATCATATCCGAATCTCACCTAGCTGTTAGACCTACATCAAATCCTATGAGATACTACACTATAGGACTCTCATTTTTTATCCTAATTGGAGGACGGTTTCTCATCCGTTGGGTAACCCCAATCAAAACCGCCACGTTATTAGGCTACTTTAACATCGCAACCCTCAATGTTATAAAATTCTTGCACGATGGCTCCATCGAGGGCACCTTCTACTGAGCACTTTTCTATTTATATAGTTATCGGTTAGTGGTAGGGCACATTACAAATGAGCTATCGTATCTCTTTCAACACTGTTCGTATCCTTTCATCTGCCAGTTCCAGATCCTCATTTTCTACACAGAGTATCGGTCTAAACCTGATGGTATTCTTGCCGCAGGGAAGGAGCAACATATCATATTCAAAACACTTCTTTCTAAATTTATCTCGTGTCTTTGTGTTTGGTAGATCGAAGGAGCACATCAGCCCGAGCCCCCGCGTGTTAGATATCAACTCTGGGAAATCGCCTTGTATATTGTGAAGCATCTCCAATAATTTTTTTCCTTGTTTTTGTGCATTTTTTACTAAATTATCCTCATCTATTATCTCTAAAATGCGGGTGGACCGGACCATATCAACGATATTACCCCCCCATGTGGAATTTATTCTACTTGACTCCACGAAGGGGTTGTCCTCGATCTCGTCGATTCTTTTTCCAGCCATGATTCCGCAGACCTGCATCTTTTTCCCAAAGGCAATGATATCAGGTTTCACATCAAAATGTTGGTGGGCCCACCACTTTCCGGTGATGCCCATCCCCGCTTGGACTTCATCGAATACGAGCAGTACGTCGTACTCATCACAGATTTTCCGAAGTTTCTGGACAAACTCCTTCCTAAAGAAGTTATCCCCACCCTCTCCCTGGATCGGTTCCATAATAAATGCTGCAATATCTTCATGCTCTCTCTCCACCACACAGTAAATCTGTTCCAGTGCTCGAGATTCTCGTTTTTTCACTTTGTCCGCATGATCTTTCACTGGAAATTCTACTATCGGGGGGTCGATTCGTGGCCAGTCAAACTTCGGAAAGAACTGGTACTTCCGCGGATCGGCTGTATGAGTCAGTGACATAGTGTACCCTGTTCTTCCGTGGAATGCATGGTCAAAATGCATTACTTTTTTCCCCTCTATAGCATCAAGGCCTTTTTTCAAATTCTTTTTTACCTTCCAATCAAAAGAAACCTTTAATGCATTTTCCACAGCCAGCGCACCACCGGAGATCTGGAAGAGATGTGGTAGATATTCCGGCATCGCGATTCGTCGCACCGCATCTACCCACTCTGCGAACTCTACGGTGTAGATATCTGAGTTGGCAACCTTGTTTATGGCTGCTCTGAACACTCTCTCCTTAAAATCCTCGTTCGCCAGTTTTGGGTGATTCATTCCCAGGGGAGAAGAGGCAAAAAATGTGTAGAAATCCAAGAATTTTCTTCCGTCTCGCGCATCAACAATGTACGATCCCTGGCTTTTTTCCATATCGATGACAATATCATATCCGTCGGCAATAACGCTTTTTTTCAATGTTGGCAAAACATCTTTTGGTTCTACTGACATTACAACTCCTCCTTTCCATCAACTTATATACTATCAAGCAAAATTGATATTTCACTTGATTTAATTAAGATAGAAAAAGAACCATTTAAATCTTTTGGTAGTAAATACCCATGAAAGTATAGAAAGATCAAAATTGAAGATCAATACTTCCGCTAAGATATAACTCGAGGAGAACGAGGGAGGTAACTGCCTCTATAACAGGTACCGCTCTTACCGCGATACATGGGTCATGTCTTCCCTTCATATGAATTTCACACTCTTCCATTTTTTCTATATCAACTGTTTTCTGTGTTTTTTTAATACTTGATGTAGGTTTCATAGCCACACGAAAAACAATAGGCATACCATTG
Source organism: uncultured Thermococci archaeon (assembly GCA_964595645.1). Classification (GTDB taxonomy): domain Archaea; phylum Methanobacteriota_B; class Thermococci; order Methanofastidiosales; family B48-G16; genus JAYEIH01. Next base: position 126,202 of record CAZQQT010000002.1, read on the forward strand.
CTGATGCCACCGAGAATTCCTCCGGCGTTGTTTGTTTCAGTGATTATTTTCCCATCTTTGAGAAAAAACTGATCGTTGTGTTCCGTTCCTTTCATTTCTGCACATTTGAATCCTGAACCAAACTCGATACCCTTCACACCGGGGACACTGAATACAATGTGGCTTATCATACTTTCAATAGAGTTAAAAAAGGGATCACCAATACCAGGGGGGATGTTAGGTATCCTGCACTCGATAATCCCACCTATAGAATCCCCTTCTTTTTTCATCCTGAGGATTTTTTCTTTCATTTTTTTGGCTGTCTCTGGATCTGCACACCGCAGTGAGTTTCTATATACGTTTCTTTTAATTTCTTCATCACTGATCTTTTTGTCTATTTTAACATTTCCTACTTGAATAAGATGTGATAATACATTTATTTCCTTCTTACGGAGTATCAATTTTGCTAACGAGCCTCCAAGGACAAGGGCAGCAGTCATTCTTCCAGAAAAGATGCCACCCCCTCTAAAATCATGAAATCCGTTGTATTTGTACCATGCAGTGAGATCTGCATGTCCAGGTCGGGGGGAGGTTTTGATTCCCTTGTAGGAACGTGAGTCTATATCTTCATTCCTTATCATTAGTGTCAATGGTGCCCCTGTCGTCTTTCCGTGAAAGAGCCCACTACGAATCTCTACTCTATCCCTTTCTTTTCTTTCAGTAGTGATTGTACTTTGTCCAGGCTTTCTTCTATCAAGTGCTTGCTGGATTACCGATCGGTCTATCTCCAGCCCAGGAGGGCAGCCATCTATCACGACACCCACGCACTCTCCATGACTCTCACCGAAGAGTGTAACTCTAAAATGATTTCCAAAGGAAAAGGTCATGATATATCAGCTCCTATGTTCTTCATATCGTTGAAAAATTGAGGATAACTCTTGTTTATACATTTTTCATCTTCTATCGTCGTTTTTCCTTCGGCTACCAATCCCGCCACAGTACCCATCATGGCAATCCGATGGTCTCTGTGAGGATTGATAACCGATCCCCTAAGAGGAGTAGGTCCTTCAATGTGTAGTTCGTCTTCTTTTTTCTGGATAGTAGCACCCATCTTGTTGAGTTCCGTTGTAATGGTAGTGAGTCTATTACTCTCCTTCCACTGCAGTCGGCCTGCGTTCAGTATTTTGGTGACACCTTTTGCTTGTGTTCCAAGCAACGCATAGATGGGTGCAAGATCAGGGGTATTGGCGATATCTACTGTTGTGGAACTGAGTTCTCCCATTTCTACAGTTATTTTATCTTGCTTTTTTGTTACGTGCGCTCCCATTTCCTTAAATATTTCAACGATTTTTCTATCACCCTGAATCGAAGTGTGTGTGAGGTTGGAGACGGTAACTTTTCCCGCCAGCGCTCCTGCGGCCAGTAAAAATGCAGCAGAAGAAAAATCACCTTCTAACGTATATTTCCGTGGCTTCAGTTTCTGCCCCGGAGGAATTCTAAAATGATTGTTCCTTTCGTATACGGTAATGCCAAACCTTGAGAGCATATCTACGGTGATTCTGACGTAGGGAAGTGATTGAAGATCTGTGACCGTGATCTCTACTGGGTTCCTTGCTTTGGAAGATACAAGAAGAAGTGCCGAGGCGAACTGGGAACTCACATCACCCCGCAGGGTGGTACTCCCTCCTCGTATGATCCCTCCAAAAACAATAAGAGGGGGCAGTCTGTTCCTCCCTGCGATAGTTTTTACTCCTAGTGCTCGCAGTGCGTTGAGCAGTTCTGCAATAGGACGTCTTCTCAGTGATGCATCTCCCGTGAGGATTGAAATTCCAGGTACTGCTCCCGCAATGGCGGTGAAGAACCGCAGGGTTGTTCCGGAGCCTCCACAGTTCATAACTCCGTCTGAAGGGGAGAGAGTATCTGTACCTTCTACTATCAGCGGATCTCCATGGGTCATTTCCGCTCCCACTTTTTTACACATATCCAGTGTTCTCATTGTGTCTTCGCAGTATAACGGGGTGGATATTCTCGATCTTCCATCGGCCAAAGATGCGCAGATCATTGCTCTATGGGTGCAACTTTTTGAAGGTGGAGCTTTTACTTCTCCCTCAACATGACTTTTTCTCACAACAATACTCATAATATCGTCTCATTATAGTGTCTATCACGGTATTTACCGAACACTCAGTATTTACAGTGATGTCGGCTGCCGAAGCATAGAGAGGCGCTCTCTCTTTTAGAAGTGCACGAAGATCTGTGGACATAAGCGGACGGTTGGTATCTTCGGATATACGCTGGAGTATCTCTTCGAGAGAGGCCGTGAGTAGTACAACAACTCCCTTTTTCTTTAACCGCTTGATATTTTCAGAGTTTAGTACCACCCCTCCACCACAGCTTATCACCGCATCTCCGATCGCAGTGATCTCCTTAATTACCTTTTTTTCATACTCCCTGAATCTATTTTCTCCCTCCTCCTCGAATATCTTTGGTATTGACTTTTCAGCTTTTTCTTCTATGAGATCATCCGTCTCAATAAACCTTTTTTCAAGTTTTTCTGCAAGGATTTTTCCAATTGTACTTTTTCCTGCCCCCATGAATCCTATGAGGACGACATTATTGTTCATCGACTTCCCTCCAGATATAAAAGAAGAGCATCTCGCATTACTTCAAGGGGCGGGTTTCTTCCAGTCCATAGTTTGAATCCTGGAACAGCTTGCTGGATGAGCATATCCATCCCATGGATTATCTTACATCCCGCTCTTTCTGCCTCCTCGAGCAGTCTAGTTTTTAAAGGAGTATACACTACGTCTATTACCGTGATAGTAGGGTTCAGCATTTCTGCGGTGACAAGTGTTTCATTTTCTAATTTCCCTTTCATTCCCACGGATGTGCAGTGTATCACTATATCTGCGTCTTTTAGTTCTTCGCGTAGGTTATCCAGTCCTCCCCAGTGTATTTCTCCCTTTGTGACTCTTTCCATCTCATGTGAGATCCTTTTCGCTCTTTCTACAGTTCTATTAAGAATAACAAGTGATCGAAGATCGTACTGTGTGAGTGCAAGGGTGATTGCTTTCACCGTTCCCCCTGCGCCAAGTGTCACCACTTTTTTCCCTGTGATCCTGAGCGAGTGTGCTTCTATCATTTTCAGGAAACCTCTTCCATCGGTGTTGTGTCCAATGACCTTCCCGTTTTCCCTGTAAAGTGTATTTACTGCGCCTACTTGTGTGGCTTGTTTAGTGAGTCCATCGAGGGACGACAGCACAGTTTCCTTAAAGGGTGTTATCACATTTCCTCCTATAATTTTCCCTCTTCTAATCCGTTCAATCACTTCAGCTATTTCCTCTTCCTTTGCTTTTGTTTTTCCATAGTAAAACTTCTTATCTAACCCAAGTGCGCCCAAGGCTACATTGTGTATTAAAGGGCTTAGAGAATGACTGACAGGGTTTCCTATAACAGTTAACCTCTTCATAGGATCACTTCATGAACTGCTCGAAGCGTTGCAGCACGCAACTGTCCCGGTGCTACCCGATCCCCTGCAAATGTGTAAGTAAACGGTGCACCGTATAAAGATCCAATAACACGGGTAAATCTTCCTGTTTCCCCCATGGTAAATGCAACAAGCGGAAAATTCTCTTTTTTTGCCTTTAAAAGGAGAGAAAGTACTCTATGACAGTCTTCTATAGAGTGGGCTGTAGTTACGATCTTCCCGATGTCTGCTCCCTGACTTTGTTCCATTTTCATGATATTATGAAGTTTTATTGTTGTTGGTGTCCTTTCAAAATCGTGTTGGGAGATAATTACACCACAATTGTTCTTTTTCGCGTGTTTTATTAGTTCCTCTTTCATTTCATTCTGCGTTTTAAGTTCAATATCGATCATGGTACAGCCAGCATTTATAGCGTCAATGAGAGATGCGATCCTTGATTTTTCTGTTCCCGTATAGTATCCACCAGATGAAGAAGACCGATTTGTTGCGATAACGGGGAATTTACTTGCAGTATATATTTTCTCTAATCCCTCTATTTCTCCCATAAAATCTATTCTATGTTCTATAAGATCTGTATTGAGTTTTTCGATTACTTCTATACACTTTTTCGATGTTTTTTGTGCAACACATGCGCATATTTTCATTTTAAATCCTCCAGTACTTCTTTTACAGTTTCTTGTGGGACGTCGTTCCGCATGGCCACCGTACCTATCTCCTCAGGAAGTACGAATGTGATGTGATTCCGTTGTGTCTTTTTATCGTACTGCATCCTCTCAAGAACAGCACTCGTACTGACTTCGGGGAGCGTTGTGGGGAGTCCGGTCTGGACGATAAGTTCTTCTTGCCGGTGTACAGCCTCGGTGTAGAGAATTCCCATTTTTTCTGCAATCCGTGCGGCGGCACACATTCCTATTGCCACAGCTCCTCCATGAGATAGTGTAAAATTGGTAACAGCTTCAAGTGCATGCCCCACTGTGTGTCCATAGTTCAGTATCTTTCGCACTCCAATCTCCCTTTTATCCTTCTCCACAACACCGATCTTTATCCTACAACATTTTTCTATGATATCTTCCAGCGGAGGAGAAAGAAGAAGGTTTTCTCTACTTTCTTCAAGCGTCTCAAAGAGAGAAGCATCTCTGATCATTGCATATTTTATTATCTCTGCAACACCATTTTTCATCTCCTCTTCAGGAAGCGTGGAAAGTACCTCTGTATCTATAAGGACGAGCTCCGGATCTTTGAATGCGCCGATGATATTTTTCGCATGTGTGTAGTTTACCCCTGTTTTTCCACCGATGCAGCTGTCTACTTGAGCGAGAAGAGTAGTGGGAAGATGAATGAGCGGGAGACCTCTTAGATAGGTGGCGGCCACAAAACCTGCAAGATCTCCCACTACTCCCCCACCCAACGCGATTATAGGCGTGAATCTCTCTATTCTGTGCTGTAGGAGCTCTTCGTAGATCATCGATGCCATTTCCAACGATTTGCTTTTTTCAGTGTCAGGAATTTCAAGCACCGTTAGCTCGAATTCCTCATTCAGTAAACTTTTCTTCACGGTCTCTCCATGCAGCTCATTGATCGTTTTATTTGTCACAATTACTGCTTTGGAAGAGTACCCTCTTTTTTTCAGCATTGGCCCGATGGTGGAGAGGATCCCACGATCTATAAAGATCCCATAGTTGTTCTGAGGGTGATGGACAGTCAGCTTCCGTCTCATATATCTATCATCCTCTTAAGCTGATGCATCATCTCTGCGAATTGATCGGTTGTGAGCGATTGGTTTCCATCACATAGCGCATCAGCGGGTCTGTTGTGTACCTCTACCATGACACCATCTGCACCTGCCGCAATAGCGGCCTTTACCAGAGGGATTACAGCACTCCGTTTCCCCGTGGCATGACTCGGGTCAATGATTACGGGGAGGTGGGTGAGTTCATTGAGTACAGGAACAGCACTGATATCCAGGGTATTTCTTGTTGCAGTCTCAAATGTCTTGATTCCCCGTTCACAAAGTACCACATTCGGGTTTCCTTGCGACATAATATACTCTGTTGCAAAAAGGAGATCTTTGATCGTGGCATTCATACTTCGTTTTAGGAATATGGGTTTGGACTGTTTTCCTACTTCCTTGAGGAGGGAGAAATTCTGCATGTTCCTGGCTCCGATCTGTAACATATCGGAGTATTTCTCTACCAAAGGCACATCCCGTGTGTCCATCACCTCTGTGACGATAGGGAGTCCTGTTTCTTCCCGTGCCTTTTCGAGAAGTTTTAATCCCAGTTCACCCAACCCCTGAAAGGAGTAGGGGGATGTTCGCGGCTTGAATGCGCCGCCGCGGAGAATTGATGCTCCCTCTTTCTTTACTCGGTGTGCGGTCTCCAGTAACTGCTCTTTGGTCTCAACACTGCAGGGACCGGCAATGACTACTGGTTTTTCACCTATAGCTATTCCGCCTACATCTATTACCGTCTTTTTGTCTTTAAACTCCCTTCCAGCCAGAATATATCGTTGGGGGGAAAATATCACTTCTTTTACTTCCTGCAGCTGTGATATTTTTTTCACGTCGGAAATATTTTTTGCTACAACCACCGGAGCCGAAAACTCTACCGAAAAGACATCAGAACAGGTTTTTTTCAGCTGTTCCTCTATCTTAGATCGTTGCAATTTCGATAGATTTTTCTTCAGTACAACTGCGTACAATCCCCTGCTTTCTTTTCTCTCCAACTTAATTGTTTTTAGAGAAGGATGACCAATCGAACTCATAGTCATCTCCTCCACAATCTACACAGGCCACCTCATCCTGTCCATTGTCGTTTTCACTATTTTCGTTTCCTTCACTTTTACATTTCATTTATTCCACCTTTCCCCTGATATAGACATGCATGCATTTAAAAGGTTTTTGGTGCATTTTTATGTACATGTAGTAGTTCATTGACTATGTAGATCAATATTCATCAAATTTTCGGACACAGACTAAAGATTTTTTCTTAGCGTTTCGATAAAGGTTACCATCTCACTATAGCTTTTTTTCGTGACTATATCTCTAAAATTTTCTAGCTGAGTAGTAATTTTCTCAATTTCTGCAAGCGAGTAGGGAGCAAAGAGTATTTCAGCAAGAAGATGGTTATCTTCCTCTAACAGTTTTCGTGCTACTTCCTGATGTCTTGTGAATGTTGTTCCTGGAACAGCTTTCTCCGGGAGACAGGCAGCAAAAATCAGGGAACAAATAAAAGGAAGCGCAAGCGAGTCTGCCATGAGGCTATCATGTTCATCGAAGGAACATTCGTATATATGGACACCACGAGTGAGAAAGAACCTCTTAAAAAACTGTTTGGCTGCAGTATCAGATTCTTCTATAATGATAACATTCTCTTCTTTCAAATCATCAAATGTAGTGAATCTGGGACCGAACATTGGATGGATCGAGGCATACCTGTTTCCACACTCTTGGTAGTACAACGGCAGTTTTCCTTTAATGGAAGCAATATCCACAAGAATACAGGCCGATGGCAAGTATGGTGCAACTTCCTCAAAAACCTCGACGGTATGCTGCAGACTCACCGCATTTATCACCATTTCAGGGTCGAAGGATTTAACCTCTGCGATAGCATCGAGATGAGTAACTCCCTCTACTGCCTCTCTTTTCTCTTTATCTTCATCGTAGATTGCTATCTCATGATTTTTTGAGAGCTCACGGGCCAGCCATGAGCCCATATTTCCAACACCTATCACCGCGATCCTCATAGGATCGCCTCCGGGTAGCAGCCGAGGAATTTGTAGATTAGTGTTCGATCTTTCATCTCGCGAAGCATCTCTTTTATTCTCTCCTCTTCCACAGATCCCTGAAAATCGAGTAGAAACATGTAATGCCCGGGTCTTTCTTTTATAGGCCGGGATATTATTCGTGTGAGATTTATGTTTTTCTCGGTAAATATACGAAGCAGACGGTGGAGGGCACCGGGTTCGTGCTTTACTGAAACGACAATAGAACATTTTGTTCCCTTTCCACAGGGAGCAGAGGAGACAACCACGAACCGGGTAAAATTCGAGGACACATCCCCGACGTTTCTTTTTATTATTTCGAGATTGTAACGTTCTGCACATAGTGTACTTGCGATAGCTGCAGTGGCAGGTGGGAAGGTATCTGCGATCATCCTAGCAGCACCAGCAGTATCGTAGTATGGAACTATCTCGATTCCAGTCTCCGTAAGAAAGCTCCTGCACTGTGCCAATGCCTGCGGGTGAGAGTATACTTTTTTAATCTCGCTGAGTTCAGTGCTTGGTGGTGCGAGAAGAGCATGGTGGACAGGAAGCTGTATCTCTCCCACTATTGGAAGCTCATACGCTATTAGAAGATCCGTTACTTCTGTCACCGTTCCTTCGATTGAATTCTCAATAGGGACAATTCCCAGATCAAACCATCCATGCTCCACCGCCTCGAATATTTCAGCAAAGGCTGTGCAGGGGATGGGCACCATTTTTTCGCTGTATCGTTTTGCAGCCATCTCCCCGTAAGCACCGTGTTCACCCTGAAATCCTATAAGTGCATGTTTTTCTCTCTGGAGTTTTTTACTTTCTGCAATTATTTTCTTAAAAATTTGTGAAGCAAACTCGTCATCTATCAGATCATGGCAGTACGTTTTAACAGTATTTATAACGCACTGTTCTCTCTTTTCATCAGTGATTTTCTCCTTCAGTTTCGTAGTCCGTAATGCCAGCTCCATTCGTTCGTTCAGCAGCGAGATAATTTCACGATCTATCCGGTTTATCTCCTCCCTTAGAAGTGTTAACTCCATTCTTCCCCCCTCCAGAGAGATCCGTCCCTCTTTATCACTGACACTCTCAGAAAAGTAATACTCTGTCCTTCACATTGATTCGTCCGGGAACGACTGGAAACAGAAGTCATAGTCGCTCCCTCCGCTATCTCGGCAGCTTAACATATCATCTCCGCCATCCTCATTTTCTTGTTCTCCATTGTTCATGATACCTACCTAGACTCTCCTACACAGCTGTATTTAAAAGGTTTTGGCACGCCAGATTTGATATGCAAGAGGCAAAAAATGTGTATGTTTTGAATCCATAAACCCTAAAAGGTATGTGTCTCTATGAGCAGGATTCCCAAAGAAAAACTTCTTTACTATCTTTTGGATACACTATTCATCAGATATTCTTTGTAGGGAGACTCATTTCTTTGACGTAGGTCGTAACCTTCTCATAACTATGTGTTCTTCTTACAATACCACTGCCAACGATTACTCCATCTGCTCCGAGATGAAGTATCTCTCGCACATGAGTGGGATGTGAGATCCCAAATCCTACACAGAGAGGAATGTCTGTGGCGGCCCGCATTCGTTTCATACATTCATGAACCTCTTGGGAAACTCTGTCCCTTTCACCGGTCACACCTAAAAGTGATACCACGTAAAGGAATCCTGTGGTAGCCTTTATAATCTTTTTAAGTCGTTTATTTGGGGTGATGGGAGATGCCAAAAATATATTTGCAAATTCATGCTCTCTTGAAAGTGTTATAAGCTCAGAAGCTTCTTCTGGTGGGAGATCAGCAGCTATCAATCCATCGGCCACCTCTGCGAAATCACTGATGAACTCGTTGATACCGTACTGCAGAATAATGTTGTAGTATGTCAAGAGTACAATAGGGATATCACGGTTCTTACGGGCCTTTTTTATTACTTTTAAGACCTTTTCCGGCGTTGTGTCGTTTTTTAGAGCTCTTTGTACTGAATTTTGTATTGTTTTTCCATCTGCTACCGGATCGGAGTGAGGAATACCCAGCTCTATAATATCTGCACCATTTTTTTCGAGAACTTCTATGAGTTTTACGGTATCTTCCAATGAAGGATCACCACAGGTGATATAGGGAATAAATGCTCTTTGATTTTTTTCCCGCAGTTTTTCGAACGTTGTATTAATGCTATTCATATGCGTACCTCCAAAAGTCTTACTCCTGTCTCCACATCTTTATCCCCCCGTCCTGAAAAGTTCACCACAACGATATCATCTCTTTCATACTGTTCCTTCATTTTGTGAAGATACGCAAGAGCGTGACATGTTTCAAAAGCGGGAATAATTCCCTCTGTTTTTGACACAAACTTGAAGGCATCGAGTACTTCTCTATCAGTAGCATAGTCCGCTTTTACCCTTCCGCTGTCAACAAGGTATGAGATCTCTGGACCACGGGCGGGATAGTTCAGTCCTGCACTTCGGGAGTAGGTCCGTGATATCTGTCCGTGATCGTCTTGGAGAAGGAAGGTATAGGCACCGTGAAGTACACCCTTTTTTCCTCCGGCAAATACAGCAGTATGTCGTTCTCCTTCTAGTCCTTCACCTCCTCCTTCTACAAATATGAGATTCACCTCTTCAGTGATGAACGGAAAGAACGCACCGAGGGCGTTAGAACCGCCGGAGCCGCAGGCGACGATAGCGTCGGGCAGTCGTCCTTCTTTCTCTAATAACTGATTCTTTATTTCTTTCCCGATAATGTTCTGAAACTCCCTTACTATCATGGGAAAGGGGTGAGGTCCTACTGTCGAGCCGATGAGATAGTGTGTACCCTCTACATTAGCAACCCAGTCTCGGAGAGCCTCATTCACTGCGTCTTTCAGAACACCGGAGCCTCCGGTGACAGGTGTAACTGTTGCTCCCAGAAGCTTGATCTTCAATGCATTGAGTCTCTGTCTTTTTATGTCTTTTTTCCCCATAAATACTTCTGTTTCTAAGTCCAAAAGAGCTCCTGCAGTTGCTGTAGCAAGCCCATGTTGTCCAGCGGCGGTTTCTGCGATTATTCGCTTTTTTCCCATCTTTTTTGCAAGCAATGCCTGACCTATTGTATTATTCAATTTATGAGCGCCACCATGGACCAGATCCTCTCTTTTTAGATATATAGTGAATCCAAAATAGCGCGAAAGAGATTCGGAGAGATAGAGAGGTGTAGGCCTTCCGGCGTAATCTCTGAGATATGAATTCAATTTCTCCCGAAATTCTGGGTCTTCTTTATATTGCGTATACGATTTTTCCAGCTCTTCTAAGGCAGGCATCAATGTTTCCGGTGCAAATTGTCCACCAAACTCACCAAATTTTCCATTATTATCTGGAAAAGAGTATTTTTCTCTCACTCTCTACACCTCGTGCCTTTTCGATGAACGCCTTCATTAACTGATGATTCTTTTTTCCATCCCCTTCCACCCCACTGGAAACATCAACTCCAAATGGTGCTACCTCCTGCACGGCTTCTACTACATTCCAGGGCGTAAGCCCGCCCGCTAAAATTAACGGTTTTGTTACCGTCTCGTTGATTTTTCCGGTGATTGACCAGTCGTGAACCTCACCACTCCCATATCCAGAATCGATAAGCACCATGTCTACTTTGTTTTTTATTTTTGTGAACTGTTCAGCTGTGAACTCGGAATGGAGATATCCTCGTATGACTCCACAGTGAAAGGGAGGGAAGGTATCTTCATATAGCTGGATATAATCTGCCGTGGTGGTTATTTCTTCGAGATTCTCTGCATGAAGTGTCACTGCCACTGTAGCAATTGAAGGAGGGACTAACATCATTAATTTTTTTGCCTTTTCGATCGAAAGATTTCTTTTACTCTCCTCTGTTTCGACAACAAATCCCAAAGCGTCCGGATAGAGTGTTACCGCATCTTTAAGTTCCCTTTTGGAGGTAATACCACATATCTTTATCCACATACGATCAGCTCCTGTAATTTCTCCTCTGGATTCTCTGCAGTCATAAGTGCTGTGCCCACAAGAATGCCATCAATATGCTCTTTCACCGTTAATACCTGCGATCTGGTGCTGAACCCGCTCTCACTTATCAGCGGTTTTTCTACTGAGACATTTTTTAGGATTCTGCATGTATGGAAAATGTCTGTGTTCATCGTTCGCAGATCTCTGTTATTTATACCGAGAAGATCTGCTTCCGTTTCTGCTGCCTTTACCAGTTCTTTTCGGGAATGGACCTCCAGTAACACCTCGAGTCCATGCTCATGGATATATTCTATCATTTTATCGAGATCGAAGTACCCACGATCTGCCAGTATAAAAAGCACCAAGACAGCATCTGCACCAATTCGTTCTGCAGCATCAACCTGTACTTCAGAGATGACGAAATCCTTCATTAAGAGAGGAAGATCGACCTGTTCTCTCACCTGTGCGAAACGATGTAAGCTTCCTGCAAAGCTCTTCGGTTCGGTGAGAATGGAGAGTGCAGCACAGTACTGCTCCATGGTACGTATCATCGTTGAAGGATCTTCTTCTTTTCTTAGGATCCCTTGGGAAGGCGATGCATATTTCAGCTCGCCTACTAATGAGAAAGAGTTGTGTTCTAAGGTTTCTCTGAGTGATTTTCCCTTCTTTGCTTCCGTAGTTATATTGTAGTATCCTTCTCTCACTGTGTGTAGCGTTTCATTCACTAGCATATCAAGGATATCCATCTACTCACCAAACCTTTCTAGAACAGAGATATCTCCACCTTCTCTTACCAGCAGCTCAAGTTTTCTAAACGCTTGTCCAGAATCAATGCTTTCTTCAGCAATTTCCATCGCCTTTTTAAGATCGTTTGTTTTTCCTCCTGCAATTATTGCCAGTGCTGAGTTTGCTACGACAATGTCCCTTTTTGATCCTTTTTCTCCTTTTAAAATATTGTATATTGTTCTTGCACTTTCCTCCATTCCATTTGTTTTTAAATCGCTTAAATGGGCCTTTTCAAGGCCAAAATCCTTTGGTGAGAGCTCATATATCTTTACATCCTCTTTTATTTCTGCCACGAGCGTTTTCCCCAAGATGGTAACTTCGTCCATGCCGTCTCCATGAACAACGAATGAGTGATCCACGCCGAGCCGTTCTACTGCATGAGCAATTTTTTCAATGATAGTTGGCGTATACACACCAAGTACTTGGTGGTCAGCATCTGCGGGATTTGTTAACGGACCAAGAATATTAAACACAGTCCGCAACGCTAGGTTTTTTCGTACAGGCATTGCATATCTCATTGCAGGATGAAAAACCGGAGCGAACATAAATCCGATACCTATTTTCTCAATAATTTTTTCTATCTTTTCTGGCGCTGTCTTCATAGAGACTCCCAGAGCCTCCAGGACATCTGCAGAGCCTGCGTTGCTTGTGACAGATCTATTCCCATGTTTTGCGATGGGAACGCCCGCCCCGGCAGCAACGAACATTGCGGCTGTAGAAATATTGAATGTCTTTATTTTATCGCCCCCCGTTCCACAGGTATCGACAAGTCCTTCCTTCATAGGGGCTATCTGTATACACTGTTCTCTCATGCTTCGGGCAAACCCTGCAATTTCTTCAGAGGTTTCACCTTTCATTCTCAGTGCGATGAGAAATGCGGATATTTGTGTCTTTGATGCCCTTCCTTCCATTATGTCGTTCATACTCTCAAAAGAAGTCTCTTCTGAGAGATTTTTTCCTTCTGCCAGATCTTTTATTGCGCTTTCGATCATTTCCTCACCTTCAAAAAGTTTTTTATTATTTTTTTGCCCTCTTTCGTGAGAATAGATTCTGGATGAAATTGTAACCCTTCTACAGGATATATTTTATGCCTAACTCCCATAATTTCCCCTTTTTCGGACCGAGCTGTTACATAAAGGTCTTTTGGGATCTCAGACACTATTAAAGAATGGTATCTTGTAGCTTCAAATGGGTTAGCTATTCCTTTGTATACACCTTTTCCGTCATGGGAAATTAATGATGTTTTTCCATGAACTATTCTTTTTGCTCTTTCTACCTTCCCCCCAAACGCTAAGGCAATAGCCTGATGCCCGAGACAGACGCCGAGTAGGGGAACATGTTCCCCATGGTGCTGTATACGTGCCATGATCTCTGGGATACTTTGCGGATGACCCGGGCCTGGACTCACCACAATTTTTGCGTATTTATCGATTCTGAACTGTTCATCATTTCTTACCACACTTACTGTCGTATACTCGCCGATATACTGGACTAGATTGTAGACAAAGGAATCATAGTTATCGATAACAAGCACCGTCATTCTAACACCTCGTGAACAGCCTTTTTCATTGCCTCGAGTTTTTTTTCTGTTTCAAAGTACTCTTTCTCAGGGATAGAATCTGCAACAATTCCTGCACCGGCCTGCATCGTCAACACTCCTTTATTTACAGTGAGGGTCCTTATTGTAATTGCAAAGTCCATGTCACCGTTATATGAAAAATATCCCACACCCCCTGCGTAGATATCCCGTTTTTCTGGTTCTAATTCCTCGATAATTTCCATGGCTCGTATTTTTGGAGCACCACTTACAGTACCGGCTGGAAATGTTGCCCTGAAGAGGTCAAAGGCGTCTAGATCTTCACGAAGTATACCAGAAACACTGGAAACTAAATGTTGAACATGACTGTACTTCTCAACAACCATAAAGTCTCCCACCGTCACCGATCCGTACTCACAGACCTTTCCGAGATCGTTTCTTCCGAGATCGAGGAGCATTACATGTTCTGCTCGTTCCTTTTCATCTGTCAGCATCTCTTCTGCAAGCATTGCATCTCTTTCTTCAGTTTTTCCTCTTCTCCGAGTTCCAGCAATAGGCCGTACCCACGCTTTTTTACCCTCTAGCCGCACCAACATTTCAGGGCTACTTCCCAGTACAAAAAGATCGTCAAAGTGTAGAAAGTACATATAGGGTGAGGGATTGATTTTCCTGAGAGCGCGGTAAAGAAGGAGAGGATCACAGTCTACCTCAGCTCTGAGTTTTCGTGAGAGAACGACCTGGAAAATATCCCCTGCGTAGATATACTCCTTGGCTCTTTGCACTATTTTCTCAAATGCTTTTTTTGAGATAGAGGAATAAAATTTTTTGTGTGTTCCATTAGTAGATAGTATCTTTTTTTCCTTCAACTTTTCTTCAAGACACGCAATTCGTTCCTCCGCACGGCTGTACGGTTCATGGCTGTCCAATGTAACAAGGATGTATGTCTTCTTGGCGACATGATCGAATACAATACAGTCATCGGTTACCATGAAGAGTGCATCGGGAATGGCATTCTCTACATTTTCTTTGGGTAGCCTTTCAAACTGCCTCACCATATCATAAGAAACAAACCCCACGATGCCTCCAACGAATCTCGATATATTTTTATCTGAGCATGTTTTCTTTTGTACAAACTTTTCCAGAGATTCTATGGACTTATCCTTCAGCGAGATATGTTCCCTGGAGATGCCAAGGAAGGAGAATCTAGCAGTTTTATCAAACTCCGCACTTTCAAGGAGAAAAGAGTAGGGCTTTTTAATCCTCAAATAGGCTTCTAAAGGTGAAATGTTTAGTTTAATCTCCTTAGACAGACATATTTTTTCATAATCTTTTCTTACATCTTCAAATTCTGATCTCGATAACATAATATCCCCTCCTCCGATAAGAACTCACGCAGAGTACCTTAGAATCGCCACTCCTCTAATAAAGAGAGAAATTCCAGTGTTCCCAGTAGGGGCTTACTCTGCATACCATTCCAGAAGAAAGAGCATTTATAAACTTTACGCTTTTGTACATGAAAGTATAATATAGTACATCAATTACACTTTATATACCTCAAACTACTATTTATATTAAAGTCGTTGATAGTTCCTTCAGATATTTCACACAACACCCATCGAATTCCCTTCTGTACCTTTTCGTTCCATTGCGAAAGATACAAAAATTTAAATAGTTACAGTTACAATAGGTATGTTTGAAGATGAGAGATAAAAACATGGAGTACAAACGAGGAGACCTGAAAAAAATAATAGCTTCCTTAAAGAAAAAACGATTCACAGGAAGTGTACGATTCAATAAAGGAGAAGCGCTTTTTTCAGAGGGGAACCCTGTATTTTTTATTTACGATCATGAATTGAAGAAAGAAGATGTGGAAAGGTTTAATGAACAATCAAAAACACCCTATAAGATAGAAAAACTTGATGAGGAGGAACTTCAATTAAGGATTAAATGGCACAAGCTCATCGATAACATTGAGGAAAAAAGCAGAGAGGAAGTCATGGAAGATCTCGGTATACAGGAAGTGGAGAAAAAATATATTGTAAAAATTTTAGAAAGTGAGGATCTTTTATATCTCCTAGAAGAACGTGGTATTGATGCTTCTACTGAAGAATAACCCGGTAGCTGAGGACCTCAAATCATCGTATATTAAAATAGAGGAACTTATACGTGAGATGAAAGAAAAGAAACTTACAGGATTCATCGAAGTACAGTTGAAAAAGGATAAAGATGTGCTCCTCTATGAGTCGGGTAAGGTTGTGAAGGTACTACGAATTAACTCTGACGTACAAGTTATCGACAAAGATAGTGTGGTCATTGATCTTGTGAAAAAAAGTGCGAAATTTAGTGTCTACAGAATGAAAGCTTCCGTGGTGAGAATGGTTCTTGATTCCGTTGAGAACGATCCTGTCTACTCCCATCTCTCAACAGATTTTGTGGATATGAGGAGACTTTTGAGAAAACTTCAGGAGGATGAGTTTAACGGTACAGTGTATGCCTTGTGGGAAGATGAGACTGAAGGAGCAATTCTCCTCTCGGACGGACTCCCATCAAGTTCAGTGTATCGGAGTAGTGGATTCATTGAGGAGGGAGCTGAAGCACTGGAGGAGATAATTCGAAATGCAGGAGGAAAAAATGCAATTTTAACCGTATATCCCGGAAAAAAACAGTAATTTCTTTACACTCATTTATACGTTTTTTTCATGTCTTTTAATACAGGAAATTCATCCCGTATCTTTTTTACTAGTGACATGTCAATCTCACATATTAGTATCTTCTCCTCGGTATTCCCTTCAATGATTCTTTCTCCCCACGGGTCGATTACCACGGAATGTCCGAAATACTCGAGGGTTTTATCTGTTCCCACTCTGTTACATCCAATGACGTATGCCTGGTTTTCTATTGCACGTGCTTTCAGGAGCGTCCGCCAGTGATCGAGTCGAGGATACGGCCATTCTGCAGGTACAATTAGTAGTTCAGCTCCTTTTCTTGCAAGAGTTCGTGCAAGTTCCGGAAACCGTAGGTCGTAGCAGATAAGCATGCCCACATCCCTGTGTATACCAATCGTAGTCCCATGGTCAAAGAATTTTTCTTCGTTCATTAATGAGAAGAGGTGCATCTTTCTGTACGAGGCCTCCAGTCCATGGGAGCTGACAACATGCATTGTATTGTAGCACTCTTCTGCCTTTTCAGCAATAGTTCCGAGAATTGTTGTACTATATTCTTCTGCAAGATCCGTCAGCGTTGTTATCGTTTCTCCATCCAGCGGCTCTGCCAGATCGTGGAGATTTTTTACATACCCCGTAGTCCAGAGCTCCGGAAGCACAATGAGATCTGATTTCTTTTCTGCTGCTTCTTTTATGAAAGATATCCCTCTCTGGAAATTTTTCTCCTTTTTTCCTACCTCTATGTCCATTTGCACTATCGAGATCTTCATGGTCTTTTTAAAAAAGAAAGGTATTAAAGCGTTGTGGTTTCCTTCTCAACTTTTCCATCGCGTAGGAAGATAAGCCGCTCGGCATTCCCCGCCATCTCCATATCATGCGTCACGATGACAATTGTCGTACTGAACTCTGTGTTTAGCTCCTCCAGAATTCCCATAATCTCCTTTCCCGTCGTGGTATCTACGGATCCCGTAGGTTCATCTGCGAGAATAATTTTCGGGTCATTTACGAGTGCTCGTGCCATCGCCACACGCTGTTTTTGTCCACCGGAGAGTTCAGGAGGCGCGTGCAGTGCTCGATCCTTCAATCCAACAGCTTCAAGGAGATTCAACGCCTTTTTTTTCTTTTTGCGGTTGATTCCTTCAGGAAGGAGGGGAATAAGCACGTTTTCCAACGCTGTTAAGCTGGGAATGAGGTTGTGACTCTGGAATACAAACCCTATTTTGTCTCTTCGTAGTTTATAGAGAATCGATTTTGGGATCTTTGTGATATTCACTCCATCGATGATGACGCTTCCAGCAGTCGGTGTGTCGAGCGCCCCTATCTGATTTAAAAATGTCGTTTTTCCCGAGCCCGAAGGACCGACAACACTCACAAACTCGCCCTTTTCAATGGTGAGTGTCACTCCATCCAAGGCTTTCACGATGATTTCTCCCACCTTGTAGTATTTTTTTAGGTCGATTAACTCTATCATATTACTCATTCCTCAATGCTTCTATCGGATCAATGGATGCAGCACGGTACGCCGGATAGAGACCACCCACCACGCCGAGAGATACTGCAAAGAGCATGACCTCTCCTACCAGTGTTGTAGTAATCTCTGCTTGGAACAACGATCCCCAGTAGGATGCGAGACCTGATGTGGCGATTTTTCCCCCGAGAACACCGAGAACTCCACCGAACACACCCAGCAATGAGCCTTCTAGGAGGATCATCTTGAGTGCATCACTGTTGCTCCATCCCACCGCTTTGAACACACCTATTTCCTTTGTGCGTTCAATGACAGACATGAGCATGGTGTTCATAATTCCGATACCTCCAACAATTGCAGCGATAGCCGATATTGCCCAGGTCATTGTTTGTATAGTATCTAAAAACTCCCCTATCTCTTTTGTTTGTTCTGCAGAACTTTTTGCTTCCACATCCGAAACAATTAAGTTTATTCTAGTGGCAACTTCCTTTTCCGTACCGGGCTGTTCGACTTTCACTCGGACCATATGGAGGATATCAGGATCCATCCCCGCTACCTCTCGGGCGATATCGATGGGTATCGCTCTCATCTGATCCATGATGCTGTTTCCCGTCTCGATGATTCCCACTATTTCAAACGAGTGATCGTAGAACTCAACTTTACTTCCGAGACGGAGATCCTCTGCCTTCGCGTAGGAGCTTCCTACTATCATCTTATATCTGTCACTTGCCCTTAGTGCTCTCCCTTCCTTTATCTCTGTTGCCGCTGTCCCTATTAATTTTTCAGTGACGGGATCGATTCCATAAACCTCAAAGCTCCCCGCACCTCTTCCACTTGTTATCTCCTTTTCAGGGATGATCACCACAGGGGCAACGTACTTCACCCCCTTTATCTCTTCGATGGTAGACATTACTTCTTGGTCCATGGTCTGGGGCGCCATGGCTTGTCCACTTTTGGTCACAGTGATATCACCGGTAAGTGAGCTCATCACCTCCAACGCATTACTTCTCAGCCCATTGGAGATCCCTACCAAGGAGACAATCGCAGCGACACCTATCATTATTCCTAATAAAGAAAGGAACGTCCTGGATTTCCGCCTTAGCATATTTTTGTACACCATCTCCAGGAGATTCATTGCATCACTCCATCAGTTTTTTCATCTCTCGGTGTCTTTTAATCCACCATGCGAGTATCCCAATCACAAAAAGTACCGCAGCTCCAAGTATTAGTGGTGCACGCGACTCTCTTTCTTTCACTGTGAGTATATAGACATCCTCGAGCGTTTTTTTATTCCCAGTCTCACCTTCGTATTCAACTGTAATGGCAACATTGATCTTTTTTCCTGCATCTGCTGGGACGATCGTGTTGAATACCGCTGCACTGCTCTCTTCTTTGCCGATACCTCCAACATAGCTGACAAATGTGCCAAGATCTGATGAGAATGTTACCTTTGCCACCTTCGCGTCACCGGTTCCGATGTTCTCAAGGTTCACTGAGAGCGTCACTTCATCGCCTTTGAATGGTACCTTAGGATCCGAATCTGCCCCCTGAATTACTATCCGGGGCACACCGCGGATCTCGAGTCCCAGTGTATGTGTTTCGGTTACTATCTCTCCACGCTCGTTCTTGTAAGCGAGGTTCACTGATATGGGGTAGGTTCCTGAATCTAAGTCCTCGTTGATACTGAGATCAAATTCTACTTCTGTTGAGGTGTTTCCCCCGACATCGTTGTACACCTTCGTGAGATCGTCGTTGTTTGGAGTGAGAATGGGAATAGAGTTTACTACTGGATCTATTCCGATCTTCAACCATTCTATTTTCCCCTCTCCCGAGTTTTGGATGTTCATATGAAGCTCAAAATCATCACCTGGAGACAGTGTGCCTGTGCTTACCTCATTAATATCTATTACCACATCTTTCATCTCTTCTATCTCGACAGCGATCGTTTTCTTTTCTGTTACTACATTTCCAAACTCGTCTTTGTATGTAATGGAAAGTGTGAGAGGATAGACACCCTGCAGTGTCTTTTTATCCGTTTTCAGAGAAAATACAGTGTGAATTGTTTCCCCTGCGTCAATGTTTTTACGTATCTGTTCCATTGATCCCTTTGCAGGCATAAAGACATCACTCATGAGGATTAGCTTTGCCCATTCTATCTTTGCTCCCCCTTCATTATTCAGATTGAAACCAAGATCGAATGTCTCTCCAGGCTCGGGAGAGTCTGGATATGTGATATTTCCCACGGAAATTAGCACTTCGGAAACAATCCGTAGTTCACAATCGAATTCTTGGGAAAAATTCTTGCTTTCTATTCTTCCTTCTATCGTATATTTCCCTGCGTTTGCGTTCTCGTCTATTTCTATCTCAAATATCGCCCTTTTCGGAATTGCTTTCCAGCCGTGTCCCATATCACCTAAATAGTACTCGGGATCTTCAATAGAAAATGGTCCCTTCGAGAACAGTTCTACTCGAACGTTTTCGAGATCGAACTGTGTGTTGTTTGCGATAACAACACTTACTCGTGCGGTATCTCCTCCTTTGTAGTATGGGTTGTCTGGAATGACCTTCACATCGAAGGTATCTCCTGCGTATATTGGAGTCAGTAGACTTAAAATGACGACTAGTACTAATGCTCGTTTCATGATATCACCTACTTCAATGTAAGAAAGCTTATATATAAAGCTTTCGGATCTTACATAAAACAGAGGTTGGAAGAAAAAAAGAACTACAACAAGAATACACTTTTCATGCTACAAATTTCGATATCCTCTCTTTCTTTTTTCAGATCGTTATTTTTATATTGTTCAAATATAACACATTTATATGAGCCAAAAAGTGAGGATCAAACGAGATTATGAAAAATGTAGTGGCTGTCGAAGATGTGAGATAGCATGTTCTCTTCATCATGAAGGTAAAATATGGCCCGAGGCATCGAGAATAAGAGTTTTCATGTTTGTTCCTGGCGTTGAAATTCCACACCTCTGTTTTCAATGCGAAGATTATCCATGTGTAGGTGCGTGTCCAGTCGAAGCATTGTCTGTAGATGACAACACAGGTGCAGTAAAGGTGGATGAAGCTGTGTGTACTGGCTGTGGATCATGTATAGAAGCTTGCCCCGGAAAAGTTCCGCATATGCACCCTCAAAAAAATAAGATAGTTATATGCGATCTTTGCGATGGAGAGCCGAAATGTGTCGAGACATGTCAAAGAGGAGAGTGGAATGCCTTAACTCTCGTCCAGGAGGAAGAGGATATTTCTCATGAGGATCGTGCAAAGTCCCCTACTGAAATTACTAAGGAAACCGCCGAAAAAATTTTTGGAAAAGAAATTTCTGAGGAGGTTCTAGGACAATGAGAGGTTATACCGGGAAATTATTGGAAATCGATCTTTCTTGTGGTGAGATTAAGGAGATAAGCTTTCCCAATAAAGTTTTAAAAAATTACATTGGTGGTAGAGGACTTGGCACCAAAATACTGTGGGATAGACTTGGAGAACAGTGGGAGATGGTCGATCCGTTCGGTCCAGAAAATGTTCTGCTCGTACTTACAGGCCCCTTAACAGGATATCTGCTAGGGGCCAAGACCTGTGTATCGGGCAAATCCCCCCAACATAATGCGGTGATAGGCTCGACTGTTGCGGGAGAATTTGGCATAGATCTTAAGTGTGCGGGATACGATGGTCTGATAATAAAGGGAAAAGCTGAAAAACCATGCTATATTTTTATATGCGACGATACAATTGAAATAAAAGATGCAACAGATATTTGGGGTAAAAAAGCAAGAGAAACCCTGCACCATTTGGTCAAAAGATCGATTGAAGAAATTAAGGAGATCAGACCTAATTATGGAGAAGCAAAAGAACCTTCAATCCTCTATGTAGGTCCTGCTGGAGAAAAACAAACAAGAACTGCAGCTGTTCTTTCTAAATATTCCCACGCAGCAGGATACGGAGGGTATGGAGGTGTGATGGGATCTAAAAACCTGAAAGCCATAGTTGTGAAGGGATTTGGTCCACTTCCATCGGTCCATGAGAGGAAAAAGATGCTGGATCTAGACCAGAAATTCTCAAAAAAAGAGCTGAAAAGAGAAGAATTTAGACGATGGGGAACAGGCGGTGGAGGGTATTTCTTTGGAGCCGAAACAAGTTCTGAACCTATACGAAACTGGCAGGAAGAGTGGCACAATAAAGAAAGCTACAGAAGAGAAGAATTTGATAACTATTGGGTTAAAAAGTACTGGGGTGACTTTGGCTGCCCAGTGACATGTTTGAAACTTTCAGTGTTAAAAAAAGGAAAATACCGTGGAGCGATATGTGACAATCCCGATTATGAGTTACAGTCCTATCTGGGAACGAACCTTGGAATATTTAGGCCTGAAGATAACATCTACCTCTCCTTTCTCATCAACGAGCTTGGATTGTGCGCGATCCAAGCTGGGGCGGTCATGGGACTTTCAGCAGAGTTATATGAAAAGGGAATACTGACTAAGGAAGATCTGGATGGCTTGGAACTTGAATGGGGAAACACCGATGCTTTTGCAGCTTTAGCTAAAAAAATTGCGTTTAGAGAGGGAATAGGAGATATTTTAGCTGAAGGTGTTTATAGGGCAGCGTTAAAACTTGGCAAGATGAAAAATAGGGATTTGCAGAAGTATGTTGTCCATGAGAAGGGTGTAGGCATCGGAGCCCACGGCGTGAGGAGTGGCGACGATTACGTCGTGCAGAACATTTCCTACGCATGCTCTGTTCAGGCCGGCGATCACACGTCAGGTGCATCTCTTCCATCACATGAGGGCGGTGAACTTCTCACGATATTCCATGATTCAGGGGTGCACTGCTTCTTCAGTACAGGACAGTTGGATGATTCGGAACTGTTTGAATTCTACGAGGCTGTCACAGGGTGGAAACTTGATAAGGAGAAATGGTACAATAGGAGAGCCCTGAGAATACTGCAGCTCCAGCGGGCTATGTTGTTGCTAGGCGGCCCTGATCATAGATGGAATCCAGATCAGGATGATGACAATCCGCCAAAGTTTTGGGAGCCTTTACCCTCAGGCCCCTACGAGGGAAAAACTGTGGACAGGCAAGCATTCGAGGATGATAAACATGAGTACTACAACTCAGTCGGCTGGGACGAAAAAGGAGTACCGACACCGGAAGTACTCCAAGAGCTCGGTTTAGAAGATGTAGAATCGAAGCTTAGCGACGTAGGG
Organism: uncultured Thermococci archaeon; assembly: GCA_964595645.1. Taxonomy (GTDB): domain Archaea; phylum Methanobacteriota_B; class Thermococci; order Methanofastidiosales; family B48-G16; genus JAYEIH01. The sequence continues at coordinate 149,045 of CAZQQT010000002.1, forward strand.
CTGATCGAGTAGATCAGTTCGGCCTACAAAAACACTATTTAATTTTTAATTTCTATACAAAGTCATGTTTCTCGGAATCGATCTCGCCGGTACAAAAGAAAATACCACAGGCCTAGCGTGTCTCAACGATGAGTTTTTTGTGACCTCCGTTCACACCGATGAGGATATTTTGGACTTTATCGAAACGCATGCACCAACGGTAACTGCCATCGATGCTCCGCTTTCATTCCATGGCAAGCCTTTTAGAGATGGCGATCAGGAGCTACAAAAAGAGTATAGTATATTACCATTAACCTTTAAAGGAATGCGAAAGCTCACTCAACGAGGAATAAAACTCAAAGAGAAGATTGCAGGGACAGTGATAGAGACGTACCCCTATGCCTCACGGAAAAAGATAAAAGATAGGATTTTCACACAGTATACTGACAATATCCACGAAGAAGATGCGTTGATATCAGCCTTTGTTGCGAGAGCGTACTATTATAATACCGCTCGATGTTACGGCAACCAAGACAGGATATATATCCTGTAGGTCTCTAGATCTAAATTAGCTATATTTGAATATATTCTTTAAAATATCTTTTCTCCACTTTTTAATATAAATGTTTTTTATAAAGAAAAGAAGGCCTAATATTGAATTAATGATTGATAAGATGACATAAATCATCTTAAAATATTATTCCACGAAAAATAGCATTCAGTTGTGTATAAAAAGCGCATAGAAAACCGAAAACTTTATAAACCCGAGATCTAGATCTATTACAAACGGACGAGTTAATAATGAAATGTATAGTAAATGATAGAGGATCATATGAGAATAAAGAAAAGGGTTGCAATTGTAATAACATTCTCTCTTTTTATTTTAAGTGGTGTAGTCTTCAATGGAGTTCATGGAGCGGCCTTCGATGGAAGAATTAACTACATCCACGTGAACGGTGCAGATAATCCAGAAGGGGATCTCGTGGTTACCGTCGAGCTTGAGTGTGTTGGAAACCCTATCAGTCAGTCCTCGGCCTCAATTGATGTGACTTGCAGTTGTGATTCTTCTTGGTCGTTGAGTAAATATGACTGCAAAAGAAATATTCGGATGTCACCAGACGGTACAAGCGGACCACAGATTAGAACACTTACTTGGACAATTCCTGCTTCGGCACTTCCGTGTCAGGGTGATTATACCGTGTGTGTATACTGGGATAGAAGCAATAATTGTACACGAGGAAAATTGATCTGCGGCGCTGAATGTGCTACCGATTACTCCGTTCCGTCGTTAGGAACCGGACTGTTTGTGGTGTTTTTAGCTGTTCTCGTGGCACTCTCTTTCTGGAGCGTGAGACAATGGTAACCACACTCGCGTTTCTTCTGTTCCTCGTCTTGTACATCGGTGTGGTGATATTCTTCCGAATGAAAAAGATGTGGTTTCCCTACTTTTTAGTAGGAGCCTTTGGGCTTACGTTTATTATTATCTTCACACTTGTTACTCTTGGTCTTGATGAGCGAATCGGTAGCATCGAGATCGGCCACGTAAATACCCTCTCGCACGTCTTCGGTGTTGATACGCGTGTATTCGACGGTACGGACCTTGCTGTTCCCGATCCCACAGGATGGAGTATTCTGTCCATCAATGTGGAGTGTTCTGGTATTCTTGAATCTGCAACAATCTTCTCCTTGCTGCTGTTTTATCCAGCTTTTTTTGTCCCGAAAAAGATTTTTTTGATTACAATTGGAATGATTTTCACTTATATTGCCAATCTTGCGCGAATGCTTCTCATAGTTGGGATCACCACTGTATACGGGAAAGATATGGTATATTTTGCACATGCGGTACTGGGAAGGGTAGTTTTTTTCCTATTGGTCGTAGGTATTTACTGGTACTTCGTCACACGACCTTCACTGGGTGTGGTGTATAAGAGAGCGCAGGAGGTGACTCACTATGAATGAAACAATGATATTTCTGTTAGTATGGGGAATTTTTATTTTCATTCCTATATTTGTGGACCTTACCGGGACACTCATTAAATTAATCACCATCACGTTCTGGCGGCAGAAGAATCCTCCTATCCCGCAGGGAGAATACCCTACTGTGTCTGTGGTGATTCCTGCGTACAATGAGGAAAAAAGTATCGAACGATGTCTCACCTCGATAAAGAACCAGGACTATCCACGGGACAAGTTGGAAGTCCTGATTATTGACGATGGATCTACAGATAAAACACGGGACGTGATCAACGGCTTTAAGCATGTGCAGCTGTATAAAAACGGACATAATGGCAAGGCATTCGCCTTAAATACAGGAATCAATGAAGCGAGAGGAGATATTATCATTACCATGGATGCAGATACTATCATTGAGAGTACGACAATACGAGAGATGGTCTACGAGTTCATGAGAGATGAGGAGCTCGCAGCGGCAAGTGGTAACATCACCATTGACTGGAAAGAAAAAGATCGTCCCCTACGAGAGAAGTTCTTCATTAAATGTGAGTTTTTAGAGTACCTCAATGCCTTTCGTTTAGGGAGAGAGTATCAGAGCATCCTGGGCATACTCTACACGTTGTCGGGAGCCTTTTCCGCATTTCGATCGAAGTACCTCAAGAGAATACAATATGACGATCGTACACTCACGGAGGATTTTGATCTCTCCGTAACGCTCCATCGAGAAAAGGCGAAGATCAAATATGCGTCTCGGGCACTCGCCTATGTGGAGCCAAAGGTTTCCTGGGAGAAACTGTACAGTCAGCGGGTGCGCTGGAGAAGCGGCCAGATGGAGGTATGTTCGTTGAATAAAGATCTCGTAGGAAAACGAAAGTACGGAACATTCGGATCCCTCGGCCTCCCATTTTTACTGGTGACTGATCATACACTCGCATTTCCAAGGATTATCTGGACATTCTTGGTGCCAATATTCCCCCTCTTCGGATATCCATACCGGTTCATTTTCTACGCCGTACTGCTGATGTATTTATTCTATGTCTTCCTGGATCTACTCCAGACATCTGTCGCATACCTTATCGTCAACGAGAGAATCAAACCGAAAATAGAACGTTCTTTCCTGTACTGTTTCCTCACGCCGTTTTACCGGATTATTGTGTTCTACTTCAAGATGTCGGCATATATCAATGTCTTGAAGAAAAAGGCGGAATGGAAGACGGAGAGTCCCAAAGTCGTATTCAAAAACGGTGTCAAAAAAGTTGCATTCCTGAACTCAGTCCTCTCAATCTTTAGAACAAAAGATCAATAAACTATCTCGGACGAAGAACTTTATGAAGCTGCCTTATGACCGCGTGAAGAATATAGCGCCACTCATTCTGATCTGGATTGTTCTCATCATTCTTTTTTCGAGAACATTCAATAATGGTGTACCCCCTGGTATCGATACGCTTGGACATCTTGCCAAGGTGCAGTATCTCGGCGAACATTTTAAAGAGACAGGCGAAATTGCTTCGTGGATGCCTCACTGGTACTGTGGATTTCCTGTGCTAAAATATTACCCTCCCCTCTGGTATATTATCGCGATACCTATTTTTTACACTCTCCGTGATGTGTTTCTCACCTATAATTTTTTCGTGATATTGTGGGCAATTTTAGCAAGTTCAGTTGTTTTTTTTACTGTTAAAAGAAAATTAGATTTTTTATCTGCATTATTCTGCGCATTTTTCTTTGCTATAGCTCCCTTTACCATAAGAGAGCTTTTTTATATAGGAGGGATCCCACGGCTTTTCGCCATTTTGTTTTTTCCACTTTGTTTTTATTTTACACAGGAACTTTTCAAAACAACAAATTTAAGAAGAGTAATCATTTTTCTATCGATTTCTTTTTTATTTTACATCCTCTTTCATGCCATGACTGCATTTTTCTCCATGACAACCCTCATGGTATATATCGGATTTAAATGCATACTTGAAAAAAAAGTATATCTAAAGCAGATCGGTTCATATCTTACTTCTGTTGGAATAAGTGTGATACTTTCTGCGTGGTGGCTTTTTCCTGCATATCTTGAGCGATTTGGAACCTTTTCCTCTGAAGAAGCAATTCAAACAACTTCAATTTATTTAAAAGAAATTTTAGGCATGAATTTCCATCTTTTTGGTGAAATAGGAAGTAGATACCTCGGAGTCTCCATTCTTCTTTTTGCATTGATTTCTCTCTACATATCAACTAATAAAGAAAAAATGGCTATCTTTCTTACAGCTTTATATTGTGTTTTTTTCTCGTTAGGTACACGTACAGCATTTTATAATATTCCATTTTATTCTCAACTATTTTTTCCCGAAAGAGCACTTAGCGATGCAACTTTTTTGCTGATATTTCTTTCCTCAACACTTTTCTTAGAAATCAAAAATATAAAAACCAAAAAAAGGTACATCATCGGAGGAGTTCTCATTGCCATATGCATATTAGATTTCTTTCCATCTTTTCAATTGAGCGATAGGTGGGAAGAGCCGGAAAATGTTATTAACGCTACTAAAATGGCTAACATGGGGGGAAGAATTTCTTTAATATCACATAATGCTGCAAAAGCGTTCTATCCCGTTTTTTTAGATAGAAAAAGCGTTGAAGGTTATTATATCCAGGGTACACGCCATCATAAAGAACTTGCTGGTATCAATGATGCATTACAGTATAAATGGTATGATTATATACTTAAAAGGTACAATAAGTGGAACGTGCACTGTGTAGCAGTCTCACAACATAATGAATTTAGCAGCTTTCTGGAGAAAAATGGATTTTCAAAAACATCTTCAACTGACAATCTTGATCTTTACTGCAGAAGCACCGGTTCATATGTGTATCCTCTTGAGAAGACTGCGATCGTTATCGGGAAATACAGTCAAACAGTATCAATGGTTTTTCCAGAGATCGCGGAGGGATACTCCGAATATCTCGATGACTACGATATAGACTATCTAAAAAAATTCGATATGCTCATCCTTTCTGGATTCTCCTTCCACAAGAAAGAGAATGCAGAAGCAATGATTTCTGAGTTAGTTGCCGAGGATGTGAAAGTGATAATAGATCTACAGGGTGCAAATGTCAACTGGCAGGAGAGTTCACCTTCTTTTTTAGGCGTCAACGCCATGAGCATAGATGTGGAAGGAACTGTAGATCTCGAAACTGAAGAACTAGAAGATTTCATCTTCGAGCCGTTTTATTATAAAGGGGATGCATGGCGCTCTGTGGCATACCTTGGACTGGAGAATAGCATCCTAAACATTAAAAAAGAAAATGAATCATATACGATTCTTGGATATAACGTCATCAATGGAAAAAAAGTCTATTATGTAGGACTTAACTTGTTTTACCACACGCTTCTCACTCACGATAAGGATGCAAAGAGAGTGTTAGAAACAATAGTACAGCCTCAGGAATCACATTCTACAAAAATAGAACTTAGAAATTTTGCAATGGGAAACGAATCTATCGAGTTTGAGTATCTATTAGGTGTACCCACATCTACTGTAGTAAGTGTCACATGGTCTCCGAACTGGAGAGCGTATGTGAATGGCGAAGAAATAAAAGTACAGAACTTTGAGAATCTCATTTTACTCAACTTGCCCGCAGGTGACCACAAGGTGACGATAGAACAGAGAAGGACAACTCTTGAAATATTCTCTTTTGTTATCACGATCTTAGCATTTTTATTTGTGTTCATTCTATTTTTGACTAGTGTGTATAAAAAATCATAAAATATTCCTTATTTCCTTGATACCTGCAATTTCAACTGTGTAAAGAACGATCCTGTCCATAATAGCAAAAGCAAAAGCTCTTTCTGCTTCGATTCCTAGTGCAATGAATACTGCAGATACCGCTGTTTCTACCACACCAAGTCCTCCCACTGTAATAGGGAGAAAGGATAATGAGATCACCACCGGCTGCAAAAATATGTACAGAACGGGAGAGAGACTAAAAGAAAGTGCCTTTCCGATGAATATCCATCGTGCTGAAGTAAAAATCCAAGAAGCGAGAGTTAAAATTATAATGTCTTTTTCCAGTGTTTTTTTATGAACTTTTTGAAAGTCATCGATTGCTGCCATAAAAAAATCTTTTTTGAATGGGATTAACCTTATAAAATACTTTATTTTCTTTGATCGTGAGAAAACAATCAAGGCGACAAATATAAACAGAGAGAAGATCAATGCAACTCTAAGTACACTCTGGAGCTCTGGGAGTTGTAATGAGAGTATGAAGTACAGTATCAGTACAATGGCCAAAGAAAACCGCAGTAGGAAATCCAATACCTGTGTTGCGACAATCACTGTCAATATTTTTCCCTTATGAGTTTTCTTTTCTTTATAAAGAGGTGCTGTAACAGAGAGATACCCAATTTTTCCTGGTGTTATCTCTGCGAGTAACATACCAAGCATATTTGCCCAAAATATTTTTGAAAACAAAAATTCTACATTTAAATCAGAAAAAATGAGCTTTAATCTCCAACTTACTGCACAAAGTCCCAAAAGATAGAAAAGTAAAGCGGGAATAAGCCACTCATATGTCATATTCGCGAAAATATCGGCTAAGTTTCTATATTCAAGGTTGAGTACTACAAGAGAGAGTATTCCTATACCTATCAGTAGTTTTACAACGGATTTTATTTTCACTGCATCACTCTCAGTTTGAGTGCGAATACCAAATACGACATTAATGTTTTCAACGAGCCTCGAAACTTGGATTTTCCCATTTTTCTATTCTTCAACACTATAGGTATCTCAGCCATATTATCTCCCGGTATCTTCGCGACCATTTCTACCTGAATCATAAAATCATTTTTTTGGAGGGCGATCTGCCGCAAGGTCGTTGTATTTATCATACGGTATCCTGATGTAATATCATGAAGGGAAACATTGAGAATAACTCTCATAAGTGCATTTCCTATCCTGCTGATAAGCTGTCTGAAGAGTGAAACGTTCTCCATACCCCCCCCAGGGATATACCGAGATCCTACAACAAAATCATGTTCTTCTATTTTTTCAAGAAAATTGGGGATATATACTGGGTCATGACTCATGTCGCCGTCCATGAAGAGTACAGTAGCATATTTTTCATTAGCGAATTTAATTCCTTCCTTTAATGCTCCACCAATTCCTTTATTTTTCTCATAAGAGACGATTTTTATATTCTGATATTTTTTCGATATTTTTTTTAATTCAGAGAGTGTTCCATCAGTACTCCCATCGTTTATAGTTATAATATCAAATATTAGGTTATTGACATGAATAACTTTTTCTATATTTTCGACAAGTGGTTTTATATTATCTTCTTCATTGAAAAAAGGTATTATTATACAAAGCAATCTATCATCTCTCTAAAAGAATAAATTTTTCATGTCCGTTTAGAATAGTACTTCTATTTATATTTTTCTGTCTACTAGAAAAAAAAAGGGAAAATAATTATTAACAGAAAGATTAAGCGATTTTCGAATTATTTTAACCGCCGTGCAGCCATCTCGCAGGCAAGATACATCGGCTCGAACTCCGGTGACAGAGGAGGCGCGTAGCAATATTCTGTATTCGTGAGGTCGTGAACATCCATTCCATTCAGTATGGCGAGGCAGATAGCATCCATTCGTCCGACGAGACCTTCACCAATCATCTGCGATCCGAGAACTTTTCCTTCTGTATCAGCGATAACCTTGACAATAATGTCTTCCCCCTCCATGTACTCGGGTCGTGTCTCCCCTTTGTACCTCCCTTTTATAACTGCTATTCCTTCTGCCGCTGCTCTCGATTCTGTCAATCCTGTCGTTCCTATTTCAAGTCCGAACAACTTGGTGACAGCAGTGTTCAGCACAGGTCCAAATGTAGTATCTCTCCCAGCAATATTCTCAGCTACTATTTTCGCCTGTCGTACTGCCGTTGTTGCCAACTGGCTCATTATCGGTTTTTCCGTGATAAAATCTTCACACTCAACGCAATCCCCGCAGGCGTACACATCCTTTAGCGATGTTTCCATTCGTGCGTTGACCTGTATCCCCATATCTGTTTTTATGCCTGCCTTCTCAGCGAGAGCGATGTTTGCCCTGACACCGGCGGCAACGACCACGAGATCGCACGGAATTTTACGTTCTTCGGTGTGCACCATCTCCCCGATGCGTTCGACCTTCTCATTGAGGTAGATAGTAAATCCATGGCGTTCCAAATGACGTTTTACACGGCGAGCCATATCGTTATCGAGCATGACGGGCAGTACCCGATCGAGCATCTCCACCACGGTCACCTCGATATCGTGTTGCGCGAGTGCATCAGCCGTTTCCAGACCTATTAGCCCTGCACCTATAATTACGGCTCTCTCTGCCCTTTGCATTTTTTTATGGATTTCCTTCGCGTCGTTCAGATCTTTGAATACAATAACCTTTTCAGCATCGATGCCATCAATAGGGGGAGCAAAAGCGTAGCTTCCTGTTGCAAGGATTAATTTATCGTAATGCAGCTCTTCGTTGTCATAAATAATTTTTTTATTTTTAGCATCGATGTCTGTCACTTCTTTTCCCAAAACAAGATTGATTCCCATCTTCGTGTAGAATGATTCGTCCAACGTTTGGAGCGCGTCAAAGTCCTCCACCTCCCCAGCGAGGACAAAGGGCATGCCGCAGGGGGAGTACTCTTTATATTCCTGTGCGTTTATAATCGTGATCTCAGCGTCTCGTTCTCTTTTCCGTATTTCTATGGCAGCACGAGTTCCTGCCGCTCCTCCACCTACTATAACGATATGCATACTCTGGAATCGGTAGGAATTTTAATAAACTTACCCTACATCGATCCAATCACAAGGCTCGTTTCCGTTCTTTTTATTCCTTCTATTTCCCTTATCTTAAGTACAAAATGATTTATATCTTCTATAGCGTCTGCAACTATTTTTATTACTATATCAAACTCTCCATATGTCATGTATGCCTCTTCTACCTTACAAGACATAAATTTAAGATTCTCTAGTTTCTTTTTCACGTCATTTTCTTTTCCGGGTTCTACAACCATCTGAATAAAGGCAATTGCCATATATATCATCTCCTTTGCATTAACTGTGTACTGTGATCTTTTTCCTATTTATATTTTTGGTCACTCCCATACAATATCAGAAGATATACGACATAACTATTCTAAGCTCTATATCAGTGAAACAGCAACTTATATAGTTTTTTAAAGTAAAATAGCTACATAAAACGATTTCTTTACATCTCTTTCATCATTGTATTTTTTGTTGTGGGAACAGTACAGGTATCGCTCTTATAAGGGTTCCTCCTACACCCAGAATCGGGGTGACCGTGATATTTGCCCTTCTCCATCTTCTTTTGAGTATTGTGCCGTACAGTACAACACAAAAGGAAGAGAAAGGACGGAAAGAGAAAGTAAAACTCATACTTTACGGTGCTCTCGGCTATCTTTTCTGGATGGAAGTACTCTCAAAAGGTCTCCAAGTCCCTGGATCGGTTGGGAGTATCCGAGAGTTTGTAAGGTAGCCCATAGTGATGCCTGGTTGCTGGTGACCACTGGGACGGCAATCTCTCCTTCCAATAATTCAATAGTCTCAAAGGTTCGCAAATTAGTACAGCTGATAAATAGTGCATCCGCTTTCTCCATAATCTCATTTTTTGCTATTTTGTAAACATATTCCGGCCTCTGTTTTCCGATTACTATATTATCAACAATTCCCATCCCCCACGCTTTTAGAACGTCTATTCCATCAGATTCCAAGAATATTTTTTCCTTTTGAGTTATTTTATCAATATAAGGGGTAATGAGAACGATTTTTTGGGCATTCAATACCTTTAAAGCGTTAACAACAGCTGAGATAGTTGTAATAATAGGAATACCCACCTTTTGTGCCAACCTCCTTTCAATTTTCTTTGCATACGCTGTACCTTCAATAAAGCTACCGCTGGTGCATCCATAGAGAACTATATCCACCTGGGCATCTTTTAAAAGTATCGCAGCGTCATAGGCCGCTGCATGCATCGTGTGGAGAGTCTCATGCGTGACCGCTGTCAACGGCATTCGTGACGTATGAAGAGAGATCCCGTGAGGCAATACCTTATGGAACTCCATCTCCATTGTGGTGTTAGATGAGGGAAGTACAAGTCCAATTCTGCCATTTTCCCCATACATGTATTTACTCTTTCTCTGGAGGTAAAAAAAGATTTCTCTCACGAAAAATAAGATCCAAAAAAATATGTGGATTAAATTTTTTTCTATTATTCATTTAACAATGCTTTCCACAAGTTTAATATAGACTTTTCCCTCATGAATAGTAATGATCGTCAAAACAAAGAAATACAAACTCCCTTTTTCCAGGGGGATCCTGGCGCGATCGCTGACACGGGCAGGAATTGAGATCGGTGAGGCATATCAGATCGCAAGGGAAATAAAGGAGAATCTTAAGAAGAAAAAAACAGAAGAGATACTCTCAGAAGATTTAATGGAGATCACCCATGATTTTTTGATAGATAAAAGCTATCAAAAGGAAGCAAAAAACTATCTTGTTTGGAGAAAATTTAGAAAACTTGGTATACCGATAATCATACTGATCGGAGGTGGCACGGGCATCGGAAAATCTACCATCGCGTTTGATCTTGGGTACAGACTCGGCATACGATCGATCATCGGTACAGATACTGTGAGGGAAGTGATGAGAGATATCATTTCATTGGATCTTCTTCCGGCGCTTCACACCTCTTCTTTTAGAGCACATGAAAAAATAGAGTCTCCAAGTTCATATATTAATAAGACAATATACGCGTTTGAGATGCAGGTAAACTATGTGAGCGTGGGAACCGAAGCAGTCATCTCTCGGGCGGCACATGAGGGATTCAATCTCCTCATTGATGGGATACATCTGGTGCCTGGTTACATTGACATTGAGAAAGAAAATTCAAAGATATTCCATTTTGTGCTTTATTTAGACGATAAAGAAGAGTATATAAACAGATTTCATGCGAGATCCTACGGAAGTAAACGAGAAGCAGAGTATTACGTTGACGGAGTTGACAGGATCCTCGAAATTCAGGAATTTATCGTGAATAAGGCAAAAGAACACAATGTTCCACTGATAGAGAATACCTCCATGGGTAAGAGCGTGAACTTTGTTATCCACCATATCACACAAGAACTCGCAAAAGAGGTGTAAAATGTGATTCTCGAGATACAAAAAGGGAAGTTCCCCATAAAACAGTTTATTACACGTGGGATTATGGGTATAGACAAACATGAAACGATAAAAGACGCCTGTAAAAAAATGGTTGAGTTTGGAATATCCTCTCTCGCTGTACTGGAAGATAAAAAAATTGTAGGATTTCTGACGAAGAAAGATATAATAGAAGGAATTGCTGAGGAGCTATCTCTCGATACAGAAATAAGCAGTGTTATGAGCGAGGACTTAGTGTTTTGTAGCAGTTCGACGACGATGGAGGAGGCACTGGAAAAAATGGCGAACTACCAAGTGAGACACATCCTAGTAAAAGAGAAGGGAGAGTATATTGGCATCTTTTCGCTGAAAGATATTATTGATCTCCAGAAATTCAATGTGGAAACGCAGATTTCAAGTGATTAAATGAAAATAGCGCATATATCAGATACACATTTTTCTCAGATCAACAAAAAAAGCTTTGAAAGAGCGATAAAAACAATAAATGATTCATCTGTTGATTTCGTTGTTCACACCGGCGACATTGTAAATAGAGGGTATATTGAAGAGTACGAAGAGGCGATCCAGCAGTTTTCTCGATTAGAAAAACCGATTATCTATCTCCCTGGAAATCACGATGGAAGAAATGTGGGATTGAAACTGTTTGAGAATGTTATTGGTCCCTTAGAGGGTGTTAAGGAAGGAAAACATTACGTCGTTATCTATCTCAACAGTGTCATCCCGGATATGAACGAAGGGAGAATCAGTAACTCGAGCTTCCAGTGGCTTAAACGGATGTTGCGGAAGCATGTGGACAAAAAGATCAAAATTGTGTGTTTCCACCATCATTTAATCCCTATTCCCAATACAGGAAGAGAAAGAAACGTACTGTTCAATTCCGGCGATATCTTGGATCTTCTCGTTCGTTACGGTGTGGATCTGGTGTTAACAGGCCATAAACACTATCCAAACGTCTATAAAGTTGAAGATCTCGTTATTGTGAACGCAGGAACAATGTGCAATGTGAAGACACGACTTGGAGATACAAATAGCTTCAATATAATAGAAGTAGATGACACGATCAAAGTACAGACGGTGAGACCCGAAGGGGTAAAGGAGAGAGAGTATAAAAGAGAGAAAGAAAGGATCTACAAACTTGAAAGCAATCCACTGTTTAGGATCGTCCAGATAGCTGGAACCTTTATTGATGATAGTGATATATTCAATAAGAAGAAGTTTTTAAATGCCTTTAAGAAGATTAAGATGCTGGATCCAGATTTCATTGTGCACTGTGGAGATATTGTGGATGAAGGACTGCGAAAAAACTACAGACTTGCAAAAGAGTACTTTAATCTCCCTATATTTTTTGTGCCTGGACCCCGAGATATCAATTATCTAGGCTACCGGCTGTTTCCCAAATATTTCGAGTTCGTGGGGACACATTTGACGAAAAATATCGCCTTCAAGTTTTTGAATACATGCCAGTATGATTCAAGTATTGGTGTAGTAGGAAAAGGTGAGCTCGATAGAATTAAGCAATTCTCTCGGATTGATTCTCCCTTTAAGGCGATTGTACTGCATCATAACCTCCTTCCAATAGAAAATACCAGGGAAAAGGGATTGTTGGAGGATGCGGGAGATGTTCTCCATGAACTCACTCGGTTGAAGATCGATCTCGTGCTCACAGGTCATTCCTCTCATCCTTCGGCACGGAAGATCGAAAGCACACTTGTTGTGAACGCGAATGCCCTTTCATGTAAGCGACAACGAAGTTTGTTCGGAAACTCATTCAACGTTATTGACGTGTATAGAAACTTTATCTACGTCTCTGAGATACAGAGTCTCTCTGGTTCTCGGCACGTACTGGGCATGTGGCAACGGAAGGAGTGAAATACCTTTTCGTATACTTCTGATGTTTCACAAGAAACAGAGATGATACGTGTATTGTACAGATAGGTTTATATAAATAGATTTCAGATTAGAGAAGAGGAGAGAGTCATGAGGAAAATAATCGGTTTTATAGTAGTGTTGATTTTAGTTAGTGTTTCATTGTTGAACTTTGTCGGATCACAACCATCGCTTTCTGTGGATATTACTGGAAATGATACTGTTAGTATATGTGAACAGTACGACTACGATATTACCGTGGTGAATCCGTCTGATACGGAAACTGCCACTGATATGGTGGTAACAGCATCTCTTCCGACAATTGTCGGTGAAGACGATGGATTCATTATTATGGACAGTGGCGGCGGTGTGGAATCTGACTCCGATGGCGACGGGGTCAATGATACCGTCACGTGGAATGTTGGCGATTTAGATCCGCTGGCTTCGTGGGACACCACAATCCGTGTGGAAATTGCGTGTAATGCAGTGTCAGGACAGATACAGGTAGATGCTATACATTCTGGGGGGTCGGTGGATCAGGATTCTCTGTATCTAACAGTGAACCCTGGCGCGGTAACTGTCACCAAGACACCGCACGTTATCGAGGCGCATCTGGACGATACCGTTCACTGGACACTGACAGTTACAAGTACGGGTATTGGCCCGATACAGAACGTCGTTGTGGAGGATACGTTGGGTGCAGGATTACAGTACGACGATGCACAGACATCACCAACGCCCGGCACTGTGACGAACAATGGAGATGGTACCACTACTCTTACGTGGAATGCATCTCAAATTCCAGCATTGGGGACAATGAATTCGGGAGACACCGTGACGATCGAGGTCTATGCAACGGTTGATGCGTGTAGCGGTTTGGAGAACAATGCGCAGGCATCATGGGGGTGTGATGGGACTGTCTGTCAGATAGATTCGACAAAGGCCAGTGTGCAGTTAATCCTGGACCTTCCTGAGATATCATATACGTTACCCGATTTTCAGATACCGTACTGTTCTTCTGCGAGTTTTACCATTCCAATTACCAATAATGGAGATGGAACAGCCCATGACTTCTATTTATATGCAGATTTTAGTCCTTTTACCGTGACCGTCACCTCACCCGGAAGTGCGTCATACAATTCAGCTGAGGATAGGTTTGAACTGGGAGATATCTCATCAGGATCAACGGTGAACCTTCAATTCACGCTCACGATCAATGACTGGTGTGGAAATAGAAACGTATCAAAACAAATTTTGTTTAGACCTGAGTATACAGACGACTGTGGGAACACCTTCCATCCGCCAGTACAATTGGGGAATCTTTCTACTACTGGGACACCCACCTTATCCGCGAGTAAAACCACCCCCTCGTACGAGATGTATCTCGGTGAGCAGATGACCTACGATCTCTCTGTTACGTACAGCGGCGACACGACATGTGTAGGAAATAGTTCAGCTATTACCATTACCGATACGATCCCCGATGGATTCGCTATCGTGGACGCCGGTGGAGGAAGTGTTTCTGGTAGTACTATTACGTGGACTATCTCGCCCACCGCGCCACCGTGGAGTACAACTATTACCCTTCAGGCGCCTTCATATGCAGATTGCGAAGACTACTGTTATACTACCGCCACGAATACACTTGAGGCGACGGTAACGGATTGTTGCGGGTGTACACTAACTGCCAGTGACAGCGCGTCTATCTATCTGGAGTGCGAGCAGCTTGTGGACTCGGAGAAGACAGTTTCTTCTGTTACAGGCAACTGGGAGAAGTGCACTGAAATTACTTATACGAATACATATGTGTTTGCTGATGATCCCGATCTCGACGGTGAATCATGGGATAACATGATTTTCTATGAAGAAATGGACAATAGTCAAGCGTATGTCTCCACGCAGCCTGTGACTATTACCGATAACGATAATCCAGCTAATACGTGTTCAGTAAATATTACACCTACTGTTGCAGGGGGAGAGTTAGTCTATGATTTCTCAGGGCATGATTTCTCGAGCTGTCCCTCCATTAGGAACTCAACCTTAGTAATCGAGTACAATTTACAAACAACTGATGCGTCCCAGCCCCAGTGTGCTGGGAGCTATACATTTTACGACTGGTCACGACTCGATACCGGATGGCCCAACAATTGGGGTCAGTGTATGCCGGATAGTGTGATTCAAGAGGGAGAACAGGTCACCGTACAGCAGTCGGATATGAATATCAGTATCAGTGGGATACCCCAGATGATGGATATCTGCGGTAGCTACGATATCACACTCACACTCACCAATACGCACTCAACTGTGGATGCGTACGATGTAAAAGTCTTTTTCCCTACGGAGAATTACAGCATCGATCTCGGCTCCATAAGCTATGGAGGCGTGACACCTAATTCTGGCCCCACAGCTGTAAGCGGAGGATATGAGTGGGACTATGGTGATAACTTCACCGGCGGTACGAGCGGTAGCATCTCCCTCACTGTGCAAAAACGGTGTACAGGAGACTGTGCGTGTAGCGCCACTGTGTACTTCGATGATCTCTGCAATGATGACGATGTACCGGACGTTTCCGATCCCACATGCTCAGAATCTGCCATACAGCAGCCTGTCTTTGTTCGTAACGGCTCTATCTTCATCAAAAAAACGCCTGAGCTTGTATACGCCATAGAAAACCAGGCAACGTGGAAAATCTACGTGGTGAACTCGGGTAATGGTACCGCGTACAATGTGTGGGTCGAAGATATTCTCGATTCTGATTTAGCGTATGATACTTCATCTGTTACCGACTTGGATGGAAATACAGTAACAGGAGTAACGACTAACCCAAACCAAGACCGAAATGGCAATCCTATCAATGGGGTCACATGGGTGATCGATGAAATCCCCGCAGGAAAAACCAGGATCATCGAGTTAACCACAGATATCACAGGGTGTACCAACCTCGACAACGATGTGACTGCAAGCTGGGGCTGCCTCGGTAGCGACTGTCAGGTGCCAGTCACTGATTACTCTCGTGTAGAGATTCCCGGTTCCAACGCGGTGACCACCAACACGCTCCCTGCGGATATTGATCTGTGCGAGCAGGATACGGTGAGTGTGGAGGTAAAGAACACAGGAATTACCACGGTGTACAACGCTGAAGTAGAGGTCACCCTACCACAGGGACTGCACTACGTACCTGGAACAGGGAATCCCGCCGACCCGGAAAACACATCAGCGAACCCTGTGGTGTGGACCAGTACAGAAGTTTCAGCACTCGCCTCTCTCGCACCGGCGGGAGAACCCGGCGACACCGTTACTATCTCGTTCGATGTTGCTGCGGGCTGTGACTTTCCCGATGGGAACAGGAGGATTAGCTCCAAAGTCTCATACGAGACGGTCTGCGGCGATCCCGAAGAGAGCCCATTGAGTAGCTCAACGCTTTCGGTGAATGAGCCCAGTATATCGATTGCGAAGGATGGACGCAATGTTACTACAGGACAGACATCCCACACCAATACCGTGAACGCAGAGCCGGGAGATACAGTGGAGTGGCGTATCCGCATCTCAAACAATGGTGCAACAAACGCGCAGAATGTGGAGTTTTGGGATGTGTTACCGTCGAATATGACCTTTGTGTCAGTTTCTCCTGCTCCTGTAAGCGGGAGTGGGACATCGGGGGATCCGTGGGTACACGGTAATCTGGGTACTGGACAGACAGCGACCTACTATGTAACAGGCACCGTAGATGCCAATGAGTGCACCGATCCTCCGGTGAATAATAGGGCGTGTGTACAGTACGGCTGTGACGATAACCCCACAACACCCGATACCGATCCGTGCAGAGAGCCGCAGAGATGCAATAATGGACGCCTGAGGACGACATCACAGTTCACCGTTTCGCAGACACTGGGAACGATTACTACCTGTGAGGGTGATATCACTGTGACTGTGCAGAATAATGGCCCTACTGCGTATAACGTGGAGATCACCTCCGATCTTCCCACAGGGTTCGAGTACGATTCCATGATCTCAGGTCCTAATCCCACTCCCGATCCTCCTGCAGACGTAACGCAACCTGTATGGATCATTGGAAATATGGCAGAAGGACAAATCGTTACTCTCCATTTCAGTATTGTTGCTGACGGCATGAGTTGCGATACAGTAATCCCCAGTGCTAACACCGTATATGTGAATTTTGATAATTACTGTGGTCAAAACTACACACGTTCGAACACTCGCAACGTTACACCGTTAAAACCTGTACTCACCGTGGAAAAAACGCCGGAAACCCAGGCCAAGGAAGATGGAGGGACGGCGACCTGGACGATCACCGTAGAAAACACCGGGAACTATCAGGCAGGAAATGTCGAAGTCGTCGATGTATTAAGCGATAACTTCTCTAACATTGTCGCGAATAACGGTTCTGGTGGGGAAGTTCCATCAATCAGCGATCATACCGTTACCTGGAGCCTCATGAATCCTATTTCTGTTGGAGGAACGTGGACTGCTACCCTTTCTGCTGATATCAGCGGAAATCTCGGAATGGATACAGTGACGGCCAATGGCACCTGCGCTATGGGCTGTGTATACAGCACCACTACCGATGACGCGTATGTCCAGACGATAGAGGGGCTTTTCAAATCACCGAACCTCCAAGAGGCTACCATTGGCGAGGAAATCACCTTCCACATCTCGTCATCGTACTGGGGCACATCCAGTTATCAAAATGTGCAGATTATCGATACATTACCTACAGGATTGGAATATGTCACCTCTACGTATTTAGACACCCTCGGACTATCACCTACGCCTTCAGTCGTAGGCCAGACCATTACATGGGATTTAGGTAATTTTACCGGACCCAATACCGTAGATATTACTGTCACAGCACGAGTGCAGGATATCCCAGGCAATGTGGATGGTGTCACTCTTACCAACTGGGCGCAGACCACCGGAAGCGAGGAGGGAGTGTCCTTTGACTTGTCAGATAGTGGGGTCGTCGAGATCATCGAGCCTGAATTAACCCTTGGGAAACACGGATCCGCTACCGAAGCACTCCCGGGCGATACGGTACATTACACGCTCACTATCGAAAATACGGGGACCAGTCCTGCATACGATGTCACTATTGAAGATGTGGTACCATCGGAATTGATTCTCGATGAATCCTCCATTACTTCTGCCCCAGGAGCAGATTCTGTAACGGTGAGTGACAATACGATTACGTGGGAGTACACCATCATTCCAGTAGACAGTACGGTAACACTGGAGTATGATGTGGAGATTCCACTGGAGGGAGGCACCTTCACCAACACCGCGACGATCACCGACTACTCTTCATTACTCGGTGACAGTCAGTACGAGCGACACTATTCCCCTGTTTCTGATGACTGGACAGTGGTGGTACCGGGTACCGATATCCTCAAGATCACATTAAATACAGCGGTCAATGTTCCCTCACCTGGAGGAACGGTGTACTTCGAACTCACCATTGAAAACACGGGGTCAATGAGTCTTAACCCAGTGCAGTTGATTGATACACTCCCGGATGGACTCACGTATATTCCGGGAACAACACTCGTTGACGGTGTCTCCTACGAGCCAGACACTGTCACTGATAATACGGATGGGACCCAGACACTGACGTGGAATGATATTCAGCCTCCACCAGATCCAATGGATCCTAGCGATACAATTGAGGTCACGTTTGAGGCGTCGGTGGATCCGAAAAGAGCCGGCACCTTTATCAATAAGGCACGTGTCATTGGCACCTCGAGTATAGGCGATGTGTCTGACGAGGACGACTCGCCCATCGGCGTCAAGTCATCCGCTATCAGCGTCGTAAAATCAATTAATCCGTCTGTCATCAGTATCGGTCAGACAGTAGAGGTATGGTTGAGAGTGACTAATACGGGGAAAGTACCGCTGGATCCTGTGGAAGTGGTGGATGAGCTTCCAGTAGGGCTCACTTATGCAGGAGGAGCATCCGTGTCACCGGATACTGTGACACCGCATTCAGATGGCACGACGACACTCGCATGGAACAATGTTGGGCTGTTGGATGTGGGGGAGAGAACAACGCTCATCTTCGATGCGGTATTCACCGGAGAGGACCCTCCGGTCACGAATCTCGTTACAGTGACAGGCACGCCACCCAATGGATTTGCAGTTTCCGACGATGACACTGCCCAGGTTACTCCTCCTCTTGGGACAAGTAAAGAGGTATGGAGGATACTCGCCTACAACGGGCTTTATCGGTGTGAGCTATGTAACATCGATGAATTCTATCGAGAAGCACGAGAACTGGGCCTCACGTTCTCCGAAGAACGAAATGAGTGCTGCGAACCAGATGATCTTGTTGAAAAACTTCAGGAAGAGATCGTTGCGCGTGGGTTGGAGATGGATATACGGTACCAGAAAGCGCTTGAACTTCTTGAATGTTCTCGTCAGTGCTGCGAGGACGCGTTTAACGCGTATGAAACTAAAGATTACATAAAAGCATACAGAAAAGTCCACGAACGATGCAATGCGCAAAGGGAAGCTCTCAAGCTCATGTTAGATGTTCTTCGGGATGCTGGCTGCGGATGTTCTCCGTAGTCATTTCCTCTCTTTCGGCAGCTCTACAACAAAAATACTTCCACCTTCAGGATTATCCTCTACCCATACATCGCCATCGTGTATTTCTACTATCTGTTTCACAATTGCTAATCCCAGCCCAGTCCCCTTAACATCGACATTTTTTCTCTCAAACCGCTCAAATATTGCTTCTTTTGCATCATCCGAAATACCTTCTCCCCTGTCTTTCACTTGCACTCTCCATGAATCGTCGTTGTCTCCTATGGAAATTTCTATTTTGCTCTCTTCCGGAGAGTACTTTATCGCGTTATCGATGAGATTGAGGAATACATGGGAAAGCATGGGCGTTGCATCAATCGGACATTTTTTGCGGGTGTAATGAAGTGCAATGCTTTTGTTCTGCACCTTTTTCATGAGCTCTTTTACAACTGTTCCAATTATATCTCCAAGATCCTTCTCCTCAAAATTGCCCTCATATGATCTTTCTTGAAGTTTTGAGTATAAATCTGCTCTTTTTATTATTTCAAAGATTTTATCCATGCTTTTTTTCATTTTCCCCATGTACTTTTCATTTTCCCCATGGAGATCTTTTTCCATTAGTTCTGCGTAGCCTTTTATGGCAGTGAGTGGATTTTTGAGGTCGTGGCATAAAATAGAGATAAACAGCTGTCGGAGTTCGGATGCTTTCTTGATTCGTTTCACTAGTCTCGCATTCTCTATCGCTACAGCTGCCTGTGATGCCAACGTTTCTAACAGTTCTTCATCCTTTTTAGAGAAAGCG
Source organism: uncultured Thermococci archaeon (assembly GCA_964595645.1). GTDB lineage: Archaea > Methanobacteriota_B > Thermococci > Methanofastidiosales > B48-G16 > JAYEIH01. Next base: position 169,383 of record CAZQQT010000002.1, read on the forward strand.
TTGATTTCTGTACTCTCAGCATCTATTACTCCCAAAATGTGGTTTCTCACGCGGAGAGGTACACAGAGTTCGGATCTTGAATTTTTCAATCCAAAGATATACCTTTCATCTTTTCTTACATCCGGCACATTCAACGACTCGCCGGTTCGGGCAACGTATGCAGTGATTCCTTTTTCTCCACACACTGGAATTGTTGTATCCATCTCCGGTTCTTTCAACCCACGACATTCTTTCAGATAAAGTTCTTCTTTTTCCTCTTTCACTAAGAATAAATCAATGTTACCAAAGTTCAGCACCTTTTCTGCCGTATCCAGAACAATGGATGTAATATTATCGACATTTAGACTTAGACTCATCTCTTTTGAGAGGTTGTGGATTACAGAAAGCTTGTTTTCCATCTCTTTTTGTTGACGCACATCTGTTGTGGCGGCTACTGTACCCATAAACTTTCCTTTGTCAAATAGTGGCGTGACAGAGACAATCACAGGAATTTTTTTCCCTACCTCCGTGAGCAAAATGGTTTCGTATGACGAAGATCTTCCTTCTCTTCTCGTACCACTCTCTTTCGCCACATGATCCTGCTCTTCCTTGGCGATGATTTCTCTCCAGTGTTTTCCTATAATTTCTCCCTGAGTGTACCCCAGCATTTCAGCGCCCTTTGGATTGATGTATGTACAGTATCCATCTTCATTTTCAACCCATATCCCCTCGTTCAACGAGTTTACAATCGTTTCGTGGAACTCCTTCAATGATTCGAGTTCTTCAAAATGTCTCGCATTCTCGATGGCAACCGCTGCCTGTGACGACAACGTCTCCAGCAACTGTTGATCTTCTTCTGAAAACGCATTAAGTTTTTCCGATTCAGCATCTATTACACCTATAACTTTCCCTTCTGCCTTTAAAGGGACAGAAAGTTCTGATTGTGCTTCTTCGGTACTTAAGAGATACCTTTCATCTTTTCTTACATCCGGCACATTCAACGACTCGCCGGTTCGGGCAACGTATGCAGTGATTCCTTTCTTATTATTTACAGGGATCCTCTCGTATATCTTCCGTTCTTCCCATCCTCGAGAGGCTACCAGATGTAATTCCTCTGTATCTTCATCAAGTAAAAACAGATCAATATAATCAAAATTTAACACTTCGTCGGCAGCCTTCACCACGTATTCTGAGATTTTATCCAAGTCCCGCGTGAGTGTTATCTCCCGTGAAAGATCGTATATCGCCGAGAGTTTCTCTTCGAGTTCTTTCTGGTGTGTGATGTCTTTGAGCACACCGTAATACGCTACTACTTTTCCTTCCTTATCTTTTACGGCGATACAGTCCTCCCGCACCGTGAATTCGCTTCCGTCTTTTCTGTACAGATTATATTCAAATTTTTTTAAGTATTCTTGTTCTTCTAGTATTTCCATAGCTTTTTTCCGGACTTCAGGAGTCACATAGAGGTCTGGAACATCCAATTGGAGAAATTCTTCTTTTTCAAATCCAAATAATTTTAATCCCGCTGGATTTATATCGACTATTTTGCCGTCGGGCGTTGTAATATATGCAGCATCTGTTAGGGAGTCGAAAAGTTTTTTATATATCTCTCTCGACTGCTGCAATTTCTCTATCCTATCTCCTGTTTCGCCCATTAGAGTCCTCTCCTAACCATCGTATTTCTTAATATAAAAAACTTTTTAAATCTTTTTTAACTTTCTTTTAGTTGGGAATATAGAGATAGCAACAAGTTGAAGTGTTTGGAGGACGTTTGAGGCTTATCGACTTTTTTTTATAGATGAATACATCATATATTAGATTAGAAGAGAGCTACGCCTTCATGGCAGGTTCTTTATGGATGTAAAAGAGCCAAAACTATTTAAGGGGTTTACTATAGTATCTATACAGGTGATAGAGATGAGAATATTGCTGATACACAGCGACTATATTGAATATGAAGCGAAAAAAAAGCTTGATTTTGCTGAAGAGATCTCGAAAGAGGAAAAAAAGGATAGAATGGAAGAATGTTTGGTAGTTTTTACTTCCGTAGAAAAAAAAGATGAGGGCAAAATAGAAAATGTCGTTGAAAAAACGTGTAAAGAGATAAAAAAGACAGCAAAGTTAGTGAATACAGAAAATGTGATGATATACCCATATGTTCACCTTTCATCCACACCTGCATCACCCAAAATTGCCGATAACACAGTCAATAAAATATACAGCAAATTACAGTCGGATCTGCATGTGAAGAAATCTCCCTTTGGATACTACAAGGCGTTCAAACTTTCCTGCAAGGGCCATCCCCTTTCAGAACTTTCCCGAGAAATTGCAGGGGAAGAAGAGGAAGAAGAGGTATCTGAGGCATTGAAAGGAGAGGAGGAGATAGAGTCCTCCTGGCATATCCTCACAAAGGAGGGAGAGTTGATCCCTGTGGATCAGTACGATTTTTCTGGGCAGAAGAATCTGAAGAAGTTCGTGAACTATGAGATCGAGAAACGGAGAGTTGCAGAAAAAGAGCCACCTCATGTGGATCTCATGCAGCGGCTTGAATTAGTCGATTATGAGCCTGGAAGCGATCCAGGAAATTTACGGTACTACCCTAAAGGAAGATTAATTAAAGGGCTATTGGAGGATTGGGTCAATGAAAATGTTGCAGAGTATGGAGGGATGGAGATAGAGGCTCCGATTATGTATGATTTTGAACATCCTTCATTGAAGTCGTATCTCCATCGGTTCCCGGCACGACAATATGTAATTAACACCCCAAATAAGCGTGTATTTCTCCGTTTCGCTGCGTGTTTCGGCCAGTTCTTGATGGCACACGATGCAACAATAAGCTATAGGAACCTCCCTCTGCGGCTCTACGAGCTGACAAGGTACAGTTTCAGAGTGGAACAGCGGGGAGAGCTCACCGGTCTCAGACGACTGCGGGCTTTCACCATGCCCGATTGTCACGCCTTCGTTGAGGATATCGATCAGGCAAAGAAAGAGATGATGGTCCGATTTAACCTGGCGAGAAAGATCCAAGAGGGTGTAGGCTTAGAAATACCAGAAGATTTAGAGCTTGCCCTTCGTGTCACCAAGGATTTCTGGGAGGAACACAATGACTTCGTCGTTGAAATGGTCCAGGATTGGGGCAAACCAGCCTTATTAGAGATGTGGGACGAACGAATTTTCTACTTCATCTTCAAGTACGAGTGGAACTACGTGGATAACCTGAATAAAGCCTCTGCGTTGACTACGGACCAGATAGATATTGAAAACGGTGAACGGTATGATATCAGGTTCACTGATAAAAATGGAGAGGAGAACCACCCTATAGTGTTGCATCTCTCGCCCTCGGGTGCGATAGAGCGGGTGATGTATGCACTTCTGGAAAAAGCGTATAAGGACTCACAACAGGGAACAAAACCCTCTCTACCGTTGTGGCTCTCACCAACTCAAATGAGGTTTGTTCCTGTGTCTGAGAACCACTTGGACTACATAAAGGAACTCGATGTAGAAGGAGTACGGTACGACATCGATGATAGGGATGAGACGCTTGGAAAGAAGATTAGAGCTGCGGAAAAAGAGTGGGTACCGTATATTGTTGTAGTAGGAGATAAAGAGATCGAGAGTAACACTCTTTCAGTACGAGTACGAAATGGTGAGGACAGGGAAATGAAACTGAACGATCTTCTTGAAGAGATCAGGAAAAAGATCGCTGGAAAGCCCTTCAAAAAGCTCCCACTGCCCAAAAAGCTATCAAAACGACCCATATTCAGGGGATAACATGTATGAGGAATATAGAGAAGCAGGAGAGATTGTAAAAGCTGTGAAAAAAGAAGTTAAACCACTTTTAAAAGAAGGAAAACAAGTTCTAGAAATTGCAGAGTCTGTTGAGGACAAAATACATGCCATGGGTGGAGAGATAGCTTTCCCATGTAACATCTCCATCAATGAGGTCGCTGCCCACTACTCACCTCCCATTTACGATGAGACGATACTCCACGTTGGTGATTATGTGAAGGTAGATATTGGAGCTCATGTGGATGGATATATCGCGGATTCTGCTTTTACCGTAAAAATAGGTGAGAAAAAAGATGAACTGATCATGGCGGCAGAAAAGGCGCTAGAAAACGCGATTTCCATGGTAAAGGCGGGAACGGAAACATCGGCGATCGGTGCGACTATTGAGGAGACCATAGAGCGTTATGGTTATAAACCTATCAAAAACCTGAATGGCCACAAACTCGCGCAGCATGATCTCCACGCTGGAGTAATAATCCCAAATATCGCGACAGAGGAAAGCTATACATTACAGGAGGGCGAGGTTTTTGCCATTGAACCGTTCTCCACGGATGGTGCAGGAAGGGTAACAGACGGAAAACAAGTCTTTATATTCCGGTATCTTGGAGATAGACCAATACGTCTGAGTCTCGCTCGGAGGACGCTTGCTGAGATCAAGAAGAACTACCCTACTCTCCCCTTTGCCGAGCGGTGGCTCTCAAAAAAGATCCGTGGAAGAAAGTTAGATTTTGCGTTAAAAACATTGATGAAGAAAGGGATTATCCACAATTACAATGTTCTTCAGGATGAAGATAACGGTGTCGTGGCTCAGGCGGAACATACGGTGATCGTGAAGGAAGATGGATGCGAGATCACCACGTGATCTTTTCAAGCAAAAATATGCATACTTAAAGATAGAGGATTCCGTAGAAACACCCTGAAAATCACCTGTGATCTTCCCTATATAACAGAAAACTTTAAATATAAGGAGTTCGAAACCTGTATAGGTGATAATATGATATTAGCGAAAGCTCCAGTGGACAAGATGATAAGGAAGGCTGGTGCCGAAAGGGTAAGTGAAGATGCTGTAGTGACGATGGCCGAGAACTTGGAAAATTTTGGCGTTGAGGTGGCACAGGAAGCCATTGAACTTGCTGACCACGCTGGAAGAAAAACAGTACGAGCCGAAGATATCAGACTTGCCCTTGAAAGAATGTAATTTTCTTTTCTTTTTTTATTTTTTTAGATACGTTCATCATTTCTTTTATGTTCTTTGGATTCTCATCCGTAACTCCCATAACTTTTAATAGATAAAAGAGAAGGAGATACCATGGAAAAACGATATGCTGTGTTCTTTTTCGTAGCAATTATTCTACTCAATTTCTTAATATTTTATAAGATTTTCACGTCTGTTGCCTATGCGCTTGTCGTTGCGTACTTTCTCCTTCCACTTAACGATTTTTTTGAGAGAATAGTAAAAAACAGAGGAACAGCCTCCTTTATTACAGTGTTGGTGATACTTGTTCCTGTGGTGGTGATTCTCTTCACCACATTCAACACAGTGGTGAGCGACGTACTTACGATTTTGCGAAAACCCGAACTCTTTGTGGATCGTATATCAGCTTTCGAAAGTTATTTAATGAATTACGGAATAGAAATATCCTTTTCTTCCGAAATTAGTAGATTTATTAAAGAAATCGCGGGTTCCATTAATATAAAAACAACATTTGATCTTCTCAAAGATATTTCCTATGTGACTATTGATTTTCTACTGTTCTTATTTTCAGCGTTTTACCTACTGAAGGATGGCAGAAAGCTGAAAAAAGCAATTGATACGTTCATTCCAGTGGAAATAAAGGGGGGCTATCATAAATTAACTCATGAGTTAGATAATGCTCTACAAGGTCTTTTTTATGGCTACGTTCTTACAGCTGCAATCATGGGCGTAGTAGGTGGCATGATATTCTATATACTGGGGACGAGTTTTGATGTCTCCTATCTTGTGAACTACTCAGTACTCCTTGGGTTCTTGATATTTCTATTTGGACTCCTTCCTATCCTTGGCGCACCGATGATTTACGGTCCTATCGTGCTGGTGGAACTCTTTACCCGTCCTCTGCTCGCACTCATTATCCTTATTTTGGGGTTGATTGTGCTCACGTACCTTCCCGCCTTTGTGCTTACACCCTACATCGCCGAAAAGAAGAGTGAAATCCACCCACTGATCATCCTGTTTGGCTTCGTTGCAGGTCCTATCGCCTTCGGGCCTTCTGGATTTGTGTTGGGACCGGTATTGTTATGTTCATTAGTTGCGTTATACAGGGTGAAAACAAATGAAAACTAAAATAATGGATACAAACTCTATGTATTATGGATTGGAACCGAGATTACTGATGGAAAATGCAGGACACGGACTTGCCTCTGTGATTGAATCCACCTTTGGAAAAAATAACGAAATAGCTGTGTTCTGCGGCCTGGGAAACAACGGCGGAGATGGGTTTGTTGCAGCCCGATTCCTTTCTAAAGAAAATACGGTCGATCTTTTTTTAGTTGGCGATGAAAAAGAGATAAAAACGAAAATAGCCAGAGAAAACTGGAAACTTCTGGATTTCAGCTCGTGCAGCACACATAACTTCGATTTTCAAGATATTAAGTGTGATATTGTGGTGGATGCGCTTCTCGGTGTAGGAATCATGGGTAAATTGAGAGAGCCGATACGCAGTGTCGTGGAATATATCAACGGCCTAGGGGAGAAAGGGGCCAAAATAGTGAGTGTCGATCTTCCCACAGGTCACGGCACGTCTCTCTCTGTGAATGCAGATCTCACCGTGTCCATGCAGGAGAAGAAAACGGAGAACGCTCTCGTCGTTGATTTAGGAATCCCAGAGAGGATAAAGCACCTCACAGGACCAGGTGATGCAAAATATCTTAAAAGAAGAAAAAAAGATTCTCATAAAGGGGATAACGGGCGCGTTCTTGTGGTGGGGGGAAGTGAACGGTACCACGGTGCACCGATCTACACAGCTGCAGCAGCGAGTACTCTTGTGGATTTAGTCTACGTCGCCAGTCCTGCTGCGAATGTGATTAAGCACTACTCACCAGATTTCATCGTCACAGAAGATATTCTTGAGTACACGTATGACTCTTCGGTGATCGGTGTAGGCATGGGCATGAGAGAGGATGCACTGAATATCATGGAGAGCCTCGAGAGAAAGGTAATCGATGCCGACGGCCTTAAAATGCTGGCAGAGAACCTCGATCTCGCCGAGGGCTCTATTCTTACTCCCCATCGAGGAGAGTTTGCACGTCTTTTCGGTGAACTTCCTGACACGTTAGAGGCGAGAATTGAGAGGGTGAGGGAGATGGCCGCAGCCTATGACTGCACGATACTCTTAAAAGGAAAGGTGGACATCATCGCCGATACGGATCGGTACAAACTGAACTACACGGGAAACGAGGGAATGACTACAGGGGGCACAGGTGATCTGCTGGCCGGGCTGGCAGCTGGATTCTTCAGTCAGAACGAGGCGTTCCAGTCGGCATGTGCCGCATCATTTGTCAACGGCTATGCAGGTGATCTCGTCTACGCTGATAGAGGCGTGTTCTACACTGCATCTGATGTACTGTACCGGATTCCTGAAGCACTTGTGTTCTGCAACACATTTGGCGAGTGAGATGTACGAACGAAAGGATCACTACTACCGAAAGGCACGAAAAGAAGGGTATAGATCCCGCGCCGCGTACAAATTAAAAGATATTAACAGAAAATTTCATATCATTAGTTGGGGAGACTCCGTATTAGATCTCGGCTCACGACCCGGCGGTTGGCTGCAAGTCGCGCGGGAGATCGTTGGGAAGGAGGGGTATGTGATGGGTATTGATAGAAGGAGGATTCCATCGCTGGACTATGAGAATGTGGACACGGTACAACAGGATATCGAGGAGTTCTGCACGGATCGGCGATTTAATGTTGTGCTTTCCGATATGGCACCGAAAACAATAGGAAAGAAGGATGTGGATCAGTACCGATCCTACCAGCTGGCCCAAAAGGCAGCTGAGACAGCAGAAAAAACATTGAAGGAAAACGGCAACTTTGTGACGAAGATCTTCCAGAGTGAACATGTGAAAGGATTTTCAATGGATCTTCGAAAAAAATTTGATCATGTGAAACCTTATACCCCCAAGGCAACGAGAAAGCGGAGTTATGAGACGTATATAGTGTGCAAAGGCTTTAAAACTCCCTTCCAATAACGAAATCTGCGAGTTTCTCAAAGAAAGCTCTGCTTTCCTCATTTAGTTCATCATTAATACTTTCTTTCGCTCTTTCTACCAGTTCTTTTTCCCTCTTTTTACAGTAATCATACGCTCCACTCGCTTTGATAATCTCTCTTAATTCGTTGATTTCATTTCTCGTGGCAGATCTGTTTCCAAATACTTTTTCAAACTTCTCTTTTTCTCTATTTTCTATATATTCTCGCGTTTTTATCGCGAGGAGTGTATTTTTTCCAGATTTTATGTCCGAATCACTCGGTTTCCCTGTGTCTTTGCTCTTTCCAAAGGTTCCAAGCATGTCATCGTGTATCTGGAAGGCACGCGCCATATTGAGTGAGTACTCATCCATGGATGTATAGTTCTCAGTGTCACCAAAAATCAATCCTATCCGTATTGGGTACACAAAGAGAATTCCCGTTTTTTTGTCTATCATCTCTAGATATCGTTCCTCACTCACTGTTCTTTTTTCCATCAAGATATCTAGGAGCTGTCCCTCGTTGAGTTTAAGATACATTTCTCTGTGCTGTTGCAATGCCTTCATTCTCAACTCACTCGGAAAATACGAGTTTAACACCTCCTCACTGAGTTCATATAGAACATTGGAGGCGAGCACTGATAGTGCATAGGAGAATCTGGAGATGTTTCGTTGCATTTCTATAACTTCTAGAATAGAATCTTTTTTTATCCATTTTTTTCCATCTTTGTATTCTTTAAACTTGAATCCTGCTGATTTTACAAATTTATCTGCATAAATTGAGTTAAATGTCTTTTTTCCGCGTCTCACAACATCTTCATCCATTGCATCGTCAAGGATGAGAGATGCATTGTGCACGAGTTCGCAGGATACGGAAGCTTCAATAATATCTTCATTAAACTCATTTTTCATTCCGTAAAAGGCAAATACCATGCTTAAAGGTCTTAATTTTTTTCCCGCTCCCGTCACTTTCTTGATATCACCGTAAAATTCTTTCAGGATGAGATTTTCGTATTTTTCAATTCTTCTGTCCAGAATATCTTCCAGGTAACTACCTATTTTGTCTATAAGGTCTGAATGTTTATCTAAAAACATAAAAACACCTAATATATAAATATCTCAGATTTTAATGTTTTTATTAGATTTACAGCAGAGAGTGCCGCAAGCATTGAGGTTCTTTTGTTTTCGGAGGGAAGGTTATTGAATAAAAGGTTCATTTTTCCAAACTCCCCCTCAGCGTAGATCTCATGAATATTCGTATCTACAGATGGATCGGCGATGATGCGGACCTCCGCTTCTCTTTCGGCGGCAAGACTCACAGCAGCAGAGACATTTACATTTTTTGGATACTCTTTTACAGCATCTGAGGCAGTACCTTCAAACAATACTTTTTCTTTCATCACCTTCACTCCCAATGACTCCGGATTTTTGCGGGTAGTGAGCACCACCTTCTTCACCTCGACTAAGGATGCCGCTCTGAGTGCATCTAATCCTCCTACTGCACCATGAGGGATATAAATTCTACAGTTGTTGGTGGATGCGACTTTTTTTACTTCATCGAGGAATGCAGAGTCTGTAAGAGCACCAACGCTCATTACCATGACGTCCATTCCGTTTTTCAGGATCTTTGGAACTAACTCTCTCACCGCATCTCCTGAGGCGGACTCAACAACCAGATCGAGATCCATCTCCACGAGCTCCTCAAAGGAACAGGCAATATCTTCACCAATAATATCACTTGTTACTTTCATTCTCTCAGGGTTCCTATCGTAACACGCTTTTACCTCGTTTTTAAAATGCGTAGTGATGAGAGTCCCGATATATCCGCATCCTATTATACCAATCCGCATTACACGTACTGACTCGAGCCGATATTTAAAGCTTACGTAAAAAGAACGGACTGGAAAAAGAGTGAAAAGATTTATATTATTTCGCTGTGAGTTTCTACCATGATGCCCAATATGAACTCAAAGCAGATGAAAAAACTGATGAAAAAAGCTGGGATTAAAATGAAGGAGCTCCCGGTGAAAAAGATCACTTTTGAGTTTGACGAGAAAGAGTGGGAGTTCACCGATGTACAGGTCACGCAGATGACGATGGGAGGCCAGAAGACATTTCAAGTTACAGGGGACTACATGGAGAAGAAAAAAGGCTTCCCAGAAGAAGACGTGAAAATGGTGGCAGAGAAGGCAGGAGTAAGTATGGAAAACGCAGAAAACGCCTTGAGAGACACGGACGGAGACATTGCAGAGGCTATAATGAATCTCAGTAAGAACGAATGAAGATTAAGAATGAAGAAATACCTTTTTCTCTATATAATTTTATTTTTATTCCTTTTTTACACAAATGGATTTTATACGTATTTTTATTACGAAAATGAACCTGTAAAGGAAGATTTTGGACTTTTCCAGGTCGAGAAGTACCCTAATGGGCATGAGTCTGTATTTCTCGTCACCGTCGACGATATTTCGTATTATACCGATCCGGATGAGCTCCGTGAGTTTCTGGAACGCATGGAGAAGAAGCGCGTGCATCCAACACTTTTTGCGATTCCTTTCCATACTGGGAGAAAAATCACGGAGAATACTGAGCTTGTGCAGGTTTTACAGGAGTACGATGTAGAAGTAGCTCAACATGGATATCGACATGTGGAGAAGGAGTTTAAACTACAATCTTACGAAGAGCAGAAACGTATGATACAAAAGGGGAGGATAATACTTGCAGAGGGATTTACCATATCTGGATTTAGAGCTCCGGGATTTTACCATACCTTCACGACATCCGAAGTATTGAGTGATCTTGGATATCTCTATGAGAGCGAGATGAGTGTGATTGATAGGTTCTACATCCGTAATCTCCTTCAGCTACCGCATACGCCTGGAGGACGTGTCTATATGACGCATTCTCTGAATCCATCAATTGACATCCTGGAAAATGCATGGTCTCCCACCATGAAAACATTTGCAGAATGGTGGCTGTTCAGGCACGATCTCAAGGCAGATTATTATACTGAAGGAGACAACCTTTACATCAACTTAAGTGAATTTAGGGAGGGGCTTACAATTATACTTAAAGAGGATTACAACGTGCATATACACTGTGATGGAGAAGAACTCGAGTACCATAGGAAAGGGAAAACTATCACTCTTTAATTTCAGTCATAGATCTTTTTCACAGCTACTTTCGTGATACGGCATGGAGAATCCTTCAGATCCTTTCCAAATCCTTCTCTCTTCTCTATTAATGTCTCCACACATGCTCTTGCCGTGGTGAACTCCCGTGCTATTTCCGTGCAGAGTCTATCATCTCTCACAAAAACATCTCTATGTGTCTCAATGAATTTTTTACAGTTCTCTCTATCGTAAATGAAGGGACCCTCGTGCATTTTCGTTTTGGGGAGTGTACTCACCTCGAGCTCGAGGAGTATTCCCGTGTTGAATACACCCGTTCGGTAGATCCGAAATCCATGGTCCTCCAACTGCTGACAGAGAAAATCTCGAGTTTTTCGTAATTGAGGGAAGAGGAGCTCTTCCATAATCTCCGTCTCGAACTGTAACACGAGGAGTTCCGTTCCGGGAGCGCGCGTGTATTCCCGTTGAACAGATTCAAATTTTCTGTCGTTAAGGAATTTTCGCGCATAGTAAATGAATTCTGCGAATTTCTGGAGGCTTACACAGGAGGCTGCATTTCTGTTGGTGTCTACGGGGTCGATGATGGTAAGTGGATCTGAAAACTCTCTTTCCGTGCCATTAAACGATATTGTTTGATTTTTTTTCCAGCGAGCTGCCACCTTCAACACATCCTCAAAGCTTCCGTAGTAAATAATAAGCAGTTCACAGAGATATCCAGAGAATCCACGAATTTTAAACTCGGATCCATAGACATCAACGAGTTTCATGTATTTTTTTAAAATTCTCGTTTCATTCTTTTGTCGATCCGTCATATTGTGGAGTACGAACTGTGTGTGAAGTGGTGTTCTATCAACACTGCTCTTCATCTCTTCTATTGTCTGTATATTGTAGCAGGGGACGATATCCACATCGTGCTTTTCGATTTCTCCGTGCACGTATGGGTGTTCAGCGTATTTTACTTTATAACTTCCGTCGAACTCCTCAAACACATCTTTTCCAATTTGCAATGCACGTTTTTTAAGCTCCTCTCTTGAGGTCTCAAGAGGAAAGAAGATGAAGATGTCTAGGTCCTTATCTCCTTTTAAACTTGTGTCTTTGGCAAAGGATCCCTGCACCGTTGCTTCCCTGCGGTATTTCTTTTTAATGTATTTCTTTATTCGTCGACAAAGATCAAACCCCCTTTCGATCTCCTCTTGCGACGGCGTTATTTTTTTCAATATCTCTTCTCTATCGTATTTCATAACCTTACTTCCTTGAGATCAGAGTAAATAGGACCCTGAGGAGTTAAATCACTTTTTTTTATTGTCACGATCTCCACAGGCATTGTTCCCACTTCCACATTTTTTAGCTCTTTCAGAATTTCTATGAACTTTTCCTTGTTTTTGGCTCCCTTTACTCGTGCAATGGTGAGATGAGGTACATAATCCTTTTCTTTTTTAAACCCGAGGGATTGGAGATCTCTGTTCAGGATGTTTGCAATCTCCGTCATCAGTTCGTTTCCCTCTCGCACACCGATCCACACCACCTTTATGTACGAGAAACTTGGGAACGCACCCAGCCCTCGCAGGGTGATCTCAAAGGGATCATAGTTTTTGAGATTTGTTTTCACTCGTTCATGTATCTCATCCAGCCGGTGTTCTTCTATCTCTCCAAGAAATTTCAGGGTGAAGTGGAGATTCTCCGGTTCTACAAATTTTATTTGCATATGTTTTGTTCCTATTCGGTTCTGTATGTCTACCACTTTGCTCTTCAGTCTTTCAGCAAGATCCACAGCGATAAAGGTTCTCATTTTTTACTCACCTGCATTTTTTCCCATGGAAATACTATCCATTTGTCTGTACACATGATGTAGTAATCGGGATCAAAGATACTGCTCGGTTTTTTTGCGATGACCGCTACACGCACTTCTTCCGGATTTTTTTCCTCAAGATGTTTTTTTACTTCCACAAGTGTTTCTCCTGTATCTGCCACGTCGTCGATCACCAGTACCCGTTTGCCTGTGATATCAGCGGTGAGAGGAATGGTCACCGTAGGTTTTTCATTTGTTTCGCCTACGTCTTTATAGAACTTCAGTCCCATTACTCGTAACGGGAGCTCGCCGATATGTGAGAATCGCACTGCTGGTGGCAGTCCTCCTCGGGAGACCCCAATAAGGACGTCAGGGTCATACTCTTTCAAAATTGTGTCGGCCAGTGTCCAGACGGCTTCATCTATCGTATACCAATCGAGATATTCTTTTTCCATAGTGTATCTCTCCATCAACAGGTGAGGTGCAATCCAGCACCCACTTTCTTTTTATCTCTCAGCGTGTTATAGAGCTCACAGGCTTTCTCTGTCTGCTTTGCGTTGAGCTCTATCCCTTGTGATTCCAGATGATCCTTTACCTTTGTCGGGACTTTGAGCACACCTAAGGATCCTGTGCCAATGATCAGAATCTCAGGGTCCTTGTTGAGGATCCACTCCAGATCCTGTACCTGCAAGGTGTGTCCCTTCTCTCTCCACCACTCTCGTATCTCGTCCTCGAAGATGAGCACATCGTTTGTGTAGGTTTTCCCGTTGATGGAGATTTTTCCGAACCTGTAATTCTCTATCATATGTATACTGTACGATGTGGCGCTTTTTATTTTTTCCGTAAACAATTTAAACATGAACTCCTCACTCTCCTCAGATGATACAGGGAATTCTTTTTGATGCAGGGGGCACACTTATTCGAATGGAGCCTGAGGTCAGCACCACCATATATGTCCGCATTCAGGAACACGGTGTAACAGAAGAAGAGGTTTCTAAGGCGTACAAAAAAGCGGCTAAGGAGTTTTACCAGACGTATTATTCTCAAAATATTGATACAAGTAGGTTTTGGGCAGCGTTTATTCAATCAGTTCTCGATGATCTCGGCATCGAAGAGGAACTCGGAGAGGAGATCTACAACACAATAAAGGAAAAAACGGAGTTTGTGGCATACCCAGAAACGTCTGACGTACTAAAAAATCTTTCTAGCGATTATACACTTGGAATCGTCTCTAATTGGGATTTGGAAGTACAAATTGGTGATGTCCTCGAAGAATTAGATCTTAGAAAGTATTTTTCTACCATTGTTGTCTCAAACGAGTTAAAAGTTCTTAAACCGAATCCACAGATCTTCCTGAAAGCCCTGGAAAACATCCAGCTGGCCCCATCCCAGTGTTTTTATGTGGGTGATGATCCCTATGAAGATTTTTATGGAGCAAAAAATGTAGGGCTCATTCCATTGCTCCTCGATCGGGAAGGAGAGTATGATGCACTTGACAGTCCAAAAATCAGCGATTTAAAAGAGATACACGCGTATCTTGAGAGAGATAGATTTTTATAGCGACGCGCAGATAGAGTGTAGGTGAATAGTTATGATAGTAGTAAATACGGATTTTGTTCCAGGAAGAGAGATAGACAAAGAGTTGGGACTGGTCAGAGCAAACACCATACGTGCGAAACATGTAGGCAAAGACATTATGGCCGGATTGAGGAATATTGTAGGTGGAGAGCTGAGAGAGTATACAGAAATGCTCTCAGAAGCACGAGAAGAAGCACTGCAGCGCATGGAAAAGGAGGCTGAAAAGATTGGAGCCGATGCAGTGATTAATGTCCGGTTCATGACAAGTAGTGTGACGGGTGGAGCATCAGAGATCCTCGTTTACGGTACGGCCGTGAGGTTAAAGTAAATGGACCTTCTTAAAACAGCGGGATTTCTCTTTCTTGGCATAGGATTAGGTATTCCTGCTATCTACGGCCTCTATAAATTTATTGAGTTCATTCTCGGCGATGTTGCTTTGTTGGTAAAGATTCCTACACTGTTAATACTGATAGGTTTCCTATTCCTTGTAGTTTCTGCGGTATGGGATAGGCTAAAAGAAGAAAAAATAGAAGGGGTATAATCTTACTTACAGGGCTCGACTTTCTTCATTGGCTTGCCGCAACAGACTAAGTGACACGTACTGCAGCTGCATCCTTCATCCACAACGACCACGATACCGCACTCCTCACATTTGTATTTTTTCCCTTCTTCGGTCATTTTCTCACTAACAAATTCTAAGACAACAAATATTTAAACCTCATGATCAGTATCATACTTGACAGATTACTTTGTGTTTAATTCAGAGAGAAGACAATGAAACAAAAAATACAAAAATCGGAGGAAGAGTGGAAAAAAACACTTACCCCAATACAGTTTAAAATTCTTCGTAAAAAAGGGACGGAATCTCCTTTCACTGGGAAGCACCTGTATAATACGAAAAATGGTGTGTATTGTTGTGCAGGTTGTGGACAAAAATTATTTTCTTCAGATACAAAGTATAACTCAGGAAGCGGCTGGCCGAGTTTCTGGGCACCTCTCTCTGGAGATCGGATCAAGATCGAGAAGGATACCAGGCAGGACATGCAGCGTACCGAGGTATTGTGCAGTAAGTGCGGTGGGCATCTTGGCCATGTATTTAATGACGGCCCACAGCCCACAGGGAAACGATATTGTACCAACTCTGCTGTCTTAGATTTTCATGAGGAACAAGAACCCAAAGATGTATAAATAATGAGAGAGCATCGTGCTGTATGGACGACTTTAAAAAGCCGATTGTGGTCTGCCTTGCAGTCAACGGTGCACTATTCACAATAAAATTTTTTGTAAGCATCGTTTCGGATAGTGCAGCTATATTCTCTGAAGCATTAAATTCCTTTTCAGACCTTATTTATACTGCAATTCTTCTTTTCGGGCTACACATCGCAATGAAAGCACCGGATGAAGATCATCCATATGGTCATCGACGGATCGAGCCACTTATCAGTCTTCTTATCAGTGTATCCATCTTTTATGTGGGGTATCAGGCTGTGAGCCGTAGTATCTCACAAATAAAAACACCAGAAACTGTTATAGGGTATACACCAATCATTGTGCTTCTTGTTTCTATTTTTGTGAAATTCTTGATCTCCTTTTACCTCGAATCGGAAGGAAAACGCCATGGGATGCCCGCACTTCTTGCCACGGCAAAGGACTGTAAAAGCGACTCTCTCGCCTCTCTCTCAGCGCTCATAGGGGTGGTGGGAAACAAATTGGGATACTTAGTACTGGATCCTGTGGCGGGAATTCTCGTTTCCCTCTGGATCTTTGCCACAGGAATTAGTATTGTACGGGAGAATATTGGTTATCTTATTGGGAAAGCACCGCCAGAATCTGTGATCACGACAATAGAGGAAAAAATAAAGCAAACTCCTAATGTGAGGGATCCTCACGATATAAAAGCTCACTATGTAGGCCCAAAGCTCCACGTCTCCGTGCATGTTTATGTACCAAAGGACAAGAGTTTTGAGGAGATACACAGACTGGAGGAACGTATTGCAAAGAAAATTGAAGAGATGGACGAAGTGGATACCGCATTTGTGCACGTGGATCCTGTTAGTGAGTAATATGCATTTTGCAACTTTAGTAGGAATATCAAAATTTATCGAAAGACTTAAAGCCTGGAAATCACATAAAAGAGGAAAGGAGTAGATCTCATGAACAACAAAAAAGAAGAAGTAAAATATTGTCCAAAATGTGGATCCCCAATTAAGGAGGATTCCAAATTTTGTGAAAACTGCGGCTTCGATCTCTCAGAAAGGAAGAAAGAAGAAAAGAAGGAAGTGAAAAAAACACCGGCAACGATCGATCCAAAGATCATTGGAGTCATCGCATTAATTGTTGTAATAGCTATAGGAGGGCTTTACGTTCTCTTTTTAGATAAAGGAGGAAAGGATCTCACAACAGAAACTCCTGTTCCTACAACATCAGCAGGAGCGACGGTGGTACCAACTACCACAGCTGCTTCTACTACAACAGCTCCCCCCACTACCACAGCCGCCCCTACTACTACTGCGGCTCCCACGACGACAGCCGCCCCTACTACACCACCATCTACTACACCAGCACCTACTACCCCCATTCCAACAACGCCAGCATCCGCACCCCCTCAGACTATCTTAACAGGGGGAATGAATGATTCACTTGATGATGGGCGACTTTCTGTAGTAGTATGGAATGTTACGTCTTCCTATCGTGGATGGCGTCCCGGAGGATACTTCGTAGAGGTATTTATTGTCAATACGGCAAAGAAGGAGCTACAGTGGAAACCGACAGTAATGAAGGCAATTGATTCTACCGGAACATCCGTTGAGTGTACCATTGAAAACTCATTTATTCTTTCAGGAACAGAGGAAAAACTCAGCGTCGTTGAACAAGTTTTTGATCCTGATGAGGGATTTCGATTATGGCTCAACTTTGAAACGGGCATGTACCTCCCAAAAACATTCATACTGGTGAACGAGTACAGCGATGGCTCCACCACACGGTGGGAAATAACACTGCAGTTGTAGTTCTTTTCTTTTTATATAATGTTACCAGAAAGGGTGGATCTTTCATAGAGTTTAACGAACCCACCCAAAAAAAGTTACTTCTCATTAATATGTTATTATTTTAGGCGAAAAGAATAAATATCAGAAAATATCTACTACTAATATGAAGGAGAATTTGGACGAAGTAAGAGAACATGTTCGTGTACTAGGACGCAAAGGATTTTATGAGATACTTACGCACATAAAAAACAATGATCGGGTTATCCTCTCGGATCTCCTTCCCATTGCCGGCCACGGCACCGTCATGGACAGACGGGAAGAGCTTCTCGATCTGGGGTTGATCTCCGATAAAAAGATCAAAGAAGGGAGACGGAACTACATTGTGTACGAACTGACACCGAAGGGGGAGAAGTTCTTGACACAGTTGGATAAACTGGTGGAAATACTTATGGAATGACGTGTTTCTCAAAAAGTGACAGTAAAGTATATCTTTAATTAGTTTTTCTTTTCAATAGAAACATTTATATATTCTTTTCCAGATGAATACCAATGAAAAATGAACATCGAGAAACTAACAGCAAGTTTCGGTTTCTACAAAATTTTAACGCACTTATGGGTGTGTTCCACCTAATACAGGCTGTGTCAATGATACTACTGAGCAACGAGTTTTCTCTGCCCATAACAAAGACATTTCTCCGATTTAATGAAGCGACCTCACGACTTGTGCCGGTAACAGAAGAGGTTACAACGCTACGTATCGGACCTGCAGTCGCGCTCTTCCTTTTGACGTCCGCTGTGGCACACTTTATTCTCGCCTCTCCCATGGGCTACCCGTGGTACGTGAAAAACTTGAAAAAGCACATTAATTACCTTCGTTGGATCGAATACTCACTTAGCGCGTCATGGATGATTGTACTCATTGCAATGTTAGTTGGTATCTATGATGTTGGTACACTGTTGGCCCTCTTTGGACTGACAGCGGTCATGAACCTCTGTGGCCTGATCATGGAGATCCATAATCGAACGACAGAGACAACGAACTGGACTTCGTACATTGTCGGCTGCATTGCAGGCATCATCCCGTGGATAGTAATATTCATTTCGCTTACCAGTGCAGGAACGGTGCCGGACTTTGTGATTGCGATATTTATCTCAATTGCAGTGTTTTTCAACCTCTTCGCTATCAACATGGTACTTCAGTATAAAAAGGTCTGGAAATGGAAGAATTACTTATACGGCGAGAAAATGTACATTTTACTCAGTCTTCTGGCAAAATCAGCGCTTGCATGGCAAGTATTCGCAGGAACGCTTCGTCCCGTCTAATCTTTTCTTCTTTTTCTTTTTCAGCATCATTTAGAAGAGCTCGGAGAGGAGACAATGATGGTACCGGTGGCTTGCTGGTGATCCAATGGCCGAGCACACGATGACTGTTCTCCTCTCCGAGGGGAGGCCAACGGAGACATAGCATTCCGTACCTATAAAAAGCTTTTTGCTATTATAACAGGGAAAAAATGTCTTCATTTTCTCATGAAATACTCTCGACAATCCATGCTGTCCGTTCTATCCGCATTTTTTCTGTGTCACCTTCCCCCCAGAACCACCAGAGTGGGACCTGCAAAAATTGTGCGACATAGTTATTAGGTGCGAAGGGGACAAGGGAGATATTGTATCCTTTATTCAGAATCACTCGGTTGTTATCCATGTTGTCGAAGTAATACTCTCGGTTAGCAGGTTCAACCTGCCCAATGTTCGGATCCACGGGGATCCATCCAAATGGCTCGAGATAGAACTCGGCCCAGGCATGGGTATTCGCTATCCCAGAAACTGCCCAGTAGCCTACCACAGGACGTGCTGGGATGCCGTGGGCTCTACACAGCGCTACAAAAAGCGCTGCATAATCACTACACTCACCTTTCCCTGTGGTTAGACATTCTTTTGCACCGAACAATCCCTTTCCCAATCGTTCATACTGCACAGTATCGATTATATAGTCGTAGAACTTACGAGCAACGAGATACGGATTTGTTTCTTCGCCGGCTACCTGATTAGCAGTGGCAATTATCTGTTGATCTGCTGCCTCAATAAACTGTTCTGAGCGAGTGTACAGGTCGTAGAGTGGATCAGCCGTATCGTACGACTCAACACTTGCTGGATCGATATTCGTCACCGTTTCATACGCAGTAAAGGAGAATTTGAGGATAAATTGGGCACTTTCTCCTGAGACGGGAGTGGATTGTTGCCAGTAATAGATGCCATTCCCGAATACAGGATCTGTTCCTTCCTCAGTTGGTGGAGGGTCTACCGTTTCTATCGTGATATCCCGTTGGCCACCCCATGCAATGGGCCGGGGCTGGTATACTCGCAGCTCATCGAGAGTAAACCCCTCATTGTACACAGTGACTATATAGGTTACAC
Organism: uncultured Thermococci archaeon; assembly: GCA_964595645.1. Taxonomy (GTDB): domain Archaea; phylum Methanobacteriota_B; class Thermococci; order Methanofastidiosales; family B48-G16; genus JAYEIH01. The sequence goes on from CAZQQT010000002.1 coordinate 189,276, forward strand.
GGTACCGCTGCGGATTTTGGAAGGTAAGTGGGTCCGCGGGTTCTGCAGTGACATGAATCGTCCTTGTGATATTTCCTGCAGAAATTTCTACGTTCCCCTCAACGCCTACTGTTTCCCGGAATTCAACTGTTCGATATCCTTTACCTTCTATTTCTATGGATTGATTCATCTTTTTATTCCCTAGCGTCACGGAAACGGTATATTTACCAGAAACATCTCCTTTGTTTTGGACATCCACAGGTATAATTATTGCATCTCCCACCGTAACACTCTCAGGAGCTACACGCAGATCAACGACCTCAAACGCTGGAGGTGCAGCCGTTGGAGACGGTTGTGTGGTAGGAGGTGTTGTTGATTCAGATGGGACACTGATACACCCAACAAATAGCATGATCACTAGTCCAATTCCTATAATTTTAGGGAGAATTGTTTTTTCCATATCAATCGAGTGCTTTTTGTCTTTTTATGGTTTGGGGCTGAGTAGATTATAGACGTTGTGTGAGTCATGTAGTCATTTCTGAAATCTGAGAGATGAAAGTATTCTTTGGAGTGCAGTGAGGGCACTTTCAACAAGAATAAGGGCCAGGGCCGGGATTTGAACCCGAGTCAAAGGATCCACAGTCCTTTAGGATAACCGCTACCCTACCCCAGCCATTGTTACCTCTGTTACTCGTTTTGCTTTTAAAAGGTTACTGTTAACCACACAGCAAAGAATTTATAGCTGGATATAGTAATGCAGAGTAAGCGAGGAATGATCCATGGAATCTACATCACCTCTTAAAAGTAGATATAATCAGTTCAAACATCATGCATGGGCAGGTCTCGGAGCGCTCTCCTTATTTTTTGCAGCAACACGATTTTTTTCAGTTCCGGATACCCTAGCTGCAGTAATCACTACGATACTAACGATCTACGCAGGCACTGCACTGGTCCTCACGTACAGATATAGAAAAGAATTTTATCTGAAGGAGGTTGACACCCTGGAGGGAAAAGAAAAGGAAAAATTGGAAAAAAAGAAAGCAAAAAATGAAGAAAAAATACAAAAAAAGAAATTAAAAGCAGAATTAAAGGCGCAAAAAAAGCTAGAGTGACCGTAAACAAACTACTTCCATCTGGAACACTTTTATGTCCCCATCATATTTAAATAACTCTCTGTGCCTTGTATTAGTATGGAGCTCGATGAGTATGTGTATCTGGCGCTCATCCTTGTGATACTCTTTTGGTTGCGAGATCTGACCAAACGGATCTGGAATCTCGAGAAAAAGATAAAAAACAAGCCCTCGTAGTCTAGCGGATAGGACAGTGGCCTGCGGAGCCGCAAACCCGGGTTCGAATCCCGGCGAGGGCATAGCACCCTTAATATAACTTCAACAGTAAAACTATTAAAGGGACGTTCCGAAAATATCCATGGCAGAAACTTCTCTCTATGATTATAACTCTACTATTTTCCTATTTAGTAAGTTTAGAAGAAGTCTAATTAGCAATATTAAAGACAAATTTCCCATATTCATCGGAAGGTTCTTTTGTTCACTCTCTGTCCCGCAAACTTTTTATATTTATAAGAAATCAAGGGTAGTATACAATATCAAGAGAGGCCCGTTATGACAAAACGAAAAAGTAAAAAACAAAAAGAGATATTACAGGAGCTTTTAAGAGATAGCAACCAGTCATGTAGTAAAATTGCAGAGAAGCTTGGAATGCATCATAATACAGTGAAGAAATATATTTCAGAGTATGAAAAAGAACAAATTATTTTGGGCAATAGTTGTGATATTGCATTTGAAAAAATTGCTAGCACGTATATGGTCTTGATTCGGTGCACCCCCCTGGGAAAAGAAGATTATAAACTTTTAAAAAAAAGGATAGAGAATGAAAAGTTAAATACAGCAAAATTAAAAGTTATAGACTCTTTTTTCACTGTAGGAGAGTTTCAGAACGTTTTGCTTGTAATGTGTACGAATGTGTCTGAACTCCAAAAATATTTGAATTTTCTTGTAAAACATTACGCAACATTTATCCAATCCTACGTTGTACTTCAAGTTTCACGAACAAACCAAAGGAATCTTCATCCTAACTTAGACTGGAGAGGATTGATGGAGCTAGTAGAGTTTGAAGAAGATGAATCATCATCTGCGAATGAAAAGGTACTGGTGAAAGAGGACTAATTCTTATCAAATGATATCAAGTTAAAGGTTCTTTTAGATCATCAGGTATTTCTGTCTTATTCTTCTATTTCTAATAAGATATAACTTTCAGATTTCATATAATCGTTAATAATGATTATCAGAAATCTATAAATACTTTTAAAATAGATCCAAGATGGATATTTAAAGAAAAAAAATGAATAATTATAGCAATTTAAATATGCTGTATTATGAAAACTTCAAAATAGAAATTTGAGTTATACCACTATCATAGATCTATATGGCAAGAAATTAATTAAAAAACAAGAGGATAGACACTCATGAGCCTACGTAATTCCTTATCCGTTTCCCCGAAAATAGTCTTGGTTATTGGAGTAGTAGCAGTCTCAACAGCCCCCATATTTATAAGGTTAGCACAAAGGGAGGTACCTTCATTGGCTATAGCCACATGGCGTATGACATTAGCTTCTTTTTTCTTGTTACCTTTCGTTTTTAGAAGAGGACAAATAAAAGTAAAAAAGCTAAAAAGAGTAAAATGGGGTTTTATGGTAATTTCTGGCCTTTTTTTAGCAATACATTTCGCTACCATGATTGTCGGTCTTTCTTTGACCTCTGTTGCAATATTGGCGGTTTTAGTAACCACCCATCCGCTTTTCGTTGCGTTGTTTTCATATTTATATTTAAACGAGGCAATGTCTAGATCAAAGATAGTGGGAATTGCAATTGCATTTATGGGAATTATAGTTATAGCAACGGGAGAGATAGGTCAGGGTACTCACAATCTAATGGGGGATCTTTTAGCACTTGTAAGTGCGGTAACGATGGCCGGGTATTTGTTGATTGGTCGTCAAATGCGAAAACAACTTCCACTATCTACGTATATTTTTTTGGTGTACGCTATAGCAGCATTTTCTTTGTTAATAACTATATACATACTTGAAATTCCACTAATTGGCTATTCTACTCAAACTTGGATTTGGATACTTTTATTATCTCTTATTCCTCAGGTTATAGGGCATTCCTTACTAAATTGGGCGTTAAGGTACGTAACCGCTACAATTGTTTCATTACAAGTACTAGCAGCACCCGTCATAGCGAGCTTTTTAGCTTGGATTGTACTATCAGAGACACCGACCCTTATAACGATTTTTGGGGCTTTCTTTGTTTTATACGGCATATTTATTGCAAATCATTTATCCAAACATTAGGAAGAATAGATAGTATTTGCAATATTTCATATATTCTTAATAAACATGTAATAGAAACGATTAGTCAATTATTTATACTAATCGCAGATAATATTCAAAAAAGTATATAAATTTATACTTCTTGTATAATATCGGTGAAACAAATGTGGCCAATACCCCCTTATACGTTAGGGACATATATATATGTCGCACTAGCATGGATAGCCATCGTTGCGATCGTAATAGCTGCCATACTACCGTTGACCATTTGGAAAAAAGAGGAGGTGCTTGAGTAATGGAAACGTTAGCAATGTACACATTGATATCTATAGGAGTACTATTTGCAATTCTATTACTGATAGGGTACTTTGGATACGGAAAAACAAAGACACTTTCGGACTACTACATTGGTGGAAGAAAGATAGGATTGTGGGTTACTGCTTTTAGTTATGTAGCTACATGGAACAGTGCGGTAACGTACTTGGGAGCTCCTGGTCTAGGGTATACTTACGGACTTGGTCTTGTAGGACTTGCCGTAGTTGGATCTGTGGGACCCGGACTTATCGGATTTTTCCTCCTTGCAAAAAGACTACGAGTGCAGACGGTGAGGCTCGATGCACTGACAATTCCAGACTATATTGAGCAGAGATATCAAAGTGTAAATACAAGAATTATTGCTACTGCCTCTATTCTGATATTTACCACTGTGTACCTCGTCGCTCAACTACTGGGAATTTCATATCTGTGGGAAGTACTGATGGGGATTCCCTACCACTATGGAATTATTATCTATGCCATTATCATCGCTACGTACACTGCCATCGGTGGATACTTCTCCGTTGCGTGGACCGATCTTTTCCAGGGAATTGTAATGACAGCTGTCGCAATAGCCGTAATACCTTTTACATTGGCAAAGTTTGGAGGATGGACTAACCTCCATGAAATCGGACTTGAAGCTATGGGAACAGAGTATAACTCCGCACCTGGACTCTTTGGAACATTTTTCTGGATAACTATCACATTCTATACACTGGGAGCGTTGGGATCTCCACAACTGCATCAGCGACTGTTTGCCTTAAAAGACTGGAAGGTTATAAAATGGGGAGCATTTCTCATAACTCTTATAGCCTTTATACAGATATTTTCCATGATGTATGGAGGATACGGTGCTCGAGTTGCTGAATACCAAGGACTTATTCCAGAAGGAGCAATAGATCCGGCCGATACTGCGATGCCCAACTACCTTAAGTATTGCTGGCCTTCGTGGGTAGTCGTACTGTTTACAGTTGGAGTAATGAGTGCGTCAATGTCTACTAGTGACTCTTTACTGCTCGTATGTAGTCAAGCAGTAAGTAGAGACTTATACCAAAAATTGATAGGACGATGGATGAAAAAAGAAGTCAGCGATAAAACTACCATGACAATCACGAGATTCGTTGTTTTCGGTGTTGCCTTTATTGCAGTTGCAGCAGCCTGGAGAACGGTGAGTTTCTTAATTGTCATTTCATCGATGCAATTAACTGTTGTTGGAGGGACATTCATGCCTGCAGTGATACTCGGATGCTGGTGGAAGAGAGGAACGAAATGGGGAGCAATAGCCTCTATGCTTGGCGGTCTTATCTCCGCAGTTTCGTTCTATACACCTTGGTTACTTAAACCCTATGTACCTGAGCCTTTCTTCCCCACAATGGTTATTTCCTTTGCACTTTACATTATCGTAAGTAAACTGACAAAACCAATGCCCAAAGAGCAAATCGATAAATTGTTCGAACCCCCTAAGGAAGCAGAGCTGGTCAAAGGTAAAAAGGTAGTAGAACATATGAAAGAGTAGAACCTAGAAATGAAAGAAAAAATCATTTTTTTCTTTTTTCTTTTTACTTTCGCCAAGAGAGGTATTGGCTTAAAATCAAGGTGAGAATATGACGGTAGATACTGTAATTAAGAATGGGAAAGTATGTACGAGTAGTGACCTTTTTGAAGCAGATATTGCCATTGATGACGGGAAGATCGTCGCCATCGGCAAGGCTGCAGTTCTTCCCGATGCCGATGAGGTTATCGATGCAACGGGAAAGTACATCATTCCAGGGCTCTGGCACCCTCACTGTCATTTTAGAGATCCAGGCATGACCCAGAAGGAGGATTTCGAGTCGGGACATCGATGTGCAGCTGCAGGAGGTATTACCTTCACCATCGATCAAACAAACACCGATCCTCATCCAAGCACTGTAAAAAAATGGAATGTGAAACGAGAACGGGCAGAGAAACAGTGTATCGTAGACTACAACCACTACGCCGCCGCACTGATCCCTGAAGAGATTCCCAAACTCGCTGAGACAGGGACAATCGGGTTCAAGATCTTTAACACGCAACATCCTCGAGCGAAGTACCCGTACATCCCCGACTTAGCGGTCACGGATCATGGATTGATGCACGAACTCTACGAAGAAATCGCTAAGACAGGGATGACCGTCTCGGTCCACCACGACGAAAGTGACTGGGTCAAGCGGATGGTAGAACGAGAGTACTGGGACAAAGGGAAGACTACTGCCGATGACTTCCATGAGGCGTACAAACGAGGGATCCAATACGGTCACGGGATGGTGATGGGGCTCGCGGTCTCACTCTACATCGCAAAACTTACTGGTGCCAAACTATACGTGTTGCATGTAGGAATACAAAAAGAGTATGACATGGAGCTGATCAACCACGCTCGATCCCTCGGCCAGACTGTGTACACAGAACTCGAAATGACGCCGTTCTTACTTGGCAAAGAAAAAGCCGACAAGTATGGACCTTTTATTGTACCGTGGGGCAAAGACCCAGCGATTGCTTGGGAGTGGATTCGGAACGGATGGATCGATGTTGCACTGACGGAACACGCACCGCATACAAAGGAAGAAGTAGAACCGGGCTGGGAAGACATGTGGGATATTCCCCTGGGAATATGGGGTGCGCAGGAATTTTTGCCTAATATGCTAACGAGAGGTGTCAACGAAGGCAATCTTTCCCTCCACGATCTCGTGAAGATCACCTCAGAGAATCCAGCGAAAATCTTCAACCTCTACCCGCAGAAGGGAGCAATCCGCGTAGGGTCCGACGCCGACCTCACCATTGTCGATCTGGATAAGAAACAGAAATTTACCACTGAGAAGGTACAATCGAAATCGGGATGGTCTCCCTACGATGGAGATACGTTCACAGGATGGCCCATACGAACGATCGTGAGAGGACAGACGGTAATGGAAGACGGTGAGATCACCGGCAAACCGGGTGAAGGAAAGTTCATACCGCGACCGAAGGAGTGAGAATATGACGGTAGATACTGTAATTAAGAATGGGAAAGTATGTACGAGTAGTGACCTTTTTGAAGCAGATATTGCCATTGATGACGGGAAGATCGTCGCCATCGGCAAGGCTGCAGTTCTTCCCGATGCCGATGAGGTTATCGATGCAACGGGAAAGTACATCATTCCAGGGCTCTGGCACCCTCACTGTCATTTTAGAGATCCAGGCATGACCCAGAAGGAGGATTTCGAGTCGGGACATCGATGTGCAGCTGCAGGAGGTATTACCTTCACCATCGATCAAACAAACACCGATCCTCATCCAAGCACTGTAAAAAAATGGAATGTGAAACGAGAACGGGCAGAGAAACAGTGTATCGTAGACTACAACCACTACGCCGCCGCACTGATCCCTGAAGAGATTCCCAAACTCGCTGAGACAGGGACAATCGGGTTCAAGATCTTTAACACGCAACATCCTCGAGCGAAGTACCCGTACATCCCCGACTTAGCGGTCACGGATCATGGATTGATGCACGAACTCTACGAAGAAATCGCTAAGACAGGGATGACCGTCTCGGTCCACCACGACGAAAGTGACTGGGTCAAGCGGATGGTAGAACGAGAGTACTGGGACAAAGGGAAGACTACTGCCGATGACTTCCATGAGGCGTACAAACGAGGGATCCAATACGGTCACGGGATGGTGATGGGGCTCGCGGTCTCACTCTACATCGCAAAACTTACTGGTGCCAAACTATACGTGTTGCATGTAGGAATACAAAAAGAGTATGACATGGAGCTGATCAACCACGCTCGATCCCTCGGCCAGACTGTGTACACAGAACTCGAAATGACGCCGTTCTTACTTGGCAAAGAAAAAGCCGACAAGTATGGACCTTTTATTGTACCGTGGGGCAAAGACCCAGCGATTGCTTGGGAGTGGATTCGGAACGGATGGATCGATGTTGCACTGACGGAACACGCACCGCATACAAAGGAAGAAGTAGAACCGGGCTGGGAAGACATGTGGGATATTCCCCTGGGAATATGGGGTGCGCAGGAATTTTTGCCTAATATGCTAACGAGAGGTGTCAACGAAGGCAATCTTTCCCTCCACGATCTCGTGAAGATCACCTCAGAGAATCCAGCGAAAATCTTCAACCTCTACCCGCAGAAGGGAGCAATCCGCGTAGGGTCCGACGCCGACCTCACCATTGTCGATCTGGATAAGAAACAGAAATTTACCACTGAGAAGGTACAATCGAAATCGGGATGGTCTCCCTACGATGGAGATACGTTCACAGGATGGCCCATACGAACGATCGTGAGAGGACAGACGGTAATGGAAGACGGTGAGATCACCGGCAAACCGGGTGAAGGAAAGTTCATACCGCGACCGAAGGAGTAGGAGGAGAAATTTGTGATTAAAAAATATTCGTATAAAGAAAAAGATTTAAAAAAGAAGCAATTACTTCCGGGGCTCTTAGGGGAAGAAAAAAAGGCAAATTTAAAACGTTTTGTAACTGCAGACGACCTTAGTTATAGGGCTGGATATGCAAGAATGGTGGAAGGAAGTTTTTTCGAATCCTTTTATTGGTACGATGAATTTTGGTGTGTAGTCGCTGGAAAAGGAAAGGCAAAAACAATTAACAGAGCGACTGGAGAGGAAAAAGAAACAGAGTTAGAAGCCAAAGATTTATTCTTTATTTCAAAGGGCGAATGGCTTAAAACTACAGGTGTGTCTGAAGAACCGTTTGTTTTTTTTTACTGTGCAATTCCAGCTGCTTCGAAAGATGCTCCATGGCTAGCCTTTATGACTAAAGATGACATTGAAGACGTAAAAAAGAGAGAAGAATACTAATTTTTTATTTTTTTCCTTTATCTTTTCCTAATCTTATTATAATATACATCACGGTCCCAAAGGATAATGCTATAATCACAGACCACACGAATGATCTCATATCATTCACGTTTCCATCCATAATTCTTTGAGATACTATATTTAGTATATAAAAACTGAATCCTACAATAATAGTTGCCCTTATAATGCTATTCTTATCATCTTTTGTCAATTTTGGCATGATTTATATCTTTTTATAGATTTAAAAACTTTTTGTCACCATCAATGTGTCACACGAACCATCGAAGATCTCATAATGTCTCCACTCTTATCTAACGTGCGAGAAAGAAATTTGTTCAAAAAACACAGAATCTGTTTTTGATCCAACTGATAATATCAAAGAGGATATTATTCTCCATAATTGTGACCATAGTTTAATGAAGATATCTCTAGAAAAATTAATAATTTCAAGAAGAATTTTCATATAGAAATTGAAATCGGAGCACATAAATCTTTCGAGGCATAAAAACTTTGCATTCGTTTCTCAAAGCTTCAGGTTCTTCCAAAAAAAGAGATAAGGGCTTTTGATACCACCACGCGAGTGTCGGAGGAAGCATCGTTCATTCTGCTATTTCTATATATCCTGGCGGAATCTCCTTCGCCAATACGACATCCCCTCTTTCGTAGAATGATATGTCGTGAGAAGCACGAACGGCATCGATTATGAGTATTACAGGATGTGGATGGTGTCGTTTTCCTACGGTGACTGCGTCATCTATCGTTTTTGAGAGATGGACGAACTGTCTTCCCATCGGCTTTAGTCCTTCTTCCCGTATGGTGTTCAATGCTTTGGGGGAAGTACCATGATAGAGGTTGCCGGACGGGTCGTACGTTCTACAGACTTTCACAGCTACTGAGTGGCCGTAAAGCGCCCGTATTTTTCCTTTTACAATTTCAAATCGTTGTTTCTCACTCTCCGCTATCAGTTTTTCTATCGCTTCTTTGCCCGCCCATCGATGACGGGTACTCTCCAGTGCCTCCATAACACGATCGAGATCTGCGAACCCTCGTTCATCGAGTGTGATTCTTGCCGATGCGGGGTTGTGTCGCAGAATGTAGGAAAGGTACTTACTCAGCCGCACGTATTTCTTTTCCATAGGATCATGTACGTCTCTTGTTTTCTCCTTGAAAACTGTTGGCCACGAACCGAAACCTTTTTATAGAATCTTATAAGATTTCTTATACGCATAAGTAAGAAACTTAGGAGGGATAAAAATGGTACTTGATGTCGTTGCAAAAACGTGCGAAAAGAGACCGAAAATTGTAGTAGTCACGGTACTTATTATCACACTTATTTTAGGGTCAGGAATATTGAGAATTGAGAAAGAGACAGACATGATGTCGTATCTTCCAAAAGAAAAAGAATCTGTGGAGACGACAATGGAGTTTCGGGACACATTTGGGGGACAGAACTATGAGACAGTACTCGTGAAAGGCGAAGTTACCTCTCCCCAGGCAATAGAAGAGATACAGGAACTAGAAGAAGAGATTAGGGCAATTCCTCACTTTGCGCTCGAAGTCACATCGTATATTGATATCCTCAAGGATAACAATGTCCCTGAAGAAAGGATACCAATGGCTGTGAAAACACCTGAGGCGCAGAAAGGGCTCAGTCAGATTCTCACACAAGATGGAAAAGCTACGCTGATTCGGATGAGAGTGAGTCCAGACCATGAAGAAGGCGCTGTCCAGGAATATATCGATGTCCTGGAAAACGCTCAAAGGGAAAGTTCGCTGGATATCTCGTACACGGGCGAACTTACGCAACAAACAGAGATGATGGATGTAATGGACAGGGACAACATGGTACTCCTCCCAGCAGCACTTCTCCTGGTCATTGTGGTGCTATTCCTTACCTACAGAAGTATCTCGGATATTGTGCTCCCCTTCGTGATAATCGGTATTGCCGTCACGTGGGTTCTCGGTATCATGGGATACATTGGCATTACGTTTTCCAGTATGTTTGTCGGTGTTGCCCCCCTGCTTCTCGGCATTGCCATTGCGTACACAGTACATATGCTGAACAGGTACTACGAAGAAAGAAATAAAGGGCAAGAGGCACCAAAAAGTGCAGTGATTAGCGTGAAAACTGTTGGAGTGGCAGTATTGCTCACAGCAGTGACCACAGCCTTTGGATTTGGCTCATTTGGCATTTCGGACCTCCCTCCAATGCGAGAGTTTGGATTCCTCCTCGTGCTTGGTATCCTCTTCAGCTTTTTCCTTGTGGTAACCTTGATGCCGTCTCTCTTGGTACTGCGGGATACAGGAAGCACTCTACAAAAGAAACAACGACGAGTTTCCGGTGTGAATTACGTCCTAGATAAGATCTCTCTGCTCGCACTTCACCATCGAAAGACAGTACTGGCTACTGCTGGAATACTCGCCATCATCGGCGTGGCACTTCTCCCCACTATTCCTACCTCGATAAGTTATGAAGATATGCTCCCACAAGATGCGGAGACGATATCCACACAGAGCGAGATATCCACACTCTTTGGAGCACAGGGCGAGCCTCTCGCTGTTCTCGTAGAGGGGAATGTTGTAGAGTACTATGAAGAGGTCCTGGCACTTGAAGAGGAGCTTCGTACAATCGGTTTCACCAATACCGAAGGAAAACAAATCGTGATGAGCATCTCGAGTTATGCTGATATGCTTGCGAAAACCCAGGGGGATGTACAGGCGGCGCTTGAAAATCCTCAAACCACCTCAATGATCCAGCAAACGTTGGTAGTTGATAAGAAAAGTTCCGATTATCTCAAAAAGGGTGTAATACTTGTCTATGTAAATGTAAAAACCGATGAAGACGCAAAAAAAATCACAAACGAAGTGAGAGAAATCCTTCAGAAGAATACTACGCTGGACTACTCCGTGGGAGGGGGTCCCGCGTTAATTGCTGATATCATGGGAGGCATGCAGTCTACACAAATAAAAACAACGCTTCTCGCACTGGCACTTTCGCTACTCGTTGTGTCGCTCTTGTTCAAATCGATCCCCTATGGTATATTCTCCGTGATTCCTCTCGCACTAACAATCGCATGGGAGTTCGGCGTACTCAAGCTCGCAAGTTGGCACTTTGATCTCTTCACGGTAATGGTCTCTGCGCTCATTATAGGAATAGGAATAGACTTCTCCATTCACGTGATACACCGGTACAGAGAGGAACTTGAAAAAACAAAGAATACAGAGGAGTCTGTGGAAAATACCGTGTTAAGTGTGGGGAAAGCGCTTATTTCAGCGACTGCCACTACAGCCGGTGCCTTTTTCGTGCTGACGTTTTCGTCCATGCCAATAATGGCACGGTTTGGATTGTTAGTGTCCATCGTTATCTGCCTCTCATTTTTGGCAGCGCTTATGGTACTTCCATCGATCCTCGTGTTCTATTCAAAGGACAGATCGTAATACTTTCCCTTTTTCTTTTTTACAAAATAGATTTTAAAGGATCAATAGAAAAGAGATCCATGGAGAAACTTACAGGAATACAAGCCATTTCCTTTGACGGCGATGGAACACTCTGGGACTTTGAGAAAGTTATGCGGCACTCACTCCGCTGCGTATTAAAAGAGTTAGAACGGATCGATCCTTCAACGGCATTGTTGCTTGATATTGAGACAATGATAACGATCAGAGATAGCGTAGCGAATGAACTGAAAGGGGAAGTTACAAGCCTTGAGGAAATTCGTCGTAAGGCTTTTGAACAGACGCTCAGAGAGATTGGGAGACCTGATAATGCACTGGCATCACATCTCAACAACGTATATCTGACGCACCGATTCGAAGATATTGAGTTGTTTGATGACGTGCCCCCGACATTAACAGCCTTAAAAGAGAAGTATACTCTTGGACTCCTTTCAAATGGAAACAGTTACCCAGAACGATGCGGACTGGAAGATATATTCCAATTTGTTATATTTTCGCAGGATTATGGCATTGGGAAGCCCGATCCTCGTATATTCAAAATAACAGCAGAAAAAGCAGGATGCGCTGGGAATGAGCTCCTCCATGTGGGCGATTCGATTCATGATGATGTACGAGGTGCTCTGAATGCTGGGATTTCTTGTCTCTGGCTTAATAGAGGGCAAAAGGGAGAAGACAATGCCATAAACCGTGAGATATCATCACTTACAGAACTCCTTCAGATCCTCGAATGAAAAATGAGACGGCTTTAGTTAAATTAATGTATAGAAAAACCATCCAGTTCAGTTTTCTCTTGCCGGTTTCGATAAATTCTGAGCATACGTAATCTTTTTAAGTCTGAACGGTCATAGAGAATACATGAGTGATGTGGACAAGCGAGATCACAGAGACTGGGCCATCTACCTGATTATATTGTTAGGCGTAGTATTCCTTGTTTCTTCGATACTCTATGTGATCAACAGTGAACAACCTGTAGAATCCCCAGTCCCCACGCCGTCCATTACCACTCCATCACCCACTACCGAGGCTCCCCCTACCTCTCCCCCGACAACAACTCCCTCTCCCACCACTCCACCACCTACCACTGAGGCTCCCACTGTCACACCTTCACCTACTCCCTCTCAGACAAAACAGAAGATCACCTGGGACAAAAGGGTGATAGAGACCGAGATGGGAGATTATGTCTCCGATGGAAGAATAGGAGTACAAGTACGACGGATGTATGATCCAGAGGCAGGAGGTATTGCTGTTGAGGTACTCTTTAAAAATAAAACAGAGAATACCCAACCTTTCAACCTTAAAAATATAAATCTCTTCTTTTATAAAAGTAAGGAGGAATATATAAAGGATCGCGTCCGACAAACGGAGATAGTGGGGCAGTCATTTGAGACTGGAAGTATTACCTCCGTATTTGATAGTTTACGGGGGTTAAACGAGAGTGTAAAGGAAATACCTCCCAATAATGGACTTATTATTGTGTTCTACTTCGAGAGATCCAGATGGCAGCCGGATCACCTCATCTTTGAAAATTACTATTACGAAGACCTTGAGTACACGCAGTGGAGTGTTAAGGTGAGATATTGATCGCTGTGCTGCGAATGGGCCATCGGCCTCAGCGGGATAAGAGGATAACAACACATGTGTGTTTAGTTGCCCGAGCTTTTGGCGCAGATGGTGTGTATCTCTGGCGAGAAGACGAAAAAATAAAAAAGACGATTGATGACGTGACAGAGGCGTGGGGAGGAGATTTTTTTGTTCGATTTAAGAATTATAAAAGACTCTTAAAAGAGTGGAAGGGATTGGTAGTCCATTTAACGATGTACGGGGAGAGAATGGAGAAAATTGAGGAAATTAAAAAGGAAAGTGAGAACAACGATATTTTAGTAGTTGTGGGCGCGGAAAAGGTACCACCTGAAGTATATGAACGGGCGGACTACAATCTCTCCATTGGGTCTCAACCTCACTCTGAGGTAGCAGCACTCGCCCTTTTTCTCGATCGAGTACTCGATGAAAGTGTACTGTATCGAAAGTTTGAGAATGCGAAAATGAGAATTGTCCCCCGCGCAGCGGGGAAAAAGGTTTTAAATCTACGGGAGAGAAAAGATAAAAGGCGAGAACATGGCACTTGAAAAGCTTGGAAAAGCACTCAATAATGCCTTAAAAAAGCTCACGCGAGGCGTTGTAGATGAAAAGCTCATCAAAGAGATAGTGAAGGATATTCAGCGAGCTTTGATAGCGGCAGATGTAAATATCGAGCTTGTTTTTCAGCTATCAAAGAACATAGAAGAGCGAGCGTTGGAAGAAGAGCTTCCAAAAGGAGTATCTAGGAAGGAACACATCATACAAATAGTATACGATGAGCTCACGAAAATTCTTGGTGAAGAATCGGAGAAAATACATCTCAACCCCTCGGAACCCACCGTGTTACTCATGGTTGGAATCCAAGGAAGTGGAAAGACTACCACCACGGGGAAGTTGGCCAGATACTTTCAGAAGAAGGGATTCACCGTGGGTGTTGTGTGTTCGGATACATGGAGACCAGGGGCGTATAACCAGCTGGAGCAGTACTGCTCGCCTTACAATATAGATGTTTTTGGCGATCCTGAGGAAGAAAGTGCCATTACGCTTGCAAAAAGAGGCGTCACTCATTTTAAAGAGAGAGATTACGATATCATCATCGTTGATACAGCCGGGAGACACAAGGAAGAGGAAGGACTCATCGATGAGATGAAGGAGATCTCTGGAGCGGTCGATCCCGACGAGGTTGTTCTTGTCATCGACGGGACAATCGGACAGCAGGCCATGTCTCAGGCAGAGGCCTTCAGCGAGGCGACACCCGTTGGATCCATCATCGTGACGAAACTCGACGGTTCGGCCAAAGGAGGAGGTGCGCTGTCCTCTGCAGCTTCCACCGATGCGAAAATAAAGTTTATTGGTGACGGAGAAAAAATTGATAACCTCGAGAAATTCGATCCCAAAAAGTTCGTGTCCCGTCTTCTCGGGCTCGGTGATCTGGAAACGCTGCTTCAGAAGGTCCAGGAGGCAACGACGGAGGAGATGGATGAAAAATATGCCGAGAAGTTCATGTCCGGGAAGTTTAATCTCAAGGATATGTACAAACAGCTGGAGACTATCTCTAACATGGGCTCTCTTCAAAAGATCATGCAGATGATTCCCGGTATGGGCTTCAATATTCCAGAGGACGCACTGGAAATGAGTGAAGAGAAATTGAAGCATTTTAAGATTGTAATGGACTCCATGACCGAAGAGGAGCTCGAAAATCCGAAGAAAGTCAACTATTCACGGATTAAACGGATAGCACGAGGCTCTGGACGGGATGAGAAGGATGTGAGAGAACTCCTCAAACAGTACAATATGATGAAGAAAATGTTCAAACAGTTCGGGAAGAAACGGCTTCCCAAGATGGACATGTTCAAGGGCATGCGAATGTGAGCATTTCAGGATCACAGATTTTTTAAACTCGGAGCCCGACAACAATCATGGAGTACACAATCGGAACCATTGGGAGCCATTCGGCGCTGAACATACTCAACGGTGCGAAGGAAGAAGGATTCGAGACGCTTCTTCTTTGCGAAAAAGGAAGACGATTTTACGAGCGATTTCACGTTGCAGATGAGATATTTTACCTCGACAACCTCGAGGAGATACGAACAATGCAGGAGGAGCTCATTGACAAGAATGTGATACTGATTCCCCACGGGAGCTATATCTCCTATCTCCCACTGAATATCATTGAGCACGAGTTTAACGTCCCCATCTTTGGCAATAAGTTTCTCTTCCGGTGGGAATCGGACAGGGATCGTGAGCAGCAGTGGCTGGGGGATTCCGGAATACGAATTCCCAAAACGTTTGATATTGATGATGTTGATAGGGAGGTCATCGTCAAACTTCATGGAGCGAAGGGAGGGAAGGGCTACTTTTTTGCGAAGAACAAGGAAGAGATTCAACGACGAGTGAAGAAAGGAGAAAAATATCAGATACAGGAGTATGTGAAAGGAGTGGCAATGTACTTCCACTATTTCTACTCGCCACTGGAAGATGAGAATGTGTTGATGAGTATCGACAGGCGATACGAAAGCAACGTGGACTTCTTGGGGAGAATGCCGCAGGGATTCAACGTTGAGCCAAGTTACGTGGTGGTAGGGAACTTCCCCATTGTTATCCGGGAATCGCTCCTGGAAAAGGTGTTTGATATTGGTGATAAGGCACTGAAACAGTCACAGACAATAGATGACCGGGGGCTGATCGGTCCGTACTGTCTCGAGACGATTGTGACGGATGAGCTTGAGATCGTGACCTTTGAAATCTCGGCACGGATCGTAGCTGGTACCAACCCCTTCATTCCATACTCTCCCTACTCCTACATGAAGTACGGAAAAAAGATGAGCATGGGGAGAAGAATCGCTACGGAGATAAAACATGCCATAGAAGAGGACAGGTTAGAAGAGGTCCTGACATAACACCGCAATTTCCTCCACAATTTTTTCTCTATTTTCCTCAGTCACGGTAACAATTTTGTAGTTCTCTCTTTTTTTGACTACGTCCTCGAGGATATCTTCTCGCACAATTACCAGCGAGTCCTCTGTCAAATACTGGAAAATGTCGATAATCCCTCTCATCTCTAGATGGCCAATCTCGTCGTAGACAAGAATATCTCCTGTTCGTTGCAGTGCACGCTCCACAAACTGGAGTGCCGCGGGATTGAAGTAATATCCCTTCACCTTGAACCCGATCTTCTCCTTCGATGCGAGCACTCGTTTCTCATGTGTCACGAGATCTTCAACAAAGTATCTTCCTCCCGATCGTTCACTTATCACACCGTAGATATCCTTCTCCAGCATCTCTACCACCGCACGCAGTACCGTTGTTTTGCCCACGCCAATAGCACCCGTGATGATGAGGATCATAGGAGGTACCTCCAGTACAGCGACACACCGAGAAGTACGCCTGCTATCACCGTGAGGAGGTAATCCTCCCGATGAAATCCACTCTCCCGATAAAACGTTCTCTTTTTATAGAGTCCAAAACACCGACCTTCCATGGATTGAGTGAAGGAATCCGCCCGCTCCAGTGCTGAGTAGAGAAGAGGGAAAAAGGTATACCTCACGAAGTTGAAGACATTTTTTATCCCGTCGAGTTTCACACCTCGGGCTAACTGCGCTTTTCTGATGATATTGGACTCCATGTCAAAGAGAGGGACTAACCTGAAGGTGAAGACGAGGGTGAAGGCGTATCGGTACGGCACGCCGATCCGCATTAACGAGTATGCGAATGTATTGGGATCGCTTTTCGCGAAAAGCATCCCTGAGAAGATGATTCCCAGAAATCTGAATACCATTCGTAGTGAGAATGCTAGTCGCTCCACAAGGCTTCCCTCTAGAAATATTACGTTGATGATCAGGATAAAAACTGCAAAGGAGAAGATGATCTTCCTCCTTGTCATTGCAGAAAATCCCAGACGCAGAGAAAAAATCACGAGGGAAATACCACATAAGAATGCGATTACCAGCACATTCTGGAACAGAAAGAGGAGAACACAGTATATAATAAGGAGGAAAAACTTTGTTAACGGGTTCATCCCGATTCCTCCAGGAGTACGCCATCCTCCAACCGTAAAACACGGGAACAGTAGGTTTCGGCAATTCTGCGGTCGTGAATTACCATGATAATCAGATTGTTGTTCTCGAGTAGCATGTCCATGATCCTCTTGACATTTTCGTGATCTTGGCCAATGAATGGTTCATCCATAAGAATGATCGTTGGATCGTAGGAGAGGATAGAGACGATATTCAGCCTCCTTTTCTCTCCGTAACTGAGGTGAAAGGGATTTCTTTCACTGTATTGTTGTAACCCACTTCTCTCCAAGAAGGGATCCACGCTGCCTTCCATCTCAAAGTTGATGAGTGCGAACGCCGCTTCTTCCTGTACAGATGACTCGAATATTTGGTGGTTGGGATTCTGGAATACAAATCCAATGTCTCGTGCGAGTTCTGATGTCTTTTTTTCAGTGATTTTCTTTCCTCGGAGACGAATTTCCCCAGAGTACTCAAGATAGTTCATCAGTGACATGAGAAGCGTTGTTTTTCCGCTCCCGTTTCTCCCCATGATCCCGATGACCTCATTGTGGTACGCATTAAAGGATATCCCGTCGAGAACCTTTTTTTTACCGTACGACACGTGAAGATTGTCTACCTCAAGGATTTTTTCTCCCTTCTCTCTTCGCTTCGTCGTGTACTGAGGATGCTGGAGACTGTCAACGAGGTGGAGGGTACCATTCTTCAATGTTGCTATCTTGGTGACCTTGTCAAGGAGGTACTCCCATTTATGTTCGATCACAATCACTGCGATATCCGCCTTTTTCTGTATTTTCTCGATCACGTTGAATATCTCCTCCGTGACCACAGGATCGAGGTTGCTCGTCGGTTCATCGAAGATAATCACCTCAGGTTTCATGGCAAGAATCGATGCGATCACAATCTTCTGCTTCTCCCCACCGGAGAGCGAGAACGTATCCCGTTCCCGCAGATGCTCTGCATCCACGATACTCAGTGCCCAGTCTATCCGAGTCTCCATTTCTTCTTTGTCAAGACACATATTTTCTAGGGCAAAACTGAGTTCATCTATCACATTCAGCGTACAAATCTGATTTTCAGGGTCCTGCTGCACTACCCCCACGTCTTTGGCGAGATCGAAGAGCTCGTACTCCTCGATATTTTTTCCTTTAAAAAAAATATTTCCTTTCTTTTCTCCTTTTCCTTTTAAAAATCCAGAAATGGCGAGGGCAAGCGTTGATTTTCCACTTCCACTTTCTCCTGCGAGCAGGATAAAATCTCCTTTCTCTATATGCAGCGAGATATCCTTCAACACCCACTCCTTCTCATACCGAAAACTGAAGTTCTCCAGTCTGATCATGCGATCCGTATCTCCGCGACATCACGAACCCAGTAGCCACCATCGAATCCCTTGGCGATCAGTCTTCTCTCCGCGGTGAGAATCATCTCATCGTGTATTTTTTCTATAGGGAAGGTTACAGTGTAGCCGTCGTCTCCTACCACCTCTACCTCTTCTCCCTGCGGTTCTGCCCTTTCCACAATGATCGTGAATGGAATACCTCGGTACTCTTTTTCTTCTTCGTATTGGTACTGTCCTACCATCTCTGCAGCCACTGTTTTCTCGTACACACTGAATTCATTGTAATTAAAGCTGTAGGCATTGTTGCAGTCTCCCAAGACAGCGATCGCTTCTCCTGAGGTGTAAATGGCAGCGTAGTAGTAAATTCCACCGAAGAGGAGTACGGTTGCAGCACCGATCGTTGCAGCTTTTTTAAGACTGTACCGTTTCTCCTTTCCCTCCAGCACCTCCAGTACATTGTGCGAGAAGTATCCTGCAAAGAGTACTCCGGAGAAAAAGGCAATACACGAGATGATAAAGAAGAAGGTTGTTGCATTATAGGGGGCATAAAAGAGCTGAAATATAAATACATTTGTTCCTGTGGCAATCCCTCCAGCGAGAAGATAGGTGAGGAAGTGCCGTTTTCTTAGTGTGAGAAAGACGAGATCGACCAAAAGCCCTTGGGTACCACTTAAGACCAACACGAAGATACCGAGTTTCCCCCCAGAGAAAAGCTCGACAAAGGCCTTCAGTATCCCGATCATGAGACCAGTACCTCTCTTTCGGGTGAGGCCGTAGCCTAAGGTGATCCAGAAGATGTGGAGTCCGGCGAGGAACTGTCCGGCACCGAACGGGACACCCAGAAACCTGTTTACCAGGTTCGCTAAGTAGCCGATGTATGTGGAGGATATCCCTCCGAGTGCAGAGAGTATCGCAATCACCACGAGATCCTTCGTTTCAAAGTAGTATTTACCCATCTTCACACCTCACGACAGCTACATCCACTGTGTCGTCCACCGTAACCTTTACGTAGTGATAGAACCCATCGGCTAATAGCGGTGCACCGGCACCACCGGAGATGACATATGTTGTATTGTCGTCTTTCTTTTTATAGGGGGAGTGGATATGACCACAGAATACGTAGTCGACATGGTTGTCCTGCACGATTGCTCTAAACGCTTCTCCATCGATCATGGTGCTGGTACCGCCAGGCCGTGGATCGAAGGGCGGCATATGCATGAAGATGAAGACATGATTGCGCTCTTTCTGGAGTGTTGTACGAAGAAACTCCAGCTGCTCCGCATCCAGGAATCCTGTGGCGTTGTCGAGCACAACGAAAAGAGAGGATCCGTAGGTGAAGGAGTAGTATCGCGGACCGAGGTACTGCTCATACAGATCGGGATCGTCCATGATATCGTGATTTCCACGGACAAAGAAGAGAGGAGCATGAAGATTGTTTGCTGTATTGAGAAATGCAGTAAAGTTAGCAGTACTCGCTTCACAGACAAAATCTCCTCCACCTACCACGAATAACGGATTGTCGTCGTTGATCTTCTCAATCATCGTATGAAATACCTGCGTCTGCTGTGCTCCCGATTCTGGTTGACTGTCGCTGAAAAATACAAACGTATAGCTCTCACGTGTGTCAGGATCCAGCTGCACGTGTTCTTTTTCAAAAGGGCCGAGAGTGAAATGGAGTTCTTTGTGAAAGTTGGGAAGTACAAAGTCACGGGTTGTGGGTAGTAACGAGTAGTTGGTGATGGTGATGGAGGGATAGAGCCCTGTGGCGAAGATTCTCTGGTTCTCCTGTGTCCCCTCCGTTACATCAATGGTAGTTTTGGGGATGAGGAGGAGACAGAGAATGCCAATGATCGCCAATAGTATATATTTCTTCATCGATATGTTTCTTCGAACATAACGTTTATAAAGGTTTTGTGTGTCACTGCAGTAGTGATACCATGAAGACAAGATACCAACTACTAATTGGCGTACTTGCAGTATCCCTTCTTGTGGGATGCGTGACCGAGGAGAAAGAAACACCGACGTACACTGTTGAAATCTCAGGACTGAAAGAGGGAGAACTCGCACTGAGTGAATTGCGCTCGATGCCCTCTGAGGAGTTTACCGCAACGCTCGTGAAATCTACGGGAACAGAGATAGAAAACTCATGGAAGGGGGTGCTTCTCTCTGATGTCCTCGATACCTATGACGTCGCTCCGGATTACGTTACCTTTGTCGCGAAGGACGGCTATATGTCGACGATGGAATGGAGCGATCTGACCAACGCGTACCTCTGCTATGAAATGGACGAGGAAGAGATTACCCAGGAAGATGGTGGACCAGTACGACTTGTGATTCCGGATCAACCGGGAAAACTCTGGTTAAAGTATTTGAAGGAGATAAAACTCCTCGGGAAGGAGAACTCGCTGGTAATCAACGGAAAAACAAAGGTTACCCTGGTACTCCCACCGGAGGATCTCACCGGTCTTTTCGATCAGAAAACGGTCACTGCGGAGTATAAAGGTGAGGAGAGTACCTTTGAAGGAGTCCCGTTGGTCGCATTATTGAATAGAGCACGGTACGAAGACGATGCCGCGAAGGTTAAATTTACCGCTGCAGATGGCTATACAGTCGAACTGGAGTTCAGCGAGGTCTATTCAAACGAGGATATCCTCGTGACAGAGGATTTCAGACTGATCATGCCAGGCTACGAATCGAAGTACTGGATGAAGGATTTGCGGGAGATAGACGTACTATGAAGAAGTTTATCTCCATTTTTTTATTATTTCTCCTATTAGGATGTATACAGGGAGAAAAGACTGCAACGTGGAAAATTCACGTGATCGAGAACGATGTGACGGAGTATTCACTCTCAGCACTGAAAGAGTTCGAGACTGAGACGATCCACGAGACGGTGGTGGGAAAGGAGGTTCGAAAGATACCGTGGGAAGGGGTGCCATCGACCGCGCTCGGTGACGGCGAGATCATCAATTATATCTCCGAGGATCGATATCTAGTGAGTATTCCCAGTACTGTGGATGTCATCCTCGCGTATAAAAAAGAGGGAGATTCTATCCCAAAAGAGGATGGGGGGCCGCTGAAGATTACGGCAGACCCGCAGTATGGCTGCAAATGTAACTGGCTGAAGTACCTCAAAATCGTTGAATTTGTGGATAGGGAAAACACGATATCGATCTATGGAGAGGTCACGAATATTCTCTACTTTTCGCCACGAGATCTCAATATCTTCTACTCGCTGGACGCCTTGCTGGAAGATCGGTACCATCGGGCCGCGATCACGAAAATCCTCGACAAAGCGATATGCAAACCGAATGCCAAAACCGTGACATTCGTCACAGGAGACAGAAGGGAAACATTCGACCTATCGACGATACGAGAAGAGAACCCTGAGATTGTCTACAATCAAGGGTTTGCTATCCCCTCGTTGGGTCTGAGCGATGTGAGATCGATTGTGATAGGGTAGTTACCATCCCAGTGTGACGTCAAAATCGAACTCATTGAGCACATGTTGCATCCTCTTTTTCAGTAGTAGCAGATATTTTTCGTTGTCTTTTATTTTTTTGTAGCTTTTCACGGTGTCCACATCCAAATATTTCTTCATTCGATGCCAGACATTCTGATAGAGATTCATTTTGTCGATATAGAGGCGCGTCACGCCCCGCTCTGCAAATGCTGTGAACGCTGCTCGTATTTTTTCCTCAGTATCAGAGAACATCGGGATCACAGGACCGAAAAACACGTAGCAGTCCTCTATCTCCTCGAGAATATTCAACCGTTCTTCAACCGATGACGCGCCTGGCTCAAACTGTTGTCGTATGTCTTCTTCAACTGTGGTGAAGGTGACTCCCACCTCGGCATCTACCCTCTCCAGCAATGTTCTGTCTCTGAGGACGAGATCGGACTTTGTGAGGATGCTGATGGGAACATCGTATCGGGAGAGCACCTGTAAGCACTTCTTCGTTATCTCATATTTTCTTTCCAACGGTTGATAAGGGTCCGTGACCGAGGAGATGAGAATGCTTCCTTCTGGAGATTTTTTCATCTGTTTGGCGAGGACTCGGGGAGCGTTCACCTTTACGTCCACAAACTCCCCCCATGCTTCTTTGTGGTTTGCGAACTTCTTCATGAACACAGCGTAGCAGTAGATGCATCCATGCTGGCATCCCATGTACGGGTTTACTGCGTAGTCTATCCCGTAGATACCAGATTTTGAGAGGATAGATTTACAGTAGATCTCGTTTATTTGCACATGGTACAATGGAGGAGTGAAGTTATAAAGATTTGGCCCGAGAGAAAAATTAAAATATATAGAATCGGAGAACTCAGAGAAGTGACCACTATGTCAACGATTAAAGAATTTAAGGAGGAACGGGAGTATCTCAACAACATCGTGATGAAGTACAGCAATCTGCCAATTAAACGGTTCTACAACCTCGATTCACGAGTTTATGAAGAGGGTGCACTTTCACAGAAAACTAAAGAGGTGCTCGGACTTGTGGCATCACTTGTACTCAGGTGTGATGACTGCGTGACGTACCATCTTCTCCAGTGTCACGATCACGGCGTGACGAACGAAGAGATAGGGGAGGCACTGGCCATCGGGCTTGTTGTCGGTGGATCCATTACTATCCCACATCTCAGGAGGGCCTTCGCGTTATGGGACGAGCTGCAGGAGGGAGAATAGTATGGGAAGAAAACCGCAGTATGATGCGCTGTTAGCCGATGTACAAGAGATTGTGAGCACATCATTGGATAGAAAAGAGAAACTTACTCGTATTTGTGAGCTTCTCTGGGATGACGTTGCACACTACGACTGGGTAGGATTTTATCTCGTGGAACACGGGAAACTCGTACTCGGTCCTTTCATGGGAGAACCTACGGAACATGTGAAAATCTCATTTGGGGAAGGTATCTGTGGTCAGGCTGCGGAACGAGAAGAGACTGTTGTTGTACAGAATGTGTCCGAGGAAACGAACTACCTCTCATGCAGTCCACAGGTGCAGTCAGAGATTGTTATTCCTCTCTTCAAGGATGGCACAGTTGTTGGAGAACTTGATATCGATTCTCACACACGGTCACCCTTCACGAAGGAGGACAGAACGTTTCTCGAAGCCGTTGCCCGACACGCTGCTACTCTTTTCTGAGCGCGAGACCTACCATACAGGCGATCAGAATCGCGCTGCAGAAATAGATAAAGTTAAAGTACTGATCCTGCGTGAAGGCGAACACCTCGGGAAAATACGTTTTCACAATGTACGCAAGCGTCACGAGCGTAGAAAAAACCACGAAGAAAATCAGTGGAAAGTTCGCTCTGAAGATCCACTCTTTCAGGAGGATAATGTAGTATTTTATGATATACCCGATCATTTTTATTTCCATAGAACCTCACACAAAAATAAAAAATATAAAAAAAAATGAATAATAGTTATTTCCTTTTTGCAGCCAATTCTATGTCTTCCCTTTTTACCGTTTTTCGTCCGGCGTGTTCTGCGAGAGACATTGCTTCCTGCGAGATCTCAACGGCCTTTTTTTCCAGTGCTCTGGAAAGCGCGACAGCCGCATCTTCACTGACTCTCTCAGCACCTGCTTTTCGTATTAACCTATCTACTGCTGCTTTTGCTAACATAATATCACCTCTTTATACTAATTCTCATGCTTCTTTTCAGCGGTAGTATTTAAACTTTTCGGCGTTTTACGGTTAAAACACCGTTAAATATCAAGTTCGTTGAACTCAAACTGATCAAACCCCTCTTTTTTCATCTCATCTCTGGTAAAGAGATCGATCTTTGCAGGGATGGGGAATGGAACAGAGATCCCTGTGATGATGGCCTCTCCGATCTCGAGTCGTTTCATCTCTTTTTTAAACTCGGTGAGATCGTTTTCCGAGGAGAGCACCAGATGGTCTCTGTCCTTTACGTTGGTGAGGAGCATAATGATAATGGTATTTAATTGTGCCAGCACGTCCTCGAATACCTTCTGTGGCATCTGATCTACGATACAGAGCCCCAAATTGAACTTTCTCCCCTCTCTCACAATGGTAGAGAATACTGTTTTTTTCGCCGTCTCTTTGTTGAGGAGCTTGTGCGCCTCCTCAAGGACAAGGAGTGTTTCTTTCGCTTCTTTTCCTCCCTTTTTAAATCTTTTATATCTATTGAGCAAAAATCGTGAGATGATAGATGTGATCAGCTTGATAACCCAATCATCATGCTCATAATCTCCAAAATCTACCACAATCGTTTTATCACGTTGTATTTTTTGCAAAATGTAGTTCAATGAATCAAATGCTCTTCCCACAAACTCGTAATCCACGATGATTTCAATCTTTCGTTGGAGTGCCAACACTGTAGCGATTTGAATCCGCTGATCGAAATCCTCCACGATCTCCTCCGCTTCTGTGTCCGAGAGGTACTCTACCCAGTCTCCTCGATGGCGTTTGTAGATGAGGGCGACGGCGTCCTTCTGTGCCTCGGTGAGCGGTGTCATCACCTTTACATCAGTGGGTGTGATCATCTGGAGCGGGACGGTGAGGGACACATCGCTCTCGCTCCCGGGAAGTCCTACCACAATGACACCCTCCATTCCCCCAAATCCCTTTGTGTACCCATACTCACCGTGCACGTCGAATATGAGAGACGGAAGCCTGTGCGTGATCATTTCTTTGATAATCACTTTGACGGTGTTTGATTTTCCACTCCCGGTCTTGCCAAAGACTCCTGCATGTTTGGTGATAAAGGACTCGATATCTATCTTTATCGGGAGTTCCATGTTTCGCAGTTTCCCTATTTTTAAATAGTCCTTTCCTTCTTTCAAAAGAAAGTGGAGATCCTTCTCCTTTGCTTCCCTCACCTGCGAGAGAAACTTCGGGATCGTCTTTGCAGGTTTTATTCCCGAGTCGAGAACACCGAGGATACCGCACTCTGCAGCGTAGTAAAACTGATCACCAAAGAGACTTTCCATTTCTCCCATTTTATCGGTGAGCACGGCCATTTTATCCGGAAGATTAGGTTCTCCGATGTTCTTGGAGTAAATTGAGGAAACTCTTGCCAAATAGGTGTGTTCCGATTCAACTACTAGCAAATCCCCCATATGAATCTCTTCAATATCCTCAAGAAGGATTCTCGTAGTGATCGTGTCGTCATCAGCGCCGATTACTTTCCCAATCATATCCCATACTTTCTCTTTATTCTTTTATACTTTTTTTCCACATTCTGCGATCGTTTCTTTTTGTAGTACTGGAGTACGAGAATCATGTTAAGGAACAAAAGAAGCGCGATTCCTGCGACCAGTGCAGTAATTGTTGTACCGGCATTCGTATTTTGAGGGACAGTTTTGACTACTGTTGTGGGAGATGAGCTTCCTGTGTGGACGTTATTAGAGAAAGTACTCAAAAGATTCTCTATTTCAGATACCTTTTCTGTATCGCCGAGTTTCTTATAGTATTCTATCGCCTCGCTGAGGAAAGAGTAGGCTTTCGTGTATTTCTCCTCTTCCAAGAGTTTTTTTCCATCTCTTTCATAGCTGTGGGCAACAATGTACGTTTCGCATCGTTCTTTTTCTTCATCGTCTTTGAGTAAACAGTAATAGTAGTAGGCTTCGAAGTACTCACCTTCGTTCATAAGAGACATGGCACTCTCCCTGTACATCTGCGGCTCTGATTTGGACATGCCGTAGTCACCAAAGTTAACCATTCTGGTCATCGAATTGTTTTCCTTGTTTTCGTCATACACAAGACAGTTGATGGAGATGGTATGTTCGCCACTTTCGAGTTTCCACGGGAAGACGGCTTCTTTTAAACTTTCAATTTCGAGCTGTTTTCTGTCTATTTCTTCGTCATCAATAGAAAAAATGATCTTGAAATCCTTCTTCTCCCCGTCGTTACTCAAAAGGACATGAAACTCTACATCTTTATCGTTTACGGTATAATCAAGATTTTTTATGGTGAGGTCGCCTAAATAGTGGACTTCCGTTTCCAGTGCTAATGTTGTCACACCGGCTTTGGACTCCACTTCAACCTCTGTCGTGTACACACCGTTCTCACAGGAGGACGGTGGGAAGATTTCTAACAGGATCTCCTCCGTTGCACCTTCTTCCAGCACCACACTGTTTTTTGAGATATCACCGAACCATCCTGAGGGCCTATCATACCGGATTCTTACTGTGTCCATGTCTCCTTTGTTCTTGATGGTGATTGTGTACTCTGCGATTTCATCCAGTGCGATTGTTTGGTGATCGTTCTCACAGGAAACCTCGATTTCGTAAGTTGGAGGTGCGGTAGTCCGTGTGTGGGTCTGACGAGGAGGAGGTGTTGTAGTAGGATCTGGATCAGGGTCGTCTGGCGGACCTGGTGGGGGTCCAGGAGGATCATCCGCACTTATCATAAACGAAGGATTATACGACGCTACTACGATTCCTACCACGATAAATAGTATGCCTGTCGTGATGACTTTCCTGTGCATATCCATGTGATCTCACTCATCCTTTAAATACTTTGCTATTCATTACTGCATAATTTTACTATACAATACTAACCAATTTCCCATACAACATCGGTATACGCATAGATCCAGTACCCTCGTCCGGTCTCAAAGTTCTGGAACTGTTGTTCCCCTTCACAGTCATGCCACTGGTATTCTTGCAATGTGGGATTGTACCGGTAGATCCACGAGTTGAAGTCCGGATCGGTCAGTGTAGCGACCGCATCATCTACATCCTGATCCTCCAAAGGCCACCCTATAAGATTCCACCCATCTTTTAAGGGTATCTCTGTGATATCCCGTCGCACCCCGGTGATCTCCCATACAACATCGGTATACGCATAGATCCAGTACCCTCGTCCGGTCTCAAAGTTCTGGAACTGTTGTTCCCCTTCACAGTCATGCCACTGGTATTCTTGCAATGTGGGATTGTACCGGTAGATCCACGAGTTGAAGTCCGGATCGGTCAGTGTAGCGACCGCATCATCTACATCCTGATCCTCCAACGGCCACCCTATAAGATTCCATCCTTCTTTTAATGGAATTTCCATTGTTGTTTCTATTGCAAATGAGAAGCACTCTCCACCGTTATTATCCTTTCGCGTGACGTCGCCTGTCGATTCAACCTCAAAATAGTATCTTCCCGATGCGAGCTCGGGCAGCGTGATCGCATGAGCTGTCACCAGCGTTGCATTAGTTTCTTCGGTCATATTCCCTATCTCACCATATCGCACTGTACTATTGCTCGCGAAGTCCGTATCCCACGTGATTGTCGTCGCGTTCCCATCAACAGTTGCTTGGACATTTTTTATTCCATCAATGGTGAAATTCGCGTCAGAGAAAGGTCCCCACTCTCCCGTTGAGGCACGCACGTGCACGGTCTGTTCCCCGTCGTACAGTCCATCGAGAGGAATCGTACCGTTGAGATCTTCCACTGTTGAGTCAAAGGATCCGTCCTTTGCGAAGAGCGGAATTGGATCTCCTGCGAGATCGAGATAACATTCTGCATCCACAATCGTGGAGTTATTGGACTCTGCAGTGCATGCAATTGTCGGATCGAGGTAACAGGGATCAGGAGCAATGGTGATATTTGAGATAATAGGATCGGGGACAAGGGGCGTTTCTACCGAGAGTGATGGATCGCCATAGAGGTTAAACCCAAAGAGGTTCTGCCATCCATGCCAGCCAAATGGGTTGGTGAGCGCGTTCTTTCCGTCGTACAGCGCTTTTCCTGCTGACTCTCCGTTGTTAACGAGATGATCGATGTAGGCGTACCCGATACATGCATTATCTGTTATCCCGTTATTGTCCCAGGTCCCCAGTAAGTACCAGCTGCTTCGCGAGGCGCTTACCGTCCCAATTGCCCCCACCTTCAGCAAGGTATATCCTAGATTGTTCGGATCTTCGGGATATCCATTGAGACAAGATGCGTGGTAGGTAAACGTCTCTGTATTTGGTACGGTATCAGAGGAGGAGATAAAGGATGGAGTTATCATTTCAGAACTTTCAGGTACTCCATTCTCATTATTATCAGCATTCCAGTACTTTCGTGCTGCCACTGTGTTATTTCCGTGACCATACCACAATACGATCCCATAATCATTTCCCCACTGGCTGAGAAGCGTGGATTTTGTGAGTGGTGCGTCATATCCATAGGCTCCCGTTGGGACAGGCTCGAGACCGGATCTCTCGTACATCACGTAGTTACCGTAGCCATTCGGATTCGCGATGTTCGTGATTACTTCTTCAGGTAAATTCAGGCCGTCTGTCCTTTCATGCCCACTGTGATCTTCATTTTGGTAGTTCAAAATTGCCATCGGGAGCATGATCTTCTTTGCCACACCATCGTAGTTAATGAATTTATCCAGAATAGTATCTAATGTGGTGTAATCTGATCCGTACACGGGCACTCGTCCCACGTACACCTCAGGACCGAAGTCAACACCAGTGTCCTGTCCATACTCACCATAGTGTCCATCACCGTCCGAGTCCCAATTTCCTGTGAGATCGGCGTAGAAGTAGTCGGTTGGAGTACGGTCTGCGGTACTCCCGGGATTGGGCCAACACATCATCATCGGTACGTCACCTGTGGGTGCGGGATCTCCAATTAACAGCACGTACTGCGCCTGTAAACTGCTGTAGTTGTTACTCAGCCAGTTTCGGATGTTCACAGCGCGTTGCTGTCCCGTCACAGTCCCGTACTCTGTTTCTGTGATTGTCGTGACGGTGAACCCTCTATTCTGGAGGAAAGTGATGAATTCGTTCAATTTTGCACTATTGTTCACTACCGCATTTGTGGTAACAATCACGTATCCCCCATCTGCTGATGGCGTTATTTGTTCGACGGTATCCCCTGCCCCCCACGAGATCTCAACGGTCACCTTCTCGGTCACGTGGAGCGCTCCTGTTACTGGGTTGTACCGGATCGGCGTAAATTGAACTCTGACAAATTTTGAATCTCGTATCTGATACGTTCTCAGTTTTTCCACAGGTGAACCAGGATAAAACGTCTCTTTTTCGTAAATACTGATATCTTTCCCATTTTTTATGGTGTCACTATCGTATGTCTTTCCATTGGAGGAATCTGTCGCAATCAGGGGCATGGGCTTGATCTCATAGTTCCCATAGATCATCTCTGTACTCTGCTTCACGACGTGTATCTGTACTGTTTCTAGATCTGCGTCGGCGGGAAGAGCGATATCGTACGTATTCTGCGGTAGCGAAGGAGCTCCAGGTGCGCCACGAGTATAAAAGCCCTCCATTTGGATTGTACCATTTTCGATCGTGTAATTGTTGCAGGTGAGAATGACGTTCTGCGTTCTCTCGCTATTCTGCCCACCAATCACTGAAAAAATAGATAGTACCATGATGGAACAGAGTATCAGTGCTTTCACTTTCATATGGTTCCCTTCTTCAACGCACGTATCACCACTATGGTACCTTTATCTTTTTATAGGTTCTGCACATCTATAATGAACTCAAATACCGTGGTGTCGTTTCGCAGAATGAGTGTGATTGTCTCTGCATTTTCTTCGAGTTTGGTGAATGTAATGTACCCTTCCTTTCCATCTCCCGATTCTATTTTTCCCCAATCCTTCGAACTGGGCATTGAGAGGACTACGTACTCGTTTTGTGCGTTGTCTCTGATCACACTTGTGATATTTGGGTAAAACTCGATGGCGCTGTTGCCACCGTTCTGTATGAAAATTTCTACGCGTAGATGATCTTCTGACGGTCCAGAGCTCCCGTACTTCGGCTCATTCACATAGTAGAGCCTTTTGATAGTAATTGTAATATTATTCTGTGTTTTCGCTTCATTCACTACAAGCTCTCGTTCCGGTGTTTGGGATGGTGTAGGCGAGGGTGTCACCGATTCAGTGGCTGGAGGAGTTGTGGGTGCTGCCGTGGTGGTCGGAGGTGCTGAGGTTGTAGGTGCTTGTGTTGTTGGAGGTGCAGTCGTCGTTGGCGCCGTGGTGGTTGGAGGCGATGTCGTTTCTGCGGTTTCTTCAGAGATACATAATGAGCATACCACTACCAGTACGATACCAACGGAGATCAGTGTAGATTTCATAGAAAGAGAACAGTCTTCACATTTAAAAATCTTATTCTGCAAAATAGAAAAAAGAAAAAAAGTTATGAAAGTTGCGCTTTTATCTGTTCTAATAGTTCAATGGCTCTTAACAGTTCGTCGTTGGCGTATACGTAGTTGTTCGTGGTGTTCGCGTTGTTGATGTGTTCCTGCACGTCATCTAGCATCGTCTGGATGTCATTGGGTACTGGATCGGGCAGTAATTCCTGTATCTCCTCGAGTAATGTGTGTGTTTTGTCTAGGTGGTACATTGCGACTGGCATCATATCAGTTGCAGGGCTCTTATACATTAATTTATAGGTAATGGTAAGCTGCGGTTTGTAGCAGACACCAAGACTTCCTGCGTCCTGTCGGTATCCAGTATCCCAGCTCATTAATGAGTCGCCTGTCGTTGCACCGTCAAACCGGAAGGTCACCAGATCTTTTCTCGTCTCCCCGTCGTTCAATAGATCAGCTGTGAGTGTGTAGGGGCCGTACCCTTGTCCCGGCGCGTGGTATGCCAGTGTTGCGGTATTCCATGATGCGACTGTTCCAAGTATTGGAGCTGTGTGTATTTCGCTGTAGATATCGCCAATGTTGTTAAATCTGTTCCATATATCGTACTGGTAGTCAATGAGGTTGCAACTCCACATGTCGCTTCCAGCTAACTGGTCATCCTGTTTGAAGAACGACAGCTGTGCGTTGGTAATTTTCGCGTTCGGTGGGAGATCGCTTAGATCGAACTGCATCACACCGTGACGGATACCAGCATACGTCGTGTTGTGACCTGTCCACATATCGTCGTCGTCCAGTACCGTGCCGTACGTTTGTTCTGCCACGTAACCTGCGTGGTACTGCGGCGGCGTGTAGATCACGGGCGTTGTGAAGCTGTGCGGTCCGGAACACGCGGTGTTTCCCGCTTGGTCGGTGGAACAGACCTCGTAGTAGTAGGTAGCACCCATCTCCAGTCCATCGAACTCCGCGAAATGAAATGTTGTGAGCGTCGAGTCAGAAACGGTGTTCCCATACGCGGGCGTTGTACCCCAGTGTACTACTGTATCAGCGATTTCATCCGTGGTCCACGTGATTTCAATGCTTTGGTCGTTGCAGGGATTTGCGACAATGCTACTGATCACTGGAGGACTCTGATCGATGGTTGCGGTGTCAGTTCTCGTTCCTGCAGGACTTGCATCATTATAGGAGACTGTGATGGTGTCAGGTTCTCCTACGTAGAGGATACCATCATTGTTCGATGTGCCCGTTGTAGGATCACAGGGATGCGTCCCTTGGAAAATTCCTTGAGTACTCGTTTCTATGAGCGTTACCGTCTCGGAGTCGCCAGTACTGCTACTGGTTACTGTCACAGTTGCCGTACCACTTCCTGCAAGGTCAGCATCTGCCAGTGTCATATCCAACGTATCTGTGGTCTGATAGAAGTCCTGGCCGAACTGCACGTAGCCCTGTGACTGAAGGAAGTTTCCAGAGGCTGCCAGCGCGTACGGCTGTACGTTCCATCCCGGTGTCACCTGATCCGTCTGAAAGGCCACAACAAAGATGGTGTACGTTCCGGGGTCAGGGTTGTCGATCCGTACCTTCTGCACGGTATCGGGGTAGATGACTCCTGGATTCTTCACTGACTCTCCATTAGCAAAGTTGCCACTCCCACTGAGATAGTAGTCGGTGCCGTTAGGGTGATCCACCTCGACGTACATGTAGTTGACCATCTGGTACGTCGATCCTGCGGTACCTGGCGGATCGGTGTAGGCAAGTGTCACATCCAGCGGCTCACCTGGTAGTACAGTCACGGTGTACACCTTGAAGTACGGCTGTACGCTGCCTGAACCGTCCAGACCCGTGGTGTTATCGTCTACCAGCAGAGATCGTGTATCACCTGAGAAGTACAGCGCATTATCTAACAAGACACGTCCCCATCCCTGGCCGTCGCCTGGGATCGTTCCACCTGTGTTTGCGCCGGTCATAGGCTCTGCGCTGTTTACCATCGTCGCCTTCATCATCGCAGCAGTTGGTGTGAAGCCGCCGCTTCCTTGGAACGCTGTGGACGCACCAACCGGGTTGTAGTTTCCTGTCATGTAGTAATCCCGTACTAAGGCACAGCATCCCGCGACCGTAGGTGCCGCCATACTTGTCCCTGCGTAGCCGGCAAGACCATCGTTTGGTGAGGTGCCGTCTGTGACATTGTTATTCGCTGCTGAGAAAATGTAGTATCCCGGTGCACAGACATCAGGTTTAATCCGTCCCCAGCCTCCTGTTGGTCCCCAGCTGGAGAAATACGCAACGTTTTCAGCGTCATGGTTGTAGCCATCATTCGTCGTTTCGGTGGCACCGATACTGAGACAGTTCTTTGCCGTTCCTGGGGGCGTGATTGTGCCAGTGCCAGGACCATCGTTCCCGTTGGAATAGATCACGAGAAAGTTCGGATTGTTCCACATCATCTCGTCGACGTCTTGCGAGTACGAGCTGTACTCTCCATAGTTTCCGCCACCCCACGAGTTGCTGTGGATATACGCACCGTCATTCATCGCTTGTGTGAACAATCCTGGGGATCCTGGGTACATAACCCCGTTGACCATGCCGGATGGATTCGGATCGTTTAGATCAGGGGGTCCGTACACATATGGCGAATCAGATCTACCGAGATCTTGGAACACGAGTCGCGCGTCATAGGCGTTTCCCTCGTAGAAGTCGTATCCAGCGGAGGGTGTAATTCCTAAGGCACCCCAGGTGGGAAGCGGTGTTCCTGTTTCCCACTCACCAGCGACGGTACCACATACGTGAGAACCGTGTCCTTGGTTGTAGTCCCAGTCGCAGTTGACAATCTGACAGTTCGGATCGGTGCCGTTGTAGTATCCATCTCCAGGATCGTAATAGTCTCCACTTGGATCACTCACCAATGTTCCTGTCTGGTACCAGGGATAGTACACATGAACTTTTCTCTGGTTTGGATCTGGTGTGGTACTCGGTAACCCATCTGTTGAGTCCCAGAACATCAGATGATCGGCATCAATGCCGGTATCCGATACCGCAACGAGCTGTCCATCACCAGTGATACCATTGTCGAAGATCTTTCTATTAGGATATTGATTCGTTTGGACGATCCACGTATCATTGTCGTTCTGCACGGTCATTCGATGTCTCTCTTCGATCCACTGCACCCCGGTAATCGATGCGATATTAGTTAGATCACCTGTTGCAATAATTCTATTATTGGTGTACGCGTAGACCGTTCCTCCTCCGAGCGTTATCTGACTAATCACCTCACTGACATCCTCACCCGGAAAGAGATGGATCACAAACTGATCGGTTTCTGTATCATACATTTGTGGATTTCCTTTTTCCGGTATCGGACCTTTCTTTTCCGGTGTGTCTTCGTATATGTTCGGATCGATCTTGTACTCCGGTTTGTACTCACCAATCCAGTCCACGTATTCTGAGCTCACTGTTTCACCTAGTTCTGTAGGTGTCATTTTCATAATGTACGCGTTGAATGGTACTGGGCCAACGAACTCTCCCGTAGCCATTGTCCGTGCTGGTTGTTGGGCAAAGTGAACAATATAGTATGCCGGTGTATCTCCTAAATAAGAGGCAGCTTTGCTTATCTTCGGCTCTTTGCGCATATTTATTTCCGTAGAATTTAGCAATATTTTGTTTTCATCTTTAGCTATCGATACTTTAGCCTTAGGTTCTTCATTTTCATCTGCAGAAAACGATACCATTGAAAACAACAGTATGAAAGACAACACTAAAGCCATTCCTATTTTCAATTTTACTCTCATGTATATTCCTCCTTTTAAAATCTGAAAGGGTCAAAGACTTTATGTGTTTTTCATATATAAAACTTTCGGAAGTAAAGACTCCTTTCCCATTTTCATTTTTTTGATACTTTTATCTATTCACATTATTTTCCTAAATGATTATATTCTTCCCTCTATAATAGAATGAAAACAAAAAGTTATAGTTTCCTCCATAAATGGAGGAAAAAGATATTTTATTCTCTTTTTCACGGATTTTTAGCTATTTTTATGACCCGATAGGATGTTGCACCACATTTACGGGTCGATAAATATCTCAAAACGGGCGAAACGTATTCTTTCTCTCTTCTAGCGCGACACACAAACCTTTAATAATACCCTCTAAAAGTACCACCATGCATTTCATTATCTCGATCATCCCCATTATCCTTCTGTTGGTGCTCCTCCTCGGATTCAGAACAAGTATCAAAACGGCTGCCTTTATTGCGTTCCTCTACACAGTGTGTGCGAGTGTGTACCTTGGTGCCGATGAGTTGCTTCTCGGTGTAGGTATTGGGAAGGGACTGTGGATGACATGCTGGATACTCTACATTATCTGGCCTGCACTCTTCATCTACAATCTCGTAGAGCGAGTAGGCGGATTCACCGTCATCGAGGAGAAATTCAAGCAGTTTTCAGACAAGCTTTTCCAACTACTTATCGTTGGATGGGTATTTCCATCGTTTCTGCAGGGTGTCACAGGATTTGGGACACCGGTAGTCGTGACTGCTCCTTTACTGATGGGCATGGGATACTCTCCGCTTATCGCCGCAATCGTTCCGCTCATCGGATGTGCGTGGGCAGTGACCTTTGGGTCTATGGGATCCTCGTACCTCGCGGCAACACTCGTGACACAGCTTACCACAGAGGAATCATTGGTATTCGCAGCCTTCGGTGCGTTATTTCTCTCTATTATCTGCGTGCTGACAGGCATTGTGATCGCGTATATTTATGATGGTATTAACGCGATCAAACGAGGATATCGAAACATTCTGATTCTTGGTGTCTCCATGGGCGTCACACTGAATTTGATGGTGCGAATCGAGCCTGCTATTGCGTCTTTCACCGCGGGAATTGTCGGGTTACTGATTGGGCTCCTGATCTCGTCACGGGAACTGAAATCGAAAAGTGACAGCAACGTGAGCTTTACCATGGCCTTTTTACCGTACTACACACTCATCATTACTGTACTGCTGGTGATGCTCCCACCACAGATCGCGTCGATTGCAAAAACTTACGGTGTGATTGGATTTTCCTTTCCAGCAACATCTACAGATATTCAGACGAACCCAGCGGTCGATCTGTACAATCCACTAAAAATTTTCGCACATCCAGGAAGTTTCATCCTGTGTGCAGGGATTGTTGCATATATTATATATTATATGCGGGGGCTGGATGTTAAGTTAGGAACGATACTGAAACAGACCACGAAAAAGTCCTTCCCCAGTTTTGTCTCAATATTTGCTGTGCTCTCACTATCAACAATAATGATGGATTCCGGTATGATCTCGGTCCTCGCTCATCAAGCAGCATTTGCACTGTTTCCTTTTTTCTCTCCGTTGATTGGTACCCTTGGAACATTTATTACCGGAAGTAATACGAGCTCCAATATGCTCTTCGGCGCGTTTCAGTACACCACGGCGGAGAATATGGGAATTAACCCACTCATTATCCTGGGAGCACAGACTGCCGGTGGCGCGATAGGGAAGGTTTTTTCACCGACGGATATGGTGCTCGCTGCATCTGTAACAGGGATTTTGGGCAAAGAAGGAGAAATCATGCGGTTCACTGCGAAAGTAGGTATAGGGTTCACTGTGTTAGTGGGGGTTCTCACCTTCCTCCTCGTGTAGTCACCGGATTTTTATAGTAAGAGTACCCAACGAATGTATGCCAGGCATTGTCTTTTTCAGAACGGGAAATCTCAAAGAGATCACGACGTTCTACTGCGAGAAAGTTGGAGCAACATTGTGGCTGGATCAAGGGGGATGCGCCATCTTCAACCACGGCAATCTCCTCCTCGGGTTTTGCGAGCGAGACACAATTGATACCCAGGGTATTATCACGTTTTTTTACGACACGAAGGAGGAGGTCAATTGCATGTACACCGAGCTCGAGGATTTCGCTCACCACGAACCGAAGAAAAACGAGGAGTACCGGATCTACCAGTTCTTTGCGAAAGATCCAGAGGGGCGTACCCTTGAGTTCCAGTGCTTCCTCCATCCGCTTCCACCGATAGGAGAGGGTTAAACCCATATCTTTTCCCCGAGCATCCGCTCTCGCAGTACCTTTGCTGCGAGGACCAACACCACGAGATCAAAGAGAAGGAGAACCACTGCTTCCCACCAGACATCCGCCCATCCAGCGCCTCTCTGGGTAATAGAGAGCAGCGGGTGGACAAAGTAGTATAAGGGGAAAAACTTTCCGATCCACTGTGGTATCTGGGGGAACAGAATGATGAACGCGGGAAACATCAAAAATAAATTAAAAATCTTCATTCTCGCAATCAAATCAGTAATGTTGTCCATGACGACACCTGCTATCAGACCTAACCCCACGGCAAAGAGTGTTCCTAGCACCAAAAAAGCGATAATAAGAATCACCCCTCCGGCGAAGGAACTGTTCAGTATGAGAATGATAACCCCCAGTATCAGCCCGATGAAGAGGCCGAAGAGCGATTTGGCGAGTATTATTTCCTGAGCTGTAAGCGGCGTAACCAAGACAGCATCCAGTGTTTTCTTTTCCCGTTCTTCAATGAGCGAGGTTGAAATAATCAATCCACCGATAATTGTTGCCATAATCAGGAGGAAGGGCATCAACCGCACTTTCAAGGAATACTCGTCGGATCCGAGTATCTCACGTTCGAAGGCAATACTTTCCTCTTCACCTGAGAGAGTTTTATACGCGTCGGTGATAGTAGCGGTCATCGTGATTCTATCGTTGAGGAGACTTTCACCCGATATTAGTAGCTGAGGTGAGGGGCCAGTAAGGAGGCCTGCGTCGTACGTTCCCTCTCGCACTCCTTCTCGTAATTCTTCAGCGGATACAATAGTAACACGTACAGAGGAGTCCTCTTCGAGGAGAGATACTATCTCTCCCTCGCCGTGCACGGCAAGCTCAGGGGCTGCCGTGCCCGTAGTTCCCAGCGCGGCATTGAGCACGACGCTCGCGAGGATCGGCATGATAAGGAAGTACAGAAAAAACATTTCTCTAGTGACCATCCTAATGTCTTTCTTGGTCATCACGAGGAGTCGTGAAAGATCCATCAGTACCGCCTCCGCAGTGCGTATACCCCCATTCCAAAGAAGACGACATCACAGCCTACAATAATAAGAAAGTCCTTCCACACCTCTGTCAGTCCAGCGCCATAGTTGAGGATCTGGTCAAAGGCATTCACGAGGTAGTACGTCGGGATCACTTTTACCACGCTGAGTGAGAGGTCGGGGATAAAGATCAACACACCAGGAAGTAAAAAGATGAGCATGGGGACCGCGATATAGATGAAGGAGCCGGTAATGTTCTCTGTGAGACTTCCCAGAAATAATCCTAGCGCTACAGCCATAAGTGCACCAAGGAGAACTCCAAGAAAGAGTACAGGAAGGTTCCCGCGGAAACTCCAGGTGAGGGCGAGAATTGCCACTGCCACTGTGAGTGAGTAGCTGATACCCACAACACCTTTTGCTGTGATCACGTCCGAAGGAGACGCTGGCGTGACCAGAACAGCCCTCAGTGTACCCGCTGCGCTTTCCTCTACGACAAGTGTGCCGATAGTCCACATCTCCACCACCAATGCCATTACAAGGTACAGTGGTAGTGATCGCTCTCTCAGAGGGATACGCGCTCCAGCCATATCCTTTCCAAGTATCTCCGTGTGTATCTGCATGGGGATCTTCCCGAGGGCAAGATACTCGATTGCCATCTGTAACGAGTGCTCAATTGATGATCTCGCGCTTTCAGGAGTCTCAGACATAAAATACATTTTTAATGTTGGCGTTTCTTCTGAACGTAACTGCGCATCAAAATTTTCCGGTAACACAATACCGGCGATATAACTTTCTTTTTCAAGCGCCTTTTTCAGTGCTTCTTCCGAGGAAAACGACGTTATTTCGATGCCTTCTCCTTTCAGTCCTGACATCTGTGAGAACAGTTGAGAAGAACCTCTGTCGTAGACACCGAGAGCGAAGGTCTCATCGACGCTGGAAGGGAGGGCATAGTACACTCCGGCGATCAACACCCCCCAGACAAGTCCTAAAAGTACAAGCTTATTTCTCACTGCCGCAAGCCCGTCCTTCCACACAATAGCCTTTATGCATGAGAGATTCATTGTTCCAACTTCCTCCCGGTGAGCTTTATAAAGACCTCTTCTAGTGTTGCTTCCTGTGTATGGACAGTAGCGACATCTTCTCTTTCAAGGAGATCTTTTATTTTTTGAGGTGTATCCTCTCTGCTCATGACAAGTGTTTCCTCTCTGAATCCTCTTTCCGTCTTTATTTTTACTTTCAATATTCGTTTTCCCAGTTTCAACTTTAGATTTTCCGGCATGTCCAACGCTTCTATCTTTCCCTCATTGATAAACGCCACTCTATCTGAAAGTTTATCGGCTTCCATCATGTTGTGAGTCGTCAAAAAAATTGTCTTCCCCTTTTCCTTCTCAGCTAAAATGATCTTCCGTATTGCTTCTGCAGAAACGGGATCCAATCCACTGGTGGGTTCGTCGAGGAAGAGGACGTCGGGATCATTTATCAGTGATCTGGCGAACATCACTCGCTGCTGCATTCCTTTGGAGAGTGTCTCGGCCTTATCACCAGCCCACTTTGCGATATCCACTTTTTTGAGAAGTGGGTCAATGTCAAAGGATTGTCCGAATAAATCAGCGAAAAATTCTAAGTTCTCCCGTACCGTGAGTCGTGGATAGAGATTCTTTTCTTCAAAACACACCCCCATCTTTTTGTGCACTTTCTTTGGATCGCGGGCCATGTCAATTCCCAACACCTCAGCCCGTCCTTCCTGAGGCACAAGCTGACCAGTGAGCATTTTCACTGTTGTACTTTTTCCAGCACCATTTGGACCAAGAAATCCCAAAATCTCTCCTTTTTCTACAGAAAAAGAGACATGATCTACCGCAAGTGTGTCGCCATAACTATAAGTGAGATTTTCAGCTTCAATTATCAATCAGATCACTTCCTTCTATTTTCTATACAAAGTTATACATATAAAAATTATGCCGATCATATAAGGTGGATTTAAATATAACGGGATACTCACTTCACCCATACCGTTCCACTTCCTCCACCATCTCGTCGAGATCGAAGGGTTTGTG
>CAZQQT010000003.1:0-221635 GCA_964595645.1 uncultured Thermococci archaeon
TTCTGGTTGGTTCTTATAGGTTTATAAACTTATCGGTCAAATGGTTCCAAAGCCGATTGATGTTATATTGAAAGGACAATTTTTTTATAAATGGAATTCCCAAACACTACATGAGAGACATGAATGATGATCTTAGTCTAGATGAATGGGAAGATATTTTTCAGAAAATTGCGAATCCCTCTATGGATCCTTGATTCAGATTATAACATCTTAAAAATTAACAGAGCAGCAGTTGACGTTATAGAAATCCGGTGAATCTAGGACATGATTTGTCTACTATCTATATCTCTTCTTTTTTATCCTTACTGTGAGA
This sequence comes from uncultured Thermococci archaeon, assembly GCA_964595645.1. GTDB lineage: Archaea > Methanobacteriota_B > Thermococci > Methanofastidiosales > B48-G16 > JAYEIH01. The sequence goes on from CAZQQT010000003.1 coordinate 314, forward strand.
CATACGGGTTATTTTCGATAAAAAATCTCCACTTTTTGTGTTTGTACTCTTCTGCATAATCGATGTTTATCCTCGTTGACGATTTGATTGTGTATTTTTGTGAATTATCTAAAATATACAAGTTATTTTTCTTGCCAAGCCTTTTCCCATTCAATTGCACATCAATTTTTAGGGCCTCACAGAGCTTGCCAGGACCATTGTTTAATTCAACATCATTGTGTATCTTTTTCTTCCTATTTTGTTTCAGGTATTCTACGTTATTTAACGGTTCAACAGCTCGTATTAAGACTGCTTCTGGTTTTCCTTTTTTGTTCGCAACGATGTTTAGACAATGGTACATTCCATAAATCAAGTATACGTACATATGGCCGCCTTCATAGAACATAGGTTTTGTTCTTTTCGTTTTTTTGTTGTTGTATGCGTGACACCCTTTATCTTTTGGTCCGATATACGCTTCAGTTTCCACGATTTTTGTTTCGATCACATGTTTATCAACATTTCTCACGAGAGTCTTCCCCACTAACGCTCTACTGAGTGATACCCCGTCCTGTTGATAGAATTGCTTTGGTAACATCATACCTCTCCGTTCATACGGTTACTTCTCTTTTTTCCTCTCCTTCACTATCATATAAATATAAGGTGGTACTCCCGCCGCGACTAAAGGTGCTCCCACCTGTATCCACACAGATTCGTCGGCATATACTCCAACGGCAATGAGTAGCCAGCCAAATATCATCGTTACTATGCAAATACCTTTATATATTGCCCTTTTCGACTTTTCGTTCGCCATATACCGGAGTATTCTTCAAGAATTATAAATAGTTTAGGGGCACGTTTGCAGCGATCTTTTACCCGATCGAGTAGGCTGCTCGTTCATGGGACCTACTAATTTTCAACGCTTTTGATGATCCCCCACTTTCTCTGGATTGCGAGATAAGACGATGAATTTTACTTTAAAAAATAAATGGGGTGTAGGGAAGTAACTGTAACAACATAGTACACTTCCATGGGGATTTATCACACAAACAAGACACTGAGAAATTTGTAAGCGTATTAGCAGGGTAAAGGCCCAAAATATGCGATTTTCACATACTTATTTTTTATGTATTTTATGAGTGTTAGTTAAATCGTAAATAGAGCCATTTTTATCCTGTAGATCTCACCACTTTTCTCTACGGCGATCGGATCTTAATTACTATGAATTGTAGTAATTTCTTAAAGATAAGCTTCACAAAGTCCATGAAACCTTAAGAAAAATAAGAGCGTTGAATAAGCTATTAGAAAAGAAAAAACTATTTATAGAATGAAAAGAATAGTATAACGATCAGGATGAGTAAAAAAGAGGAAGAAGGCATACGAGAGTTATACACATATCTTACTGACAACAAAGATAAGATGAGTGAGGAAGAGTACAGGGAGTTACAGGCGGATCTAAAAAAGACATTACTCCATGCACATAAAGAGAATAACATCTCAGATGAGTTTTTTGAAGAATATCATGGAAAGCTAAAGAAGTTGGAAGAGAAAACGGAAATAAAAATCTGTCCACAGTGTTGGCATGATAATAAGCGAGATTCTGTGTATTGTGAAAACTGTGGATACAAGTTTGAAGAAATAAAAGAGGAGAATAAAAGGATCTCTTTGAAAAAAATCCTTCCTGTGGCCACCATTATAGTACTTATAGGGGTAGCGCTATACTTTACGTTACCTTGGGGCGAGACTCCCGAAACAACAATACCAACGACCACAGCACCTACCACCACATCAGTATCAATATGGACGACAGCTCCAACAACACCCGCCATTACGACTGCAAAGCATGATGATTTAGCATTCGTAAACTGGATGGACAGGATAAGTAGTCCGATAATAGCAGATCTTGAAAATATAAGTTACGCAGCAAACATGGAAAGTTTTAATTTACTGAATGAGTACGGCCTTGATCTGTATAATGATTGTAGCGATGCTTTGGATGAGATCGATGAATATGATGTATCACCAAAGTTAGGACCGGTACAACGAGAGTTTAGATTGGCTCTTTTAAATTATAAAAATGCTGGTGCAATATTGGCCGATGTGGGACCATATGACACTAAAAAAATGGAAAGGGCTACAGACTACATGGAAACTGGAATGACACATATCAATGTAGCAAATGAATATATTGAAGAACATTATGAAGGGTAGAAATAAAAGAAATTCCCTCTAACTATTCGTTTAAACTCCCAAATCTATATAAAGACGAACTTTAAAAAACATATCATGGCTGAAAAATATTGTAGGAACTGTAAGCAGATGGTGACTCCCACACAGGGAACAAACCTGATTGTGTTCATCATTTTGCTTTTCTTCTTTCTTGTTCCTGCATTTATTTACCTTTTTTGGGCGGAAGGAAAGGCAGGAAAATGTCCGATCTGTGGGAGTAAAAATTGGGGAACACCACCAAAAGAGTAACATCATGCAGTGTAGAAACTCAAGAATGCGCAAAATCAAAAGCTTTATTAAGGATCATATTCATAGTAACATGGAGATAGAGGGTATTTTCTAAAATAGAAACTTTAAAAAATCGTAAGAACTGAACCGAGGGTAAATATGCGGGGGAGGGGATTCGAACCCCCGAACTCCTACGAGAATGGATCTTGAGTCCATCGCCTTTAACCTGGCTCGGCAACCCCCGCAGGGGATAGTATTAGTGTGTATGCAGAGTTAAAAAATCTTGCGTTGTGAAAATGGATAAATAAAAAAGAGAAATATAACCTTACACCGCAGTGTACGTGGCAGTCGTGGTAGTGTTTGCTGCTGTAACGGTGATGGTGTACGAGGCTTCGGGGGTAATATCAGGAACGCTGACTGTGATATGGCCTTCGTGGTAAAACGTAGTCTCTCCACCGAGGAACATCGCATCTCCAGATTCTGTGACGAGTTGGTTTACTATCGTGTGGTGTGAGCTGTTTTTGATCACCACTCGTACCTCAGATGTAGAAGTATTACTGCCCACATCCATCGTGCCGTTCCCGTTATCCGTGACAAGGGTGTATCCTGTGTTGTTGTAGATCATGATATAAAATTTCTTGTCATCATTTGTAACGTTCACTATGTGGAGTTCACCTGAGACCTGTTCTTCAGATGTTTCTCCACCGTAAGTAGACATAAAGTCCTCCCAGTCCTTTGCGAACTTCGCATCTTCCGGCATATCGATAACTACCTCTGCGTTGTAGCTTGACATGGAGGTAGTCAGCGTGAGCGTTCCATCTGTAGTTGCACCCTGCGCACCAGGGATCTCTGTCATCTCGAGGTCCATAGTGACAACGGACTTGACGATCCGATGCGTCGTTTTTGAGATCCAGTACTCGACCGTATAGTCCTTTATCGACTTCTCAAGCTGCGCAATGTTGAGCTGTCCCTCCGCTGTACCGAGCTGTTGAGAGATCGTCTGTGTTTCCTTGTACATCTTCAGCAGCTGACTCAGTGTGGACTGGAGGGTGAGATGATAGGCATCCTTTCCGTCCAGTGTTGTTTCCTCCAGCATGAGGATTTCAGCCGATGTAAGGAGGTCCTCGAGTGCCTTCGTTTGATTCAGCGCCGATGCATCCTCCAGCTCTTTTTTGTACCAGTCGCCGAGCATTTTCATGTAGAATGTATTCCCTTCAATGTACGTCTCGCCGTCAAGCGTATAGTTCATATCGGTGTCTTTGACGTTCACGTTCATAGAGAAATCGCTTTTTTGCTTGGCGTGCTGTTCATCCACGGCACTATCCATCTTCATTACCATCGTCATCGAGGTTTCCTCTCCCTGCATTTGCATGGTCATATCCATCTGCATGTGTGTCTGGATTTTGTATGTCGTTACTGTGGTATACGCATCAGCAACATGCTGCCCTATATTCTCTTTGGTAATTTCATCTTGTTCCTCCTGACACATCGTTGTGCATACGAGGATCCCGATGAGCATCCCCACCAGCAGTATTTTTTTCATGACAACCTCTTTTTACTTATTCACTCTGGAGGAGCTTTGATGAATCCCTCTTTCATGAGGAATTTTGTCTCGTCCCGGGCTCGCTTAATGATTTCCTCAGCGGATTCGAGGAGTTCCTGTCGTGACTTTTTGACCCGTGCGACACCGTCTTTTACCGCCTGGCGGCCTACGGCCGCAGCTTCTCGTGGGAAAACCTCCCATTCATCCATAGTGGGTACGATGTACTCTTCTGTCAACCCGTTATCTTCCGCCGTTTTGGCGAGTTCTTCTGCAGCCGCGATACACATCTCATCTGTGATTGTTCTTGCCTTTACATCTAGTGTCCCTCTGAATATTCCGGGGAATCCGAGAGAGTTGTTTATCTGATTGGGGAAGTCTGACCGTCCCGTGGCCACAACACGTGCACCGGCTTCTTTTGCCTCCCACGGCCAGATCTCCGGCACGGGGTTGGCAGTGGCAAACACGATGGCATCATCGGCCATTTCTGCAACCTCTTCTTTTGTAATTACACCGGGACCGGGTTTCGATGCAGCGATAACGATATCAGCACCTTTCAACGCTTCTTTCGTGTCACCTTCTCTGTCCTCCTTGTTCGCATTCACGCACATGTCCCATTTGTAGGGATTGACATCTTTTTTCGCTTCGAGATCTTTTCGATGCGAGTTAAGAATTCCAGTGGAGTCCACCATGATAATGTTTCCTTTTTTTGCGCCTGCCTTTGTGAGAACTCGCGAGATTGCGATGTTTGCTGCTCCAGCACCCACCATCGCAATTGATGCCTCACTCATCTTTTTTCCAACGAGTTTTAGCGCGTTGATCGCACCGGCAACCTCAATCGCCGCAGTCCCCTGCTGATCATCATGCCAGACGGGAATATCCATCTCTTCCCGCAGTCTATCGAGAATGTAGAAACACTTCGGTTTCGCGATGTCCTCAAGGTTGATCCCGCCAAATGATGGCTTGAGGAGTTTCACCGTTTCAATAAACTTGTCGGGGTCCTTGGTGTCCAGACATATGGGGAAGGCATCGACTCCTCCAAGATACTTAAACAGAAGCGCTTTTCCTTCCATCACAGGGAGTCCCGCTTCAGGTCCAATATCACCGAGGCCGAGCACTCTCGTCCCATCTGAGACGACGGCAACAGTATTCCATCTATTCGTGTACTCAAATGATTTTTCTTTATCTTCGGCAATTTTTTTACACGGTTCTGCAACGCCAGGAGTGTACCATATCGCAAAATCATCAAAATCTCGAATCGTACATTTGGCTGTAATCTCTATCTTCCCCTTGTAGAAGGGATGCAGTTTCATGGCGTCCTTTCCAGGCTTCTCAGCCTTCTTCAAAAGATCTTCTTTCTTCATGCATTGTGTTCTGATCAGATATTAAAAAACCTTTGTTAGTTACTTTTTAATATACAAAAACACAACTAAGAGTAATGACAAAACTGCAGGAAAAACGAATGCTTCTGGACAAGTATTTCAAGGTAAATAAAAAAACAGAGCATCTACTAAGGAAACGATTAAATTTAGGATTGAACTTGAATAATATTCGGCATGTAACAGATGAAGAACTCTCTGACCTTTTTTCTATCTTAAAAGAATATAAAAAGCCTGAAGATACCTTTTATGGTAATTACTATACTGTAGAGGATGGGGATCTCAGTGTAACGTCTTCATGGGATGATATGAGGGAAAAGCTCCTTGAATGTCTATACAGTGAAGAAGGAGATAAAGCATATAAAATCCTGAAGATGTTAGAGAAAAAAACGGAGTATGCTCGCATAAAGACAGAAGTGTTCAACTGTCGAACGGCACTGGACATGCTCCTTGGACGGGATATCATAAAGAAGGAAATTTCTCAGGGAAGAACAGTCTACTATGTACGTGAGGAGATTAAGCCGCTTGTGAAACAAACGTTGAACCGTGTAAATCTCACAGAAAAGACAAAAATAAAGTCTAAACTGGCAAAAGAGGAATTGTCAGAGATGAGAAGAATGGATAGGAGATTTGAGGGGCATCTCTCAAGTATTTCAGACTATGACGGTGTTGATCTCGATTTTCTTCTGACATATCTAAAAGAAAGCTTTGGAAAGCTTTATTTTGACATTTTTTTGAGTATCGTACAGCAATACTCTCTCACCGATGTGGACATTGTTAACGCCTCCCATGAAACTGTAATAAAAACGGGATTCAACCTGGCGTTCTTCGGCGATCCGGGAACAGGAAAAACTTTTGCCATCGATACGATCATTCGAGGAGATGAGAGAAAGAATATTCCACCTCACGGACTCCCCGGAAGGAACAGGTACTGCGGTGGCATGACGGCGGCGCGGTTTATCCGGATCGGTGAAGCCTACCAGAACAGGAAATTCAATTTTATCATCCCTGAGTTCAATGATTGGTTTAAGTATCGGGGGATGGTGGAGCCGCTGAAACTGGCCATGGAACAGAAGGAGATCAAGTACGAGATAAAAAACGAGGTCGTCGGTCCGTACCGGTTTGAATCGTTTTTTGCCGTGAACTACAACACGAAGGTCTCTGAGAAAGGGTACAAAACAACGGTACAGGATCCAAACTTCAACGCAATTGAGGACAGAATGCTTTGCAGACTCCACAGACTCACACAGGAACGGTACAGAGCGATTGCGGAGAGTCAGAAAAATCTGGCACTGGGAAGAATAGACCTCTCAAAAAGTCAACAGATACGGGATCATCTCACCTACGTGTATGCGTGCGGTCAGGGCTATAAAGAATTTTACAAGCCGGTGCTTCTTGAAGAACGAGTGTATAAAGGGATAGAGAAGCTACGGGATAAGATTCTCGATGAGGTGGATGATATATCCTTCTCACCTCGACTTGAGAGCAGAGCAATTCAGCTGGCGTGTTCAATCTCGCTGCTGAACTACATGGAGTACGACTCCGTGGTGGAAATCGATGAGAAGGCGCTGGATTTAGCGCTTCGATTCCTACTGGAAGAGGTGTGGATACGGAGCGGTGAGTCCTTCGATCTCACGACATTCTCTGAGTATCTTGTGTGATCATCTGACTACTAGGTCTTTTGCTACTTTTTCCGCTTTTTCCACTATTTTTTCCTCGTTGAGTGTAAGTATTTTCCTATTCTTCATGATGAATTTTCCATCCACCATTACGTCCTTTATACTCTCTGGATTCATCGCATACACTATATTTGAGAGGAGATTGTGGTGTGGATTCATGGCGGCTGAACCGAGATCGACAAATATGAGATCGGCTAGGTACCCTTCCTCTATTTTTCCGACAGGAAGATTCAGTGCCTTTCCACCGTTTTCTGTGGCGATTTTAAAGGAAGTTTCTGCATTGAGGTTTCGGGGATCCTTCAGTTTATGGATTAATGCCATTGTCTTCAGATCGTCCCACATATCGAGTGAGTTGTTGGAGGCCGCACCATCTGTACCCAGTGATACTGTCATATTGTTCTCCAATAGCTGAGGAATAGGAGCAATACCCGAGGAAAGCTTGAGATTTGAGACGGGATTATGCGAGATTTTCACGTTCTTTTTTTTGAGGATTTGGATTTCTTTGTCTGTGAGGAGGACTGTATGTGCGGCTAGGACGTTCTCACCCAAGAAATCTTCGAGGTACTCCACAGGACGCATTCCATGCTTTTCGTTGATGTCTTCTACCTCTCCCTTCGTTTCAGAGATATGAATGTGTATCTGCTTGTTGTATTTCTCTGCGAGTTCTTTTATTTTCATTAAAAACCCCTTAGAACAGGTGTACGGAGCGTGAGGACCGAACATGAATTCTGTTCTCTCGTGATTCTCGCACACCTCCATGACGCGGAGCGTCTCCTCTATTTCTTCTTCCCACTTATCTGACTTCCCGAGTTCTATTGCTCCATGACTTAACACGCCCCGAATTCCTGACGCTTCAACAGCATCCGCAACCCTATCCATAAAAAAGTACATATCGTTGAAACACGTCGTCCCACTCTTTATCATCTCAACCATACCCAGAAGACTCCCATAGTAGACATCATTTCCTGTTAAACTAGACTCTGCGGGCCAGATGTACTCTTCGAGCCATGTGTTCAACGGCATATCGTCTGCATATCCTCGCAGTAATGTCATTGCAAGATGTGTGTGCGTGTTCACCAAGCCCGGCAGGATGAGCTTGTTCTCTGCGTCGTACTCTTCACCCCCCAGGTTCTTCCCTATTTTTACAATTTTGTTACCGTCTACCTCGATATCTCTTTTGAGAATTTCTCCTTTGTAATACACAAGGCCGTTTCTGAGTATCATGCGTTTTGTAACAATGGAATTTATAAATAGGTTGGCGATCGTGTGGCTTTACAGGTTTACAAATGAAAAAGTATTTTAGGTGAAAATCGGAGAGTATAGTATGAACAATAACGCTCGATGGATGGAGACACTGAGTATAGTGGTGGTACTCCTTGGGTTCTTCGTTCTCGGTAGCGGGACAGGATTTTTCTCGAGGTTAGCCGCAGCTATTTCCCCTACAGCTCGTGTACCGCATCCAGAGATCAATATTACAGTTGTAGGAGCAGGAATTGCGTTCACTGCTATTGGGAGTGTACTATGGTTGCGTACACTTCATAAAAAAAGGAAAGAAAATTAAAAATTAAAAGAGCGGAGCGAAAATAATTGCCACAATAGACATCAACTTAATGAGGATGTTTAGCGACGGTCCTGAAGTATCCTTGAACGGATCTCCCAGCGTATCACCAACAACTGACGCCTTGTGGGCGTCACTGCCTTTTCCTCCGAAGTTTCCTTCTTCAATGTACTTCTTCGCGTTGTCCATTGCACCTCCAGCATTTGCCATGAATACAGCGAGCAGGAATCCGGTGACTACCGCACCGCCTAGGAGTCCGCCGAGGGCTTCAGGTCCAAGGAGAAGTCCAACGGCAATGGGCACTACAACGGCTAACGTTCCCGGAAGTATCATCTCTCGCAGTGCAGCACTTGTGGAGATCTCAATACATCTTTCGTAGTCCGGTTTTGTTTCTCCTTCCATGATGCCGGTAATCTCTTTGAACTGTCGTCGTACCTCGTTTACCATTTTATACCCTGTTCTTCCCACGGCTCGCATCGTGAATGCCGAGAAGAGGAATGGCAGTAATCCACCTATGAAGAGTCCTGCCATTACGTACGGGTCTGTAATCGAGAGTTCTGCTGTTTCTGCGACCTTTGCGGTATATGCGGAGAATAATGCCAATGCCGTTAACGCAGCGGATCCTATAGCGAATCCCTTCCCTATTGCAGCTGTAGTGTTCCCTACTGCATCAAGTGCTTCCGTTCGTTCTCTCACTTCGCTTCCAAGACCTGCCATCTCCGATATTCCCGCAGCATTGTCTGCTACGGGTCCGTAGGTATCCGTGGCGAGGGTGATTCCCAGCGTGGAGAGCATTCCAACAGCAGCGATTGCAATTCCGTACAGATCTGCGAAATGGTATGCGACAATAATCGCTGCCGAGACAGTAAGTATTGGTATCAGTGTAGAGAGCATTCCAACAGCTATCCCTTCTATAATAGTGGTAGCAGCTCCCGTCTTGGCGGCTTCAGAGATGCCTCGTGTCGGCGAGTAATTATGTGAGGTGTAGTACTCTGTGACGAGGCCTATTACAATTCCCACAACGAGTCCTGCCAAGGCAGCGTAGAATATCTCCAGAACTCCTGTGAGATAGTAAATCGCTACCCCTGAAAAGATCGCAGTGAGTAATGAAGATGAGAATATCCCCATGTTTAACGAGGTGTGTAGCTTTTCTTTTTCTCCTCCCCTCACAAAGAACGTTCCAATAATCGCACAGATAATTCCTATTCCTGCGATGAGCATTGGGAGGATGACGAGTTCGTCACTCAAATACTTTCCCCCAATAGTCAGTCCTGAGACACCGATGGCCATAGAGACAATGATGGAATCCACGTAACTCTCAAACAGATCAGCACCCATTCCTGCAACGTCTCCCACATTATCTCCTACGTTATCCGCAATTACTGCAGGATTTCGCGGATCGTCTTCAGGAATACCCGCTTCTACCTTGCCAACGAGATCGGCCCCAACATCGGCACCCTTCGTGTAGATTCCTCCTCCGACTCGTGCAAAAAGTGCGATCGATGATGCTCCAAATCCAAATCCATAAACTAAGTCTGGATCTCCAAGTACTATGTACAGCACTGAGACACCGAGAAGACCGAGGCTCACGACGGAGAGTCCCATCACAGCACCACTGGAGAACGCAATGGTCAGTCCCTTTCCTATTTTTTCCTTTGCAGCCTGAGCAGTTCGTGCATTGGACGCAGTGGCGATTCTCATCCCTATGTTCCCTGCAAGTGCTGAAAACACTGCACCGACTATGAATGCCCCCGCAATCCTCGGATCTATCGCAATGGCCAGCGCGACACAAACCACGAGGACAAAGAACACAAGTACCCTGTACTCCTTGTTCAAAAAGGTCATTGCTCCTTTGTGAATCGCATCAGAAATCTCTTTCATCTTTTCAGTACCTTTATCATACTTATACACTTTTCTAGTTAGGTATCCAGCAAATAGAAGACCTATAAAACTAATTACTGGTCCTAGTATCAATAAGTTGTCCATGGTATCATCTCCTTGTCATTACTTCCTTGGTTATTTTAAAAAAGTTTTCCACACCCTATCACGATTTTTTCTTTATTCGTGATCTTCCTGACGGGAGCACTTGGATAATCTCATCAAGGTTGTGGTGATCAATAGCCTCTGAAATCTGTTTTGCGAGGGCTTCCTTCCTTTTTCCCCCTTGTGATATCTCAACGTAATTCTCACAGTGCTTTTTTACAGCAGAAGGAGGACCACACATCACTTTATCTTTATATTTTCCAATAGCTAGTGATAATGGCATTTTGGTGAGGAAATTTTTCTCACCTTCGATAAAAAATGCTCCCGTAGGGAGATACTCTCCAGCGGGCGGAGACTTTGTTACCTGTTCTGGGTACACCCAGTACACATCGAGGCCGGCAATCTTCTCCTTCCATCCCTTGGAGAAGGAAACTGCGAAGATAGCAGCCTCATCCACTGTATTTTCGGAGGCCTCCTGCCCATCTTTTATAATGACATGGGGAGCACCATGGATATCCGCGTGGAGGTAGAGATCCGTTGATTCCATATAATTTTTTACCAGCATTTCATTTGTTTTTGTGTCTTTTCCTCCAAGTATGAGATGGTTGTCGCTGGAGAAGCACCATCTGAATTTTTCATACCATTCTCTTTTTCTTCTTTTCTTCACTTCTACCTCTTTTTCAAGAATTTCTCCTTCTTTAAGAGATTTTATTTTCTTTTTTGTATTTTTTAGAGCTTTTTTAGCACCTTCCAGCTTTTCTTTCGCCTTCTTCGATTGTTCATAGTATATTTCTGCGTTTTCCGGTATCGTTTTGGTGAGATCGATGATGAATGTTTTTTCAAAAGTGAGTGTCAATTTTTTTGGAGTCAGATCGTCGATGTATTTGTTTTCTTTCGCCTTTTCTCGGATCTCCTCCCAACTATGATTGTTCTCTCGGGCCTTTGCTATTGCGTCCAAAATTGTCTCGATTTCCTGATAATGAAGGTAGATCAGATCCCCAATCCTTTTATTTGTTGTGATCGCATCTTCGAATCCTTTAATGGCGTTTTTTTGAGATGACGCGATCCTCTCGTATTTTCCTATTTTTTTTTCTAATTTTCTTTTTTCAGAACTTTTCTCTTTTTTAAGCTCTTTTTTTGCATAAATTTCATCAAAAGCTTCATTTAAACTATCGTAATATTCCCTAGTCTCCCCCTCAACCGTTGATAGTTCATATGGGTAGATCGTTCCATTCACCACAGTGACCTTTTTTTCAAGTGACTCGAGTTTTTGTATTCCTTCCCTCAATGTTTTCCTGTCAACCTCCTTTGCGGGAGTGTGTTTATCGATATCTGCAAGCCGGCACAGTTCTTCGGCGTAGATGCTGCCGAGGTTATAGTCTGACGCCAAAACTCTCACGATCTCTCTGTCCGTCTCCTCCAGCTCGAATCCTGTGAAAATGTCGTTACTCTCCGGAAACTCGTAATGATCCCCCACGTATATCTCCCGTTTGTGGTGTTTCTTCCACGATGTAAGAATTTCATATTCCGGATCTGTCAAAATGAGGTTTCCCTCTCCAAAAAGTTCTGCGATAAGATGGTATATTGTGTCGTCGAGACCGATATCCACTTCCACAATTCGGTCGAAGTTTATCTGTCTGAGATCAAGTATTTTTAAGTTTTGTAGCTTCTTTCTCAGGTACATTGCCAGACCAGAGGGATTTCTTGGGCCCGGCTTCGGATATCGTGTTAGATGGATACGTTCTCCCGCTTTAATGATCAGGTCTTTTCTTCCACCTCCGTGTAATTTAAATCTAAATTCTGAGTTTCTCTGATATACCTTCTGTATTCTCATATTTATTATGGAGGCGTCCTTCATTTCTTGGACAATAACCTTAATATCAAAGGAATACATACAGATTCTACATACAAAACCTTTTTAAAGATTGTCATGAAGAATGATTCGGTGAGATAATGAATGACAAAAACAAATCCTCATTAATTTTCTGCGCAACAGGGATACTCACAGGTATTATTTCAGGCGTTGTGTTAAAAGGGATGTCGAGTTATCTGATTCTCGTAGTAGCGGTAGGAATTTTCTACGCTACTTCATATCTCGTCCCTCTTGTCGGTGTGAATGTCGAAAGACTTGGAGGAAAAACTAGTGTAATCAAAGGAGGAGTATTTTCGTTCCTTATGTGGTGGCTTTTCTGCTGGTTTTTAACTTACAACATTGCTTAACAATAATAATAACTAATGTTATAGAAAACTTTTTATAGTAGTTTCTATAGTATTGGTATAAAGAGGATTCCTATGGCAGAAGAAAAGAAAGAAAATTATTGGAAAAAGATCGCGAAAAAACAGAGAGAAGAGATAGAGAAACTGAAAGGGAAGTCGTCGAAGGGCAACGATATATGGCCAATTATATCCATTATACTTTCGATATTCCTTGTCGCCTCACTCTTTGGAGCAGCATATCTTGCCATGCGTTACTCTGATGTCAATTCCAATTACCAATCATTGAAAACAAGCTTCGAAAGTCTTGAAGACCAGAAGGATTCTCTTCTTCTGGAACGAAAGACGCTTACGGATCAAATATCTACGCTCAATAGTCAAATAGAAGGACTTCAGACAGAAAAGACACAGCTTTCTTCTCAGGTAACAGATCTTCAAACAGAGGTCAGTACGCTGGAAGAGGAGAAGAAGGAGAAAGAAGACGAACTGACACAAAAGAACGCTGAGATAGACGATCTCGAAGCGGAGGTCGCCTCGCTCAATAACTCAGTAGAGAAGTATAAAACGTGGATAGATCAGTACAAAAGTACAATCGATGAACTGAACGCACAGCTTGGACAGACAAGTGAAGAGGTAAAAGATCTGGAGGATGTAATCGCCCAGTGTATCGGCTGCGGTATCAGCTGTGTGGATATCGAAGCTAGTGGCGATCCAACGTACAATGCCAGTACAAACGCCACGACGCAGTACTACAACCTGTTCATCTACTTTGATACAGACTGCACTACGTGTGGTTCGAGCAGCACCTGCACTAGTTCTTCATGTGGTCCCTGCTACGACCCCTGCTGTTCTACCTACTGTTGCCCCCACATGCGGGTGAGGCTGAGAGTTGTCTACGATCTGGACACAGACACCTTCTCCACGACCGTTCTAAGCTGGTACTGGTGCAATTAATTCTTTTTTTCTTTTTTTAGGTGGGGTTATGAGGATTGCTGTTATCAATTTTGACAAGTGTAAACCAGAAAAATGCGATTATATGTGTATAAAGTACTGTCCTCGAGTTAGAATGGGCGATGAAACAATTACTGTCAATGAAGAAACGAAAAAACCGGTAATATCTGAGGAGCTCTGTGTGGGATGCGGTATCTGCGTACACAAATGTCCCTTTGACGCAATCCATATTGAAAACCTTCCCGAGGAATTGGAAGAGCCTGTTCACCAGTACGGCAAGAACGCTTTCAGACTCTACAGGCTCCCAATCCCAAAGGAACACCAGGTACTTGGAATTATAGGGAGCAACGGCATCGGAAAAACTACAGCGCTGCAGATTCTCTCCTCAAAAATTGTGCCGAACTTCGGCGACTGGAATACCACAACTCTCGACGAAGAGAAGGTACGTGAGTACTTCAGAGGGAGTGAGTTACAGGCATACTTTGAGAAACTGGAAAGTGGAATCAACGCTGTAGTGAAACCTCAGTATATCGATAAGACCCCAAAAATGGTATCAGGTACTGCAGAGGAGATATTAGAACGGACAGACGAGAGGGGAGTCTCCGAAGTACTCATAAAAAAACTTGATATGGAAAGCTGCCTGAACAGGGAGATAGAGAAGCTTTCAGGGGGTGAACTTCAGCGGCTTGCTATCATTGCTGCCATTTCACGGGAGGGAGAGGTGTACTACTTCGACGAACCTTCGTCATATCTGGATATATATCAGCGGCTTAATGTAGCGAGGAGTATTCGTGATCTCGCTGAGGAGAAAACCGTGATTGTTGTGGAGCACGATCTGGCGGTACTTGATTATCTAAGTGATTATGTACATATTTTCTATGGGAAACCCGGTGTCTATGGCGTTGTTTCCTCGCCGATGAGTGTACGGGTGGGGATCAACGCCTATCTCAGGGGCTATCTTAAAGATGAAAATGTACGGTTTAGATCGCAAGGCATCGATTTCGACCTCCGAGGAGAAAGTAGAACACCCATAGGAAAAGAAATTTTAACGTATCCTGAACTCGTAAAGGCGTTTGAGGGGTTTTCACTGAAGGTGGACAGCGGTGCGCTGCACAAAAAGGAAATCATTGGAATCATTGGTCCAAACGCCACAGGAAAATCTACATTTATAAAAATGCTTGCCGGTGTAGAAAAACCCGACAACACTGACATGGATACGACACTGACTGTCTCTTATAAACCCCAGTATATCAAGAGAGATTTTGACGGCACGGTGAGACAGCTTCTCCGATCCGTCTCAGGGACGGACTCTGGCTACTTTCAACATGAGATCATGGAGCCTCTGAGTCTTGAAGAGGTGCTGGACAGTCATATTGAGGAGATATCTGGCGGTGAACTGCAGAGGGTAGCGATAGCAGTGTGTCTTGCACAGGAGGCTGACATCTATCTCCTGGACGAGCCATCTGCGTACCTCGATATAGAACAACGACTGTCGATGACGAATATCGTGCGAAAAAGGATAGAAAATGCTGAAAAATGTGCGATGGTGGTGGAACATGATATTGTCAGCGTGGACTATATCTCTGATAGAACAATCGTGTTCGCTGGTGAACCCGGGACCGACGGTCACGCCTCCCCACCCCTCGCGATGAGAGAGGGAATGAACAGATTTCTGAAGGATGTGGGTATTACCTTCCGACGAGATCCCGATACCAAACGACCTAGAGCAAATAAGCAGGAATCACGACTGGACAGGAAACAAAAAAATACAGGAGAGTTCTATTACATTAGTGAGTAACCGTACCGGAACATTTTAAAAGAAAAGCATCTGAGAGTATCTATGAAGTTCTTTAAAAAGAACGTACTCATGAGCATCATCCGAAGAAACAGAAATTTTGTCCTGGTAGGTGTTATTCTTTTTATTCTCGGTTCTATTGTGGGATACGTCACATATCTCCAGGATCCCGCTATAGGAGAGCCCGATGAGTCTCCGCTTCTTCATGCACTGGAAGAAAAGTTTTCCCTTTTTGAAAATTTGAATGTTCCCGGAAAAATTCTTTTTGTCTTCCTTAACAATCTTCTCGTATCGTTTCTTTCCATCTTTTTAGGTGCTGTTCTCGGCTTATTCCCCATATTTGCTGCTTTAGTAAACGGATTTATGGTGGGCATTGTTGCAGGAACCACGATAGAGAGTGAGGGTGCTGGCTATCTCATCGCCGGGATTGCGCCTCATGGAATTGTGGAACTTCCCGCGATTTTCCTTTCAATAGGGCTCGGATTAAAGTTTGGATATCTGATTATCGGGACGATTGTGTCAATATTCAAGGGAGGGTCTACAGAAGACGCAAAATTCAAAGCGTTCTTTCTTGAGGTGAAAAGAATACTCCCGTTTATTGCGGCGTTACTCTTGATAGCCGCCTTTATTGAGGTTTTAATCACAGGAACGATTGTCGGAGGAGGATAAAATGAAGAAAGAGCTGATAGATATTCTGGCGTGCCCTGTTTGCAAGGGAGACGTCCATCTCGATGAGAAGGAAAATAAAATTGTGTGCAACGAGTGTGGACGAAAATATCGGATTGAGGAGGGAATACCGATCATGCTGGAAGAGGAAGCAGAACTGGAGGAATAACTACCTCTCCTGAACTAGCGTACAACCCATTCCTCTACTCAATGTCTGGTCTTCCCTTCTTCAAAAACAATCTCCCCGTTAAAAATCGTAGTGTCTATACGTACGTTCTGTATGTTCTCAGATGCAATATTTCCTGAGAGAATAACGAGATCTGCAAGTTTCCCCTGTTCGATCGTTCCAAGATCGTGCTCTCTGTATGCGAGGTACGCACTTCCTTCAGTGTAGTACTGTATTGCATCTTCCACGGATATTCCTTCTCCGTAGGGATCGTTCACTGCCCACTGTATGCCGAAGAGCGGTGAGAATGGCATACAGTCTGATCCAAACCCCATTGCAATTCCTTTTTCTTTCATCGCTTTTATTCGGTTGTTCAGTCGGGCTTTCTCCCCGAGTCTTTTAATGTACATGTTTTCGGACCATTTGAGGAAATTTGGTTGTATGGAGCAGGGAATATTCAATGTTTTGATTCTTTCACGGATTTTTTCCGTAGTGATTTCGACGTGTTCTATTTTGTGTCTCATCGTTCCTGCTACACGTTCCACAGCATCGAGTACGTGCATAATCGCTCTATCGCCGATACAGTGGATCATCGCCTGGAGTTCGTGCTCCTCGGCTTTCTGTACCAATGCTGTGAGTTCTTCGGACGTGTAGAGAAGATCTCCATTTTTCTCAGAATCTTTGTAGCGAAATGAGAGCGCAGCTGTTTTCGCTCCCAAGGATCCATCGGTAAATATTTTAATCCCATTAAACCGTAGTTTTTCCGATCCTATCCGTGAAAGGCCTGTACGTACTACATCATCGATATACTTTGCCTTCATGTAGAGATGGGCACGTACTCCAAGGGTTCCTGCGTTTTCCACTCGCTGGTACGTCCTGAAGACATGAGGATTCACCGTGTCTACAACACTTGTCACACCGAGTGAGTACGCCTGTTCTGTGGCATGTTCTATCCCCGTCGCGTAGTCGGCAACTGTTTTCGGAAAAATTTTCGAGATTGCAGAGAGGGTATCCTCTCTGAACCTTCCTGTCTCAAGGTTGTAGAATGCTGGATCGAGCTCGTCTACATCGATCTTTTCTATTGCTGCAGAGTTCAGTACGGCCAGATGTCCACAGACTCTGTACGCGATCACGGGGAAGTCAAATACGTCCAGATCTTTTCGGTGGATGTATCGATCTTCCCCCAATGACGTTTCATCCCAGCCGTGAACAGCATTGAGTCCTTTCTCGTCTATTAGCCCAAGTATCTCGTCGATACTTTCACACTCCGAGACATCCGCCTCCATCCTCGTCCCCATGGCCGCAAAATGTGTATGCGCATCGAAAAATCCTGGAATAACCGTTTTTTCCTCCGCATCTATCACTACTGTATCATTTTCGATGAGTTTTTCCACGTTCCCCACTTTTTTTATCCTGCCGTTCTCTACGTACAGTGCTGTCTCACTCGTACCAAATATATCTCCATTGATAATCGCGAGCGACATAGTACTATAGTATGGCGAGATCGTTATATAGGTAACTCCCAAAAATGAGTACTCAGACCTACTTTTATAAATGTTCTATCCAATTCTGTGTACATGATACGGTTTCAGAATGTTTCATTCCGGTATTCAAAAAGCGAGGATTACGCGCTTCAGGACCTCACCTTCACCGTAGAAGAGGGAGAATTTCTCGGCATTTCGGGCCCCTCTGGTTCCGGCAAATCTACGCTGTGCTTGATGATGGAGGGGATCATTCCCAAAACGATTCAGGGAGAGTTGTCTGGGGAGATATATATCGATGGAGAGAATATCGAAGAGAAAGAAGTTCATGAACTTTCAGAAAAAGTAGGGCTGATTCTCCAAAATCCGGAATCACAGCTCTTTTCCATGACCGTCGAGGAGGAGCTGGCCTTCGGCCCTGAAAATCTCGGTATCTCGCGGGAGGAGATAGGTACGAGAATTTCATGGGCGCTGGAGCTGGTGGGAATGGAACAGTTTCGGGGGGCATTTCCGCACAAGCTCTCCGGCGGTGAGAAGCAGAAGGTCGCCATTGCCTCTCTCCTCACCATGAAACCGGAGATATTGGTACTTGATGAGCCCACGAGTAATTTAGATCCTCGGAGCAGAGTGGAGATATTCAAGATTATCCAAAAACTGAACAGAGAGGGAATGACTGTCGTCGTGGTAGAACACGAAACGAACTATAT
The DNA here is from genome assembly GCA_964595645.1 of uncultured Thermococci archaeon. Taxonomy (GTDB): domain Archaea; phylum Methanobacteriota_B; class Thermococci; order Methanofastidiosales; family B48-G16; genus JAYEIH01. Next base: position 18,866 of record CAZQQT010000003.1, read on the forward strand.
CAGCGCTGCAGATAGGATCATGATTCTTCACGAAGGGCAGATTGCGAATTACGGTACGCCAAAGGAAGTATTTAGGGAGTCAGAGGCACTAAAAGAGATGGGTGTGAGAGTCCCTGGACTTGTGGAGTTTTCCAACCGTCTTATCCAGGATGGATACACCGATGATATTTTTCTCTCGGTCACAGAGGCATTGGAGGCATTGAATGTTGAACGTAGTTGATCTCTGCTATGCGTATGAAGACGCAGGATTCAGCCTGAGCCATATCCACCTAGAGATCCGTAGCGGTGAATCTGTGGGAATTCTCGGTGAGAATGGATCGGGGAAAACGACGCTCGTGAAGAATGTGATGGGGCTTCTGCGACCCAAATCGGGAAAAATACGCCTCAATGGACAGGACACCGCCGAGATGAGCGTCGCTGAGATTGCTCGGACTGTGGGGTTTGTGTTCCAGAATCCAGAGCATCAGATATTCGCAGCGAGCGTTGAGGAGGAGGTACGGTTCGGTCCCGAGAACTTGCAGATGGACAATATTGATGAGAGAGTGACGGATGTGTTGAACCAGACGGATCTTGCGAAGTACAGAGATACCCACCCGTTCAACCTCTCAGGGGGAGAGAAACAGCGACTGGCGTTGGCATCGGTTCTCGTCATGGATCCGCAGATACTCATCCTCGATGAGCCCACGTCGGGTCTCGATCTCAAAAATGCGAGAAAACTCATGGAGATCGTGAAGGATCTTCAGGCTCAGGGGAAGACACTGATCGCGATCTCACACGATATGGAGTTGATCGCGGATCTCTGCGAGCGGTTCGTGTTGATGAAATCGGGAGAAATTATCGCCAATGGCACTGCACAGGAGATATTTCGCAATGAGGAACTGCTTGAGGAGACACGACTCGAACTTCCGGAGATCGCAAAACTCTCCAAGATACTGGGGCTCGGTGTGGTATTCGATCCGGATGAACTCTACAGAAAATGGGGGGGTATGCGTGATTAACTACACGATGTTTCTTCCACGGGACTCACTGCTCCACAGGCTCGATCCACGACCCAAAATCGTCCTCTCATTGGTACTCTTCGTCGTCTGTATCCTTTTCAACCACCCACTTGTTCTCGGCGTACTGTTCTTCTCGCTTCTCCTCTTGCTCAGAGTAGGTGGGAAGATAGAAGTGAAACGAGTGCTCTCGCTACTCAGACCTATGGTACCCTTCGTGCTCATGATCATGCTTCTCTGGATCCTTCTAGGGAGTGAGAAGGGAATTGTCCTCTATCAGGTATGGAAACTCAAGATCAAGGATGTGAATATCATGATGGCGCTTGCCATGGGGTTTCGTGTGCTTGCCATGATCCTCTCGACCTTCTTACTGCTCATGACCACGGAACAGCGAGATCTCGTGCTCGCACTGGTAAAAATGAAACTCCCCTATGAGTACGGACTCACCATCACTATTGCACTACGATATGTGCCTACACTCGCGAGTCTTGCGAAATCTATTACCGATGCCCAGAAAGCTCGTGGACTTGAGCTGGAGAAGGGTAACATTCTTGAGAAGATGCGGAAGTACATTCCTATCCTCGTGCCGCTAATTGTGAAATCAATACAGCTGGCACAGGAGCTCGCTATTGCTATCGAGACGAGAGCCTTCGGCAGACCATACAGAACCTTTTATCGCGACCTGAAGTTCAGCGTGAAAGATGGCGTGTTTCTTTCTCTGACGCTCGTATTTTTTGTAGGAATTGTGTATCTGAGACTGAGGGGGTATGGTGTACTGGAAGTGTAGTATATCTCGGTATTACTCAAAAACTTTTTCCAGTACGTCCTTATAACATTTATACATCTCTTCCCCGAAACAGACAAATACGACTTTCTCCATTTCGTTGTTCCTTTCTAAAAATTTTTTTGCTTCTTCAAGTGCGATTCTAGCTGCTTTTTTGAGAGGGAAGTTGTAAGTACCTGTACTGATGGCTGGAAATGCAATCGTTTTGAGGTTATACCTTCCTGCAAGGGAGAAGGAGTTCCTGTAGCATCGTGCCAACGCTTCACTTTCACCGTTGTTACCACCATCCCATACAGGACCAACCGTATGAATCACATGTTTTGCGGGCAGTTCATACCCCTTTGTGATTTCTGCTTCGCCGGTACCGCATCCATTGAGCTCTCTGCACTCTTCACGAAGTCCAGGACCTGCAGCACGGTGGATCGCCTCGTTTATCCCCCCATTTTCTTGGAGGGATCTGTCTGCTGCGTTTACTATGGCGTCTACTTCCTGTTGTGTGATGTCCCCCTGGACGATCTCTATCCGTTGTCTCATGTCGGTATCTGAGAAACACTCCTTTTTAATAGTTTCTGTTCATTTTCCCCGGCACATCGGTCCAACGTTCAAGGGTATATAGGACGGATTACTCTACACAATGTCCTTCTGGAGGGTTCATGTTGCCTATGGGATGATCTACCCACCTAGCAGTATCAAGATACTTAGCATTGTGGGGATTACCAAGAGTATCAGTCCTGCTCCTGCCACACATTCAAGAATTGCATCCACTATGAGAAGTTCCTTATCAGATGTAAGAGCGGCCATGGGGGATAGATCTATATAAATAATGTAGGTACCAACAACAATTGCACCTTTCTTTACATTACCATTTGTATTTTTGATCAATACCTACCACATGTATATTGATTATGTAACGTACGAGGAAAAGGAGAAAGAGAGTTACTGGCATCGGGCCACCTCACAACCTTTTTATTGTATCGAGCACATACCCCTCTTATAATGTTCAGAAATATTCCAATAATTAAAAGAGAAGAAATAATAAATAAAGCCTTTAGAAGAGCATCACGTGTCAATTTCCCAAAAAGAAATCTCCCCGTTGGAATCAAAGTGAGAAATAAAGAGATGACACGGGTAAATGTAGCTTCGCAGGTAATCAACTCCATGCTGGAGAAGGTGGTAGAGAGGTATCCCACCTTTGATCATCTCACCCCCTTTTATCAGGAAATGATCGACGCAACTGTCGGACTGGATGAGTTGAAACACAACATAGGAGCGCTCAGCTGGGCGATGAGGACGATAAAAAAAGTACGAGGTGAGATACTACGAAAGATGAAGAGAACAAGGGATGTCGATAGATTAGACAGTCTCAGGAGGCAAGCGTATGGACGGTACAACTCCATACTAAAACGAATTGAAGACAATATGGAGTTTCTCAACTCGGCGAGAGAGGCGCTCAAGACACTACCCCAGGTAAAATCCTGCTACACAATTGTTATCGCCGGCATGCCCAATGTGGGGAAATCGACACTTCTGTACCATCTTACTGGCTCACAGCCTGAGGTCCAGAGTTACCCCTTTACCACAAAGGGAATCAACCTTGGATACTTTGAGTACAGACATACGAAAATACAAGTGATCGACACGCCTGGCCTGTTGGACAGACCGTTCGATGAGCGGAATAGGATAGAACTGAAGGCCGCGTTGTCACTGCGACATCTCGCCGATTTAATTGTCTTCATGGTAGATCCCTCGGAAACATGCGGCTATCCTCTTGAAGAGCAGCGTCATTTACTAGAAGATATAAAAACAATGGAAATCCCGATAATTGTATGCCAGAACAAGACGGATCTAGCATCAGCCTCCGATATCCCACTGAAGATCTCTGCAGAAAATGGGGAGATTGCTCCTCTCAAAAGAGAAATTTTTAAAAGGCTCGATACAGAGGTAAGGTAGTGGTCACATGTATAAGAAGATACTTGTCGCAATGGATAATTCTGATCTTGCAAAAAAAGCATTGAATAAAGCCATAGAGCTCGCAAAACTCGCGAATTCGGAAGTATACGTGGTGACGGTCATAGAAAAAGAGACCCCCCACAACAAAGCTGAGGCAGAGAAACTACTCACACACGCAGAGGAACAGGCAGAGGATCAGGGGGTCATGATAAACCCCTTTATTCGTGTCGGTGAGCCTCCTGACGAAGTGGTATTTTTGGCAATGGATGAGCGGATCGATCTCATCGTCTTGGGAGAACATGGTGAGACAGGCGTGAGACGGTTATTGTTGGGAAGTACCGCTCAGGAAGTGATACGGTTTGCGAAATGTTCGATTCTCGTGGTGAAATGACAGGTGCCGATATGATTGTGGGTATTGTTCCTTCCGGTATGGGTGTGATTCGACGAAACAGGATGTTATTCATTGAGAAGGTGATGGACGGTATAGAAAAATCCTTTAAAAAGGCGAACGTGAATCTTTCCTGTCAACTTATACCAGAAAAGCCGCTAACCATCCCGCATCAGGCGTACAATGAGAACGTGGGGAAGTATGCCACAGGTCCCTTCTTCGATCTTGGGAGGGAGATGAAGAGTAAGGTGAAACGAGTCTCGGGTAAAGATATTGGGAAGGTACTGGTCTTGACGGATGTCGACATCTTCGATCCACCATACGTCGAGCTGTACGGGCAGGCAGATAACTCTATTGCCGTGGTTTCTATCTGCAGACTAAAGCGATATCGGGCCCGATCCGTCAAACTCCTCGAGCGAACGATAAAAGAAGCTGTTCATGAACTGGGGCACACCTTTGGACTCGATCATTGTAAAAAAAGAGATTGCGTGATGAACTTCTCTTCAGACCAACATGATATCGATAATAAACGGCAGTTTTTCTGCGGGCGATGTACCAATACCCTCGAGACTAATGGACGGGAGACCTGGGCATCGTGGGACTGGGTGGAGGATTGAGGCAGCAACGATACATTTTTATCATTCTATGAGTAGTACTGTATCACAATGAAGTTTGCCAAAAAAGTTGTGCAAAAAAATGAATTAATCAGTAAAAATAAAAAATTACAAAAGAATAAGTGTGTTCTATGCAAAGGAAGCAGAATGCTTTGCGGCAAATCAAAATGTCCCATTCTTGTCAATCTCAACTTCCACTCTAAATATAAATTAATGGACAAAAAAGATATCGATGGGAGCTCACCGCCGAGCGTCTTTGTGGGGCGAATTGGATATCCTAACGTGTACATTGGCCCGATGCTTCCACCAGAGCGAGGAGATACTTCTATTATTGACTCCCCTGAACGGTGGTTTGGCAAGAGTATCGAAGAAATTGCGGATTTTAGAATCAAGCTCATTCGAGGGATGCACAGAGTAAACGTGAAGGATAGGAACAACTTAGTGGAAAAAACGAGGGAAATCGCACTCGCCGATAAATCGGTGGATTCGGAGATGAACCTCTCAAAGAAACCAAAACGTGCAACGATCATGAGCGATGAAGTGCAACCCTTCGGTGCCTCGGCACCAATGAGAGATTTCAGCATCGATAACACGTACTGGAACAGGAAGATGGAGAAATGCCACTATGACACGGATTTGAAGTCAAAGGATGCAGTGCGTATGCTGTATGAACGTGGAGTTCCGGTATCCTCAATCCAGAAAGCATTCAGCCTTGGATCCTTCGGCGTTGATAAGAACAGAAAGCTTGTACCCACGCGATGGAGTATCACAGCGGTAGATGACATGCTCAGCAAGGATCTACGGGAAGAAGTGAAAGGATACCCCCTAATCAACGAGTACCGTGTATACGAGTCTGAGTTTCTCGATAACCGATTTGAGATTCTCATGATCCCCGATGCGTGGAGCTACGAGTCAATGGAAACCTGGTATCCGGGGACACTATGGAACAAGAGTCAGTCGAACTTTGTCCTTTACTCGGACTATGAACACCACAATGGAAGGACCACCTACGCGAAAATTGGGGGATGCTACTACTCGGCACGACTGGCCACACTGGAGCGGCTGAGGAAGGAACGGCGACAGGCTACTGTCATCGTGATGAGAGAGGCACATCCAGGCTATATCATGCCAATAGGCGTGTGGCACGTCCGCGAGAACGTGAGAAATGCTATGAAACAGGAACCATTGACGTTTGATACCCTTGAAAAAGCACTTGAAAGGGTTGCTGAACGATTTGAGATCCCGTTGGAGTTCTGGATGAGAAATTCGGACTTGTTGCAGGAACAGCGTACACAAAAAAAGCTTACTGACTGGACTTAATTATTCGCACCTGTACGATCTTTTTTTCTTCCATTCTCTCAATAATAAACATATTCCCATCATACTCTATCTCTTCTCCCTCTTCAGGCACCTTATCGAGGTTTTCCATCATGAATCCTGCCAACGTATCAACGGGCTCTGTCGGAAGGGCTAATCTCATCTCCTCGTTCAACTCATCCATGGGGATACGCGCATCCACGATGGCAGTATTTTCATCCAGGTGGAGTATCTCCTCCTCTGCGATATCGTACTCGTCAAATATCTCTCCCACAATCTCTTCGAGGAGGTCTTCCAGGGTTACCAGTCCTGTAACTCCACCGTACTCTCCGATGACAATTGCCATATGCACTCTTTCTCTCTGCATTTCTTTAAGAAGATCATCGGCTCTTTTTGTTTCTGGTATAAAATACGCCTTTCTTTTAATTTTTCCTGCACATACACCGGAATTTCCGTTTTGCAGATGTTTCAATAGGTCTTTTATGTATAGTATTCCTATGACATTGTCTATCTTCTTTTTATAAACGGGAAGCCTGGAATAGCCCGCATCTATTGCTCTGGTCAAGATCTCATCCAGTGTTTCATCGGCCTCCACACACACCATATCAACTCGGGGGATCATGATCTCCTTCACTCTCGTGTCCTCCAGCTCGAATATGCTCGTTATCATCTCTTTTTCATCTTCCTCAATAGCTCCCTGCTCCTCACTCACATTAATAAGTGTTTTAATCTCCTCTTCAGTAAAAATAGTATCTTTTCTGGCACTTTTTCCTAAAAAAATGTTAGATAATCCTGTAAATGCCAAAAGTATTGGATAAAAAATTTTTGAAAGGATATTGAGAAGAGGAGATACAAAGAGGATGAGTTTTTCTGCATTTCGTATTGCGTAGTTTTTTGGAGTGATCTCACCGAAGACAAGAATGAGAAATGTCATTACTCCTACGGCGATTCCCACTCCTTTCTGTCCAAAGATATCTATTGCCAGTGCGGTTGCTATTGATGAAGCAGAGACATTGACCAGATTATTACCTATCAAAATTGTCGTTATTGTTTTTTCGGGATCTTTTTTTAGTTTTTCAAGTGTTTTAGCTCTTTTATCCCCCCCTGCAGCTAAATGTTTGATTCTTAAAAGACTAATATGAGTAAATGCTGTTTCAGAACTCGAAAATAGCCCTGAGAGGAATAGAAGGATTATCAGAGACACAATTTCTAACACTATTTTTTCGTCAATCAATTGAGATCAGACCCCGATTACTACTTTTTCTTTCCCTTTCTTCTTTAAAAGCTTTTTGGTTTTTACGTTACAATAGGACACCATTGAAAAAAAGGAGGGTAGCCACCTCTTTAGAACATTTCAATGCACTGCACACTAAAAGGTCTTGAGAATACTAAGAGATAGAAATACTCATATTTACCTTTTAAAATGGGAAATAGTGTATAAAAATATATAAATTTACTTTTTTTTCTTGATTTTTCTTTTTATTTAACACTATTTAGTTACTTTAATTCCATATTAACATTAATCCTCTTAATTCTCTCAGAAAATTATATAAATACACGAATGAGAAAATAGAGTATGGGGTTATTTTCTCGGAAACCGAAAATAGAGCAATTACGAAATAACGGGGATATTAGAGGATTGAATGAAGCGCTTGCTCATGAAGACACTATGATCAGATTTGAATCTTCTTTAGCGCTTGCAGATCTTGCTGAAAAAGGGATAGGAAGCAGTTCTTCTATACCGCCTCTCAACCGTGCACTGAATGATACAGATCCGTATGTGAGGAGCAATGCCGCTCTTACACTTGTACGGCTTGTGCAAATAGGTGTGGGAGATTCCTCGTCTATTCCGTATCTGCACAAAGTATTGCAGAATAACTATGCACATTCGCCAGCAAACATGTATGCACGAGGATTTGCCATTGATACGCTTCGATTCTTGGCGCAGAAAGGGATAGTAGATCGTTCTTCACTTTCTGTTCTTGATACCGTATATAAAGAAGATCCTGAGTATGAAATAGCAAGAGCTGCTCGAAATGCCTTTAAGGAGATCCAAAAAATAATGGGATCTTCTTCCCAAGAAAAAGGCGAATGCCCGTCTTGCGGACATGAGAATCCTCCAGATTCGATGTACTGCAGTAGCTGTGGAAATAAATTGTGAAAACAGAGGATTTCGCTATGAAACAATCAGATATCAGAAAAATGAGAAATAATAGAGATATTTGTGGATTAAATGCTTTAATAACTCACAACGATCTAGAAACAAGAATACAGGCTATGGTAGCGCTTGCAGATCTTGCAAAGAAAGGCATCGCAGATTCATCGTCGTTACCGTATTTGAACAATGCATTGAGCGATACAGAGGAAGGTGTACGGATCAACGCAGCGTATGTGCTTGCATCCCTCGCAGAAAATGACATCAAGGACGAATCCTCGATTGCTCCTTTGAAAAAGGCTCTCGAAGACCGCAATGTATATGTACGGATAAATGCACGAGGAGCACTGAGAAGAATGGGCGTTCAGGCGAAAAAATCCGTCCGAGATTCCATACCCCTAGGCAATCCATTGGCAGAGCTTCTAAAGAGGGCCGAAAACATAGAGAAATTAAACGTTATACTCGAAACCGGCACCGATAAAGAAAAGACCAATGCTGCCTACGCGCTTGGACAGCTTGCCGATGCTGGAAAAGGAGATAAATCCTCGATACCTCTTCTTAACAATGCATTAGAAGAGGATAACAAGTATCTCCAATCAGCAGCTGCCTACGCACTGAGTTTTCTCGCAGGGATAGGAGTAGGCGATGTTTCCTCACTGCCATCACTGAAAAGAGTATTACAAGAAGGAGACGATTCTGCAAAGAACATGGCTGCACACGCAGTCGCAAACCTTGTCAAAATGGGCATCGTTGATACATCGCTTATCACACCTTTAAACAGAGCTCTTACCACGGGGGACGAGTCCGTACGCTCTGCATCTGCCCATGCTCTAGCTTCTCTTGCCGAAAAGCAAGTAGGTGATCCATCGTCGATCACTCCTCTCAACGCTCTTGTACAAACTGACGATCTCATGGGGAAGATATACGGAATCTACGCGATCCAGTGTCTTGCAGAAATGGGCATCGGCGATCCGTCCTCAATACCATACGTAACAGAAGCCTTAGGAGACGAAGAGGTAGCAGAATCTGCACGAAAAGCGTGTAATGCTCTCCAAGCACTCCTTCAGAAAAAGACATGCTCAAACTGCGGAGAAAAATTCCCTATAAATTCAATATACTGTTCCAACTGCGGAAAGAAGTTACAGTGAGTGTATTTCTTTTAGTATGGGGGGTATAGGAAGTTCTGCTTTCTCAAGACTTCGTTTGTATCCCCTCAGTGCCTGAAGACCTTGAGGTGTGAGGTACCATCGGATGGATGTAGGACGACGTGGTGCCCGCGAAGGACTGAAGATTGACTCGGCAATGGAATGGGCTGTTTTCGAAAGCGAGGATCGTTCTTCGTTTGTTATCGTATCTCCCCACGGATGGTTGTAGTATCCTCTGTTTTTGAGGCCTCTGATTGTTACTTTTGGGAATGTTTCCTTGTATGTGATTTCTCCCTTAATACGCTGGTACCAGTAGGAGGACTGCGTCGCATGTTGTCCATGCCAGACCTGTGCACATGTGAGGGGTAAATCTTCGACACCTGTATCAAAGTCCACCGCTCCCTTTTTCGCGAGTGCGGTAGCAACAATAAGCTCATTTTGTTTTATTTTATTGTCAATTGCGACGAGGATCGGACCTGCAGAGATAAGTACAGGCCCCGGACCGTCCCTCACCATTACTTTCACGGGGTATCCGTAGTAGGATGCAATGATCTGGGCAATCTCAGACGCACGAGAAAATATTTCCCGATGGAAAAGACATAACCCAAGGGCATGCAATTCTCGGTACGTTCCTGTGGAAAATCCTGAGAGTTCGGTGTACTCACTGAGGTATTGTATACCACCATTTTCACTGGCAAAATGAAGTGATACTTCCTGCAGCCGAAACTTCATCTTGATATACTCACGCACAATCTCCTCAAAGTCTGGAATACTCTCGAAGGAAGGAACGTTTTTTCTCTCGGTGTATTCCCGGAGTTTTTTCATTTTGTGCTCTCGTATCTCCTTTGCAAGAGGATTAGCCTCTTTGTCTACCATTGCGTAGAGCCCTAAAAGCGTCTCTTTCATTGCAGCAACACGATCGTATACAATGTTCGTTGCACCACAGTAGTCGCAGGCAATGACTTCCTTCATATTTCCCCGGTATTCCATCGGTGCACCGCACTGCTGGCAGGTTACCAGATCGAAGATAAGCGAGGATTCCATCGTTTCAACAGTTTTCGTGGCGGCTTGCGGCGTTAATGCTGTTCCGCAGAAAGAGCAGTACTGTGAATCTGAGGGAGTTTTCGCACTGCAGTTGGGGCATACGAGTCGTTCTGCCATGTAATACCTCGATAATAAAAAAAGAAGCTCTAAAGTTTTTCTCCACACTCCGGACAGAATTTACTTCCCGTTGGAATCTCAGCGCCGCATTTTTTACATTTCAATTTTGTTTTCGGCATCGAAAGTTCATTCCCACAGTTGGGGCAGAACTTTGAGCTTCGTGGCACCTGATAGTTACATTTTGGGCAGATAACTGTTGCCACACCAGCACCTTGTGGCGCCAGAAGATTTGTCGCGCCCTGCATTGCATAGGGAACTGCCATGAACCCCGCACCTAATGCGGCACCACCTCCTTTCGTCTCCTTAATAGCATCTGCAAACTTTTCTGCTACTTCCTTCCCTACCAACTGTTCAGCAGTAACGCCGCGCTGTAAATAGAATAGCTTGTTTTTGTATTCGTCGGGGATTGTAACTCCTTCAATTTTTAAGTCCACCATATCGATACCGAATCTGTCAAAATCACCTCGTAGCCGCGCTTTGATAAATATTGATGTTTCTTCTGTTTGTTGGTAGACATTGTAAGATGTCTGCTCGGCGAGGTTGTCGATGAACTTCTCGATAATAAACGCTTCTACAAAGTTCCTCACATCTTCCTTGGTGAATTTCCCAAGATTTCCGACGATCTCGACAATAAACAGTTTCGGATCCTCAATCTGCACAAAACATCTCCCAAAGGCACCACAAGGCACCATGTCCCTTAGCATGACCTTCTGTTTCGTGCCGAATTTGAACTCCACCTTCGAAGTGTTCACAAAGACTACTTCTGCGGTGAAGGGAGTTCTCCCCTGGAAGAGTATTTTATATGCGTTGAAAATCAGAGGGATGTTCATCGTTGTCAGTGTGTGTCTTCCTGGACCCAGTACATCGTACGCCTTCCCGTCTCGGAAGAAAACCGCCTGTTGATTCTCTCGTACTACCAGCTGGTCTCCCATAGTAACCTCCCCTCTGTATGCGTAGGCGAGGTCATTTTCCGTTCCTCTCCAATCGATAACTCTCATTCATTCACCTTTTCATCGCCCTCACTCACATCCGTCATTATATCTTCTCTTTTTTCAAACTCGTCCTCTATAACTCTGAGATGTTTCAGGATGTTTTTTGGGTCTTCTCTCTCTTTTATTTCTTCAATCCTTTTTAATATTTTCTCATCGTACTTGTAGAGTCTCTCAAGCTCTTCTTCATCAATATGTATTGGATCAAAAAATCCTGCATAGCCGTAATCTGCGTGTTCTATCTTATCGATCATCTTCTGGATCTGCTGGATGATTTCCTCGCAGTGTTTCAACTCATCCATTTCTTTGACTCCCTCTTCCATGTACTCAAAATCCTTTTTAATATACTTTAATTCGTCACATATTTTCTCTCGCAGATGTTTATCACTTTCTCTTCTCAGCTCTTTTTTCTTGTAGCCCTTAAACCCCGGTATTAACAACTCTATTTTTTCCAATATTCTACGTTTTTCCATAAAAACACCTACCTACAGTATGTATCAAGAGGACACCCGGCAGTACATTCTTTGTCTTTGTACATCTCACACTCCTTGCAGTCCTCCGGCATGTACTCTCTCTGCCGTATGTATTTGGCCAATTTTGAGTTCCATATTACCTCCCACGGATCGGTCAGCATGTTTCCCATAGGCTCGAACCAGCTCTGACAGGGGATTACATCTCCATTTGGCTCTACGGTAACGTTGATCCGTGCAGCAGAACAGACCTTCAATCCGAGTCCGTACTCCACAGGATCGATCTTACATCGCTCTGTGGGCGTGTACCAGATCAGTTCCAGCCCGAGCTCATCACAGGTCGTCACGACTCTTTCGAGTGTCTCTTTCAGTTGCTCTACAGAAAGAGCATGTTCTCTCTTTGCTTTTCCAGAGTAAATAATGGAGTTAAATGCAACTCTCTCCAGACCTAAATCGCTCAAAAAATGGATAAAATCTTCTACATCCTTATAGTTATACTCCATCAATGTCGTGTTCGTGAGAGTGAATACAGAGGAGTCTATAGCTTTTTTGATTCCCTCCACGGTTTCTTTCCACGCATTCGCTCCGACGATTTTATTGTGGACATCTTCAAATCCCTCGATGGTAATCTGCACGTGATCGAGTTCCGCCTGTTCCAGTGCATCCATTTGTTGTGAGAGGAGTCTTCCATTGGTGATGAGGCCGGTGACCAGTTCATTACTGTATGCTACCAAATCCACAAGATCATCCCGCAGTAACGGTTCTCCACCGGTGAAGACGATGGCGTTACTCAGTTCAGAAATTTTTTCAATGATTACCTTCCATTTCTTTGTGCTGAGCTCCTCTTTCTCCCGTGGAGACGCTGCGTAACAGTGGATACATTTATTATTGCATCGGTACGTGAGTGCAAGATCGAACCTGTGCGGCGCCGAGAGATCATACTCCTTTGAAAAGGGAGAGATACGTTCTATATCAAGCGAAGAGAAGGGACAGAGATCTGTGGATGATGCCAGCCCAATGATATTGAAGTATACCTTCTCGTAGTCCTTTTCCACCTTTTCTTTCTCCACTGTGTATTCTTTTGTCATGATGTCCACTATCTCTTCTCTCGTGTTCTCGTCCATGATATGTTTTACATATTCTGCAGCTGTGTTGTTGAGATAGAGGATATGAGCGCCGTTTATATTCAACACAGAGAAATCTTTTTCCTCTCGTAAGCTCAGCCGTATTTTTCCTTCTTCAAATTTTAGTGTCTTTCTACGCATCAGAATCCACCTCCTCCTGCACAGGCACACGCGCAGGATACACAGGCACACGCGCAGGCACAGGATGCACATGCACAGACACAGGCTTTCTCGGAGTGTCCCACTTCCTTTCCCGCGATGATTCCTGCGAATGTCTTCTCACTGAGGCCCGGGTTTTTCTCAACACTTTGTTTCCCTTTGTTGAACTCCTCTGCAAACTTCTCTCCAGAGTACTCCCCCTTCGGAAGATGGTACCAGAGCCACCACGACGTGGGCGTGAAAGCGGTATCAACATCTTTAAATGTTGTTCTTGCCCGGCCGTCAAACTTCTCATCGATCATCAGCCATCCAGCCTTCTTGCCGAAGAGTCTATATTTCTCCTCAGGAGATATAGTTTTGAGTTCTCCCCAGTACGCTTCAATCTCGTCTGTATAGTATTTTTCTGTATCTTTTCTACAGTATCCCTTCATTTTTCTATTCACTGCATTATTCAGGCCCTTCAGGACCAGTTTCATACCTTTTTCATCGAATGTCCCATCCTTCTTCATCCCTTTGAGGAGGAACTGATTTTCGTAGTAGAAGGTTTTTCCTTCGAAGGTAACCTCACAACCGCAGTACTCACAGAACTCTCTTTCAGATTCTCCTGTCATAGGTGCACCGCAGTTTGGACAGTGATATGCTTTCTCTTCCTCTCGTGACGGGAGTATCTCAACTTTTACAGGGCTCCATTCCTGTATTCTTATTTTTCCTTTTTTCACCAATCCGTAGAGAAGAATGTTAATTATTTTAAAGGGATGCGCACCCAAAAGTACAGCAGCTTCAATATTATCAAGATCCTTCCTTACACCAAGTGATTCCATATGCATTTTTGGGTCTATATACTCTTTCGCCTTTTTTGCTGCTTTGTAGATACCATAACCTATGAATATAACAACTACTAGAATAATTGCTACACCTATGAGTATTGAAGACGTATCCGGACCGGGTTTTTCCTCCGTCACATTTGTTACGTACCCTTCCGGGAATGAGATTCCGCATCTAAATTTTTCTCCTTCTCCAAGTGTTCTTTCCCAGTAGGCAAATGCCCAGCCGTTCTCTTCATCGAAGGTGTCTGCAGGTGCCGGCTCACATCCAAGCTCGTTCAGCGTTACACCCTCGGGTGCAATTAGTTTTACCCGCAGTACTTTTACCTCTTGATAGTCCCACCAGGCAGGATAAAATTCTACCCCCACCCTCCCTTCCTCATCTTTGTATACCATTTTTGGAACAATAAGATGGATTTTCATTCGTGTGACATCGCCCGTCTCGGCAACACGGGGGAAGTAGATCTTCAATCTCGTCCCTTGTTTCTCCACATCCAGCATTCTTCCATCGGATGTGACTGTGTAATCAATAATTTCTTCCTTTGGAATTCCAAAATAGATCCCTTGCTGAGGTCCTTCTGTCGTTTTTATCGTTAGAAAGTACCATATGTCTAGAGAAGAGTCTTTTTGTACTGTAACTTCTACATTTTCCTCTTCTATAAGAAATTCTGGTCCATCAGCAGAAAATGCACCAAGAAACAAAAAAAATGTCAGGATAAGAACAAGTCCATAGCATTGTTTCATGCAATCTCCTCTTTCTATTCTCTTCATGGAGAACTTTTTAAACTTTGCCATTGTAGCGTATATATGGATGATCGTTTTTTTGTGTATATCGGGCATGAACTCGCGCATGTAAATGATCATCTCCCGGAAAAAAAGATTTCCTTAAAAGAACTGGCAGCCCAGAAGGTGCCCCAGGTAAAAACAAAGGCCGGAGAGCACTATTTTGATCGTAAAGACATAAATTTCCTAAAGACCTTTGTTCCAAAGGAATTTTGGAGAAAGATATCGCTCCCATTGATAATTTTTAGAAAAAGGGAAGCGTACGCCTTTGAAGGAAACACGTATGAATGTTTTCTCATTAAGAAATTATTGGAAGGGGAAGAGTACACCAGCGAGGCTGTGATAGAGACTGAAAGGACGTTGACGCTCTATACACCCCAGGTGACAGAATTAAAGAGAAAGTATAAAAGTCTCTTTGTGATAGGATTTAGTGTGTGATGAATGAATCCAATGCTGACGTATGGATGATGAGACTTATGAGCGCTGATCCTTCTTTTTCTTTTTTTAATAAAACCAAGGTTTTTATACACAGTGGGACAATACAACTCAATGGAATCCGATACTCTCGCTCCCGAAATCAAAAGGAAGCTTCTTACCGCCCAGAAAAATGAGATCACAGAGTATCATATCTATAAAAAGCTGTCAAAATCTACGAAAGATCCCCACAATAGAGACGTGCTCTCCCGTATTGGTGACGAGGAACTGGAACATTATCATTTCTGGAAAGAGTATACTCACGAGGAAATCACACCCAACCGATTAAAAACATGGCTATACTACCTCATTGCACGGATATTTGGAATAACATTCAGCGTAAAGTTAATGGAAAAAGGAGAAGAGGATGCACAAATCACGTACGAAAAGATCGCGGAGACGATTCCTGAGGCCAGTAAAATCGTTGAAGATGAGGATGAACACGAGGAGGAACTTATTGCACTAATCGATGAAGAACGTCTCAGATACGTTGGTTCTATCGTACTTGGATTGAACGATGCCTTAGTTGAACTAACCGGTGCCCTCGCAGGATTCACCCTTGCACTTCAGAACACCGAGCTTATTGCAATCACAGGACTCATTACTGGCATCGCTGCGTCACTTTCTATGGGGACTTCGGAGTATCTTTCTACAAAATCGGAGGAAAGCGAACAGAGTCCCGTAAAGGCGTCTATTTACACAGGTAGTGCATATATCCTTACAGTCTTTTTCTTGATTTTTCCCTTTCTACTTTTTGCAAATCTCTATCTCTGTCTTGGCGTGACAATTTTTAATGCAATTGTGGTGATTTTTATATTCACATTCTACATCTCCGTCGCCAAAGACGCTCCTTTTAAAAAACGATTTTCCGAGATGGCGTCGATGAGTCTCGGTATTGCGGCTATCACGTTTGTGATAGGCTTTGCTATACGGCAGTTTTTGGGCGTAAGTGTGTGACCGAAACTTATTTTTATCGTGCCTTGTGTGATAAAGTATGAAGGAGTATCTCCACGATCCCTACACGACACAATTTGAGGCTAACGTAGTGAGCATTGACGAGAATGCGGTGATACTGGATAGAACGTACTTTCATCCCGAAGGAGGAGGACAACCCGCAGACAGAGGATATATTGGCGGCGCTGAGGTACAGGATGTCCAGGAAAAGGAGGATACTGTTGTTCATTATCTCTCGGAGATTCCCTTTTCTGAAGGGCAGAAGGTGTTTTGTGACATCGATGAGGAGTTCCGACGATACTGTATGCGGTCCCACACTGGTGCACACATTGTTTTTGGTGCGGCCCGGACACTTTTTGACGATGTTTCGTATGCTGGATTTGGGATAGGCGAGACGTCCACGAGGATAGATTTCGGTACGGAAACCACGGTTGACGACGATCTTCTTCTCCAGCTTGAATACCTCTCAAACAAGATCGTGCTGGAAGGAAAAGAGATCTTGCACTACTTCTCGGATGAAGTAGACGATGAACGGCTAAAAAAACTTGTGTACGCGAAGGAGATGCCTTCTGGGAGAATGAGGGTGGTAGAAATTGAAGATTGGGATGTCGCCGCGTGCAGCGGTACGCATTTCACAAATACTCGCGAAATCGGACTTATCACGGTACTTGGAAAATCGAAGTTGCAGGAGGGTGTTACACGGATAGAGTTTACCGTGGGAGACCATGCGCTCGATAGATATATGGATGAAAAAAAGGAGCTTCATGAGGCTGCGTCTCTGCTGCATACGTCGACGAACGAGGTCTCTCAAAAGATTGCCAAACTCTTTGAGGAGTTGGATGCCAAAAAGAAAGAAAATAAGGAGCTGAAAGAGCGTCTTGTCGGTCAGGAAATCGAAAAACTGCAGCGTTCTCCCATAAATATAGGAGATTATCAGCTGCATATGGGAAAAATTTCGAGTAATGATCCAAATAACCTCGGTATTCTCTCAAAAAAAATGGTAGAAACGAAAGAAAAGTCGGTTGCTGTGTTACTATCAGAGATCCATGGAAAGATGACACTTGCAGCAAGTTGCACACCAGACATTCCGATTAATCTCAGCGATGCCTTGCAAGATGTTGTGAGAAAGCTCGGAGGGGGTGGAGGAGGCGGTCCCCGCTTTTTCCAGGCGGGTGGGATTACTGCACCATGTGAGAAGTTGCAAATGAGTGTGAAGAAGGAATTTTCGAAAAAATTATAAGGAACGAAAATGGAGGAAATACTATGTTAGAAATAAACATCCTAGGAATCTCAGCAAGTCCACGAGAAGGAAATAGTATGTACTTGTTACAAGAAGCACTAAACGCTGCGAAAGAAGTTAATCTCTCCCATGTTGAAGCTGAAACATATTCTATCAAAGGAAAAACCTTCAAGCCATGTATACACTGTTATGCTTGTCAAGACAAACTTAATGGGGAATGCGCAATTAAAGATGATTTTCAGGAACTAAGAAACAAATGGGTAGAGGCAGATGTTATTATTTATTCAGTACCGGTTTATCATATGAGTATTCCAGGACAATTGAAATGTTTCATTGATAGGTTAGGCAATAGTCTAAATACATACTATAATCATAAATATGAGGAAAAAGGGATAATGAGATCAATGAAAGTGATTGGTTCAATAGCACAGGGTAGGCATATTTTTTCAGGACAAGAACATACTCTCACTGATTTAATTAATCATACTATCCTTATGGGAAGTGTTCCCCTTTCTGCAGATTTATGGGAGGCATATATAGGTGTAGGAGGATGGACAGCTAACAAAAGAGACAAAAACTCTATAAAAAAACTCAACAATAAAAAAGACTTCGATGCATCAATCACCGTAAAGGCATGTAGAAATTTAGGAAAGAGATCAGTCGAACTTGCATCAATACTTATAGGGGGAGCGCTTGAATATAGAAGTTATCTCGAAAAAGATCCTTCTTACGCTCCGTTACTTCGTAGATCAGAAAGATTCACTTAATTGCAAAGTAATTGTAAAAAACTCTGTAGTGAGAGAAACTTTACAGTTATGGTTAAGATCTTCAAAAAAGTTAACAAAGTATTTGGAAAGTATCTCTGAATAATGGTAACCCATATAATGATAGAATGTTAATGTTACATCACCACTAATGGGATACTCAACAGTAATTCTTTCAAACCAATTGTTGGCTTTATAATTAAATGCGAGATGTTTCACTATTTTTTCCAAGGGTAGGTCTTCTAAGGATTCTTTTGTTATTATTTCTAGAGCTCTTCTGCAGCTTTTTTTATCCGAAAAATTTTCTATTTTTCCTTCTAATAAGTAATTAAAAGACTTTTTACTAAGAAATACTGCGTTATGATCTTTCATCCGCAACCAGTAAGAGTCTTCATCGGAGACTTCTTTAAGATTAATTTTTTCATCAAGTGCATCCAATGCTATTTCTATAACTTTCTTCTGTGTTTTAAAGTATTTTGCGAAAAATTTTAATTTATCATAATACTCTATGCTTAGGGTGGTATGTATTTGTTTAGTTTCTACCATATTTGTCCACTAATCCATGTACATAAATATCTCTTTTGTGTACACAAGTTCTTATATACATGTACACGCATATAAACTTTTGGTAGACAAAGAATAAATCTTTGTCTATAACAAAAAATTGAAGGAGGAAAAAAAATGGCTTGGGGATTTCCAACGACGACTTTTTGGATGCTTATACTGACAGTGTTCGTAGGATTGCTACCGCTTTTGATATATATCTATGACATTGTGGCATATAGTAAAGTTGCTCCCGCAAAGCGTGCTAAGGAAGTAAGATCCAAGGAGGAGGAGTAAAATGGACATAAAACTGATATTGTTTGGGGTCTACTGCATTGGAATATTGTTAGTGGGCTATCTAGGATACCTAAAAACAAAAACGTTGGGCGATTTCTATCTTGCAGGGCGGAAAATAAACAAATGGATCGGTGCCGGTACCTTTGCAGCTACTTTTGTAAGTGCAATTACCTTCGTATCGTGGATTGGCTTCGGCTGGCAATTTGGTACTGCATTAGTGCCAGTGTATATCTTTGGATGCTTGGTCGGGTTTTTCCTTTATGCTATCGTTGCTCCAAAGATAAATATCATTGCACATAGAAATGAGACGTATACACCATCGGATTATTATGAGGGACGGTTTGATAGCAGTTTTCTTAAGCTATGGGCCACTACGTTTACTATAGTAGGCTTTTGTGTCTATCTCGTAATACAGTTGATAGGAACTGGTGTACTCTTTGAAGTAATTGTAGGAATACCATTTGCTCAAGCTCTGATCATTCTTGGAATTGTGTATACTATTTATACACTGCTTGGCGGGATGAAATCTGTTGCGTGGACAGATACAATACAATTTTCAGTATTTGTACTCGCAACAATAATTGCTTTCATCTACGTACTGCCAGAAGTAGGTGGATTTAGTGGACTGACGACAACCATAAAATCGATTAATCCAAGCTTGTTGACACTGACATCTGGAGGCACGTTTAGCCCCTTGTGGATTTTTGGAATAGCATTTGCAGTTGCAGTAGTTATACCTCTCCACTACGGTTATTTCTCGCGGGCAATGGCAGCCAAAAGTCCTCGTGAAGCTCGTGCAATGGTCGGTATCGGTTCGACGGGATTATTGATATTTTACCTTGCTATAGCCGTATTGGCCCTTGCCGCAAGAGCCTATATTCCTGATACAAGCGCTATTGCAACAGATGAAGCATTCCCTACAATGGTATTGGAACACTTTCCGACGTTACTAGCTGCGTTTATCCTCGCATCGTTAGGTGCTGCAGTGATGTCTACCACAGATTCGATTCTGTTACAGGTCGGTGCAAATGTTTCGAACGATATTTACGCCAAATTTATAAATCCCGATGCATCAGACAAGAAGACACTTATGGTAGCCCGAGTACTCGTTATTGTATTTGCCATAATAACGATTCTTCTAGGGCTTACAAAGCCAGCTGTGCTATGGGAGATCTATAACTTCTTTATCGTATTCCTCGTAGCACCGTACTTTGCAATCTTTTTCTTGGGACTGTACTGGAAAAAAGCTACAAAGGCTGGAGCGATTGTCGGTGCCGTATCCGGTGGAGTAATTGGATGTGCAATCAATGGATGGCAAGTACTTGGAGGAGTACCAGAAGTTCTTTCGTACCATCCAACACTGTATGCCGTTCCAATCTCAGTGGTACTGATGATAATCGTCTCTTATATGACGAAGCCACTACCAAAAGAAGTTGTCGAAAAATGGTACAAAATTTAAAAAATCTCCTTTTTTTTTATTTGTCATTTTTTTTGGTCCACAAAGTCGTGATATTATGGGTATAAAGGATAAAATAAAGTGTGGTGTTACAGGGTGCCCAAACGAGGTGATAGGTGAGTGCGATTATTGTGGCATACCTTTGTGCGAAGATCATGCTCAAAAATTAGAGACGAATAAGAGTACGGAGCTTTATTGCGCCGGATGTTTTCTTTATGTTTCAGTTTCTGGATTAAAAGAGAGAGATCTAGATCGTAGACTCATCCCAAATGTGTTATTCGTAAATAGTAGGAAATGCACAGGATGCAGAACCTGTGAACTTGTATGTTCGTTTGAGCATTTTGGAGTGTTTAGTTATGACAAGTCTGCTGTAGAATTAAAAAAGGATGAAGAATACGGCAAAACTGAAATTGTGCTATGCAGACACTGTGATGATCCAAAATGCGTTGAAATTTGTCCTACTGATGCGTTAAAAAAAGACAAAAATACTGGACTTGTTTCATTGAATAGAGAAAAATGTATTCAGTGTATGCGTTGCGTAGAAGAATGTCCTTATGATGCCATCTTTAGTTCCAAAGACAAAAAAATAATTAAATGTGATTTGTGCGGAGGAGATCCGATGTGTGCAAAATATTGTCCTGCAGAGGCTATAGAATGGGTGAAAAAACATAAAATTGGAGAAAGAAAGAAACTTACTTATTTTATTTATCCAGAAGAGGAGGAAAGATGATATGTCACTTAATAAAAAAATCATAAAAGTGGATCTCACAAAGAAAAAAATAAACAAAGAGAGACTACCAAAGAAATTTTTCGAAAATTATCTTGGTGGAAGAGGGATGGGTGCAAAAATTCTTTTCGAGGGAGTCAGTGAGACTACAGAACCTCTTTCTCCAGAAAATATAGTGATTGTGTCTACCGGGACGCTGGCAGGTACATTTGCTCCAGCATCAGCTAGACTCACGATCACATCTAAATCTCCCGAAACGGGTATCTACTGCAAAAGTAGCGTAGGTGGTCATTTTTCTCCAGAATTAAAATTTGCAGGGTATGATGGCATTGTGATTTCTGGAGCTTCTGAAAATCCTGTTTATCTTAATATAAGAGATGATCTGGTTGAGATAAAAGATGCAACACATCTGTGGGGCAAGGATGTACGCAAAACGAATGCTATACTGAAAAGAGAACTTGAAGATAAAAAAATCAATGTGCTCTCAATTGGTCCTGCAGGCGAAAATCTTGTGAAATATTCCTCGATCGTAAGTAATATATATAGACAAGCTGCAAGAGGGGGAATGGGCACTATTTGGGGATTTAAAAAACTTAAAGCTATAGCAGTAAGGGGTACAACACCTTTGAAAGTTGCAAATCCCTCTCAATTCAAAAAAATAGCGTTGAAAGCAAGGAGGTCAGTGAAAAATGATCAGGATAGATTCTATCGCTATTTTTATTTTGGAGCAAACAGGGGACTTGTAGGGGCAAACGAGGTGGGATTTAACCCAACTAAAAATTTCCAGACTACTTACATGAAAAATGCTTATCCTACAGGAGGGGAATATATCCGCGAAAAATATATAGTACGAGAGAATGGATGTGGGTCGTGCGTTCTCTGTTGCGGACAGTCTTATGAAATTGATGATGGCCCCTTTGTCGGCACACATTCTGAAGGTCCAGAATGGGAAGCAGGAAGTTCATTCGGCGCGAGGATTTTCAATAACGATCCAGAAGTAGTCCTAAAAGCTAATGAGATATGCAATATTAATGGTCTTGACCTCTCTTCAGCAATGAGTGTGATAGCGTTTGCAATGGAATGCTACGAGAACGAATTGTTGACTAAAAAGGATACAGAGGGATTTTCCTTAGAATGGGGTAATACGGACACTGTACTAGAGCTCTTAAGAAAAATAGCGGAGAGAGAAGGTTTTGGAGATTTTCTCGCAGATTCAATTAAAGAAGTTTCAGGAAAGATAGGCAAAGAATCAGAAAAATATGCAATCCAAATCAAAGGACTGGGGCTTACAAGTGTTGATTTAAGATCAACTGTCCCATACGCTCTTGCCTTTGCGGTCAATCCTCGAGGAGGAGATCACTTACACACAGAAATAATTTGCCAGTTTGGTGGAACACCAGAGCATGAAGAAATCGCAAATAGAATAAGTGAAAGCTCCAAAGGAGCAGATCGTTTCTCCTTTAAAGGAAAGGCAAAAATGGTGAAGTATCACGAAGAAATTTGTTGCGCTTCAGATTGTTTAGGCATCTGTTTCATGCACACTCTTTCTTCACATAGAGTAAGTCCTGAACTTCTCTCAGGCATGTTTGAGAGTGCTACAGGTATTCCAATGAGCACAGGAAAGCTTCATAGAGCATGTGAAAGGATAGTGAATATAGAGAGGATGTTCAATGTGCGAGAAGGTTTGGGGAAGAAGGACGATACATTACCAAGGCGATTTTTCGATGAATCAGTGCCAAATGGGCCAGCAGAAGGATACAGAATACCTAAAAATAAATTTGATGAACTGCTTCAACAATATTACAGGATACATAGGTGGAATTCTAGTGGAGTCCCCAAAGAAGAGACGTTAAAGAAACTCGAACTCGAAGAGTTAGTAAAGTAAAAAGGTGATCAATATGAGAATAAAAATTGTATTGCCGGTACCACATAATATGTGGAATGATCAAATACTTGCGAGCTGCAAGGAGGCTGCAAGTCAAAAGGCTGAAATTGAATTAGTGAACACTCAACATGGGGCAGAAACGTTAGAAGGATTTTATCACGCTAGTTTTGCTGAAAGAGACACGATTAATGAGATAATACAGGCTGAAAAAGACGGGTACGATGTTGTAGTGGTATGGTGCACTGCTAATGTAGGGGTAGAAGCAGCAAGGGAAGTAGTAAAAATACCTGTTGTTGGTATTATGGAGGCTGCACACTTATTGGCGATGTTACTCGGACGAAGATTCTCAGAACTAGTTTCAGTAAAAAATGTAGTGGTGAGGCATGAAAGGAACGCAGAAATTCTCGGTTCCAATTCGAAACTTGCTTCTGTAAGAGAAATTGCGCTGCCAGTTAAAAAATTCCATGAAAATTTGGATTTAACTTATAAAAAGATGTTTGAAGCGGGAAAAAAAGCGATCGATGAGGACAATGCAGATGTACTTGTACTTGGCTGTGGCGCAATGCTCGGAATAACTGATAAATTGAGTAAGGAGCTCGGCGTTCCAGTTATTGAACCTGGCAGTGCAGGCGTACAAATGGCCGAAATGCTTGTGCATTTACATAAAGCTCACAGTAAAAAAGCGTATCCACTCCCCCTTGATGATATAAAGGTGATTAAATGACAATACTAAAATATGCAAAACTTGGAAGTTATGTAGTAAAAAAGTTGGCGAATATAGCTCCTAATGAAACTGTATTACTTTTAGGAGATACAGGAAGTAACAAATCAATGATGGATGCCATAATGTCTGCATCTATAGGGTTAGGTGTGGAAGTACAAATGCTCATGTATCCTGAGAGAAACACCACCAATGTCGAACCGTCAAGAGCAATTGCCGAAGCAATGAAAAATTCGGATGTCATAATTGATCTCTCAGTAAACTATTTTATTCATACCCAAGCGTATGATGATGCTCGCACAGCGGGTGCTCGGGCACTTGTTACGATACCGCCAGGAATAGAAGAGTATATAAATGCAGGAGTTGTGGGGATAAATTATGAAAAAATGGTTAAAGAAGGCCAGATAATTGCCGATCTATTTGAAAAGTCTAAAAAATGTAAAGTAATATCAGAAGAAGGAACTCATTTAGAAATGAACCTTGGTGAGAGACCTGCAGTGCTGAGAGATGGAATGGTGGTGAGCAGTGGTGAGATAGATTACTTCCCCGGAGCCCAAGTTTCACTGGCCCCTCTAGAGGATTCAATGAATGGTAAAATTGTCGCGAACGGGTCGATATATCCTCCGATCGGAAAACTTAGCGGAAACGTAGAAATTCAAGTAGAGGAGGGTACTATAGTTGAAATAAGTGGTTCTACAGATGCACAGGAATGGAAAAAATGGTTAAAGAGTCTAGAAGATAGAGAAATGTACAATATTGCACATTTTAGCATTGGATTCAACCCTAATGCAAATTTGAGAGGATATATCATCGAAGATGAGAGAATTAGAGGCTCTGTGACTTGCGGATTTGGTTCTCAGATGATTGATTTCAAAGGAAAGTACGGAAAGGCAAAATCACATACAGATGTTGTTTCACTCTTTAACACTGTTTTTTTGGATGATAAAAAGATTGTTGAAAATGGCAACATTCTTGTAGATGATAAAGATGAATAAGATACGATTGATCGAGAAGGAGGTAAATAGAAATAAAAATAGAATTATTGGATTAATACAAAAATTAGTAAAAATTCCAAGCTTTTCAGGAGACAAAAAAGGACTATCAGAAATAGCCCAGATACTTTCTGACGAGATGAATAAGATTGGTCTTTCTGTGGAATTTATTGAAGCAGAAAAAGGATTACCTAATGTCGTGGGAAGGTTCAATAGCACTGATAGTAGCAGTCCATGGATTTTATTCAATGGCCATACAGATGTTGTGCCTGTTCAGAACGAAGAGAAATGGATCGTAGATCCATTCAAAGCCGAGATAAAGGATGGAAAGATGTACGGTAGAGGCGCATGTGATATGAAGGGAGGGCTTGGAGCGATGGTAGCTGCTTCAAGAATAGTTTTGGATCTTTTCCCTGAATACAATGGTAATTTTGTACTTACCGGCACGGTAGATGAAGAAATTGGAGGGGCCATAGGTATGCAATATATCCTGAAGAAAGGAGTGAGGGCAAATATGGGCATTGTGTGCGAACCGTCAGACCTCATGATTACCAATGTGTGTAAGGGACTTGTGTGGACGAAACTTAAGACTATTGGAAAGAGTGCCCATGGTAGCATGCCTGAAAATGGTATCAACGCTGTATATAAGATGTCGAAAATTCTTCATGTGTTAGAAGGATATACTTTCGATCGCCCACCTCATGAGATGCTGGGAAGTCCTACTATAAATGTTGGAACGGTAAGGGGAGGATCAAAGCCCAACTTAATCCCTGATTTATGCGAAGTAGAGCTCGATATAAGATACTTACCTGATCAGACATATAAAGAAGTCATGAATGATTTAGAACGTATAATCAACGAACTGAAGGAGGAAGATCCAGAAATAAAGACTGAAATGGATATGATCCGTTATCGTTCCTCTGTAGAAGTACAAAAACATGAAAAAATAATACAAACTATCGTAGATGCAACAAAAAAGGTTAAAGACGCCCATCCTGGCTTCAAGGGCATGCCTTCACCAGGAGACAGTGAACATTTAGTTAAAGCTGGCATCCCTAGTGTAATGTTTGGTCCAGGCTCTGAAGATCTATGTCATGTAGACAATGAGTGGATTGCGGTTAATGAAATTTTGACCGCAGTAAAAATTTATGCAGCAATTATGTTGGAAGGTGAGAAAAATGGAAAATAATATAGATGTTGGTCAAGAAATACTCTATTTGACTCTAGAAGATATAGAAAGAATACAACTAAATGAAGAAAAAGTGTTTGAGATAGTGGAAGGTGCTTTGGCTGAACACGGAAGAAAAAACTGTGAAATGCCTGCAAAAATAGGATTACATCCATTGAAGGACACTCTTATGCACGCTATGCCTGCTTTCATTCCTAAATTTAAGGCGTGCGGAATAAAATGGGCGTCATGTTTTCCAGAGAACCATAAATATAATCTTGCCCAAACATCAGGATTACTTGTTCTCAATGATCAAAACACGGGCTGGCCTATCGCTGTGATGGACGCTATCTGGATTACTGCTAAAAGAACTGCTGCTGTTACAAGAGTTGCATGCAAATACCTGGCAAGAGAAGATTCTGAGCAGCTTGGCATTATAGGTACTGGTGTTCAAGGAAACGAACATATAAAAGTGCTACCCAAAGTATTACCAAATCTTAGGACAATAAAAGCATACGATATGCGTGCCGATGCGAGAGAAGAGTTTGTGAAAAAATACAATAACGAACTAGATTGCAATGTTGAAATAGCATCTAATTATAAAGAAGCTGTTGCAGATTCTGATGTAATAGTTTCTGCTACTGCCATTCTTCAGAAACCTGATCCGCAAATTAAAGATAAATGGATCAAGGAGAGAGGCGTGTTTATTGCCCCTGTTGATTTTGATTCGTTATGGGAGTTCGCTACCATGTCACGAATGGACAAATTCCTTGTAGACTCGATTGATGAAATGAATTATTTTGAAAGCATTGGCTATTTACCTCATGGACTTCCTCCCTCTCTCCATGGAGAAATAGGAGAGGTGGTTGCAGGATTAAAACCAGGTCGAGAAACAGATGAAGAGAACATTATGGACATGAACATAGGTATGGCAGTAGAAGACATGCCTGTGGCAAAAGAACTTTATAGACAAGCATTAAAAAATGGAATAGGCAAAAAACTTCCTCTTTAGATTTTCTTATAAAGAGCTAAAAGTTTAAATGATAAAGAATAGCATTGTGCAGATAAAATGTATTTTAAACGAGAGATGATAAAGGTATTTGTATGCAAAACTAACGAAACGTAAGAAGACACTGTGATAATCGCCTGCCTACGTGAAACATTCTATGAGAGATATCCTATATATATCCAAGACTAAAAATTGTAGCCATACGCATCATTGATCCTATCATAGCTACTGTTATAATGATGCAGATTCATCGTACATACAATATAGAGGGGATTTATTATGTTAAAACAAGTTATGGAGATACATAAATTGTTGGATAATATTCAGGTTAGTGGAGAAAAAGTAGCGACATTTCTTAAACACAGAGGAGCAGACGAAATAGAAATAAAAAAAGTAGAAGGGAAAGAGAAATCGACAGATTTTATCAAAATCCAGCTCTACGGGAAGAATAAAGATGCCCCAACACTCGGAATTATTGGACGACTCGGCGGTATCGGTGCACAACCACATAGAAAGGGGTTTGTATCAGATGCAGATGGGGCTATTACCGCACTCGCCTGTGCGCTCAAATTAGCTGAGGTGAAGCAGGACGGAAACTTACTAAATGGCGATGTGGTTATTGCAACACATATCTGCCCAAATGCGCCGATTATTCCCCACGAACCTGTGCCATTTATGGGATCACCGGTGACAATGGAGGAAATGAACAGACACGAGGTCAATGAGCAAATGGATGCAATACTTTCCATTGATACAACAAAGGGAAACAGGCTGCTCAATTACCGTGGATTTGCGATTACACCCACTGTGAAGGAAGGATATATCCTCAGAGTGAGCGAGGATCTTCTGAACATCATGGAATGGACCACAGGGAAACAACCACGGGTTTTTCCGATCACCACCCAAGACATCACACCCTACGGGAATGAAGTATTCCATGTAAACAGTATCCTTCAGCCTTCCACTGCAACAACAGCACCTGTCGTAGGTGTGGCGATTACTACCGAGACAGCGGTACCGGGATGTGCAACAGGAGCAACTCATGAGACAGATATAGAAGAGGCAGCTCGGTACTGTATTGAGGTGGCGAAAGCTTTTACTGAAAGAACGTGCAGGTTCTATGACAAAAAAGAGTTTGCCAGGCTTGTGAGCATTTATGGGGAGATGCGTGCTCTCCAGACCCTCAGTGGCAAATAGACCTAAAGCCTTTTATATGTAGAGTTTCCAGAGAGAAACGATATGCGTCTTATATTTTTCGATCTCGATAGGGTCCTGACACCCGCGTCTCACGTGCTCCTGATAGCCGAAAGAATCGGACAAAAGGAGAAGTTTGAAAAACTTTTTAAAGGAAGTGTGGAAGGCAAAACAGGATTAGAATGGATAGTAAAGCAGGGTATCACGTTTCTTGAGGGGCATGACCCTTCACTTTTTGAAGAAATCGCAAAAAACATGAAGATTATAGAAAATGGGGTAGAAGTAGTAACGACCTTAAAGGAAAATGGGTATCACCCTATTATTATTACCAATGGATTTTACCGCGTTGCCCAAATTTTTGGTGAACGAATAGGGGTTAAGGAGGTGTATGGTAATAGAGCAGAGAAAAGAGATGGCGTCTTCACAGGGAAGATTTACTCCGATCTCCTCACTCTAAAATCGAAGGGTGACGTGGTGAGAAGGATCATCAAGAAGAAAAATCCAAGTATCTCCGTTTCCGTTGGCGATGATGAGAACGATTGGTTTATGTTCGAAGAAACAGACTTTTCTATTCTTTTTAATCCAACACCTTCGATTCTCCAGAAAGTACGATCCCTCAAAGAGAAGAAGGGAATGAGAGAGCTCACCAAATTCATCAACCTCATTGTTGCCAGGGATGATCTCAGTCTTATTCTTCCCTTTCTTGTCCCTGAGCCCGATCTTTTCCCAAAGTCAGTTACTGCAGAGCGAAAAATTATCAGATGACCCATCTGTATTTAATGGAAACCTTTTTTTATCTCATCCCCTATTATCTATCCTATGACGGATGATCTTGATATAAAGATACTCAGAGAACTGCAGGAAAACGCAAGGGCACCCTTTCGAGATCTCGCAAAAAAGTTTGGAGTCTCCGCACAGACAATCAGCGATAGAGTAAACAAAATGATGAAAAAAGGTGTTATTAAACGATTTACTGTGGACTGCGATCTACCCCTGCTCGGCTATGGGTTGACCTTCTTTGTCCACGTGAACACGAAGATTTCAAAACTAAAGAAAGTAGCGAATAAGATGAAGAACTACAATGAGCTGTACTCAGTTCATATCACGACGGGAGATCATGATATTGTTGGGATAGGTGTTGCCCGAGACACCAACCATCTTTATGAAATCATAGAGAATAAAATATCTCAGATAAATGGCGCAGAAAAGACAATTACGTACGTATGTCTCAAAGAAATAAAAGATGTAGAAAAAGTAAGCGCGGTCACGAAGTAACGATTTTTCGTATATTTTCCTGCGTTTCTTTGGGCGGTGTTCGGGTGTTTACCATGTAGAGATCTACAAGCTTGAAGTAATTTTCGAAAAATTCTTTTCTAATTCGTATCTTTCTCTCGTTTCGTATAAGCTGGTGAGGGTTGCAAAAATCATTTTTCACAACGTAGTCAAGCGCTTCTTTCCACCCCATCTCATAATAAAGTTCTTCTTCATCGTCTCTCTTTAAAAAGAGTACCTTTTCCATAGTGGTTTCACTTTTTGTTCCTGTTTTTCCGATTACTCGTGAAATATCCACCACAGCTCTATCTTCAGTGTCTAACTCCACATCTTTGATCAACCGCTGAAACTCTGGGTAAATATCAGCGATATCCTTGCGGATGTAGCAATTCTTCTCGGAAGCCCGTGCCACCACCGAGTTCCCCAATATTCTCGTGTAGTACCAGTCGTCTGCCACTAATTTTGTATTATTGAGGAGGAGGAGTCCATACGAGTGTGTTGTTTTTCCCATACCTGAGGGAGCTATCATTGAGATCCCCTTGCCCTTATAATCTATTGCAGCTCCATGGACAGAGTGTCGGGAGTGAATGGAGTGATATTCTTCGAGAAAATCCCCTGCCACAGCAAGAGCGAGACTTTTCACATGACCATAGTATCGTGAGTTAAAGATAAAGCATGTTTTTGATATCGGTTCGTAAAAGACCTTCAATGGCCCTTCACTGCTCAATGTGAATACCCTCCCGTGAGGGCGGATGTACTCAAGCATATGTTTGAAATTGTCCTCCCACATGTCCTTGAAGGTATGGTTATCTGTTAAGAGTTTAATGCACATTCCGGCGAGATCTGCTTTTCTTTCGTAGAGAATCTGATCTTTGAACTCTTCGATAAGTTGATCTTTCCTGTCTGGATATATTTCTTCTACTTCGTACATGCATCTCGACAATGGAGGGGATATAAAAATGTTATGGTGGTAGTAGAACAAACCTTTTTTTAAAGGAGAGATACACTATACACATGCTTAAAAAGAGTCTCATGCTGTTCGGTACCAACATCGTCAACAGAGGTGTTAACTTCCTCTTCAAGGTGTTACTCAAAAATATTCTCAGTGCAACACAATTTGGCATTTTCTCCGTGATCCTCCCTGTCCAGAGCCTGATACTGATGCTCACGTCCTATGGGGTGACACCATCCATATCAAAGTTTGTGTCAACATATAAGGCGAAACAGCGGGACTATACAAAGTCTTCATTTGGATTTGTCTTTATGGGGATAGGGCTGTTTGTGATTTTGTTTTTTCTCGCTCCTTTTTTCTCGAATTTTTTTGGCGAAGAGTTTCTCAACTCAGCGTACTACTTCAGAATCGCCGTACTCATTATTCCATTTGGAATTATCCTCTCGATATTCACGGGTATTTTTATGGGGACAGGGCGAGTGAAAATTGTCTCGACGCTCCTGATTATCGTGCAGATGTGCAGTTTGATATTTGGGATTGTCATGGCGTTTTATAATTTTTCGTTGGTGTTCCTTTCCTTCGGCGTTGGATACGCTGTGAGTACTGCTGTTGGTGTATATTTCTATAAAAAATACAACATCAACGGAAAATTTGCTGTATTGGAGTTCAAGAGAATCTTCGTGTTCTCTCTTCCGATTTCTACCACGGCCATCGGGCTCGTGTTCCTTTTTAACACAGATATCGTCGTGTTAGGTCATTATTTTACCCCGATCGAGACGAGTGTCTACGGTATTGTCATGCCCACAGCACGGTTAGTACCTGCTTTCAGCATTGCTCTAGCAACCATTGTGCTTCCGGAAGTTGCCGAGAAAGTGGCACTGAAGGAGACAATTGATGAAAAGGTGACAGGGAGTTTTTCACTGGCGCTCTACATGGGTGTGCCGATGGCGGTCTCCATTTTCGCATTTTCGGAGGAAATTCTCTACGTCCTCGCAGGCGATCCCTCTGGATCCACTGCCCTCAAGGTGCTCTCTCTTGGCATGTTCGCGTACTCGTTGTACTACACATCGAACTCAATCTTTCAGGGGACGAACAGACCGTGGACACCAGCAAAGATCATCGTGATCACGGTGATCCTCAATGTTCTCCTCAATGTCCTCTTAATCCCAGAATACTCACTACTCGGTGCAGGAATCGCCACGAGTCTCTCCTGCATTTTTGCGGCAGTAGCATCACTGATAGTGTTGAAACCCGATCTGAAATTTAACCCTCTTTATCTGAGTACACTGCTCCCATTGTTCATTTTCGAGTATGTTGTGGGATTACAGGGACGATTTTCTACATTGATACTCTACGGTCTTTTTGGCGGTGGTATTCTTCTCCTATACTTTTATTTAGTGAGGGTAGAGATACTGAAGAAATGAAAAGATTTTTTAACTCGTAATACAATATAGCACACGGTGATAAGAAATGGATTTTAGAACAGGAACATTAATGATACTCCTCACACTCCTCCTTGTCATTGCGGGAGGTGTTGTTGGAGTCGTTGTTGGACTCCCACTTACCATGGTGAGCATTGCGTTCATCATGGCCATCGTTGTCAATTTTATCGCGTACTGGTACTCTGATAGAATTGTACTTTCAATGTATGGCGCAAAAGAAACGAACGAGAGCGATTATCCGGACCTCCACGCGATGGTATCGCGGGTAGCAGAGACTGCGGGTATTCCAAAGCCAAAGGTTGCGTATATTCCCAAAGACACGCCTAATGCCTTCGCCACAGGACGAAACGAAGACCATGCAGTGGTAGCAGTGACTAAAGGAGCCATAAATACGCTTAGTGAAGAAGAACTTGAGGCGGTCATTGCTCACGAGATAGGGCATATAAAAAACAATGATATGAAAATACAAACGATTGCAGCAGTTATCGCTGCCATCATTGGCTATCTTGGATTCATGGGTCGATTCATGATGTTCAGCAGCGGCAGAAGTAGAGGAAATGCCCAGTTGATTGGTATTATCCTCCTGGCAGTCTTTCTTCCAATTGCTGCACTGCTCATTCGAATGGCGATCTCCCGAAGGCGGGAGTACGGTGCCGATGAGCGAAGTGCTCAGTTCACAAGGAAACCGGACACGCTGGGGCGTGCGTTGTTGAAAATCGAGAATGCGGTAAAGAAAACCCCGATGAAAAAAGAGAATCCAGCCACCGCGCACATGTTCATTGTCAACCCCTTCCGAGGAGAGAGTATTCTGCGGCTCTTTTCCACGCATCCGCCCACGCAGAAACGTGTTGCACGACTCAATAAGATGGCGGACGTTATGGGAAGACCACAGGTGAACGTATGATACTGGAGGTGACGATCTACCCCCTCGGCGAGATCAGTCTCTCAACGTATGTGGCTGAAGTGATCGATATTTTTGAGGATGCAGGACTTACCTATGAGCTCCATCCGATGGGTACGGTCATTGAAGGTGACTGGGACGAGGTGATGCCCGTGATCAAACAAGCCCATGAGCACGTCTTCGAAATGGGCGCAGTACGGGTGAGCACTACTATTAAGATAGATGATAGGCGTGATAAAAAGGTCAAGAAAGAGGATAAAATCGAGAGCGTGCGACATAAGCTGACGAGACGATAAGTCCTCGACGATGGAGCCACACCCCTACGAAAGCTTTTTAAATTGATTTCTGTTAGAGGATACCATGCTCCGGTAGTGTAGACCGGTCAATCATTCCGGCCTTTCGAGCCGGTGACTCGGGTTCAAATCCCGGCCGGAGCATATTTACCCTGCATTTAATGCTCTCTGCTCTTTTTTTCCTTTTTTCCAGAAAGTATTTCCTATCTGTATGTTACTATGAACATAGTCCTTGATAAAGCTTTCGATCGTGGTCATTCTTGAGTTTCTATACTTCGTGATATGTATTATCTCACTCACAGAGATCGTGTCATATTCGGGCTCTCAGCGGTTCATATGCGACCTGTAGGATCCGAGAGAAGGGATTTATGACACTCTCCAACTGTAAGGTACCAGAAGATCAATATCGCATTATCTTGTTTCGAAATACTTGGAGATCTGAAACTAATTTTAGATCGTATTTTTAAAGTTTCTCTAATCCACCTTCCTTTATCTTTTTAGAATGTATCTTATCGGTGAAATATTCTTCTCCTTTCTCCCAAATTGTACTAATAGGCCCCATTAATCCGACAATCAAGGCAATGAGGAGAGGGAGAAACGTGGCTACATTCCGAAATAAATCCCATTCTTTATTGATTATACAATATACTAGTGGCAAGGAAAAAATTAGTATATAGCAACCTTTAAAAAACAGTATATATTTTTTAGCAGATTTTTTAGATGTTTTTCTTAATCTTTTTTTAATGCTTTCAATTTTTTCGAGCCACTCTTCATCTTTTTCTTTTTCTTTTTTAGAGATCTCTTTATCCAATTGTTCCGTGAATTCTTTTTCTTTTTCTTTAACTTTGCTTTTAACCCTCTTCTCTGGTAGTTTAGAAGCTTTTTCAATTTCTTCTAAGGCAAAATCTGGAGTAATCTCATCTAAATCACTCTCATCCATACCACTTAATGCATCTTCTATATAATTTTGGTAAAATAGCATTGAAAGCTTCTTGTCGTCCACTTTTTCTTCTTTTTTTAAAGTTTGAAGAGCATTATAAAATTTATCCCAAACTCGCCTGTTGACAAAGAGATCACGAGAATAAGTTCCAATTATTGATTTGAGAGGAGGGTTAACATTCGGATCTTTTAACCATAAAACATTTGCTAGCAACCTGTCCAGAATGATTTCACATACAGTTCCCCTTTCTTTATGTCCCATCCCTATAAAGTTAAATCTACTAAGTTTATGATCCGAAGTCAAAAAGAATACTTTCGCATTCTCTAATTTTCTAACTGGTTCCTTTCTAAATTCTTTAATCTTTTCAATGATAGCAATATCATGATTCTGATGAAAGGTGTTTTGGGAACCCTTCCACATACTCATCCGATCTCTGAGCCCATCATTGCACGGTCTGTACGCCTTTAGGTCTACATCAGTCCGTTCTATAGCTATTTCAAGTCTACGTAAGGTATTTCCGATCTCCATTACAAATTCTCTGGCGTCTGTTTTTCTCCAGCCTTTTCTCTTTAGACTACTATAAAGCGAATTAACTTTAATACTAGCAGGATAACGGTGAGCTTTTGTAATATAACCACTGATAACTTTACAAATTTCGTTTATAGTAAAGTCAAATATTTTAAGGCTAAATCCAAATTCCTTAAGTAAGTTAAAAAGCTCTTTTGCAGGGTCATTGAACTCTGGACTGTGAAGACCCAATACAAAAAAGGCAAAATTAGTATCTAAGAAAACTTGGCAATGTTCAAATTTTTTGGTTCTCATTTCAGTAATATCGGAAGTGTTTTCAACATGCAAAACCACTGAGATAACTGATCCTAGAACCATATCTTGTAGGATTTTATATTTTTCAGGTTTTTGTCTCTCCGCGAGTTTGATGTATTGTATTAAGAGACGTTCCCGATCTTTTACTTCTTTTGAGATGGACAGTTCACTTATATTGGCAGAGGGGTTCATAAATTCTATGAGAGGATCAATATTTCCACAAAGAAAGGAAAGAAGTAGATCATAGATCTGTTCTTGAGTTAAAGAAACATTTTTCTTTCTAAAAAATTTTTCTAAATCTCCAATCAACGAATTAATCCTTCTATTAACTTCCTTATCAGTTTCAAGTCTAGATAAATACTCAAATCCATTCTCAGTGGGTTTATATTTTTTTTCAGTTTCTTTTTGTGTTATAAAATCTTTTTCTATAGCCCTATCCAAAATACTCCTGAGAACATGAAGTGGTATTTTTAAATCAAACTGTTTCTTTAATTGCCTTTGAATAGTTTTTAGACCTGAAAACTTATCTTCTGAGAATGTTTTTATAGCGAATGGCCAAAAACAATCAATATAGTCTCCCCCCTGATCATAAAGAGATTTTATAAGGGCATACGTGTAAATCAACCTTGTCATTCTCACACCTTGTCAACTAAATTTTCTATCATGTTCCTACTATAGAGATATAGTACTTTTGGTTTTTTAATCTTTTGGTCTTGCAAATTCAGTCGTTTATTTTTTTATTTGACCTGCCTAATTTTCCTAAGCCCAATTGAGGGAGCTTTTTCAGTTCCTCTCACTCTTCTGACTCTCATCTCCAGATCCTTTATCTAAGAAAGAGACTTCAATCCCCAGCGCTTCCGCTTGCTGTCGCTATCACATAGGCTCCAGAGCTTGTAGTTTCTTTGTAGAGATGCTCATCCACATATATTTTAACTGTTACTGTTCCAGATTTTCCACAGTTCTGAGCAGAGATATACAAGAACTCTCCTCGTTCTGTTTTAAATGTATACTCCCATGGGACACTCACATTGCTTTCTTGAGCTGTTCCTCCCCCTACAGATGCGTAGGTAACATCCACTTCATCAGCTGTTCCTTCCACAACATACTTTACCCTGTATTCTCCATGCCCTGGAACTTCTGGTTTCGGTTCAGGCGTTTCTCTGGTAGTGGGCGTTGCAGAAAATTCCCATGAGGCTATGGGGTTGTCTTCTAACTCTTCAATTGTATTCCACTCCATTGCCGACGTATAAATATTGACTTTAGCATCTCTGAAATCAATATTGACAGGTACTTCTATTGGTACCCATCCCTCATTTGTTTCATTAGGTTTTACATCCCCACCGTAGTAAATGAAATCATCGGAGGCCTGATCCTTTGCTCCATACTTTTCCTCGTAGAAAAAGAATCTATGATAAATTTTACCATCATATTCTACGGTTACATCCCAAGAGGGAGCCCTTTGTATAGTTTCGTTCTTGTTTCTTTGTTTCACATAGATAAAAAGATACTTCATCCCCTGCGTTGGCTCGAAATCAGTACCATAATCTGATCTATACATTGTAAGCTGATCGCACTTTGTTACAGAAATTTCCCATCTTTCTGTTTGTCCTCCGTAGTTTTTCATCTCGTATATTGTACTCTCGCCCAGTTTTAACGTAGGGCCTTTGTTTGGCGAGGGGGTGGTGGTAGGAGCTACAGTGGTGGGGCTTTCAGGCTCTACTCTAAAAACTACCATGTGTTCTCCTATTTCAAAATCGTGCTCACCTATCCCTTGAGCCTCAAAATGAACATAATGGTCATTATTATACCCATGAGGCACATCGCTCACATTTATTTCATCAGTGTATGTAGTACGAGAGCTCATATCTATAATTGGTTTTGTGTACGAGTATGTTAGGGTAGTATCTCCCCTTCCACCGCTATTGTACAGTTTCAAATAGATCCTAACATTTTCTCCGGGTCTAAACACTTCTTTTTTCAGATACAATCCCCTTAATTCTATATCTGGGGGAGCTGTCGTAGAAGGAGCTACTGTGGTAGTGGGTGTGGAGGTAGTCGAGATTGATGTTGTAGGGGCTGGCGTTGTGGTAGAAAGAGTTTCTGGTGTTTCTGCTTCTTCTCCCAAAGGAAATACAAGATACACCACTGCAACAAGCACACCGATGGCGATAATTCCCGGTACTATCTTTTTCAACGGGATTCCTTTTTTCTCTTTTACTCCTTCCTCTTTGTTTCTCTTTATTTCTTCTTTAGTCCTTTCTGTCTTTTTTCCCATCTCTCCCTCCAAGGATTTACTTTCTCATAGTACTCTTCAAAAAACTCGTCTGAGATGTTATCCTCTTTATGGGTATTGAGTAATGTTTTTTTTAGATCCGCCTGTAACTCCCTGTACTCTTCCTCACTCATCTTATCTTTGTTGTCAGTAAGATATGTGTATAACTCTCGTATGCCTTCTTCCTCTTTTTTACTCATCCTGATCGTTATACTATTCTTTTCATTCTATAAATAGTTTTTTATATTTTCGAAAAAAGTTTATAATCTCGGGAGAGATATGGGCGATATGCATCGAGGTTTTAAAGAGACACAAAAAATCTAAAAAAAAAGAAAATATTTATATTTTTTATTTATTTTATTCAGGGAAAATCACCATTGTATCTCAAATTCAAAGTCATTTATCTCTACATCCCAACTTTCAGTACTCCCTTCGAATATAAACTTTGCATGTCCCTTTTCCATATCCAATGCACTAAAAATAACTACACCAGAAGCCTCAGTTCCAGATTTTATTTTTAAAGGGATTGTAGGATAATCTATATAAAGACTCCAATCGCTAAATTTTGTCTCAAATTGTCTATTTCCCTGTATAGCTACAGCATAAATATCGTAGAATGTTATTTCTTCGTTTCTCTCATTTTTTATTGTGAGATAAACTCTTGTCTCGTCTTCTGCCAGTTCAACATAGTCTAAAGTCATTACGTATCCTTTATGATCCAGTGTTTCTCCTACGTTTACTCTCTCCATGGTTGGGGTCAGGAACTGTTTGGGATCGATTTTTGTAACGCTGTCTGCCGAAATGATCAAATCCCCCATTATATCCTTGCCTTCTATTGTACCTTCAACTCTCACAATTTCATCGTTTTTCGGTGTATATTCTCCCTCTGTATATACTGTAACACTTAGCCATGTATCATCTTTATCCGGATGGAAATAAAACCCGTACTTACCTTCTTCACTCGTTTCTATACCTACTATGCCCATTAAATTGACTTTTGCCCCTTTATACTTTTCAGGGTTTTTAACTGCGGTGTTTCTTAAATTTTCATTTGTAATCAATTCGATAGGGGGAGATGGTGCAGCCGTTGTCGTTGGAGCAACTGTCGTTGTTGGTGCTGCTGTCGTTGTTG
Source organism: uncultured Thermococci archaeon (assembly GCA_964595645.1). Lineage (GTDB taxonomy): Archaea > Methanobacteriota_B > Thermococci > Methanofastidiosales > B48-G16 > JAYEIH01. The sequence goes on from CAZQQT010000003.1 coordinate 57,174, forward strand.
GTGCTGCTGTCGTTGTAGGTTCAGGTGTGGTGGTAGGAGCCTCTGTCTCTGCTGGTGTTGTCGTTGTTGTGGTACCATTTTCTTCGGTGGGAATACTCAAACACGTGCCAACAACAATTACAAGAGCAAACAATGTGATTAAAGCCCCTTTCTTCGTTTTGAAGAGGCTACTTAATATTTTTTTGATCGTGGATGTTTTTTGGTTACTTTCAGTCCTTTCTGTCTTCTCCTTAAAGTTGTATCCACAGTTTTCACAGTACAATGCATTCTCTTCATTTTCTGATCCGCATTGCGGACAAAACTTCTTCTCTCCCATACATCTTGAATGTCTCTTTTTTTATAAATAACTTTTCCCTCTTTCTGAAAGAAACGTTTATAAACTTCAACATCTCTGGAATATTGGAGGGTCTGGAGTGGTACTGTTTTCAAAGACCTCCCACACCCCTCTCCAGATCCTCCATATCCTCTTTTCAGGGTCCTATTCACTTTTGTTTTTCAACTGATCAAAAGACTAAAATAAGTATGTCGAAAACAATGAAGAGCAATATAAAAGGTAAAAAAATCAAAAATACGAAGGATGCGATTGAAGGTGAGAGCAATCGAAAAATGAAAAATAAAAAAGATGAAATAGATAATCCTGCAAAAAACAAAGCGCATACAAAGAAGATTTTACCTGAAAAAGTTACAAAATATTTTGAGTTTTCTATTTTGTCTCGAAAGAGTTTTTCTGTTTTAGAGGACGTTATATTTCTGTAAACCTCGAATAAAAGTACAGATAAACCAAAGAAAGAGGCAAAAAGGGCTATTATTTTTTCATTACTGAGTTCAATACGGATCATATCAGTAAATGTAGTTATAAAAATCAGAGAAAGAAGGAAAGAATACATTACTATGGCCTTGGCAATATATTCTTTTAATCCTTTCCTTTTTTCATTGTCCCTTGACTTTTTTTCCTTCATCTAATCTTGGTACTCACTTAACAGCATTTAGTAGTTATTTACTGTCTTTTCAATTGGTAGTACTACCTCGTTAGATTTAATTTTTTGAATCTGCTCCCTGATGTCATTGTCTTCTTTAATACTATTGAAAATTTCTTTTATCACAGCTAATTTTTCGTCTTCAGATTTTAAGTTTTCAATGCCTTTTAGATAGGGCTTAACCAATTCCATAAGAGTTGTTTCGAGTTTTTCTTCGAAGTAAAGCTCATAAATGAGAGAATCGATGATTTGCTCATCGATAAAACGAATGAGCTTTTCCTCTGAGCTTCGACGTTTTTCTGTTTCATTGAGAAAGAGCATATAGGTACAGAGGGTAATAAAAGGCTGTTGATTTTGGAGGGAGATTTTTTTAACTGGAAGTCTCTTGAAGTCATTAGGATAAAAGTAATACTCTATTCTATGCCTCCTAATTGTATTGAGATAAAACTTGGCGAATTTTGAGTTTAACACAGTTAGAATGTATTTGAGGTCAAAATTGGATGATATTTTCTCCAATTCATCTCTTGGCTTGTCAGTCCATTTCGTGATACTCATAGTGATACTTCGGTTCGAAACAGACTTGAGACTTTCGTATCTCACCATCACATTGATACTATGGTTACATATTATTCCACTCTCATCATAGGTTCCATCTACCGTAGCTCCACGAATTATTTTGGGGTAGATATACAATTCAGGAAAAGTTGGCCTCCTAATTTTGGTAGGGCATCGTTCAGTATCCCATTCCAAGTATTTGGTTTTATTAATTGTGTACCTATCAATATATTTGGCCTCTACATAAGGCTTACTATTAATTCTTGTTTCAGTATCAGAAATTAGGTCGTCCTTTTTAAATTCGCCCTTAGCTTTTTTTTCATGAGCATTTAAAACCATACCAACACTTATAAAGCAGATATTTCCCAATAGCTCTGTATTTTTAAATGCGTCTTCAAAATCCATCGTGGGAGCTATTCTAAAAATCTTATTTATATCCTCAGATGGCTCAAGCTCTTCAATATTTCCAAAAGAATTAACATGCAAAATCCGCTCTGTCTTCTCTTCCTTTTCTTTATTTTCTACGATAAGTATAACATTTTCGACGCCCACTCCTCTGAAAATTTCAATATTTTCAAAAAAATCAACTTTTTTTAAATGATAATTTCCCAAAATAAATTTTTTACTCTTTTTAGCGAATTTTGAGGTATTAAATGACTTTGAAATTATGTATGAGAAAACTCCTCCCTCTGAGATCGATTTTAGGCTTCTTTCAATGAAGGCAATGAAAAGATCCCATTTTTCATAAAACGTTTGGTATTCTCCTGTGTCCTCTAACACTTCTCTTAGTCTCTGATATGTTTCGTCTTCGTTATCTGCCCGTACGTAGGGTGGATTTCCAATGATGATATCGAATCCTCTACCCTCTTGCGATTTTTTCGGATCGAAAACTTCATAAAATTCAAATCCCCAGTGAAAAGGACTGAACTCATCAAATTCTTCTTGCGGAATCTTTATATCCTTAGATCTTAACGCTCTATAAAACTCTAAATCGAGTAATTCTCTTAATTTTTTGTCTATTTTTTCTATTCTTTTTCTCAAAGGTTTAAGTTCGCTATATTTTGCTTTTTTATACGTATGAACAAGGTTTTCTCTTTCTTCCAATAATTCATACAGTGAATTTTCCTTGGTCCAGTACTCTAAATTTGAGTGATCTCTATCTTGGAACTTACTGATATCCTTATACCCGACCAGAGTGTTCCCGCGTCTGAGATTATATTCTATATTTGGCAATGGCTTGATATCTTCTGGTTTATATGAATCTACAAGCCACAGTCATAACCGTAATTTTGTTATTTCAATAGCATTAGGATTTATGTCTACGCCATACAAATTCTCTAAAAGAATTATTTTTTTAATAACAGAATCGGGATTTTTTATGTTCAGTTTATTAGATATTTTTTTGATTAAATCGAATAATATATGAGCCGCTGCCAGTAAAAAGGCTCCAGAACCACAGGCATTATCACAAACGTTCAGTTTTAGTATGATTTTCTTCAAAATTTCATTTAAAGTTGTTTCATGAAGTATAAAGATTTCGTCAATGTTCTCAATCAACTCTGTCTCTTTATACTCCTTTTCTTCCTTCAAAAAAGTGTTTATCCTACCTATTAGACAAGAATAAATAGCATTTTCTGCAATATATCTTGTTATATACTTTGGCGTATAATAAGCACCCGTACCTTTCCTATCGGAAGCGGTCATCGCCCTTTCGAATATATAGCCCAATATCTCCGGATCTATTGAATCTCCATTGCCAAGAGACTCTTTATGTACAAACTTGAAACTATCCAAAAAATTGACCAGTTCTCTTAAAATTTCAGCCTTGATTCTGTAATTTGGATTTTTTTTCTCTACGTTCGTCTTGAGAAATAAACTCCCATTTAAGTATGGTATGTCCTCGAAATTAGAGTCTATATCTACTCTTTCACTTTCTGGAGTATTCAAAACTCTAAAAAATAGTTGTTTTAATCGATCGTTCATGATATCTTGGTCTTGCTCAGCCAAATAGGCCAAAATATCTTTTTCGATAATCCCTTTCGATTGGAGAAATTTTATAAAGATCAATCGATCGACAATCACCTGAGCAACTTGCTCTCTACTTCCCAAATCCTCGATATTGAGGATATTCTGTATCAAACAGTCTTCTTCAGAGATCCGTTGTGTTTTATTCTCTCTATCTTTGTATCTCCCCCCATGCAACAAAGCGTTATACCATGCGTAAAATCTCTTTGTGATTTCCTCCTCTGTCTTATCAGAGATTACTCTTTCTTTTCCACGTAAAAAATCTTCAATTTTTTCATGATCCTCTTTTAAATCAAGTTTTGCTGTTTCCTCACCATTTTTATCTATAAATATCCACGTCAATCCATCTGTAGCTATCCCAAACTCATAGTTATCTCTTACTTCGGCTAATCTGAATAATCCCTTTATCTGATTCACTGCACTATCCTTTCCTTTGTACAAATCGGCATTTATCGGTTTAACTTCTGCTAAAAACATTCTTCCTTCAGAATCTTTTATCCTATAATCCGCTTTTCGTATGGTACCCCTACTTGTTCTAAAATGCCTTTCTGGCAATACTTCCAAGTCTAACAAGTTAAAGATTTTTTTAATGATAAATTTTTTAGTAAATTCTTCGGGGTCTATTTCCTCCTCTAAAAAAACAGACAAAAGCTTCCTTTTTTCTTCAAAAACCCTTTTTCTTCCGTTAAGAGTCATCCTTTTTCGAATACCAGCTATAATACTTACAATAACATCGTTAGTTAATAGGCTATTTTTATTTTTCATATACTCTCAACATCTATCATTTTTCAAATTTTTAAAAGTTTCCCTTATAGCAAACCAAAGTATTCGTATTTCAAAATTCACGTGTATATCAAAGTTTTATGTAGAGGTTTTGAAATTTTTTTATTTCTACTAATACTTTTTAAAAAATATTGATAAAATTTAACACTCAAATATTTCCCAAGGTCTCAAGGATTTCCATAGGACCGATCCTAAAGAAATTACTACATACCGTAGTAATTAGATACCGATCCCCTTTCAAGGAAAAATCAGTGAGATCTACAGGACAGAAACGGCTTTATTTACGATTTAACTAACACTCATAAAATACATGAAAAAGAAGTATGTGAAAATCGCATGTTTTGGGCGTTTACCCTACCTATCACGCTTACGCATTTCTCAGGTTTCGCTTGTGTGGCAAGGTCTCCCTGGAAGTACTATGTTGTTACAGTTACTTGAGTAACTTAAATCTTAGATGGTATTTTTTTGTCAAAGATTGTCAGTAATTATAAGACATTGGGATCGATACGCTCCAGTGAGGGGGCATACTTCTCTTTACAGTCCCTTTATTCAGAGGAAGGGAACTCTCCGATACGGGCATCTCACAGCATTCGGGGGCAGTATGCCCTTATTCATCGATACTTTGAGGCAAAGTGTTCAATATTGTAAAGTAGTACTCTTTCTCCAGAAGTGATTTTTTGTCAGTAATAGCAGGTCTCAGTAATAGTTTACTTACAAATTAAGCATTTTGGTAGTTTTTTTCCATGGAATTTCAGAGTTTTTGTAAGTGGATTTGTCAGTGAACGACCATTTTTGTAAGTTATTAGTAAGTTGTTTTACAAAGTTTGTACAATGTTATTCTAACTTTGGCACCATGGCAATGAGCTTTCTCACTACTACCCTGTCTGGAATCATCTCTCCATTGGGCCATGAGAACTTCCTCTCCACTCTCAGTGCAGGATAACTCGCCATGCGTTTACTGTACACGTTGATGGTATTGTTGTTCCCGCTGAGCTTCATTTTTATGTTCTCTATACGGTTTTTGTTAATGCCTATGTAATCTGCATTGAGTTCGAGTCTGTTGATACACGTCGATCTTGGGAGATTTTTGAGGAGCCTATAGAACTCCAAGATGGAGAGGGGATTTTCCGTACAGTGGAGGTAGGAGGTAACCGTCTCTTCTCCCCTGCTGTTCTCGGGAAGTTTTACCTCTCGGTTTTGCCCGATCTCTACCCCGAAAAAGGTAGTATCTGTGAGGTGTTCGGGGGGGGGACTCACCCCCCATTCTTTCGTGGTATGGGTCATCATGAGATTGTGGAATCCCAGTACTACATCTCCAGAGTGATAATGTTCTACATGCAGATCAAAGACGTGTAAGTACTGGTACATCCCATGGCCCCACGGAATCAGGAACCCTTCATCTCTTAACGCATATATGTACTTTCTTACCGTATTCTTGGAACGATTGAGATCTTTTGAAATTTCTTTGATAGTGAAAGCACTTTCCTTTTCTTTTATTTTTTTGAGGTACTTCTCCATGGTAACTGACTGTGTATTTCCAAAAATTTTTGTGAGGTCCTCTCGATCTCTTTCCTCCAGCATCTCGGGATTGGTAACGATGCTTTCGGTTCCCCACGGATTTTCGAGATTGGATTCCCTTGTTACTGCCGAGTCACTCATCTTTGTTTCCTCCCACTTCAAGAACCGCCAGTGCCATGGCTCGTACGATGGGATCACCTGACTGAGCAAGTTTCTGGAGCCACTCCTTATTTTCTTCATAGTACTTTTTAATAGATTTCATAAAACTAATTTTAGCCCTTTATTTAAATAATATATAGATTATTAAACTATTTTTGGAAATTGAACAGGTTTAATCAAGTGATCTAATTAAACCGATAGCTTGAAGGATCGAAAGATTAATAATTACAAGAGAAAACTTTTGTTAAGTGGTTTATTTGAATGAGAGAGACACCCCACAGCATGAACAATATATTGAAAATTTCTTCGATACATCAGACCAAAGAAAAATTGGAGGATACATTGGTAAGGTCAACGTTTTGATTAGCATAAAAAAGTTTTATGAGAAAAAAGGAAAATGGCCTGTACAAAAAGAATTGAGTGAGATGGCCGGAATCGAAAAGAGCACGATCTCTAATATTGTAAAGGAACTCCATAACAACGAACTCATAAAAAGGAGCCCTCGACCCAGTGGAGGTCTTTATTGCTGTATCTTATCTTCCTTTCTATCTAACTTTCGAGCTATTGAGGACCTCATAACATTCTCATTTAACCAAAAACGATATGGATTAATTTATGGTCTCATTAAATATTTTGATTACGTGGAACTCTTGAGTGAGTTTTATGACAAAAGTGATCGGGGGAGGGAAGAGTTCATTCACAGGATCCCCGATGAACTTTTTGACATTGCCCCAGTTGCCGAGTTACTTTCTGAGAAGATCTGCTCCAGTAAGGGATTCAGAGAGGAGTGTACTCGGTTATGTGAGTTTCTCTCTTCAGAGGACAGGATTCAGAAGATTATAGCCCAAAGACAAGATAATGTTCCCAGAAGTGATATATTCTTTGTAGAACTTGAAGAAATAGCAGAAGGGAACTATTTTGGTCATCTCGAGTTATCAAAGTTTTTTGAGAAATTATATCCTCAAAGCTCGATGCCCTTTATCCGGGAGAGAATGTACCCCTATCTTGAAAAACTTGTTAATTTATTAGTAGAAAAAAATACTATTTCTCCTTTATATGGAAGGATTCTTCTATTAAGTGGATGGCTCCAACCCCATGATGTTGTTGAGTACTTATACAAACCGTTTTTATGGAAACGAGGGGAAAAAGTAACCTTTAGGAGACTCTTCCTCGATCGAGGGTTCTTGCCCTTTCTTGATTTATTTCACTACGCCTTTATCTTTGATAATGAAGACCGTGAAAAGTTTAAAGAGCGACATTCCATGATTTTCAATAATTTTGGAACAATTCTCAAAGTAATGGGATTTAGTTTCAAAAATAAGTACAGAATCAACAATATGATCTTTTTATATAATTTTTCAGATCTTATGGCATCTAAACTATATGAGTATGTGGAGGAGAGACACGAACATTGTGACTCTATAGGCATAGAGGATGACTTCTTAGTCACGAGCATAGAAAATGGTTTTCTTATTAAGAATGCCAAAGCACTTTTAGAAAGATCTGGAGGCGTTACTAAGAGTTTTTACGGTCCTGTAGGTCCTTTTTTAGAAAATAACAAACTGGTCTCACGTCTCCTTGATGAGAAAAGATCAATTGAGGAAATAAAAGAGGAACTACAAAGTTGTTAAGTTTATATTTCCCCTTCTCCCACTATTGCTTGCATCTTCTTGAATAGCTCCGGTTTCTTCTTAAAAAGTTCGACCATCTCTATAAATTTTTTCATCTCTGGTAAAACTTCTGAGTCTTCTATAGCGATATCTGGGAAATCTCCGCCAAGTTTGGTGCTCCGCATTTGGAGTTTCACTGCTTCTTCTTCATTCAGGACCGCTCCACACCGGCCACAGAACCGATCTGTGGGTCCATTAGTGTATCCACACCGTGGACACTCTTTGGGTCCAAACTCTTCCTCCTTTTCATTCTCGTCTTTTGTCTCTATCCCGTAATGTTTGAGGAGCGTCTTATCCACATCTCGGCCACTGAGATGGACGTAGGTAGCTGGCATATCACTCCCCTGCACCCACCCAAAGTATTCGTTCATCTCGGCCTCGGTGAGCACACCAGCCAAGTGAGTAGCCCGAGAGTGTCGGAACACGTGGGGGGTCACGTTCTTATCGATCCCGGCCTCCTTGGCGATCTTCTTAATTCTCTGAGAGATCCCTTGATAGGTGATTCCTTTTTTTTCATAATTCGTGGAGAGATTCACCCAGAGGGGAGCGTCTTTATTCTCCTTATCAGGATGCATCTCGATCCACTTCACCAATGCAGAGGAGGATGAGACCACCCGTACTCTCCTTTCTCCTGTTTTTCCTTTCACCTTAATGACCGCTCCATGATCGTCGAACTCCACATTTCTCATTCTCAAACTTGCCAACTCCCCCACTCTCAGCCCACCCTCGTACAGGACCGCGATCATGGCCTTGTTCCGTGGGTGGTCCGCCGTTTCGATCATGCTTTTTACTTCCTGTTTCGTGAGGAGGTCTTCCGGGAGCTTCTTTTTATTGTTTCGTATTGTTGTTTTCACATCTTCTGTGAGCTCCCCCTTCCCCAGCCACCGGAAGAACCGTTTTAACACGACCTTGTAGTCTTTCTTGGTGTAGTCCGAGTACTCAGATTGTTCTAACTGAGAAAGAAATCGCACCACTTCGTCTTCATCCCATTCGGTAAATGTTTTATCCGTTTTCTCGGCGATGACCTTCAGGTGGTTCGCGTACTTCAGCACCCGTGCCTTGGTCAGGCCCTCGGCGAACAACTTCTCGAGGAACTTCATGATGAGTTCAGCGTTCTCCCCGTTCTCTATCCCCCGGATCCGCTCCCTCACATTCTCCAGCTGGTACTCAAAATCGTACAACATACCTCTTTTCAGCCTCTCTCTTTATAAATGTTTGGGTGAGAATTAAACCCAAGATATATAAGCCCGGCCGGAGCACTTTTTTATACTAAAGCTAATTGGTACCGACATCTATATACATTGAGAAATTGTATTTGAATATGCTATGGTAAAAATTATAGGGCCAGAAGCAATTGAAGATGCACTATTCGAGTATCATTCACAATTAGCGTCTACCATATTACATAAAAAAATAAAAAATAGTTCACCGCAGAGCATTGTTGAGATCGGTTCAGGACCAGGTACATTCACTATCCCACTTTTGATGGAAGACGCTCTAGTTCTTTTGTATCGATGGTTTCATCATGAAGAGCAGGAGATTCCACCACATATCGCTGGAGCTCCTCAGGAAGTTCGGCGAGTCTATCAATGAAGGATTTCTCCGTAGTATCCAGTGCTCTATTCTCTCCCAGTACTTTCAGCGATTCCTGTATTTCTCTGGAAATTCCCTTTTCTTTTGTATATGCGATTGCAGGGTTTTCTTCTGTCTGCGTGAGACAGCCAGAAATCAGGAGTAATGAACTCACTACAACAACAATATATTTTTCATATTTCATACATCTTTTCTGTAGTAAATCTATAAAAATGTTATTTCTTCAGAACAATATCTACTCAACTGTGTCTGCTTGTTTCTCTAGATTTCCCCTGAATGGACTCTCTCTTCTCCTAGAAATCGTTTTTATACCTCAAAACTCCCCAAAGGGGAGGATGGCAACAACGATCCAGTAGGCAATATAAGGAATCAGCACCACAAGAAAAGCTCTTTTGCTGTTTATGTTGTACCGCTCTCTCACAGCAATGACCATTAAGATGAATGCCCATAAAAAGAATATATTGTACTCCCTGAGAAACGCTGAGGGGAGATGAGGGTGTCGGAGCTGGTACACGAACTCTTCGTATGATGGCGGCTGGTAGGTTAGTCCGTTGTATACCTCTACTACTCCTTTGAATATAAATGGCAAATACGTATAGGCCATCATGTGTATGGTAGTGAACACTCTATCTCCCTCACCACCCAAATAACGGGAAAATACGTGGAAGACAATCGATTTTATCGTCAACGCTACTGGAATGAGGAGGACAGAAAAGATAATTCTGGTTGCTGTCACCATCCACTGCATCTCTGCTTTGATGAGTGTATACCCCACTCCCCCTGCATACTGTCTTCTCAGACCCAGCGTTTTATGAACAACTAACCCATCCGCTATTCCAAATAGTACTCCCACGATAAGAATAATTGCTAGAGCTACCGTCCATTTTTCTTCAGATTTTAACTCTCGGAACGTTTGTCCTGCCTTAAGTAGATTCAATAGTTGTAACATGGTACCATTTTTCATTGTTTTTCCTAATGTGTCGATGAGTATTCTCTCATTTTACCAAGTGTGTCACCCTTCCAAGAACTTTTAGGAGTTCAATTATCGCTTAGGGAATTTCGAGTGGTATTAACAATCTGTTATTGCAATAATGACATTTGCATGGTTTATGGCTGGTTTCTTGTCCATATTTAATAGTTTTATTTTTTGTATAAAAATTTTCGGTTGAAATATGTAATATAATAAAAGTATTTTACCATATAATCTACAGAAAATATTTAAAGAACTTAAATAGAATAATCTTTTATAGATAAAGATATACTCTTTGATAAGATACTATTTTTTGTCTATAACTTCATTAAAAATATGATTTTTGTCTACGGTATCTGTATCAGTCTCGCCGTAGTGATCGCCCTATTGTTCTATATTGTGAAGGGAACGCCTTTTATCCAGACGTATCTCGATGCATTGGGGACACTCGGAGTGGCGCTTATGATTGGAGGAGCGCTTATTTTGGCAGCATCAGCCCAATGGGGAGGGTGGTCCAGTAGAGTATGGCGGCTACGTCGATACACGATACACAGAAGAAGTAGGAAAATGGAAAAGTGGCCTTGCTTCAAGGGTGGGTCAGGGATTCTTCGTATTTGTTTACGGACTCCTTCTCGAATTTATCGTGTACGTTTCAGGACCTGGGCCATGAACGTATCTGTTGTAATCTTTAAAGGTGTCAAATAAGAATAATTTTTTTATTTGAAAGATAAAAATACAAATAGAAAGCTTTATAAAGGAGTCCATCATTGGTTCTTCGTGAGAATTGTATGTTTATGGATTCTCATGCAGAAAACAATAAGGTGAATATATGAATAGAAATTTTGGTACAAGAAAGATGCATAAAGCTACATGTGCTGACTGCGGCGAGGATTGTGAAGTTCCATTCAAACCTCAGGAAGGAAGACCGGTATACTGTAGAGACTGCTATCAGAAACATAGAAAGTATTGAGTGTCAATTCTCTTCTAAAGAGATTTAACGGTAGTGAAAGAACTATTTCTTTTTATTTTTCTTTTATTTACGGAAAAACTCTCTTGTTCTATGGTTCTCAGTCATATACTGTGACTTTAAATAAGCCTCTTTTGTCTTCTTTTTCCAACCTTACTACTACCTTTTTTATTCTATAAGTGTTTCTTCCTCCTTCTGAAAAATTTTTATATAATTTCAATGGAAATTTAATATAAATAGGAGTATTGGCTAAAATATCTCGCAAAAATCTTAGAAAAATATTTATAGATACGAAAAAGATATATTTAATGACTAAAATAATAGCTGTAAATGGAAGCCCAAAAAAAGAAAAAGGGAATACTTCTATGATATTGAAACCGTTTTTACAGGGTATAAAAGAAGCCGAAGCCGAGACTGAACTTTTTTACACCCATTCCATGAATTTAAAACCATGTACAGGTAAACTTATATGTTGGAATAAGACACCTGGTGAATGCTATATCGAAGATGACATGCAGAAATTATATCCAAAATTAAGGAAAGCTGAGATACTTGTACTTGCCACACCAGTGTATATACCTCTACCAGCGAGATTTCAGAAGTTTATGAATAGACTCGTTCCATTGATGGATCCGGTGTTGGAACGAAGAGACGGACGTACCAGAGCTACGTTGCGTGAGGATGTAAACCTGAAAAAATTTGTTCTCGTGTCCACCTCCGGGTGGTGGGAAAAAGAGAATATGGATACTGTAGTTCGAATAGTCAAAGAGCTTGCTGAAGATGCGAGTGTAGAATTTCCTACCCCTCTGTTGAGACCTCATTCCCACCTGATGAAAAAAGAAGGAAGAGTGACTGAGGAAGGTGAAAAAATAATAAAAGCTGCAAAAAGTGCTGGATATGAACTGATCACAAAAGGAAATATAAGTAAAGCTACTGCAGAAAAAATCAGTCGACCACTCATCTCATTTGAAGACTATCTGCGGCGATAGTGCTCCCCATTACAGCGGCGATGAAAGTTTCACATTTTTTTCTGGGGACAGATGAGGAGAGGAGTTATATACATTCACGCTGGATGAGAAATACTTTGTGGATGATTAATAGCAACATGAGAGCAGGTATCCCTCCTGAAAAACATGATAGTGTTCTTACACACTATGGAGACGCTTTAAAATATAGGAAAGAGCTTTCTATGGACGATAAAAATCTTGAACATCTTTTTCTCGTTGATAAGGAAGATTTCATTAGGTTTAAAGGAAAAGGATACGCAGAAAAGAAAAAAATCAAGAAAATACTAAAAATAAGTGAGCAAGGGTGCCACAAGAAGCAGTAGATCGATCGTCTCCATGATAGTATTGTGAGAACTCCCAACAATATATTGGCGGCAGTTCTAGATGGATGATGGCAAAAGAAATAAAAGGGAAAGAAATCGATGGTATCCATGATCTTGGGGAGAGGAGCACATGACAGATGACACGAAACTTACCACATTAGGGACCACATATAAGGATGCAGTACGGCGATGGCAGAGTTTCCATGGCTATACAATGCCAGCCAGCTTTACTACACCCATGGACGAGGTAATGGCGGCTTTGCAAAACGTTGTTATGTTCGATATTTCTGATATGTTGTATACTGTAGTATCAGGAGAAAATGTGCTAGAGTTCGCGCATAGACTCCAGGTACGAAAGTTCAACGACACACACGATCCCAAAAGAACTCCATATGGAAGATCAAAGTACACATTTTTTCTGGACGATGGATACGTAAAAGAAGATGGCATGATGGGGTTCTATGATGGAAAGTTGGTAATTACGACGAATGTCTGCCTCAGGGAGGAGATGCTCGCCACCTATGGCCGTATTGCAGACGAAGTAGGAGGAGTGGAGATTGCAGATTGCACAGACACTATATCCGCTATCTCTGTACAGGGGCGTAATCTAGAGGAGGTATTACCAGAGCTTTTCGATATTCGTCTCGATCGCTTCGCATTCACTGAAACGACCATCCGAGGATTAAAGACTCATGCACTCACAGGGAATGTCCATGGGGTATCCACAACCGTGTTTGACAAGCCGCTGGTATTTAAGTTGAGTTACGGCGTGAACGGTATTGAAATCGTTGTAGACAAAGAGGACGGCCCTCAATTGTGGAATCACTTAGAGGGATTGGGAATAACGCCAGCTGCACAGATCGCACGGGATTGGCTGAGAATAATCAAAGGGTACCCTCTCAATGGGAATGACTTCGGTCGCGATGAAAGGAAAACACCCCATGAACTCGGGTATGGGCATCTTGTTGAAAATACGGACTGTATTGGCTATAAAGAACCAAAAGAAGAGAGAGAGCGATATAAACGTGTAAGTTTTGTAGTCGATGGCGGCATAGGGCCATTACCTAGAAAAGGACATACCCTCTTCGATGAAAGGGGTAACGAAATAGGGCATGTGACCTCCGGAGGACTGGCTCCGTTGCCAGCACATGCACACTCTCAGATCACGAAGAAGCGGGTTGGAATAGGATACGTAAAAAAAGGCTACAACGCACAAGGGGACTCTCTGTATGTTGATATCAGAGGAAAAAAACACAAAGCTGAGATTCAGAACCCCCCATTGATAAAAGACAAGGACCTTAAACGATTAGAGATTTGAGCAGGTGTGAATGTTCCACTCGTTATTCTCGTACCAGAGGACGGGTGAGGCACGTGGGACCGCCCTGCCCTTTCCTACAGATCTCATTCCCTTTCATTTCCCACACTTCTGCTCCAGCATCCTCTAGTAACTGTTTCGTCCGTGGATTTCCCTCCACCATCACGCACTGACGCGGTGCCACAGCAAGGACATTGCACCCCATGGTGTTAAACTCAGAGTCTGGAACATCAATCAGCTGAATACCTCTGTCACACAACGATTCACGAAATGGAATGGGCATAAGTGGGGAGTAGACCACTGCGAGATCGTGGTCGATGGGACTGAAGATCGACATGAGATGAAAGACATCATCAGGGCCATAGTAGTGAGGCAGTGGAACGGTGATGACGTCAATGTTCGCGTCAAGCAGCGAACGAAGCTGGTGGATACCTTCATCGTCCGTCCGGTAGCTACGCCCCACAGCCACTGTTGTGTTGTCTATCCAGGTGACATCACCGCCTTCTAATCGGCCCGGATCATGAATTTTTCCTACTATCGATACTCCACATTCTTTAAGAGCTTCTCCATTGATTAATGGCTCGTAAATTCGTTCGTTCTTTCCCATATTGCATAGAACTACACCCGCAGGCGTCACAATTGTCGCGTCCCGGACGTACAGACTGTCGAGGCTGAGACGCTCGTCTCCAGGGAGAAAGTCGATTGTAATATTAAAGCGCTGTAACAATGTAAAAAAATCATTATATTCCTTCACAGCCTCAGTATACGAGGGCTTTTCCGTATACCCTAACCTATGCCATTGTGTATCAATATGTCTCTGATTCACAAACGCTTCCTGTGGTTTACGAAGCACCATGTGTGTGATACGCCCAACTTCAGATAACTGTCCATCCATTCGTACTCACATTACACTCATTAATTTTATATGTTTCTCATTCCTTCGAAAAGTAATGGTATCCACAGATCCTAAAACAGTTGTATTACAGTTCAATGAGTGTATCAATAACCGTGATCTGGAAAATCTCGTGGCACTCATGACAGAGGATCATACCTTTATCGATGCGTCGGGAGATGCACTCCACGGGTGTGAGGAGATGAAGAACGCGTGGAAAACTTTTTTTGAGCAGTACCCGGGTTACCGCAATATCTTCTCGTATGTTGAGTCGAGGGGCGATTTCGTGATTATGATCGGACGTTCCGAGTGTACTGAGGGATCGTTGCGCGGATCTGCTATCTGGACTGCAGTAGTAGAGAATGGGCGCGTGGCAGAATGGTGTGTTTATGAGGACAGCGAAGAGATCCGTAAGAAGTTGGAGATCGATACAGAAAAATAAAAAAAGGAGTGAAAAGTAACTATAGTATGAAAGAATATGACATTCTGGTATTAGGTCATGGTTCTGCAGGATCAATTGTACAAAATGCAGTAATGCACGATATGAAAACAGCATTGGTAGACAAAGGGCCACTGGGCGGTACCTGCTTGAATTTCGGATGCATTCCTTCTAAAATGATAATATACCCGGCAGATCGCATCGTTGAGATCCAGGAAGCCGAAAAACTCGGTATCGATGCAGAGGTGAATGCCATAGCTTTCGAGAACATCATGGAACGGATGCGGAGAGTCATCCGTGACAGTCATGATCATATGAAAGGAATTGGGCAAGTTGAAGGTCTCGATTACCACAATGGAGAAGGACGGTTCGTCGATGAGTACACCGTAGAGGTTGGTGGTGAGACCCTTCGAGGGGAGAAAGTGTTCATTGGTACCGGTGCACGTCCCTTAATTCCTCCAATAAACGGCATTGACGAGATTGAGTATCTGACCAATGAGACTGTATTCGATCTCACCGAACGGCCAGAGAGCATCGCAATTGTCGGTGGCGGTTATGTTGCCGTTGAGTTTGCCCATTTCTTCTCGGCTGTTGGTACAGCAGTGACTATTCTCCAGCGGGGAAAGCGATTGATAAAAAATGCCGAGCCCGAAATCTCAGAGCTGTTACAGAAAAAGCTGGAGGAACGAATGAATGTCTATACCAATACCGAGGTTGTTGAAGTTAAAAAAGAAGGAGACAGCATTGTTGTAGTAGGTAAGGATACGAATACCGGTGGAGAACGAACTGTCACCGTAGAAAAAGTGTTGGTTGCAGCAGGCAGGAGGTCCAACGCCGATCTCTTAAACGTAGAAAATACCGGTGTAGAGACAGATCAACGAGGATACATCAAGGTCAATGAGTATTTAGAGACGAGCAAAGCGAATATCTGGGCGTTGGGAGATGCAACGGGGCAGCATATGTTCAAACACGTTGCCAATGAAGAGGCCATGGTTGCGTGGAACAACGCTATGAACGACGAAAAAATAACGGTGAACTATAATACTGTCCCCTACGCAATTTTTACTCGCCCTCAGATTGCCGCCGTGGGAATGACAGAAGAAGACGCCAGAGGGGATCATGATATACTTGTCGGTCGTGCGTCGTACCTCGATGTGGCAAAGGGCGAGGCGATGGTAGAGAAGGACGGATTTGCAAAGGCTATCGTTGAGAGGGAATCACGGAAGATTCTCGGGTTTCATATCATCGGTCCCTATGCCCCTCTTCTCATACAGGAGGTAACTGATATCATGGCACTGAATGGAACGGTCGGCCATCTTGGCGTGGGGATGCATATTCACCCAGCACTCTCTGAACTTATCCTTGAGACACTCGGAAACCTTAAACCGCCTTCCGAATAAAGGAAGAAATTAAAGGAGCGCCTCAAGCTGATCGACGAACTCCTTGTACTGTTGCATACCGAGCTGCCAGAACTCTGGCTCTGTGAGATCGAATCCCGCGAGAGCAACTAGCTCTTTTGGCGATTTACTGCCGCCGGCAGCAAGGATTTTCTTTAGTGTCGGAACAAATTCTTCTCCTTCTTTCGTATAGATCTGGTACAGACTCCAGACTAAGAGTTGTGCGGCTACATAGGGGAAGTTGTAGTAACGGAAGTTGGGCAGATAGTAATGCGGTTTCATGGCGTACTCCCATTTCATCTCATCAAACCATTCTATCGCGTCACCATAGACCTTGTCTCGCCCCTTCATCCAGTACTGTGCTTGTGTTTCTCCATCAAGGTACTCTTCCCGTTCTATCGCATCGTACATATGCGTTTCGAACCAGTACCTCGCCGATACTTGGAATATTGCCATTCCTGCACCATCGAGGATATGAGCTAGTATTGCCTGTTTTTTTTCTTTTTGCTCAGCCTTTTTAAGAAGGAGCTCTGTCAGCAGTAATTCTCCAAAAATACTTGCTGTTTCTGCGATTATCATGCCGCTGTGTGCACTGAGGAAGGTCTGGGCTCTTTGTGCGTAGTAATTATGGGTTGCGTGACCCAGTTCATGTGCGAGGGTGTAGAGATCTCCAAGGGACTCCCCGTAACTCTGGAGGATGTACGATGTTGTTCCTCCATACCATGAGCTGCAGAACGCACCGTTCCGTTTTCCCATACGAATACTCGCGTCGATATGATTTTTTGCAAACATTTCCTTTACTGCAGAGGCATATTCATCACCGAATTCCTCATATGCTTTTTTTATTAGTTCTTTCGCTTGTTCGTATCCTATCTTTTCTCTGGGTGCATTGGGCAATGGCGCCACGATATCCCAGCACGACAATTTTTTCACTCCAAGTATTTGTGCCTTTATTTTTAGGTACCTGCGATACAGTGCTATATTTTGTTCCACTACATTCATCAGGTTTTTAAGGGTCTCATACTCGATGTCATTTACTATCAATGCCTTCTCCACCGGCCTCTCGTACTTTCTTCTTTCTACGATATTCATCCAATCAGCAGCGATGTTCCTCAGTGCACTTGCATACACAATTTTATCTTCACCTAATCCTGTATATATTGCTTTATATGCTGATTCTCGTGTTTTTCTATCAGGGTGATCTAGCAGATTATTTGCCTCCCCATAGGAAATCTCTTTCTTCTCTCCTTCTACTTCAACCTCAAACGTTCTTGTGTTGAGCCATTCACTCTGTAACTGTGACCACGCTTTTATCCCATACTGATCCTTTTCTATAATCAGTTGCTCCTCTGTTTCTGATAACTGGTGTGGAACCTCTCGCTTCAATTTCTCCAGGTAATGTCTATATGCTTCCAGCACTGGATCTTCTACCAGATCTTTCTCACTGTCTATTCGTTTTCCCAGTTCCAGATCAACGAATGCGAGTTTTTTGTTCAGTTCTGCTCCCATTTCTTTCGTTCGATTGTACAATCGTTGATTTTCCGGTACAGTCATATTTGCTGAAAAGGAGAGATATCCAAATGTTTCTACCCTTTCAAGTGGTATTTTTATCTCTTCCAATGTTTCCAATAGTTTTTTTATTTTTTGAGGACCAAAACCCTCTTTATCAATTTCTCCTTTGCACTCTTCAACAAATTTTTCAGCTGTTTTCCTTATTTTTTCTATTTTTCCGTCTATTTTTGAGTCTTTTGGAGATGAAAACATCTCTGTTAAGTCCCATGCTATTTCTTCTTTCTCCATGCACTCACCATTTATCTGTGAGGGGATGAGAATAAAAAAATTGTCATATACCAAACCTTTTTTACGCTACTACAAAATTAGTCAATATGCCACAAAATTTCCACTATCTAAACGAGATGAGGATGGATGAGTTACGAGATCCATCTCAGTATATCTTCTTTTTGCCTGTAGGAATAAGTGAGGGCCATGGGCGGCATCTCCCCATTGGAACGGACACAATACAAGCAGAGTACGTTACAGCGAAGGTTGCTGAGAGGCTCAGCTACATATCTGTCATTGCCCCCACATTACATTACGGCCACTGCAGAGAGACGTCTCCTCTCCCCGGCACACTCTCAATTTCCTTTGACACCCTCCAACGAGTCACCTACGACATACTCGACCATGCATGCGCACAAGGATTTGAGAGACTAGTACTCATCTCAGGACACGCTGGAAGAACGCATATGGCTGCGTTGAAACTTGCATGTGAGCGAAGTGTAGACGAGCATAATGTATCAATACTTTTATTGTCTGATTATGATTTTGCCTACGATTTCAAGGGAGATCTTGTTCCTGAAACAGACGGTCATGGAGGCGAGATAGAGACAGCCAGAGTACTAGATATCCGGGGTGATCTTGTGAGAGAAGATCGACCTTCGGCAGCAGTTGAGTACCCTCGGTTTCAAGTAATGAAGGATCCAGCCGCGTATTTTTCTGAAGGCGTTATTGGTGATCCTGGTCCGGCCACGAAGGAGGAAGGAAAGAGAATCAACGAGTATGTGATCGATAGTATTGTTGAATTACTGGAAGCAACGTGGCAACCATAACATTTTAAAAGTACTCCTCGTGGACATGGGTCAATGGGGCGTGTAAGAAAAGAGATCACCGATTATCTCAATCGTCTGAAGTCCTTTTCAAAAAATTCAAAACTATTCTTAGGAAGTTACGCGTTAGTACGAATAGGGTGGGGCATTTTTCGGGTGATCTTTAATCTTTATATCCTGGAATTGGGATACTCAGGAGGATTTCTCGGCGCATTAATCTCTACAAACCTCGTTGCCTCAGCACTTTTTCTTTTTCCTGGAGGAGCAATCTCTGATCGAATTGGACGACAAAAAACCTTGTTGATTGCCACCATACTGATGTCAGGGTCGATTCTCACGTTGGCTACAATGCAGGAGAGATATCTCCTTTTATTGGCAAACGGGGTGAGAGGAATTTCACGATCACTTTTTAGGACGACAGTAGCACCGCTTATGATGGAACAGAGTGATGATTATGAACGAATGCATCTTTTCTCTGTTACCGCCGCGTTACGAAGCTTTTCAGCGATGATTGGGAATCTTCTCGGCGGATTTCTTCCCCCTCTTTTCGCAGCCATCATCGTGGGGGGCCTTTCAGTGCAGTACCAGTTCACTTGGGGCATGGCAGGCGCATTGATATTAGTGGCATCTATCCCACTTATTTTTATCAAAGAAGGAAAGAAAATTAGAAAAAAAGTACAAATTTCTCCTCAAAAGCTATTTTCAGGCAAACGAAGCTTTGTACTACAGTTTACTCTCTGCAGTATTATCATCGGACTGGGTGCAGGTATTATTGTCCCATACTTCAATGTGTATTTCTCCGAGGTACTCCACGCAACATCGGGACAAATTGGGATGATGTTCTCGGCCGGTGCACTAACTATGACGATCGCTTCATTAATTCTCCCCCTCTCGGTACGACGACTGGGACGGGTACGTTCTACGGTGTTAACACGATATCTCTCTATTCCTTTCCTTCTATTGATGATGATAGCGGTTACCCTGCCCGTTGCATTTATTGGATATTTCATGCGGATGACACTGATGAATGTCTCCCATCCTGCCCAGCGAAACTTCTATATGGATCACATCGTAGCACATGAGCGAGGGAAGGCAAATGGTGTCGCTCAGTTTGGAGCTACTATCTTCCGGGCTGCAGGCTCCAAGATAGGAGGATTCTTAATTGATACTGGGAACTTTTCCCGAGCATTCCAGTTTACAGCTGTCATGTACACAGTAGGTACAAGTGTGTTCTATTCATTTTTCAGGAAAAAAGAGTAGAAAAATATATAAGGTAAAAAGAAGAACAATATTATATGCAACACATAAAAAAGGCTGTTTACGTGACATTTCTGTTCATGTTCCTTTTTTTAGCATCTGCAAGAGCTTCATGGGTAGAAATATGGTTGGAAGAGGGTGAGTGTAGTGATGCAACATTTTACTCTGGTGACACCGTGTACTTCTATTTTCAAGCTGAAAGAGATTGCAACGCTACGGTAATATTGGAGACACCCTGGGTAGAGAAGACATTAGTAGAGCGTACGGAACTAAGAGCATGCAGAATATATCGCACCTATTACGATATTGGTGTAGGAGTTACACGGTCGGACTGGTGGGAGTTACGAATTGAAGCTGAAGACGCTACAGGACATATAGTAGTGGCAACATGTACCTTCTACGTCCCTGTGAAAAAGCCAACAACAACGCCACCTTCTACCACGCCGCCAGAAACAACGACCCCTCCACCCACAACAGCTCCTCCAACAACGAGTGCGCCAACGACCTCACCACCTACCACTGCACCTCCCACAACACTTGCACCCACCACCGTATCCCCGAGTTCACCAACAGAACCTCCCCCTACGATACAACCGACAACGTTGGCTCCACGTGCGTATTCCCCTCCTACAACGGCACCGCCACGGTATACGCCCCTCCTTCTTGCAGGAGTATTGTCAGCTGCTGTGGTCTTCATCATGCTCTACCTCCTGCTCATGAAAAGACCGTAACCTATGAGCAGCGAAAAGAATAACACAATGTATATAAATTACACAACTGTAGGTATGACAATGGTATGTAGAAAGTTGAGAATCGCAGATATTGTCGGCGGTAAATGGGACGAAGAGACACGATCTCTCAGCACAATCTTAGGGGAGACAACAGAAGTGCGGGCCTTTGGAACAGTGATGGATAAGTTTATTTCAGAGGATGAAAATTACTCTCATCTCATTCTCGATGACGGAACAGAGACGATACGAATCAAGACGTGGCGAGACGATGTGGAGAGACTGAACGGCATCGAAAAGGGTGATATTGTAGATGTTATTGGACGGCTGAGTTACTATAATGAAGAAATTTACATATCGCCGAAGATAGTGAAGAAGATTCCCTACAATTTCTGGCTTTTACGTCATCTAGAAATAGTAGAACTCCTCGAAACACTCCCCGAAGAAGAGCGGGAAATAGAGAAAATCGACGAATCTAAAGAGCCAGAAGAAGAGATTGTGACTGAGGATGTAGCGAAAACAGAGGAAGTAGACGAGGTAGATATCCTCGATACTGACGAAACGGCAAAAACGATACTCGAGCTTCTGGATTCCGAAGAATTAAGTAGAGACGAGATCGTTGAGAGGACAGCGTTCGATGAGATCGATGTTGAATTGGCACTTCGAGAACTTATAGATGAAGAAAAAATAGAAGAGAAAGAAGGAAAGTTTATGGCAGTATCACAGCAGTAAGCTCTATTTGTAGCCTGTCTGTCTCCTCGAGTTCATCCCACCAGTACGTTTTGATGGTGACATCTGCTTTGACGAGTCCTACCTCTTCAGCGTACCAGTGGTACCCTTCTTCTATCCACGTCGTTTTTCCCCAGTCTTCGTTGTAGTGTGGCGAGAGGAACTCCACGGTGTGCTTCATATAGTACTTAACCTTCGCACAGCGATAGGTCTCACCGCCTGCCTCGATCTCCTCGAACTCTTCAGTGTAGATTCGTCGTTCATAGTTCCCTCGTCCTTCCACGTAGCCTGATCCCCCTAACCAACTAAAGCTCTCTGCATACATGCAAAACGTACCGTTATCGACCTTTTCATCTCCCTGTACAAGGGGGTAGACATTTGGTACTGCACTTCTATATTTCCCTGTACAAAAAGGCCATTCTTCCGGTATGGAAGACCATTTGCTGTATATAATCACATATCCACTAAAGAATGCTGTTTTATGACCACCAATTGCAGTGCTTATGATTCCTTGGAGGTCCCAGTTGCTGCTATAGATGTAGGTGTAATCACCGCGCCAGTATGTGTCATCAGGATTAGTAGTCCACCAGTCGGTCACTCCCCATCTGAACCACGGTGTTCTCTTTTCTCTATAGGATTGATTGTAGGAGATGGTCGATCCCCACTCGTTGCCGCCGACGGTGATCAGGTAGTTTAGCCGTGTCCCCAGCTCGTACGCGGGACGATCGATCCTGTTCCGTTCCTCCGGTGGAGCGGTAGGTTGCGGGGTCGTTGGTGGCGCTGTGGTAGGCGCTGCCGTCGTAGTCGGCGCAGCGGTCGTCGGTGCCGGCGTTTCTTTCGGCGAGACGACAATCGTTTTCGCGAAGTTTCCCGTGGCGATCTCGATGGTCCCCTCATTCTGGAGTTCCACCTGGAAGTCCACGGTGGTGGTACTTTGTCCGTCCAGCTCAATGTTCTTGGTCTGTGAGCTGTTCCCCACGGTGATGAGGACCGTGTAGCTCCCCGAGGTCTCCCCGGTGTTCTTCACGTCGACGAGGACGGTCAGCGTGTCGCCTATCGTGGGAGTGGTGGGAGAGACACGGAGGTCCGTGATCTCGAACGCCGCAGGTGCAGTTGTGGTCGGTGCTGCCGTGGTCGGAGGCGGCGTGGTCGTTTCCGGTTGTGTACCTATACAGCCAGCGAA
Organism: uncultured Thermococci archaeon; assembly: GCA_964595645.1. Taxonomy (GTDB): domain Archaea; phylum Methanobacteriota_B; class Thermococci; order Methanofastidiosales; family B48-G16; genus JAYEIH01. Next base: position 80,267 of record CAZQQT010000003.1, read on the forward strand.
CAATACGATGATCAGTGTGGTTTCTATCAATTTTTTAATAACAGCGTTTTTCATACTCAATAAACAATACGTTTCTTTACTTATAGTTTTCGGTCTCACAGAGTATACAAATAAACTATATGTACTCAATAGTGCTTGGAGGCTTCGGTGTGATATCATAAACTACCTTCGTCACTTCAGGAATCGCATCTAGGATTCTATCCCTCACGCTCTCCAATTTTTTCCAGGAGATCTCGGTAGGAGATGCAGTGAGTGCATCCTTCGATTCTACACATCGTACTGCGATAATATTGCCGAATATACGTTTTCCATCCTTGACACCAGTAGCTCTATCCGTCAACAATACAGCCAACGTCTGAAAGGGATTTAGCGGCAAGAGTTCTTCTTCCACGATTTTCGTTGCTTTTCTTACCATGGAGACTCGTGCTGGTGTTACCTCTCCGATTACCCTGCACGCGAGACCGGGACCAGGGAATGGAATTCTGTTCCATGTCTCCTCAGGAAGTCCAAGCGCCTTTCCTACCTCCCTCACCTGGTGCTTGTAGATATCCCGTAACGGCTCCACGATGGTCAGTCCATACTCCTTGGGATCGACACCTATCTGTTCCAACACATTGTGCTGTGTTTTGATTCCTCTCTTTGTCTCCTTAATGTCGGTAGCGATTGTCCCTTGTATCAGATACTCTGCATCGAGTTGTTTCAGTGTCCGTCCCAGTACAGTATAAAACGTGTTTCTAAAGGCTTTTCTTTTCTCTTCAGGATCTGTAACACCCTGCAAGTTCTCAAAAAATTCGTCTTGTGCGTTGATAAGTATCGTATCAAGGCCGTTATCCTCAAAGAATGACTTCACCTCTTCAGCTTCGTTTTCCCGCATTAATCCATCGTCAATAAATACTACAGTTAGATCTTCCAGTACAGTGTGCGCGAGAAATGTGCATACAGTACTATCTACTCCACCTGAGGCAGCAATTACGGTCTTTCCTTCTATCTCTTCTAGTTCTTGTTTTTTCTTTTCAATATACGACTCTGCGTCAAACATGCATTCTTTTCGTTGTGAAGGTTTAAAATCCTTTTGCGGGAAACAATTATAAACCGTGACTACTACTTACGAACATGAGTGACAAATTGTTTGTTCGCGCTGGAAAAACGATTGTCGAGACGTGTTCACGACTTATGCCCTCAGAACATGTGGTAATCGTCACCGATGAAGAAACAAAGAAAATTGGAAAGACTGTTGCTGTTCAAGCGGAAAAAATTGCAGATAACGTGAGTGTACATGTGTTGGAGGAATATGGAGACCGTCCTCTCTCCACCTTACCCAAGCCAATAGAAAGGGATGTGAAGGAGGGAGACGTCACCTACTTCGCTGCTCAATCGAAAGAGGGAGAGTTACCACAGTTTAGACGGCCGTTAATTGAACTGGCCACCGAGTATGGAAGGGAGATACATATGCCCAACATCGATGAGACCATCGTGAAAACAGGATTACAGGCAGATTACTATACGATTGCATCGTTGACATACCGTATTGCAGGCATGGCGGTTCGTGCGAAAACGGTACGGGTTACTACACCTGCAGGAACTGATATTACAGCTACATTTTCGCCCAACCTAAAATGGGTTCCCGACACGGGTCTTTTATGGTATCGGGGGATGTTTGGTAACCTGCCTGCAGGAGAAGTCTTTACCTGTCCGAAGAGCGTTGAGGGCACGATGATAGTAGATGGTATTCTTGGCGATTTTTTCAACGAGAAATATGGAACCCTCGGGGACACACCACTCACTATTCCACTCCACAAAGGGAGAGCAAAAGTAGAGGATATCACATGTGAAAATGATCAACTGCTGAATGAGTTCCAACAGTACCTCACCGAGGACGAGCACGCTAATAGAGTGGGTGAATTCGCCTGTGGGACGAACACAGCACTTGATTCTTTGGTAAGTAATCTCCTCCAGGATGAGAAGTTCCCAGGAATCCATCTTGCCTTTGGATACCCATATCCTAAGAAGACAGGCGCTAACTGGGAATCAGGAGGGCATGTGGACGGTATTCTCAAGGACTGCTCTGTATGGTTTGACGACGTACAGATTATGGAGGATGGAGCGTTTATCATAGAAGAGGGGTTCTAAGAAAGAATAGAAAGGGAAAAAAATTAGGAGATAAATTCCTCTGTCCATTTGGGGAGTGGAGGCTTAGCCATCTGCTGCCACTGTTCATCGGTGAGTCTGTCGTCCATTGGCCATTTAAACTCGTAGTAGGAAAACACTGGTCCCTCCGTTAAATACGTCCTTCCTTCGTTCTGAACGACTGCATAGAGTCTGAATACGTTTCCAACAGCTTCCTCGAGAACTTTTCCAGTATTGGTATCCGTGTGAACGTCTGCAACTATCTCTACAGACTCATCCGTTTCTGATTCTTCCGCTGTTTCGAAGGTGCAGAGTGTTTCTATCGTGTCGCCAATATTCCATATTGTTCGGTATTCTTCTTCGGTGAGAGATTTATTCTCGAGTTCTTTTTCAGCGATTGTTTTTAATGAGAGCAGCAAACTCTCTAAATTCTGGAGTTTTGTTTTGTACTCGTCGAGGAGCAGTCCTCGTGTTTCTAACCCTTGTCGGGTCATTTTGGTAAGAGATGCGAGCCGTGCATAGACATGAGGCTGTGGTTCCACATACCCCTTTGTCAGTTCCGGTGGCGTGGGTATCGACGTGGCTTTTATTGTGTAGCTCTGTTTTGCGTAGAGTATCGTATCATGCCGCAGTTCTGTCCATGAACCCAGCGCAGTGAACAATTGTTTTCGTGTCCACGCAGTATTCTGCATAAACTCTGGGTATCCTTTCTCTTTCTCCTCAAGCAATGGACGCAGGCTGTAGAGCCAGCTCCAGTAGAGATTCTGTGTCCAGTCCTTCTCATTGAGCGAGTGAAACTCATTTTGTAGTTTTTCCATCTGTTTGTCGTAGTTGTTATACTCTGTGTCTCCTTCCTCTTCTAGGATGTTCAACGCCTCCTCCGAGTCCAAGACTGCGAGCACATCCAGTCCACGTGGAAATCCACGGATGGGTCCTGCCTGTGATGGCACAAGAGTAAAGGGTTCATTATTCCCTTGGTACTGTAAGACTTTATCGTATACCAACTGTTGGAAGATGTAGGAGTCTGGAATAAACCGCTGCCCCATAAATCTGAATCCTTTGGTCACTTCTTCAGATTTTTCCACATCGTAGACAAAGGACGACGTGATTCGTGGATCTCGGCATGTTTTTGCTATGGATATGAACTCATCCAATTTCTCATCAATATCTGTGATAGTATCCCCGTAGACTTCTTTTATCATGGCCTTGTATTCATAGACGTTGAGATCGTCAGTTTTTCCAACAAAAAACACTGTTGGATCGTAGATTTTTTCCCAAAGTTTCATATCTTCCTCGTTCATTGCATTTACAATGAGTATCGCTTGTCTTGTTTCTTCTCGTCCCTTTTCTTTTGCTTCAGGAGTCTTACCAGGCTCTAATCTGAACATCATCCGTCCGTACCACATCATTGCCTTGAAGTATTGTTTTAATTCTTCTGAGCGAGTATAATGTCCTCGTGGAACATACTGCGAGTAATCTCCTTTGTACTCGAAGATAGGTGATTTTGCGAAGCCCTCGTGTGATTGTATCAATGAAAGTTCCAGTTCCACTTCTGCAGCCACAATATCCGAGACATTATATGAGTCATCCAGCAGTTTCATAGCCACTGAGAAATAGGCGAGATTTTTTTGTGCTGCTTCTTTTATTGTCCCTTCAGAAGTTTTGTACTGTTCTATCGATGCGTCAATCATTGATTTTGTCAGTGTTTGTAGATCTTCTGTGAATTTTTCCGTTTCGAGAATTCTCAGTGTATAATCGTAGAGAATGTGGTATGTGTGGAGCATGGAGTCTGTGGTGACGAATATAGGAACATTATTTTTTTTGCATCGTGTATAGATATCATAGAACTGTTTCTCATTGCTGGGAACAACAACAAATCCATTCTCATTTAAAACGTTCTTCTGTTCTTCCGTAAGCGAAAATTTTTCTATATTCTCAGGTGTAAACTCGTATGTGTCTACTTGAGGTGTAATATCTATAGCGTACTGTTCATATGGAGCGAACCCCTGTTCCACAACTATCTCTCCTGGTTTCAATGGTGTTTTTTCTGGGGTTTCTGTAGATTTTTCTCCTTCCGAGACACACCCGGAAAGTAGTATTCCTGTTATCACTAATAGCGCTATCTTTTTCATACTATCCTCATTTACATCAAAATATAAAAAGGTTTCTATAAGCTTCAATATATATTGAAGTTAAAAGTACCAATACATTTGGGCAAAGAAGAGAAAAAATAAATAAAAGGGTTAACTAAAATCTGACGGTTTTGGTGGTTCCGGTTTCAGGCCTTTCCTCTCTCGCACCTGACGCACTACTTCGGCCTGAAGGTTCTTTGGCATCTTCTCGAATCCGAGCTGTTCAGTTGTCCAGAGAGCTCTCCCCTCCGTTGCCGAACGTATATCGCTTGAGAATCCAAACATTTCTGCCACAGGAGTTTTTGCAATTACTGTTGTAAGCTCTTCCTTCTGTTCCATGTCCAGAATCTGTCCTCTTTTCTGCTGGAGGAGTCGGGTGACAGTACCCATGTACGTATCCGGTACGGTCACAAAGACCTTCTGTACCGGTTCATAAAGCGAAACATCTGCCAGAAGCATTGCTGTGTACAACGCGCTTCTCACTGCAGGAATCACCTGTGCAGGTCCTCGATGGATTGCATCTTCATGGAGTTTGGTGTCTTGGAGTTTTACCTTCAACTTGATGGCGGGCTCGTTTGCCAGAACGCTATGATCCATTACATTGTGGAATGCTTCAAGAACGAGGTCTCTTACCTCACCCATATGCACGATACCCCGGGTCATATTCAAATAAATGTTCCCCTGATACACATCTTCAACGTTTTTCGCTTCGTTTTTATCCATCCCCAGCTCTCTCAGTTTTTGTGCAATATCTTTCCCCTTTACTTTTCCTTCAGGGATCTCTTCGTTCTTTATCGCGTTATAAATCTCATCTTCCAGAGTTTCTACGGTAACATAAAACCTGTTGTGTTTGTTAGGCGACTTTCCTTCGATTTCCGGAGATCCTTTCTCTACACCCTCCCGATACACAACAATGGGCTCTGATGTTCTTATTAGAACTCCTTTTTTATGGACGATTCTGTGGGCTACTACCTCTAAATGTAGCTCACCCATTCCAGCGAGTAGATATTCTCCTGTTTCTTCATCTATCGTTGCTTTCAACGTGGGGTCTTCCTTCGCAACCTGCTTCATGACTTCAATGAGTTTGGGAAGATCCTGCGCATTTTCAGGCTCTATCGCTTGTGTCACCACAGGTTCGGAGTAATGTTTTATTGCTTCAAAGGGATGTATCGGTTCTTTGGTATCACAGATTGTTTCTCCAGCGATTGCCTCTTTTAATCCTGTAATCGCAACCATATTGCCAGCTGGAACTTCCTCTACGTTTTTTCTGTCTGCCCCCATGAAAATTCCTACTTGTTGAGCTCTTCTTTTCGTCTTTGCTCCTACTATCCATACCTCATCCCCAGGCTTTATTTTTCCGGAGAATATTCGTCCAGTGGCAACATCGCCGGCGTGTGGATCTGCAATGATCTTTGTCACTACCATTGCCAGTGGGCCGTCGTCGTCACATTCCACCATCGCTTTTCCAACCTTCGACTCAATATCTCCCTTCCATATCCTGGGGAGTCTGTACTCCTGAGCAACCAATGGTGAGGGGAGATGTTTTATCACTGTATCAAGCACTATCTGATGTATCGGTGCCTTTTTCGCAAGTTCCTTTTCTTTTTCTTCTTTGGTGTAGTTAATGATATCAGCAAAACTCACACCTGTTTCTTTCATTCTAGGGACAGAAATCGCCCAGTTATAGTACGCGGAACCAAAAGCAACGCTCCCATCATTGACACTGACTTGCCAGTTCTCTTTTCTTCCTTTAGGCGCTGCCTGCTTTATTAACTTATTTACCTCCCTGATAATTTTTGCAAATCTTTTTTGCATTTCATCAGGAGTCAACTGAAGCTCGTTTATAAGTCTATCAACTTTGTTGATAAAGAGGACTGGTTTTACACCTTCCTTTAATGCCTGTCTCACGACAGTCTCTGTCTGCGGCATTTTTCCTTCCACAGCACAGACAACGATGATACATCCATCAATAGCCCTCATTGCCCGGGTCACGTCCCCTCCAAAATCCACATGCCCCGGCGTGTCTATCAGGTTAATAAGGTAGTCTTTCTCATCGTACTTGTGTGCAAGCGATATGTTTGCAGCATCAATGGTAATACCTCTGTCCTGCTCCTGTTCATCGAAATCAAGCGCTAACTGTTTTCCTGCAAGCTCCTCGGACATTAATCCTGCCCCTGCGAGCAAGTTATCCGAAAGGGTGGTCTTCCCATGATCTATATGAGCTGCAATACCTATATTTCTAATATATTCTGGATTGTACATTAATTTATTGGCTAATTTGGCCATTTGTTCTTTTCTTCCCATGTAACTCACCTTGCTGACTTTGCAATTCTTTCTACATCCTCTCTTTTATTCACAGCAGTGCTCTTCATGTCGTGGTTTGAGGCAAGGATGATCTCCTCTGCAAGTGCTTCTGCAAACGATTGTTTGGAGTCAAACGCCTTTAAACTTGCTCCAAGAGCTATGTACTTAAGTGCAAAATCCAATCTTCTCTGCGGTGCTGTATCTACAGCCACATGATAACTCACACCACCATAGGATATCGTCGTCGTTTCTTCCATTGGCGCAGCGTTTTCGAGTGCTCTTACTAGTATCTCGAGAGGTTTTTTCTCTGTTCTCTTATGTATAACGTCAAATGCTTCTTTTAGTGTCTTATACACTTTTGTTTTTTTACCAGAATTGCCTCCCTGTCTTCGTAGGATTCTCCCCCCAACTTTCTTTTTTGCTGTTCCTGTTCTCATTAATTTATTCATGAGCCTCTCTACAATATTAATATTCGCTTTTCCAAATCTTTTTTGTTGATATCTACCGCTTGAATGCGGAATGTAAATAGGATCTAAATTAATATACTTTTTAAGTCCGTGATCTTTTATTTCTACGTCATATTCCCATTTATTAAAAAGTTTCTCGTTCAACTTTTTTTCCATCGAATCACCGTATCGGTTTCTCCTTCTTTCCGGCGACCATCTCGCTCAATGCCACTCGATTGACCTTGATGACTTTAAACCTGACACCCGGAATGTCTCCCATCGATCGTCCTTTTCTTCCGCCTATGCCCTCAATGACAACCTCATCATGTTCGTCTATGAAATTTATTGCTCCATCACCTGGACAGAAGGCTGTCACCTGTCGTCCGTTTTTTATCAACTGAACTCTCACACATTTACGGATAGCAGAGTTGGGTTGCTTCGCTTCGACGGGCACTTTTTCGAGAACAATTCCACGCGCCTGAGGCGCCTTTTCTAGTGGATCGGTTTTTTTTTCCAGTCCTAAAGCTCTTCTTTTAAAATCTATATCTTGCCATCTAAGTTTCTTTCTCTTCTTTTTGAGGGTTCTACCTGCGAATTCTCCTCGTGCGCCTTTACTCATGATTATTCACCTCATTTTATTTGAACATCTGTTATATCATAATGTCTGTTGAGTAACGATCTTATTCTTTTTATATTTTTGCCAGACTTTCCTATTACAAGGCCTTTTTTTTCTCGTGGTACTTCTATTGTTGCTACCCTTTTATTGTTTTTCTTAGAAATAACGAATGAATTCAACGTTATAGGTCTCAACATATTCTTTATAAACTCTTCGGGATCATCGGTGTATCCCACAACCTCTATATCTTTCCCTGACATCTTGGACATTCTTTTTATATTGGATCCTTTTCTACCTATGGCCAGTCCAACATCTTTTTCTTCTACAACAAACGTGAGTTTGTCGTCCCCCTTAAGACAATCAATCACATTTGCCCCAGTTATGTTTTCAAAGATGTTTATGCACTTTATCTCTTCCGTTCCGAGTTTTAATCCCATTATTACACCTAAATGGAGTCGACTGAGAGTATATTTGACTCTCCTTGGTCTATTACAGCGATAGTTGAGATCACATATGGTTTCCCTACTGCAGTTCCCAGCTCTATCGACGAGCCTTTGAACATGAAATACGGAGTTTCCAAAAGATCACAGTAATACTTTATGTCTTCGATAGTCCCTTTTTGGATGTTTTCTGCGTATATAATAAGTTTTACCTTTTCGTTTTTTAAAGCTTTTAAAGACTCTTCCGTTCCTATCAGGACCTTTCCTGTCTGTGCTGTTTTTCTTATTTCCTGTGCTACATCCATATTTATTCCTCCTTCTTTTCCAATGGATTCATTGCAAGACTTACGATTCCTGTTCCTGTCGGTATGGGCTGCCCCACGACAACGTTCTCTGTCACTCCGCCGAGATCATCTACCGCGCCTGATTTTCCCGCGTTGAAAAGGTGTTTTGTGGTTACCTCAAAGGCAGCTCTGGCGAATACACTCGTTTTCGATCCGCTTAGACCGTGCCGCCCTATGGGGTTCAGCTCACCATCCTTTGTCATCTGATCCGCGAGAAGCATTATATGTCTTTCATCTACTTCTAATCCCTGTTCTTCCAACACATCTGTTATCTCCTTTATTATAGCGTTTCTTGCAGCCTCAATACCTAGGACTTTGTAAATCTCTCTGATATCATTGGAAACTGTTCTTTCGGTATCTACACCTTTTGTTTTTAATGCTTTTTTGAAGTTTGATCCTTCTGTGTATATAACGTACTCATCTCCTTCTTTCCGTATTAACGCTCTCTCTATACTTTTTAATCCTTTTAACTTAATATCTTTTACCCTGTTCATGAATTTTCTCAATTTCATTAAAGAAACATTTCCAGGGTCTAAAATGATCTTTAATCCATCCTTATCCACAGATTTTGTCTTTTTTAACTTTTCGAGTCTTTCAAAGACTTCATCAAATTCAAGATTTTGAGCCTTCATCTTTTCCGGATTCAGCTCTAGTATTATCTCCATGTTGATAACATTCATTGATATTTTTTCTGCGACATCCTCTATCTTTGTTTCCTCTATCCGTGTAGCTACCTCTCTTGCCTTCTCAGGATCCTTCCTGGACTCTTCCTCTAAAAACACAGTCATTACCGGTGTGGAAGGATTTCTCCGTACATCCACGATTTCGATGATTCTAGGAAGCCCCAGTGTGACATTCATCTCGGCAACGCCAGCATAATGGAATGTAGAGAGTGTCATCTGGGTACCCGGTTCGCCTATGCTCTGTGCTGCCACAGTGCCCACGGCCTCTCCGGGTTCTACCTCCGCTTGTTTGTACTGTTCTACCGTATCATCTATGATCTTTTTTAACGTTTTTTCAGAGATTTCTTGCTTTCTATTTGTTTTAATGAGCTTATTTTTTAATTCATGTCTCAATGATACTGGTAATAATTCTAAGGAATCAACATTCTCAATAATTTTTTCTTCTTTCATTCTACCGCCTCTTCTTTAAGATTTTTATATATGATCCAGTCAATATCTACGGGACTACCATACTCAGTCTTTGATGGATCGATCTCATCGCCCCCGTAATCAAACTGGACAACTCTCTCTTCGTCCTTCACTACTCCTTTATAGTCCACTCGTAGGTCCTGGAGTGCGTTCATAAGCCTCCTCTGCATATATCCTGATTGAGCTGTTCTCACAGCCGTATCGACCAGTCCCTCTCTTCCCCCCATGGCATGGAAGAAAAATTCTCGTGGATCGAGTCCTTTCTTGTAAGAAGACGCAACAAATCCTTCTGATCGGGCACCTATTTCTCCTTTCCTATAGTGGGAAAGCGATCGTTTTTCATAGCCTCTAGACAGTCGCTCTCCACGAACAGACATCTGTCCCAGCGAAGCAGCTATCTGTGTGAGATCAAGGACATTTCCTTTTGCACCTGTACGTGCCATGAGTACGGCATGTCTATTCATGCCAAGATGGGTTTCTGCGATCTCTCCTGCTTTATCCCGTGCTTTTGAGAGCACCTGCATTATTTTACTTTCAAGGGTTTCTCTCGTCGTTCTTCCTGGGAGCGGCTCGAGTTCCCCACCCTCATAGATTGTAATGAGTTCTTCTACCTTTTCTTCTCCCTCTCTGAGTATCTTTTCTATTCTCTCAGAGGCCTCTTTTGGGATATCTGCGTCATCAATTCCAGTAGTGAGGCCTTTTTTCATCAAACTCCAGAGAAGGAGTTTTGTTCCAGTATCTATAAACTCTCTTGCAGCGTCTGTTCCATAGATTTTTACAAGTTTGCTCAGGAAGAGACTTCTTGAACGTGCTTTAAATGTTGTACCATCAATCACGCCCTTTACAAGTTCTCCATTTTGTATTACCACGTATGCGTCGTTTGGACATTTTTCTTTGAGGCATGTATCACATTTTCGACAGGTTTTGGCTCTGTACTCGAGGTTCATCCCGTCAGGTATAAGCAGAGAGAATATCTGTTTCCCTGTATAGAACTGTTTTCCATCTTTTTCCACAGGATCTTTCGGAAGATCATCGATTCCTGCAAAGTACAGCATCTCTTCTGTTTCATCCTTGGTAAAGAGCGTATCTTTCTTGGTGAGAATATATGCTCCAGAGATGTAGTCCTGCATTCCTCCTATTACCGGCTCACCGAATCTCGGTGAGATTATCTGTCTCTGGACCTTCATCAATACTCTCGCTTCCACCTGTGCTTCTTCCGTCTGCGGTACATGGATATTCATCTCATCTCCATCGAAATCCGCACCGTAAGGTGGACAGACACAGAGATTCAGCCTGAACGTCTTATAGGGCATTACCTTTACCTCGTGTGCCATGATGGAAAGCCTGTGAAGTGAAGGTTGTCTGTTGAAAAGGACGATATCTCCATCCTGGAGGTGTCTTTCCACGGTGTCTCCAACCATTAATTCTTCTGCGAGTACTTCCTTTACTTCTTCTGTAATTTTCTTTTTCTTTTTCCCCTCGACTATTACATAATTGGCACCAGGATGAACAGTAGATCCGTTTCTTACAAGCTCTTTCAGTTCATCTACATTTTGTTCTGTCACCTTCTCGGGAATTGTAAGATCTTTGGCAACGTAAATGGGAATACCGACTTCATTTATACTTATAAAAGGATCTGGAGAGATTACCGTTCGTGCGGAAAAATCAACTCTTTTTCCTGAGAGATTATGTCTGAATCTTCCCTCTTTTCCTTTCAGTCGTTGTGTCAGTGTTTTCAATGTTCTTCCCGATCGGTGTTTTGCAGGAGGAATACCTGCAACCTGATTGTCCATGTACGTGGTTGCGTGATACTGTAGAAGTTCCCAGAGATCCTCGACGATCAGATGAGGAGCTCCTGCATCAATATTTTCCCGCAATCGCTGGTTTATCCTGATGATATCGACGAGTTTGTGAGTGAGATCATCTTCAGATCGTATCCCCGATTCCAGTGTGATCGATGGTCTCACAGTAACGGGTGGCACCGGCAGCACAGTAAGGATTGTCCACTCCACTCTGGCACGTTCTGGATCCCACCCCAAAAGGCGCATATCTTCATCAGTAACTTTCTCCAGCCATTCTCGTATGTCGCTTGGGGTGAGTTTATCCTTTCCCTCAAGGAGTGTTGTGGGCCTCTCTAGTTTTATTTTCTCCTGGGGAGTACCACAGTGTGAACATTCATTATTTGATTTGGATTTCTTTTTCTTATTAGCCTCTCGTACTATTTTCTTGAGGATAGTGCCTATGTCACCCCTAAGTTCCTCTATTCTTTCCTTTCTCTCTCTGTATCTTTCTAATTCGTCTTCTTCTAAAATGATTCTACCACAATTTCTACAGGTAGCTTTTAAGAATTTGTAGATATCCTTTACGTATCCAATATGCACTACAGGTCGTGCAAGTTCTATATGCCCAAAATGGCCGGTACAGTTTCCAAACTTCTGACCGCAGCTTCTGCATTTAAGACCTGGATCAATCACACCGAGTCTTGGATCCATCAACCCTCGTTCTATGGGGTACCCTTCGTCATCATATGTGTCGGCGGTCATTATTTTGGCGACACTCATTTCTCTGATAGTTTCGGGAGAGAGCAAGCCAAATTGGATTTTTCCTATCTGTTTTTCCTCTAACATGATATTACACCTTCTCCTTTAAAATAAAGCGGGGATCCAGACCCATAGCCTCCATCTCCTTGATTAATAGTACAAAAGCATAGGAAAGTTTCACTTTATAAATTGCTGTGTTATCTTCACAGAGTGGGCAGTACCTTTTGTTCTTTATCGCATCGTATACAGCGACGCTTCCACAGTTCTCACAGACGAGAATAGACGTCTTGTCAGATGCATCGAGAAGTCGCTCTTGGAGTAGCATCGACGCGCCATGACCCACGAGACAGTCTCTTTCCATTTCTCCAAATCGTAGACCTCCTTCTCGTGCCTTTCCTTCTGTTGGCTGTCGTGTGAGCATCTGTCTCGGTCCCCGTGGACGGGAGTGGAGTTTATCTCCAACCATATGGTGGAGTTTCTGATAGTATGCAGGACTTATAAATATGCCTGCCTCGATTATTTCACCTGTATAACCGTTATATAATATTTCTTTTCCAGTATTCTTAAATCCAAGCTCTTTCAGGGATTTTCTTAGGATTTCTTCTTTTTCACTATCGAATGCTGTACCATCCACTTTTCTACCTTTCATCGCTCCCACTTTGGATCCTATCATCTCGAGAATCTGTCCTATTGTTTTTCGCGAGGGAATTGCGTGTGGATTTATAATGAGATCAGGGACAATTCCCTGCTCTGTGAAGGGCATATCTTCCTGGGGGAGGATGAATCCAATAACACCCTTCTGACCATGTCGTGAGGAGAATTTGTCTCCAAGTTCTGGGATTCTCTCCGTTCTCACCCTCACTTTAGCAAGTTTATTCCCATCTTCGTTATCTGTGAGCAGGGCAAAGTCTACAGTTCCTGATTCATTGGGTCGTAGGTCCTCTGAGGACTCTATTCTCCCGGCCATCTCTGTACCGAACTCATCCAGTTCTTTCAGGAATCGTGGAGGGCTTGTTCTTCCGACGAGAACATCTCCTCCTCCTACATCTGACTCTAGCCTCACTATGCCATCTTCATCGAGACTTCTGTAGGGTTCTGGACCTCTGTACCCCTTTGTTGTTTCTGCCGGAACTTCAAAGGCATCTACCTGACCCCCGGGATACCTTCGTTCTTCGCAAGTATATGTCCTGAAAAACGTGGATCGTGCAAGTCCCCGCTCGACGGATCCCTTGTTGATGATAAGGGCATCCTCAATGTTATACCCTGTGTAGGAGAGCACAGCCACTATGAAATTTTCCCCTGCAGGCCGTTTATCATAGTTTATCGCATCCGAAACCTTTGTTTTTACAATTGGTTTCTGCGGGTAGTGCAGAAGATGTCCTCTGGTGTCAACTCGCCAATTATAATTTGAAAGGCCAAATCCTAAGCTCTGTTTAAACATACCTGCAGCTGTGGAATTTCGAGGTGCAGCGTTATGCTCAGGGAAGGGCACCATACCTGCGCAGACTCCTAGGATGGTAGGAGGGTATACTTCCATGTGTGTATGATCTGAATTGACTTCCTTCCTATTGATAGCGATGTAAGCATTCTCTTCCTCCTCGGAGTCTATATACTCGATAATTCCTCGTTCTACGAGATCGCTCCAGGAGAGCTCTCGATCTTTTATTTTATCGATATGATTTTTTGTGAGCTTTGGTTTTCCATCGTCCACTACAACCAATGGCCTTCGAGCTCTTGCACCATCACAGTTTATTTGGACTTCATTTATGTTATCATAGTACACAACATTAATATTATGAGAAATTTTTCCTTTCCTTCTATCTTTTCTAATATTTTCTGCCAAAGTCTCTCCATTCTCTGCTGTGCCCACGAGATTACCGTTTAAATAGACATATGCATTGACCTCTGGGCCTTCTGCTTTCTCTATTTTTCGGATTTTAAGATTTTTATAGAGGTACTCCTTTACCTCTTCTTCATCAACACCGATAGAAACGGATGCCATTAATGCCATATTTTTTACGAGGCCACAGTTCGGACCATCCGGTGTTTCGTTTGGGCATATTCTGCCCCAGTGTGTGGCATGTAGGTCTCTCGCTTCGAAATGAGACTGACTTCGGCTGAGTGGGGACACAACTCTTCTCAAATGAGAAAGAACAGCTACATAATTTACAGCGTCCATCAGCTGACTTACGCCCGTCCTTCCACCGGGCCACGCACCTGTAGCCATGGCGTGTCTAATTCGTTCTGTGAGCACATCTGCCCGCACGGATTTTCTCACGAACTCTTCCTCTTTCCCTTTTTCATACCTGCCTCGGGAGTGCGTTCGTTCAAGCTGATACTTTATGTCTCTATTCAGTTGTTTAAAGGATAATCTAAAAAGATCTTTTAACAGCTCTCCTGCAAGTTTCCATCTTTTATTCGCGTAATGATCTTTATCGTCCACATCTCTAATACCTAGAGACAATTCTATAGATCTAGAGGCCATTATTCCTAAATAATACGCTTTTCTTATTCTATCTTCAGGTTCTACGCCGATATGGGGAAGCAAGTATCTATCCACGGTGTTTTTTGCTCTTTTCAGTCTGTATTCCTTTATTTGTCCGACAGCAACCTTCTTTCCAATAACATCCAGTGCTCCTTCTTGATCGATGATATCCATTCCTTCCTCCAGGTTATCGAGTAGCTCCTTCTGTATTGTTTCATTTCCAGACACAGCGTTGACAATATTCATGTCCTTTTCCAATCCTAATGCTTTCATAAGAGTCACAAAGGGTACAGCACCCGGAACGCCCGGAAATGAAACTCGAAGTAATCCATCCCGTTTCCTTTCGACACTTATCAGGGACCTAAAGCCATGTCGTGTGGAGAAAACCTTTGCAATACAACTTCTTTTCCTTGTATCTTCTTCCACAAGTATCCTATTTGGAGCGAGATCCTCTATGGCGACGATCACTCTTTCGGACCCGTTAATAATGAAGTATCCTCCTGGATCGATTGGATCTTCCTTTTGATGGATGAGTTCTTCTCTGTCCATTCTGCCCAGTCGACATATTTTCGATTTGATCATGATTGGGAGCTCACCTATTGTTACTTCTACGGGTCCAAACTTTTCTTCATTGAGTACAGGGTACATCTCCAAGAACAGAGGTGCTGCATAGGTCATATCTCGCAGTCTTGCTTCCATTGGATGCATGATCCTTCTGGATCCATCTGCCTCCTTCGTCCTCGGCTGTCCAATCCGTATCTTGCCAAATTCTACATGAAACTCTTCTATATCTGTTTCGATTTCTCCTATTTCGTTCACAACTTCTTGGAGGCCTCTTTCAATGAGATCATTATACGAATCAAGATTTTGTTTAACAAATCCTTCTTCTTCGAAAAAAGATTTAATAATAGGCCATCTATCCATTTTACCACCCTTTAACCACCAATCGGTAATATGTAGTTTCCCCTGCTAGTGTCTCCTTTCTTATTATCTTTAACACTTGCCCCGGTTTAGCACCTATCGACTTTGCTACCGGATCATCTGCTCTGATCAAGGGTAACTCTCCTTTTTTAATATCATATTTCTTTAAAACTTCTTCTACCTCTTCTTCATCCAATACAATGTGTTCAGGCACCATTTCGTGTTTTAAAATATTTTTCTTACTCATATTAGTTTCTCCTGCAGGTCGAGTATGATCAAGGGATGTGTGAACCTGAATGATGTGAGGTTCTCTCCCTATGAGTTCATGACGGGGATGGAACGGGCCCGACGGGATTTGAACCCGCGACGCCCGGCTTAAAAGGCCGGTGCTCTCACCAGTCTGAGCTACGGGCCCCTAAAACGCCCGGGCCGGGATTCGAACCCGAGTCACGGGAGTGACAGTCCCGTATGATACGACCGGACTACACCACCCGGGCATTATTAAGGCTATTTAATGAGTATATGGGTTTTCCCCTAATTTATTCTATTTTTTTATTTTATGAAGAGCCGGCAGCGAATTGAAATTCCCGCCATAAGGCAGTACCACTCAAAACGTGGGAAGGCTTAACTTCCGTGTTCGACATGGGTACGGGTGTATCCCTTCCACTGTGGCCGCCGTACAGAACGTGGTGAGATAGTGGGATATAAAAAGCTTTCGGTGATTTTCAAATAAAGAAGCATTATTCGCCCTACGTTTCCCAAAAATCTTTTTTGGTCAGATGACCTCCGTACTCTGATTTCAAAATCGTGATAGCAGCCTGAGGAGAGATGATACCTTTTTCTGTGATGATAAGATCGATAAGTTCAGGTGGTGTTACATCGAAGGCAGGATTTCTCACCCTTATATTTCCTATTTCTTCTTTTTTTTCCTCAGAAATTACTTCTCTCCAATTTCTCTCCTCTATTTCAATAAGTTTTCCTGCAAGAGTTTCTGGATGGAATTTATACGTTTCTGCAGCCACAATTAAATCTACTCTAGCTTCTTCAGCTAAAACAGCTAATGCTGATGTTCCTATCTTGTTTACAACAGCTCCATTTGCAGCAACAGCATCTGCACCAATGATGGCAAGGTCCATATCGGCCATGAAGTATCGGGCAGCGCTGTCCACTATCAAACTTGTAGGTATTCCTTCATTACAGAGTGTTTTGGCTGTGAGATGTCCCTGGTATCTCGGTCTCGTTTCTCTCACAAAGACTTCAAACTCCTTTCCTCTTTTAAAGGCTGTTGTGATTACAGAGATGGCACAACTACTGTTGCAATGGGTGATTATTTTATCTCCCTCCTGAATCCTGTTCGCCCCTATCTTTCCTATTTCTCTTACCGCAGAGATAGAAAGCTCGATGAACTCTTGAGATCTCCGTATTATTGTGGATTGCAATGAGTCCAGATCTGTGGAAAAATCTATGTCTTTAACCACATACCTGAGAGAGTTAGCGAGAGACACAGCTGTTGGTCGAGTACTTACCAAAAACTTCGCATTATCTTTTAGTTCCTTTATAAACTCCTCCTTTGTCCCTGAAAACTTTTCACAGAACCGTTTTATTGCTTCTGCTGTTTTTCTTCCAATCTTTGCAGCACCTCTAATCTCCATATTTTTTATTTTTTTACCGGTCTCAACAATATACTCATCCATGGGATCCACCCTTTCTTCTCTTTTTGCATTTATCTACTGCTGAGATGGCATATTGGATAGAAGGCTTAAGTTTCTGTGTTTTTGCGTACTGTGTTAAAAATCCTGCAATAAACGCGGCTCTATTTTCTTTCGTTATCGTTACATCGAAGTTACCTTTCTCGAATGTTATTTTATCCCCCAAAATGATTCTTTTTCCCGGCCCTTCCTCCTCAGAAAAGATTATATCCGCTTTCACATCTAATGTAGATGTTAAAAAGGGTTTTTTGTCCATGTTTACAAGTTTTTCTGCAAGCTCACGATCATCGGATATATGAATTATTTTCGTTTTTTTTAGAACGGCAGAGTCAAGTTCTAGAAGTTCATTTGCACCTTCAAAGATATACTCCTTATTAAGATGTATAATTCTTCCTGTTCTCTTTTTTGAAAGTATAAGATCAGAGTAGTCCACTTTATAGGTTTCGAGAAGATCAGTAATTCCATACGAATCTTTTCCTACAGAGGCCATAATTCCCGTCTTTGCACCCAAAAAACTACCATTTATTGCGGTATGCAAACACTCGCCCGTTATCCTCTCTTTTATTTTGTATATATGGTTATTTTTTACTTTATAAATCGTTTCTATATATATTTTCCCTACAGTAAGAAAATCAAGGACCATATATATTGATATGGGAATTACTATTTATATCTTTTCAGTTTGTTTTTTTACGAGATCATGATCTTTATAGAGGTACTTAGCTATCTCAACTATCACGATAATGCCGATACTCGCGAGGAGAATCACGATCCAGCTCTGCAGTCCGAGAGAGGTAGTTCCTACATACTTTTGGAGGAAGGGGATATATATCACACATAACTGCATGGCAAATGACGTGAAAAACGCAGCGATGAGATACAGGTTGTTAAACAGCCCTAGTTTGAAGATAGAGTATCTCTCCGATTTACAGTTGAAGGAGTTGAAGATCTCTATCATGGTAAGGAGTGTGAAAGCCATTGTTTGAGCCTCAAGAAGACCGGCAGTCTGTTTTGTATAGTAAAATATAGGAAGTATTACTATCGTTTCATAGATTCCTACGCCTATGATAAGTGCGCTTATTCTACCTTTAAAGATGCTTTCACCCTTTTTTCTGGGGTTTCTTTGCATTATGTCCGGATCTTTTGGATCGACACTGAGTGCAATTGCAGGAAGCCCATCAGTAAGTAAATTTAAGAACAGGAGTTGGATAGCAATGAGGGGAAGACCAAGATCGAGGAACACCGCTAGTGTCATGATCAGGATCTCGCCAACATTTCCAGAAAGAAGATGTGCGAGATATTTCTTTATATTATCGTAGATTCCTCGTCCCTCCTCTACAGCAGCCTCAATGGAAGCGAAGTTGTCATCGGTAAGAATCATGTCAGATGATTCCTTTGCTACATCTGTTCCTGTGATCCCCATAGCAATGCCGATGCTCGATTTCTTCAGCGCGGGTGCATCATTTACACCATCTCCCGTCATTGCCACAACTTCACCCTTCTTTTTAAGTGCGCTGACAATCCTCATCTTATGTTCAGGAGAGACTCTGGCGTAGACCTTCACTCTTTCGACTATCTCTTCAAACTCTGCATCGCTCATTTCATTGAGTTCCTCCCCCATGAGAATGAGGTCTCCTTCCTCGTAGATTCGTAACTCTTCTGCAATCGCTTTGGCTGTAAGTTTTTGATCCCCCGTGATCATCACTACCTTTATCCCTGATTCTCCGCAGAGTTTTATAGCCCTCTCCGCCTCTTCTCTCGGCGGATCGAGCATCGCAGTAAGTGCAGTAAAAATGAGATTCTCTTCTTCGAGGGTGTCTCCTTCTTTGTATGCGAGGGCAAGTACACGGAGACCCTCAGAAGCAAACTTTTCGTTCATCTCTTGTATCTTCTTTTTGTCTTTGTTAGTTATCTCTCTTACACCGTTTTTATCATGAATATACGAGCATTTTTCGAGAAGAATCTCTGGCGCTCCCTTTGCGTACACTTTATCATTCAGTACAGACATCATCTTTCTTTCGGAGGTAAAGCTCATCTCGTTCGTTCTTGGGAATTGTTCTTCCAATTTCGATTTTTCTAGTCCTATTTTCTTCGCGAGCACAAGAAGTGCACCTTCTGTCGGATCTCCGATAATTCCATAGCCTTTGTTGTGGGCAAGTTCAGCGTCATTACAGAGTACTGCTATTTTCCCCACAATACCTAGGGTATCAGAGTCAATTTTCTTCTTTTTCACATAGAAGTTCCCTTCCGAATCGTAGCCCACACCACTCACATCAATCACATCGTTGTGGAAGAAGAGTTTTTTGACCGTCATCTCGTTTTTGGTAAGTGTTCCAGTTTTATCAGTGCAGATGATTGTGGTGCATCCGAGCGTTTCTACTGCTGGTAATTTTCGTATGATTGCATTCCGTTTTACCATTTTTTGTACGCCTAACGCGAGGGTAATGGTAACAACTGCCGGAAGTGCTTCAGGGACAGCAGCCACAGCGAGAGAGACTCCCCATATAAACATTTCCAGCGGCTCGTAGCCCCGTAGAATACCAATACCTGCAGCCACAAAACATATAATAAGCGCAGCGATTCCAAGAGTTTTTCCTAATCCTTCTAGATTCTTCTGGAGAGGAGTCATTTCCTTTTCCACGCCTTTAATCATCTTGGCTATCTTTCCAAATTCTGTCTCCATCCCCGTGCTGTACACGACACATTTCGCACGTCCAAAGGTTACTACGGTCCCGGAAAACACAATGTTAATTCTCTCAGCAAGAGGGAGATCCTTGGGAAGAGCTTCAGGAGATTTCGTAACAGGGACGGACTCACCTGTTAACGCGGCTTCGTCTACTCGAAGATTGTGACATGAAATGATTCTACAGTCTGCTGGGACTTTATCTCCCACATCCAAAAGAACGACGTCTCCAGGAACAATTTCCGTTGTATCGATTGTTCTCTCGGTGCCATCTCTCACTACTCTGGCCTTGGGAGAGCTCATTTTCTTCAACGCTTCCAACGACTTTTCTGCCTTGTACTCTTGGACAAACCCCAAAATACCAGAGGCAACGAGTATAATTAATATAACAATAGCATCAGCAGTCTCACCAATAAAGAAGGAAACGATCACAGCAATAATTAAGATGATCATGAGAAAATCCTTGAACTGACTCAGAAAGAGTGTCACTACTGAAATTCCTTTCTCTTCCTTCAGTTCATTCGGTCCATATTTCTCAAGCCGTTTTTCCACTTCTGCTTGTGTAAGTCCATGTTCTGTTGTTTCAAGTTCCTTCAGCACCTGAGATATACTCTTGGAATACATGTGTACTCGTACTGGTACATCTACGGAGATATATAAACCCTGTGGTCTCCTCAATATATATTAGTTTAAATTAATAAAGTTATATATCCATACGCTTTAAATTGTGCAATAACTTTTTGTAGTCTCATTTATGGTGATCGATTATTATACACAAAATAGTACCCTTTATTATAGATTTTTTTAAGAAATTCTTTTTTAATAAATCTTTTAAATAAAATTCTTTTTTTAGAAATCTTTTTATAGACTTTTATTCATAAGATTTTTTTAAATAGCTTCTTTATTTAAGGGATGACTCTTTTTGTATGTACTTTCTTTATACTTGTTTGTTACGTGAGTATACTGCTGTGTAGTAGAGAGGTCGCTATGTCCAAGGAGATCTTTGATGACAACAATATCTGCATCATTTTGAAGTAGGTGAGTAGCAAAGGTGTGTCTCAGCGTATGGGGTGTGACGTCTTTCTCTATATTTGCCTTTTCAGCATATTTTTTTACGATACTTTGTACAGAACGCTGAGACATTCTTTCTCCATATTTATTTAGTATTAAGGCATTTTTTTCTTTTTTTCTTTCTTTTATGTATTTTTTCACTAATTTTTTTGTGTTTTCATCCATAAATACAATTCTATCCTTTGATCCTTTCCCTAAATGTACAAAAACTTTTTCTTCTTCGATATCATTGACATTTAACTTACATAACTCGGAGACACGCAGTCCAGTAGCGTATAGAAGCTGTATTATCACTTTATCTCTCAAATTATCGGCGGCATTTAATAAAGCCTTTATCTCGCTACGATTTAGGAATACAGGAAGAGTCTTAGAGACCCGTGGAAGATCGATATCTTCAGCGATTTTCATGTTTTTTGTCTTATAAAAACATTTGATAGCACTTAAATATCTGTATAAGGTCTTTAAAGATAAATTTTTTTCCTTTTGGAGCTTGAACATGTATTTTTTTATTTCTTTAGCCTTTATTTTTTCATAAGGCTTGCCAATGTCTTCAAAAAAGTTTTTCAACGTATTTTTGTAGTTCCTTATTGTGTTATCAGAGTATCCTTTCAAGCTCATCTCCATCTCAAAGTCTTCTATCGCTTTCATTCTTACACCTTCGTATAACATACATTATACGAAGTTACTATTTAAAGGTTTCGGTCCAAATCAGCTCCATGTCGAAAATTGCATTTTTCAGTGAAATACCCCGGGGTATTTCAAGACAAAAATACTGTTTTTCACACTTTGGCGAAAAATAGATACTTAATCCGGTATACGGCGGCGAGGATTGTGTGATTGTGTAGGAAGAAACAGTTTATAAAAAATTTTTTTAAAAAATCGAAAAAATTTAATTAAACTTCTAGAAAGAGTATATAAAATTTAGTTCTTTTTTATAGATTTAAACTATTAAGTTTAAATTAAAGACTCTAATTTTTAAGATTCTATTTATTATATCTTTTATAATACATATATTTTTCAGCATAATAGTTTTGTTCTATTTTTGAGACTTCAAAAAATTTTTGCACAATTTACAATGTTTCATTATTTAAGCATATATTTTTATCATCCGCGAACAGAAAATTTTTTATCTTTTGATAAGAAGTATTCACTATGGCGAGAAAGAAAAGTGAGATTGAGAAATTGAACATGACAATGGATCTCTCTACGCTTACTACCTACTTGGATGATCTCCAAAGGAGATGGTCCTTCAGTACCATTCGTCAGGTGTCGATTCGTGAAGGACGAAGAAGAACTGTTGCAACAATTGATAAACTGTTTGAAGATCTTAGAGAAGAAATTAAGACTCTAAAGTGAGACAAAATCTATGATGTGTCTAAATGATATTTTTTGACCTTTTAACCTAGGTTAATAAGATAAAAAAATATGAAGAAAGAACGTGTTATTGTTTCTTCCTTAAAACATCTACAAGATCCGCTATTTTCACCCGTTCCTGCTCCATGGAGTCCCTATCTCGTATCGTGACGGTGTCGTCTTCTAGTGTATCGTAATCGATGGTGATGCAGTATGGTGTTCCTATCTCATCCTGCCTCCTGTACCGTTTCCCGATAGATCCTGAGTCATCGTACCGTACGCGGAATTCCTTCGAAAGGATGCTGTAGACTTTCTGTGCTTTTTTTGCAAGGTTATCCTTACTCATCAGCGGGAAAACAGCACAGTAGTAAGGTGCTACTCTTTTTGGAAGTTTTAACGTTGTTCTTTTTTCAGTTTCTTCGTAACCGATATCGAGCAGTGCCCATAAGTTCCTATCTATCCCAAAACTTAACTCTAACACATGCGGAATAAACTTTTTCCCGTCTACATGCACCGTTAAGTTTTCATTGGACAACTTCTGGTGCCTTGAAAGGTCGTGATCCGTTCTATAGTGGATCCCAGCCACTTCCTTAAATCCTCCAATGGAGTCCATTTTTAGTTCAATATCCCAGTGGATCTTGTTGTAGAACGCTTTCTCATCTTCAGAAAGTTCTCTAAATCTAAAGATCTCTTTTGGAAGGTTTAACGTCTCGAGATAAAAATCTTGGATTTTTGCCATGTGGAATACATAAAATCTTGGCAGATCGAGATCCTTACATCTTACTTCTCTTGTTTTTTTTCCCCTATTCTCTATAGCGCAGATTCGTAGTTTCTTCTCCTTTACCGAATCGAAATTTTCATGGGTGTCAAAGTTATCGGGATCGAAGAATATCTGAAGTTCGGCCTGATGGAACTCTCGCAGACGGTAGAATCCTTGTCGTGGAGAAATTTCATTTCTAAACGCCTTTCCTACAATTGCGAGACCTAGCGGTATTTTATTTCTCTGTGCGATGAAGGATCGTTTAAACGCTAAAAAAGCACCTTGGGCTGTTTCCGGTCGCAGGTACCCCTGAATAACAGAATCTCCAGCACCTATCTCTGATCCAAACATAAGATTGAAAAATTTTACACTCAATGGCCCTTTACACTGTGGACATCGCAGGTCGTGTTCATTGATGACTTCCTCTATCTCCTCTAGATTCATCCCTTCGGAGGAGATTTCTAGTTGTTCCTCGGTGAGATCATCAGCTTTGTAGCGGGAGTGGCAAGAGCTACACTCTGCAAGAATATCATTAAAGCTTTCAAGATGCCCCGATGCTTCGAACACTTCCTTGGGCAGTATATTTGACGTTGAAACTTCATGGAAGTTGGGATGCAACCCCAGAAAATGGGATCTCCAGAGGGTTTCCCATGAATTCTTTATCTTCGTCCCCAGTGGTCCGTAGTCCCAGAATCCTTTTACACCACCGTATATTTCAGCAGAGGGAAAAAGTATTCCCCGTCTCAGACAGAGGTTCATTATTTCATCAGTTTTCATCTATTCACCTACATTATGAATGCTATCTATGGTACAGGGCAAACGATTTATAAAAAGATTTGCTTATACGATCAGATGTATGATGTATATCCACCATCAGAAGATACGTTTTTACTGTTGGACACGTTGAAAAAAGAAGATGTAGAAGGAAAAAGTTGTTTAGAGATAGGGGTGGGATCAGGAGCGATCACCGAGTTCCTCTCACAGTACAACACTGTCGATGGCGTTGATATAAACTCAAAAGCTATTGAGGTTACGCGGAAAAAATGTGAGAATGCGAACATCTTTTACAGCGACCTTTTTTCTCATATTGACAAAACGTATGATGTGATCGTATTTAACCCACCCTATGTACCTGAAAAACAGAGATTTGATCATATGTACGATAGGTCGTGGTATGGTGGAGAAAATGGGAGAGTAGTAATAGATAGATTTCTCGCCGAGTTCGATGATTTTTTGAACCTGGAAGGCTGTGCGTATCTATTACAGTCCTCCCTTAGCGATCCGCTGAAGACACTGCGTATCCTAAAACAGAAGGGATTTATCAGTGAGATACTGGCACGGAAAAAATTATTTTTTGAGGAACTTACAGTTATAAAAAGTAGAAGAGAGAAGTACTACCAATGGTGATCGAATGAAGAGAGTGAAAGTCAGGAAGGATGATAATATCTATGAAGGGATCGAGATCCCCTCTGCAGAGAAAAACTTTTTCGTGTTGAAGCTCGACAATGGCTATAACATCGGATTTAGGAAGGAAGATATCCGGGTAGAGGTCGTTGAAGAGTTCGAAAAGGAATCTCCGATCGCAGAAGAAGGATCCGTAACTCACAATGAGGAGTTGGAGGATGTAGCGATAATAGGAACTGGAGGGACTATCGCGTCGAAGATCGATTACACCACTGGAGCTGTTTATCCAGCCTTTACCCCGAAGGAACTTGAGGAAATGGTCCCAGAGATCTTCGAGATCGCCAATATCTATCCTCGAGAGGTACTCCAGATTCTCAGTGAAAATATGGATGTAAAAAAGTGGAAGACAATTGGAAATGCTGTGATGGAGGAGATAGAAAAGGGACGACGTATTGTAATCGGCCACGGTACTGATACCATGCACTATACTGCATCCTTCCTCTCGTTCACGCTGAAAAACCTGAATGTTCCCGTGGTGTTGACCGGATCACAGCGATCCTCTGATAGACCATCCAGCGATTCGCGAATGAATCTCTTCTGTTCTGTAGCATTTGCCACGACGAACTACAATAACGTAGTAATCTGCATGCACGGGACCATGGAGGACACCTTTTGCGACGTGCACAGAGGAACCAAGGTGAGAAAAAATCATACCTCCCGCCGAGACGCGTTTACAAGTATCAATACTTCTCCAGTCGCCCAGGTATATGCCAACGGCACTATCGAATTTCATGAAAAATTACCAGAGAATTCTGCAGAGAATCCATACTTTGACAAGAAACTTGAGGAGAAAGTCTTTCTTTTAAAGATATTTCCCGGCATCTCGCCGCTTATACTGGACAACCTCATCGATCAAGGGTACAAAGGTATTGTATTAGAAGGTACAGGATTGGGGCATGTTCCCTCGTCATTGTATGACACCATTGAGAGAGGGGTTGAAGAGGATGTGATCTTCTGCATGACATCTCAGTGCATGTATGGCAGAGTGAGTATGAACGTGTACCAGACGGGAAGGAAGCTGCAGGAACTGAGAGTAATTTCCTGCGAGGATATTTTCCCTGAAGCATGCTATACGAAAATGATGCATGTTCTCGGCCACACAACTTCGTATGATGAGGTAAAGACGTTGATGAAAACAAATATTGCGGGAGAGATCACGCAGGATACGGTGGTTCAATGAAGGCAGGACTGGAAATTCACGCGCAATTGAACACGGAGAAGTTATTTTGCAGTTGTGATACCACACTAAAAGATGATGATCCTACCAAAGAAATAGAACGAAAACTTCATGTTACGGTGAGTGAACTAAATGAAGTGGACAGAGCTGCCTTTGAGGAGAGCTTGAAAGATAAGAAACACGTGTACGAAGCATTTGATGATTCATGTCTGGTTTATCTCGATGAAGAACCGCCGCATGATCCGAATAACGAGGCAATAGAGACAGCACTGACAGTTGCACTTTTGCTGAATGCAGATATTGTAGATCAAATTCACTTTATGCGAAAGATCGTAATCGATGGAAGCAATGTGTCTGGATTTCAGCGAACAGCGATTATCGGACTTAATGGTATTGTTGAAACAGAGAACGGCACTGTAGAAGTTCCAACTATTTGTCTAGAGGAGGATGCTGCAAGACGAGATAAAGAAGAAAACAACACAGTATACTGGAAGATTGACAGACTCGGTACCCCATTAATAGAGATAGCTACCTCACCTACGATAAAAAGTCCCGAACAGGGGAGAGAAGTCGCGTTGTTCATAGGAAATATTCTGAAGGCCACGGAAAGGCTCAAACATGGAATAGGAACGATACGTCAGGATCTTAATATTTCGATACCTGAGGGTGCGAGAATAGAGATCAAGGGGGTGCAGGAGCTGAACATGATCCCCATGTATATCGAAGAAGAAGTGAAACGACAAAAAGCTCTTCTCACAATAAAGGAAGAACTCCACAAGAGAAATGCACAGGTGGGAGATATATTCGATGTGACAGATCTTTTTGAGGATACGCACTCTAATATAGTAAAAAAGGCGGATAAGGTTCTTGTGTTAAAACTAAAGAATTTTTCTGGACTTTTGGGAAGAGAAATACAGGAGAAGAGACGATTCGGATCCGAACTTGCAGATTACGCTAGCAAGTATGTTCCGGGACTGTTCCATTCGGATGAACTGCCTGCATACGGCATTACCGAGGGAGAGAAAATAGATGTACTCGAGGAGCTTGGAACAGACAGTTTTGTGTTAGTAGCATCCACAGAAGAGAAGGCGGAAAAGGCTCTGAAAGAAGTAAAAGAGAGACTAAAAATAGCGTTTAAAGGCGTTCCCGAAGAAACGAGGAAGCCATTGGACACAGGTGCCTCGTCGTATGCCCGGCCATTGCCTGGAGAGGCAAGAATGTACCCAGAGACAGATGTTCCTCCATACCATGTCTCTCGCGATACTGTTGAAACACTGAAAGATAAGCTGCCGGAACTTCCAAAGGAGAAAAAAGAACGGTTGATGAGAGAGTACGATCTCAATGAAGAGAACACTATAAAGATAATGAATTATGATCCCGATTTCTTCGAGAAAGTAATGGAAAAGTACGAAATAAAGCCCACACTGTTCCTAAAAGCCGCAGAAACATACAGAAGTTTTGGTGCCGGGGAGTTGAAGGATCTGGATGTGGTGTTTGAGTATCTTTCTCAGGATAAGTTGGTGAAAGAAGGGATAGAGAATGTGTTGGAGGAATTTTCTAAAGGTAACAAAGATATAGATACCATTATAGAGACGTACAACCTCACTCCGCTCTCGGATAAATACGCAGAGGAAACAATACAAGAAATAGTACAAAAAAATAGAGATGTTATCGAGGAAAAGGAAGAAAGAGCTATTTCTGCATTGATGGGGGAGTGTATGAAAGCACTGAGGGGTAAAGTCGATGGAAAAACAGTGAATGAGATTCTTAGGAAAGAAATAGAAAAAATTCGCAATCATGAGTAAAATACAGCAAAAAAATCTAATTGAGGATTTAAATCAGAGGAAAATCAGTTCTAAAGATATCTTAATCCGAAATATTAATAAAGTGAGCTGTATCCTTATAAGTTAGCACAAGTTGAAAGACTTTCGGTGTTTCATATATGAAAGACAAGAATAACACAGAGAATGAACTCTTGGCAGTGCATGAACAGTATCTCATCGAAAACGCAACCGATATTATATTTATTCAGGATTTGGATCTTAATTTACATTATGTAAGTCCCTCTGTCGAATCTTTGGCAGGTTACACTGTTGAAGAAGCGTTAGAACTCACAGTGAAAGATTTATTAACAGTCGATTCATTTGAGAAGGCCCAAAAAAGCCTTCAAAGATATGTAGAATTAGCCAAAGAGAAAAAAAATGTAAATGTTCCGCTCATGCAGTACGAGTATGTGAGAAAGGATGGCTCTACCTTCTGGGGGGAACTGCGAGTGAGATTCTTACGTGATTCCACCGGCCATCCTGTTGGTGTTCATGGGATTTTACGAGATATTACAGAGCGCAAGCGGGTAGATGAGGCGTTACGTAAGAGTAAAAATAAAATTGAAGAGCTCCATAGTATTGCAACACAGTTGGGGGTCTGCAGTTCAGAAGAGGAGGTCTATAAGATTGCTGTAGATGCAGCCGAGAATGTTCTCGATTTTGATGTTGTTGAAGTATTAATACGAGAAGGTGACATGCTTGCAGTGAAAGCAAAATCCAGTTCCCTACCAGATATTGAAGCACAGGATATGGGAATCAATGAAGGCGTTGCGGGTAAAACCTACCAAACAAATCAATCCTACCTTTCGGGCAATGTAAAAAAGGATAGGATAGCTAGTCCATCCTCAGATAAATATCGATCAGGTATAAGTATACCTATTGGAACACTGGGGGTATTTCAGGCAATATCAACTGAAACAAACAGTTTTAACCAGGAAGATCTCAAAATGGGAGAACTTCTTGTTTCACATGTTCGAGAAGCCCTTGACAGAATTCAACATGAAGAGGCACTGCGAAAAAGTGAAGAGAAGTACCGTACCTTGTTTGAACGTGTCCCTGTTGGGATCTACCGTACTACCCCTGAAGGAAAAATAATAGATACGAATCCTGCACTGATCGAGATGCTCGGTTACCCGAATCGGGATCTTCTCTTAACTCGAGAAGCAGACGATCTTTTCATAGAATCGTATGATAGAGAACGAGAAAAAGCTTTTTTAGAAAGAAATGGAGAAATAAGAAACTTTACAAGTCAAATGCGTCGTTATGATGGTACTATCATTTGGGTGCAGGACAATGCTCGAGCTGTCCTAGATGAATATGACAATGTACTTTTTTATGAGGGCAGTCTCCAAGATATCACCCAGCGTAAGAAAGCGGAAGAGGAAGCAGAGTTTTATAATTCTCTATTGAGGCATGATATCAGTAACAAGATCCAGGTGATGATGGGCTATCTAGGAATGCTTGAAAGAACAGATCTCTCTGACAAGCAAGAGACATTTGTTAAAAAGGCAGTCTCTGCAGCAAAAAGTAGCAGTGATCTGATTCGAAAAGTAAGGGATTTGGAGAAATTAAAGGATACACAGGAACTGATAACGCTTTCTCTCGATGACGTTATCGTTGATACAATCCAAAACTTTTCTCATCACATAGAAGACAAAGGAATTAAAGTAACATACGATCTGTCAGAAATACGAGTAAAAGCAAGTCCTCTACTCGAAGAGATATTCGTTAACCTAATACAAAATGCAGTTATACATTCTGGATGTAACGAGATTACAATCCACGCTTCATCTGGGAAGGAATACTATCTTGTTTCTATTGAAGATGATGGAAAAGGTATACCTAATGAGTACAAAAAAAGGATCTTTCAAAGAAGTGTAAAGGGAACGGAGAGTGAAGGAAGTGGTATTGGTCTTCACCTTGTAAAAATGATTTTAGAAAGTTTTAACGGAAAAATAGAAGTAGTTGACAGGGTTGAAGGAAATTATTCGAAAGGTACGCGCTTTAATGTCTATATTCCACGACGGTAGATTTACAAAGTCTTCAATTCATTTAAAAGGGAGATAAAGAAAAAAAGTGAGTTTTACGTTTCTATCCATATTTCAACTGGTTCAGAGTCGACCATCCATTCTTTATGGTAGCCCTTCCCCTTTTCGAATTTCAAAGTTTCAGATCGCGTTTCCTTTTTTATGTACTCCTCATCAAGATCGAAATTGCACACGAGATAGGTCACGATATTTTCTTCGATATTTAAATCCATTTCCTTTCTCATCTGCTGGATTCTCCTCACTAATTCTCTTGTGTAGGCTTCTTTTTTTAGGTTTTCGTCCATTTCCTTATTGAGAAAGAGATTTCCGAGATCGGACTGAACGAGCTCAAACCCTTTTGGAGGCAACACTTCAAAATCTACGTCTCCCTTTTCTATCACGAAGTCTTCCATCTTGAACTCCCCTTTCTCCAGCGCGTTGTGAAGTGTCCTACCATCTATTTTTTCCAGCAGTGCAACTACCTTGTTGGTATCCTCTCCGAACTTTGGTCCAAGGCTCTTATAATTCGGCACTGTCTTGTACCGCATGTCCATTTGTGCCAATGTTATTTTTTTGGCGTTTGTCTGTTCGAGGAGTATCTCTTCGAACTGTTTCACTGCTTTTTCTACGTGTTGATCATCCGAATCAAGAACAATTTCCGATACTGGCCACCGCAGTTTTATTCCTGCTTTTTGTCGTGCGAAAGCTGCGTTCTCGACGATTTTTCTCACGATGCCCATTAACTCGTTGGTTTTGGTGTCTATCAACCTATCGTCGTACTCCGGGTACGACGTGAGATGTACGCTCTCTTCCTGCTCAAGATTAGTAAAGATGTGGTCCGCGATATAGGGTGTGATTGGCGCCATCATTCTCGCCAATCTTTTCAGTACATAGCTCAACACAAAGTATGCGGCCTTTTTATTCGGATCATCCTTCTCTATCCATGTTCTACTCCGTACAAGTTTCACATACCATCGTGAGAGATCTTCGACGATAAATTTGTATATCGGTCTTGTTATTTTGTGGAAATGAAATGTGTCCCACATTTCTAATATCTCTTTTACCAACGTGTTTACTCTGGAGAGCATCCATTTGTCTTCTTCTCTGAGGTATTCCTCTACTTCATCATACGACGTATCTGGATCGAACTCATCAAGGGACATATAGGTTGTCGAGAACTTATAAACATTCCACAGTATTTTGAGCATTCCATTTACACTCTCTATTTTATTCCAGGAGATTCTCACGTCCTCCCAAGGCGCAACAGCCCACAGAACGTAGAATCTGAATGTGTCTCTTCCGTATTTCTCGATTACCTCTTCAGGGGGAATGACATTTCCTATGGATTTATGCATTGCATCTCCCTTTTCATCCAGGGTAAATCCGTGCATTTCCACCATTCTGTGGGGCACTGTATCGAACGTCACTACCGAGGCGGCCTGCTGAGAGTAAAACCACTTTGTTATCTGATCATGTCCCTCTACAACGTAATCTGCTGGAAAAATCTTCTCAAAGAGTTCCTTTTCAGCCGGATAGTTTAGTGATGCCCAGGGAGCGGATCCAGAGTCAAGCCAAACATCGAGAACGTCATCCACTCT
Source organism: uncultured Thermococci archaeon (assembly GCA_964595645.1). Taxonomy (GTDB): domain Archaea; phylum Methanobacteriota_B; class Thermococci; order Methanofastidiosales; family B48-G16; genus JAYEIH01. The sequence goes on from CAZQQT010000003.1 coordinate 111,438, forward strand.
TTTCATGATGCCGCCGCACTCACATCGTAGTGTGATCGGATCCACGGTCGGTCTGTGGAGATCATCTACCTCTATATTCTCAATACTCTTCTCTTTGAGCTCTTTTATACTTCCGATTACTATCTCTTCTTCACAGTCCTCACAGACCCACACAGGAAGTGGTACGCCCCAGTATCGCTGTCTGGATATACACCAGTCTCCTACGTTTCTCACACCGTTCACGTATCGTTTCTCAGCCCAGTCAGGAATCCATGTGACCTTCTCATTTTCCTTGACAATCTCCTCCTTTATTCTGGAGATCCGCATGAACCACTGTTCCGTGGACATGAATATCAGTGGTGACCCACATCGCCAACAGAAGGGATATTTGTGCTCAATTTCTACAAATTTTATCAATAAGCCCTTATTCTTTAGATCCTCTACGATCTTTGGATCCGTATCCTTCACAAACATACCTTTCCATTTTCCCTCAGTAAACCGTCCTTCGGAGTCAAGAGGGGAGTATGCAGGTAACTCGTACTCCTTTCCCACTTCAAAGTCTTCTTCTCCGTGACCCGGAGCAGTGTGGACACAGCCTGTACCTTCTTCCAGCGTGACGTGATCGCCCAAGATAACATAATGGGCGTTGTCAAATGTTTGCTGTGAGGGCATCTCTTCAAGGAAAGGATGCACGTATCTCATCCCCTCGAGTTCTTCTCCGGTCATCTCTTCAACTATCTCATAGGGAATATCAAAGGAGGAGAGTATCATGTTTGCCATATCTCTGGCCATTATCCAGTACTCTTCTTTTCCATTCACATCTACCTTCAGTTTCGCATAGGTGAACGAAGGATGAACACATACCGCGATATTTGCAGGAAGCGTCCACGGTGTGGTAGTCCAGATCACAATATACTCATTCTCCGTATTTTCCAGTCTGAACTTAACGAATACAGAGGGGTCCTTCACCATTTGATACTCTCCTCGAACTTCGTGTTCTGCCAAGGCGGTCTCACATCGCGGACACCATTGAATGACTCTCCGATCCTTTTCCAAGAGTTCTTTCTTCCATGCACGTTTAAATGACCACCATTCAGCCTCCATATAGTTTTTCTTGATAGTCATATAAGGATTATCCCAGTCTAACCATACCCCTAAATTCATGAATTGTTCTTCCATTCTATCCTTATTTCTGATTGCAAATTCTTTACATTTTTCGATGAAGATTTTCACGCCGATTTTATTCTCAATATCCTTCTTGTTTTTGATGTTGAGCTCACTTTCTACCTTTACCTCGATAGGAAGACCGTGCATATCCCATCCTGGTTGTCTTCTCGGTGCGTAGCCCCTCATTGTCTTATACCGCAGGACGGTGTCCTTGATCACTTTGTTCAGTGCGGTTCCGATATGGACCTCACCGGATGTGAAGGGCGGTCCATCCAAAAAGTACCATTTCTTTCCATCCTTTGCCAGATACTTCTTGTATATGTCGTTTTCTTTCCATTGTGTATCTACTTCTTTCTCCACTTTGAGCGGTTCGTATCTTCCTTCTACTGCTTTCATCGAATCACCTTTTCCATGAATATCTCGATAACTTTCATTCTATTTATATATTCATGTTATACTATACCTAAATTCCTTTCACATTCGGTAACAATGCGGTAAATTTTACGAATTAAAGTATTAAATTAAAATTATAATTATATTCTCTGTGTCCCTGTATTCTCCTATCATTTTCATGGAACACCAGCTCCTGGATACACTACCCAATTACTCACCCTTTATATGCTTTTCGGTTACTCGTGCATACAAAGACGCGTAGAATCCGAGAAAAATGGTGCTCCCATCGTGCCAAAAGTTTTTAATATATTTTATTTACGTAAACAGTATGGGCTTGAAGAGGATCGGCGTTGCTGGGCATGTAGGTGTTGGTCATACACATGGCCATGCAGGATTCATCCAAGATGATTCAGGTGGATTTGTTACCGTGGGTGCGCTCATACGGGATCATGTGCGTGTAGATACACACATCGCGGAGGCAGAAGCTGATGTTGATTCTAACACGATCAGGATCACAACTGTTGATGGTGGAACAGCTACTACGTCACCCCGCAGAGGATTGACACCTGCTGAGGCTGGGAGTATACGCAGATTGCGGGGCCAGGATGCTCTTTTTTGTCAGACTGTCACTGTTAATGCACTAGGCAGAATGTACGGACAGGGGGTGCTGGAGACGCCAGTAGCCCTTGAAGCTGCAATGGCCAATGCAGTGGTTGATACCTTCCGGGAAAATGCAGAGAGTTTTAAGATGGTTGAAGAAAGTATTGAGACCAATCATGGACTTATCGGCGGTATCTCGGCTGAATCTGATGAAGCGACAGTATCTTATCTTCTTAGTGTTAATTATACAGCAGGAGGTCTCGGTCCAGTGGAGGATATGGAAGGAAATATCCCTCTAGGAACAAAGGGTGAACTCATGAAGGAACTTGGAATGATGGAATGCCCCACGATCATCGTTGAAGGCAAGGCATACCTACCATCGATCTCAGATGACCTCGATCGGAATACCTTTCTTGTCCGTGCACAAAAAGGCATCGATAATCCTATTGTCGCCTGTAGCTTGGTAGATTCGGCAAAGGAGCTGGGATACCCTGCTATCTACAGAGATGATCTTCTTCCCCATGATGAAGGCGTAATGACACGAGAAACAACGCGTTTTGCCGAACGGATCAATGAATATGCAGAACAGCTGAAACGAGCCACGCAGGCATCGGAGAAAGTCCAAATTGTTGCAAAGATGGCTGCCCTGATAAGTCAGGATGTTGGAGGAATTACATGCATATCTAATAAGATTCATGATCTCGTGAGAGGAGCAGGGATGATGCCCGGAACTTCAGCTGTATTATCTATTGCAACCACCAAATCCTACCGAGATCACTGGAAAATACCGTTGTATGAGCAGGATGATGCTGAAAAAGCTAAAAATATTGTGAAACTAGGAATAAAGAAAATAGCTACCAATTACGAGCGTGCCCATGATGTGCTCGAACGCCGCTATGCGCAGTGGAATCTAGACGTATAAAAGGATGCTGTTCACGACAGGAAATCCTCGTTTTCGATTTTCTCTGGGAGGTATTTCTCCGCCACGAAGCTGAGCGATTTATTTGCCAAAGCCTGCTGTTCTATTCTCACTCCCTTCTTAAGTGCGAGCTTGAGTTGCCGTTGCCAGTCCTTTTTCTTAAACCATGGATACTCCATCTCCTCCTTTATTCTCTTTTTTCCTGAGTCTTTGAGTTTTTCTGTAACATTTTCCAGTCCGTATCGCTCTACATCATCGATAGTCATGCCAACAAACTTCGAATCTGGAACTGACAACATCTGTGAGAGATAGGCGAGGTTGATAGATCCCTGTTTTATCGTTGAGTAAATGTACCATCCGTAAGGATCACCGTCGGTGAACACGATGACAGGGAGTCCTGTTTCGTTATGCATTCTTTTTATTAGACGTCGTACTCCCCGGGGGGCCTGACCTTGGCACGCCACGATCAATGCATCGTTATCCTCAGCGAACTTCTCTTCGATCAATCTGTCTGCCATGGCAGCGGTTTCGACGACGAGGATGTACTCGGCATTCACATCCACAAAGCCGATATCCTCTAGGTTACCAGGTACTGCCCAGCCGCCTCTACCAAGCTTTGAGCAGTTAAACTCGTCTTCTCCATCTTTTATCACGATATCGCCATACATGTAGCCCCGTCTATCAGCTGTGAGATTGAGCTCCTCCCGCAACGCGTTAAGACTGAGTTCAAGATCCTCGATGATCGGATTGGACTCATCCTGGTCGTTGAATGTGTTTTCATTTTTCCTCCCTGCGAGAGTATGCTTCAGTGCATAGTACAATTCCCTTATCCCTGCGTGTTTATTTTCTTTTATGAGCTGACGACAGTAAGAAGCAACGAGGAGTGTCTGCATAAATTTTCTCGTGTGCGCGACATTGAGGTAGTACCGTTTTGAGTACTTGTCACCCATTATCAGGTATCCTTTCTCTTCATCGTACTCTACATTACTCAAACTTCTCTGTGTTATCTTTATGTGAGGATTCTTCCCTTTTTCTAATTGCTTCAACACATCTTCTCCAAGTTTCTCCAAGTTTTCTTCTATTTTTTTCATATTCTCCCCTATGTGTATTTTTTCTCTATAAGCTTATCGAAGAGCTCTTCGATTTTTTCCTCGTTTCCCCCAGTGAGTTTTGAAATAGCCTTACTTGTTTCGGCAGCATATCGTTCTAAAGATTTTTTCCGCTTCTTTTGACGATGAGCTTTTCTTTTTGAGCTTAAAAATCTTTTTAGACTCCTACATGCTTCCATTATTCCATAACGCAGTTCGTTATAGATCTCTTCCTCTGCAGCTATCGCCTGTTTGCCAGCAGAGGTATACGGTATATGAGTAGACGTGACATTTATAAATACCGTGAGGGGCGTCCTCTCTACATCTACTCCATATCTTCTCCAATCTATACTTTTTACAGCTTCATTTATTACTCCACCACCTCGATCGAACATCAACGGGCTTCTATTGGCATATCGTATTACCTCTACCCCTTGATCATTCCTTCCTCCAAGAGCAAGTCCGACTTCAACGATAAATGGAAAGCCGCCTCTGTACGTTTCTGGAGATCGGGTGATAGCAATGGAGAATTCCGGATCTATTAAGGAGAGTCCCTTTTCTATGTTCTCTTCGCCTATTGGGATTAATCCATCGCTGGAAGGCGCCATAAAATCTATTTTTTTGAACGCGTTTACGACGTTTTCTACATCTTCCCAGGTCAGATTTTTTATCCGTTTGTCCATCGAAACTCCGCTCACTTCTTCTATTTCCTCTGTTCTGTTTCGTGAAACTCTGGCGAGTTCTGTCCTTAAAAAGCTCCCTAATTTTATCGATTTAGAATTTTTTGCCATCAACAGAAGATCATTCGTTGAAACTCCTTTTGGATGAAGTTTCATGATTTTGGGGGACTCAGGCATTTCCTTCGATGTACGAGGATATATAATTTTTCTTCCGTCGGGTTCTATAAACTCTATTCGCGCATGTGGATTTGCAATCGATGACATTTTTAGATATCTTTGTGGCGAATATCGTGATCTGTTATATTTCACATTTTTAGCTTCTATTATGATTTTTGTTCCTCTCCAACGGTCATTGTTCTCTATCTTTCTCTTGTTTATTATTGTTCCTCTATTTTTCTGGATATCAACGTTCATATCCACTTCCCACATTTCATTCCCCGTGGAAGAAATAACCGTTGCAGGCTCACCCGTGGTGACTTGTGAGTACATGACGGCACCAGAGACACCGATACCTTGCTGCCCTCGAGACTGCAGGTTCCTATGAGCCTTACTCCCTGCCAACATCTTTCCAAATACGTCAGGGATAAACTTTAATGGGATCCCCGTGGCGTTGTCTTCCACACTTATTTTGTAATGATCTTCTCCCCTCTCATCTATTTCCACTCGTATTTCCGGAAGAATTCCTGCCTCTTCGCATGCATCCAGTGCATTTGTCACCATTTCATGGACTAATACAGTCATAGAACGTAATTTACCTGTATAACCAAGCATATCAGCGTTCTTTTTAAAAAATTCGGATACACTCAACGTTCTAAACTCTTTAAAGAGATCGTCAGCAGTCTTCATTTTTCATCCTTCCACAATTTAACTTTTTTGGCCTTTTTCTTTCTTTTTGCCTTTTCTAGATACTTGTAGGCTACTGAATGTGGTTTTCCGTCTAGTATCATCTCTGCAGCCTTTTTTGCATCGTATACATCCTCAAATTCACCGATAAATGAGATTGTTTTACCATAAATAGAGACATAAGCCCCTGTCATTTCTTCTATATGTTCTCTCGTTTTCCCATTTTTACCAATTACTCTACCTTTGATTCGCATCAACTGTTTTTTTGTGTTCGCATATTTCTTTAGATCCACAGTTTCAAATATTATTCCATTTTTAAATAGGTAAAAAGCTCTCCTTGGAGAAAAACCTCTTGCAATAGCTTTGACAACATCTTTAGCTTTCCATACAGCTAGAGGATCACCTACGGCCTTTTCAGTTATCCTCACCGTGCCGTCTTCTACTACTACTTCTACATTGAGCCTTTCCTCTATTTCTTCTTTTGTTCTTCCATTTTTTCCGATTATCGTTCCGATTCTTTTTTTCGGAACCTTTATGTATTCCTCTGCCATTATACCACCTTTTTATAGATTTCTTCAAATTTAGGGGTCACAATGAAATTAGAAAAATATCGCAGCATGTTTTCAATGTCTCTTTCTAAAAAGGACAGTGCACGGGAATCCTCCAGAACGGTCCCTTGGGAAAAATCGATAAAGTACATCTTTTCATTGGTGAGGATGTTATACTCACTAAGATCACTATGAACAATTCCAACATCATACATTGTCTGTATGTTCCTTATTATCTCTTCAAAGTCCTCCTCAGGATTTCTTGGACCCACATCTTTCATTCTTGGGTACGGGATACCATTTTTTCCTATAAAGTCCATTACGAGCACATTGTTTTTTACAATAATCGGTTCAGGAACATTAATTTCTCCATAGACCTTTTTAAGATTTTTAAATTCCCGTTTTGCCCACGCATACGTCAATTTTTTTCGATTATGTTGTATCCCTTTAAAACGTGGATCTGAAGATATATACTTCCGTATATCCCTGAAAGAAGACGTTGCCGTCCTAAAAATTTTTATTGCGACCCCTTTCTTTTTATGTAGACCATAAAACACGTTGGCTTCCTTTCCTGTGGACACAATACCCTCCACAGAGTCTAAGTAGCCTCTATTCTGAAGTTTATATAGGGTCATGAGGGTAGAGTGATCAAAGACCCCTGACCGAATCCTAAACATCTCAGAATCCTTTTCACGTCTCTTTTCCTTTATATTCTCCCTGTACCCCAACAAGACCACCGTTAAAGCCATTCTTTATCGAGATAACCTTTATTCACAAGCCATTTCGCTTGGGATCTCTTATATCTCCAGATAATGTCGCCTCGCTCATCTCTACTAAGTTCCCATGGTTCAACCAGCACGATATTCCCAACTTTTATCCAGAGTCTTCGTCTAAATTTGCCAGGTATCCTACAGAGCCGTGTTTTGCCGTCTGTACATTTTACCTTCATCTTTCCATATCCCATCATCTGTTCTACTTTACCTATTACCTGACCGCTTTTGGGTATCCGTGCTCTTGTTATCTCTTCTTCTTCAGACACTGTGTAACCTCCTTAATTTTTACTCTTTATAGAGATATAAAAAGCTTATTGTCAAAATTAAATCTTTCTCTCCTTTGACTTAGGCCTAAGTCCCTTATACCCACATTTTCTACATTTTTTCGCGTCTCGTGGATTTCTTGCATTACACTTCATACAGATTTTCACATCAAATAATCGTTTTTCTGCAATTTCAGATCTCATCTATATCACCCATAAACTCTTTTTGGATAGCTACTATCTCTCTACTGTTTTTTGCCTTCGCGTACTCTTCAAGCATCTTATGATTTAGATCAATAAAAACTCTACCCCAACCAAACTTACTGAGGATATTTAAAGCTTTCTCCTTTTTACCCAGTATGTAGAGTGCCCCTGCCAAGGCTTCCACTGTGGATAGTTTTGTAGGTTTTCCATAATTTACAGGGTTTGCAGGGACGAGGTAGGGCAATGATCGTGAATTCTTTTCGTACTTTAAAAAGATATCCTGAGATTGGTTCCATGAACAGTCCAGTGCGAGGATGTCTCCCGTATCTTCTGGTGAAAACGCTTTCTCACTGAGCGGATTTAAAATTGTACAGTTGGGTATCTTTTTTACTGGTGTGGCCAGTCCGAATCGGATGAGTTTTAATCCTGTACATTTCTTTGGATCACACTGACCTGTATGATAAATAAATAGGTTCATGTTACCACCAGATATGTTGTTGCAAGAAGGGTAGATCCCATCAAAAAGTATCCTTCTCTCCTCTTCTCGTAACAGATCTCTAGAACCGATCCCATTAAAAGTCCACCGAGGTGTACTGCGTGCGCGATCTCTCCCACGAGATCAACATAGATCAGAAATACCGTGAATATTACATAACCCAGTGCGATGAGCAGAAAGTAATTTTTGTACTCTCCTTTGTAGATCACAAGACTCGCGCCGAGGATCCCGAATACGAAGCCTGAGAGACCTACACAGGGTGTGGAAGAGGAAGGGTAGATCAGTACATACACAACACCTGCAAATATCGTTGTGACGAAGAACAAAATGAGAAATTTCTTCGCTCCTATCCGTTCCTCGAGATAGTATCCAAAGGAGAGGAGCGCGATGAGATTGAAAGAGAGATGGGTGGAGGAAGAGTGGAAAAAGGCGTAAGTGATGAAATTCTCATAATGTAAATCTGTTGATGTCACTCCTCTAAGATCTCCTGTTTTCATTTGATAGAGAAAAACTAAAACCGTGGTGAAGAAAAGCATAAGTGTGATCTTTCCTTTCATTCTTCTCTCCTTAACATTTTATAGGATAAAACTGGTTCTTTGGTGGCTTTCACTACATCAAGCCGTTTTACCGCAGTGTTGTGAGGTGCAGAACTCACGATCTCAGGATTTTTGTAACATTCTTTGTATATTGTTTTCATGATATCAATGAACTTATCTAACTCTTCCTTTGACTCTGTTTCAGTTGGTTCTATCATCAACGCTTCCTTGACGATCAATGGGAAGTAAATCGTTGGTGCGTGAATCCCAAAATCAAGAATTCTCTTGGCAATATCCAGAGCACTAATTCCAGTGTCCTCTTTTATTTTCTTACACGAGAGTACAAGTTCATGTTTCCGCAGTTCATTACATGGGAGTTCGTAGAACTCCTTCAGATTCTGTGCAAGATAGTTGGCATTCAGTACGGCTCTTTCAGAGACTCTCTGCAGTGAATTGCCCATGGTGAGAATATAAGCGTATGCTTTGACCATCACACCAAAATTGCCGTAAAATCCCTTTATCTTCCCAATAGAGTGTTCAAGATCATAATCCAGGGAGTACGTGTCTCCATTATACGTGACGATGGGGTACGGGAGGTACTCCTTCAAAAACTCCTTCACGCCCACTGGTCCCGCACCGGGTCCTCCACCCCCATGAGGGGTAGAGAATGTTTTGTGGAGGTTGAAATGGACGATATCGAATCCCATCTCTCCCGGTTTTGTGATACCCATGAGTGCGTTGAGGTTTGCACCATCGTAATACAGCAGTCCGTCAGCATCATGAACAATCTCTGCAATCGCTTCAATGTTTTCCTCAAAGATGCCCAAAGTATTTGGATTTGTGAGCATTAATCCTGCGGTATTGTCGTTCACTGCTTCCTGAAGGGCATCCAGATCTACACAGCCCTTCTCATCGGAAGGGATTTCCACTACCCGCATTCCGGCCATGGCAGAGGAGGCTGGATTTGTGCCATGAGCCGAGTCTGGAACGATAATTTCATTTCTATCGATTTTTTTTGTTTTTAAATACTTTTTAATAATCTTTATTCCTGTGTATTCGCCGTGGGCACCTGCTGCAGGCTGGAGTGTGATAGCATCAACACCGCCTATCTCACACAGTGCCTCACCGAGTTTATACATTATCTCGAGAGCACCCTGGACTGTGGAGGGATCTTGGTATGGATGAATATCAGTGACCGTTCCCCATGATGCAATTTCTTCGTGCAGCTTCGGATTGTATTTCATCGTGCAGCTTCCAAGAGGGTAGAACCCTGTGTCTACACAGTAGTTCTCTTGAGAGAGTTTGAGGAAATGCCTGGCAATATCTATCTCACTCACTTCAGGTAGATTCAACTCCTTTCTTTTTAAGGTGTCAGGAAGTGATACCTCTCCATCCTCGATAGGTGGAGGGAGTGAGTACGCCTTTCTTCCTTTCTTCGATCGTTCAAAAATAAGCATTATATCGCCTCCATTACAGTAATAAGCTTATCAATGTCCTCTTTACTGTGTAACTCCGTGACACAGTATAGTGCAGTATTTTCGAGATCATATCCTACGTTTTCCAGGAGTAGGCCTCCTTGGATATTGTTGTGAAGAAGTTTTTTATCAACAGTTTTCATCTTCTCATGGTGTACGGTGAATTCCTTAAAATGCGGGGCATTGAACAAGGGCGCTGTGAATCCATCGATTTCGTTAATTCTATCCATTGTGGATCGTGCATTTTTCATACAGATCTCAGCAAGCTCTCTCATCCCCTGTTTTCCCATTACAGAAAGATACACTGCAGAAGCCACGGCACAAAGCGCTTCATTTGAGCAGATGTTGCTTGTAGCTTTCTCCCTTCGTATATGCTGTTCTCTTGTTTGTAGAGCCATAACGAATCCTTGGTTTCCTTCTTCATCTTCAGTGGCGCCGATGAGTCTCCCCGGCATTTTTCGTATCAGCTTCATCTCATCTTTTACACCAAAAATGCCCAGTAACGGGCCGCCAAAACTGGGAGAGTATCCCACAGACTCCCCAATAGCTATATCTGCGTACTCTCCTGGTGGAATGACCATGCCCAAAGAAACAGGATCTGCACCTGCAACTACTAATGTATCGTGATTGTGTGCAATTTCTTTAATTTCTTTTATTTGCTGCTCAAAAAATCCAAGAAAGGTGGGATTTTCAATATATACGCCGCATGCATTCTCTATATTATTCTTTAACTCCACAAGATCGATTCCTTCTTCGTTGTATCCTATTTCTATAATTTCTAAAATTCCTTCAGCATACGTTTCCAGTACTGCCTTTCTTTCAGGATGGATATTTTTGGAAACAATGAATGTAGGGTTCTTATTGACTCGATAGCACATAAGTGCTGCCTCTCCTAGGGCAGTGGCCCAGTCGTACATCGATGAGTTGACCACCCCCATACCGAGCAGCTCGCCCATGAGGGACTGATACTCGAAAAGTGCCTGCAGCATTCCCTGCGATACTTCTGGCTGGTATGGAGTGTATGAGGAGTAGAACTCTGTTCTTCCCACAATCTCCTTTACGATCGACGGAATATAGTGGTTGTACACCCCTGCACCAAGGAAATTGAGCATCACATCATTTTTATCAAGGATATGTTTTATCTCTCGTTTCGTCTCGAACTCGCTTTTTTCGTCCCATAATTGCAGATCACTCCGTAGGTTCTCTGGTACATCAGAGAAAAGTCTTTCTGTTGTGAGACCTATCTCTTCCAGCATTTTTTGTTCATCGTCTTCGGGGATATATCTCATCGGATCACCTTTGTACGTATTATATAGGATATTATAAATTTTTTGTGCATTAGATATTCCACTAGAAGTTATCTTCTTATTCAATCACTCTCCCCCTCGTAAATTTTACAACAGCTTCTGATAACATTTTATATTCACGCATTTTTAGCTAATATACTATGTTATTATCATTGGATAGTAATCTTTTTAATATTACCTTTCCCATCCACTCTTATGAAGATAATCGTGCATGGAGGAGCCTGGGCCATACCTGATGACGCAGTGGACGATCATCTGAAGGGTGTGACACAGGCCGTGAAAAATGGATTGAAGGAAGATACTGCAGTTGATGCTGTAGAAGCAGCAATCAACGTAATGGAAGATGATCCAACCTTTGATGCAGGTTATGGGTCTTTTCTTAATGGTAATGGGGATATAGAGTTAGATGCAGTGCTTGCAGAGGATCGTAAATTTGGTGCCGTTGCAGGGGTAAGTAGGGTGAAAAATCCCATCTCGCTTACCAAGAAAATCCTGTTTGATGAAAACGTGAACTTTATTATTGCGAGGGGAGCAGAACAGTACGCAGAAACTCATGGCATCCCTCTCTGCGATCCGAAGGAACTCATTATGGAACGAGAGAGGAAACGGTGGAAAAAGATCAATGAAGAGGGAAAAAAACCTGAGGATTTTTTCCATGATACCGTTGGTGCAGTCGCCTTTGATGATGGGGGACGGCTTGCCGCCGGTACATCTACGGGAGGGACACCGAATAAAGTGCCGGGACGGGTAGGCGACTCCCCGCTGTTCGGTGCCGGTTGTTACGCAGATGGGAGGATCGCAGCCTCCGCTACAGGCTACGGCGAACAGATCATGCGGGTGCTCCTCACACGGACATTAGCTGAACTTTCCACGCGGATGAATCTTTCTGAAGCCTGCCGTGAGGCACTAGTTGTATTGAAGGGAATAGGAGGGCACGGCGGTATCATCTCACTGGACAAAGAAGGAAACCTCGGCTATCAATTTAACACGCCTAGAATGGCATACGCCTTTAATGAAGGCGATGAAATAAAATCATTTATACAGAAACAATGAAAATTTATCCCGTTGATAATAGTCCTTCGTTACTCATAGAGAACGATAAGAAGATCTTGGTAGTTGCTGATCTACATCTAGGTATCGAGTATGAATTGTACAAAAAAGGCGTAAAACTTGGCAATGTTACACGAAAAATAAAGAGAGTACTTGAAGAGACAATTGAACGAACAGAAGCAGACGAAGTGATATTTTTAGGTGACTTGAAACATAATATTCCACAAATTTCCTTTCGAGAAGAGCGAGATGTTCCGCATTTTTTGGAACTACCGATAGAATTTAGGATTGTAAAAGGAAATCACGACGGCAATATCGAACGGTTAACTGAGGAGGATGTGTACAAAAAGATTGTAATTAATGATATATTGCTAACTCATGGCCATCTCAAAATACCAGAACGACCTGGATACCTCATCATGGGACACTCTCATCCCGCCGTGACATTTCGAGATGAAGTGGGCAAGGCCACCAAGGAAAAATGTTTTCTCTTCGGGTCGTTAAAAGATGAGAATACGAAGGTCGTTATCCTTCCCGCCTTCTCCCCACTTATCACAGGGATATCCATTAACAAGAAACGAATTCCAGGGTATTTCTTTAATAATGAACTTATCGACATGAAGCATTTGGAGGTTTACCTCCTCGATAATACGTACCTCGGATCGTTTCCTGATCTTCCATAGAAAGATTTTTATTTGCCAGTATTCTCCTTCAAACATGGTCTTTCTGCCTCTTTCAGATAACGTTCCCGGAAAAAAAACACCGTACATAGTATACGGATTGATCGCGACTAATGTTATTGTATTTCTCTATGAAGTGTACCTCCAGGCGCTTCCTTCAAATGCATTCGATAGGTTTATTTATACGTACGCGCTTATTCCCAGACAGATCACGCAGTTTGAAGGCATGGGAACACTCGTGTCATCAATGTTTCTCCATGGAGGATTTATGCATATTTTTGCGAACATGCTGTTTCTCTATATTTTCGGTAACAATGTCGAGGACTCGATGGGCCATGGACGATTTTTGGTGTTCTATCTCCTCTGTGGATTTGCAGCGTCATTTCTTCAAATCGCCGTGGATCCGGGCTCAACAATACCAAACCTTGGTGCCTCCGGTGCGATTGCAGGCGTACTCGGTGCTTATATGATTACGTATCCCAAAGCAAAGGTACATACGCTTATATTCCTTGGATTCTTTGTAATGATACGGAGGATATCCGCGTTCTTCTTTTTAGCTGTATGGTTTGTGATACAGTTATTTTCTGGTGTTGGATCGATCGTGGCGGTGTCTCAGGGCGGTGTTGCGTACTTCGCACACATTGGTGGATTTGTGGCGGGCGTGCTTCTCTCCTTCGTGTTCCGAAAGAAAGTGGAGGAGATTCGGGAAGATGAGTGGGACGAGCTGGTGTACGGCTATAGGTGAAACAATGAAATATCTCTTGTTCATTCTTTTCGTGCTGTCCTCCTTTCTTTCCCCATCCTTTCCTGGTGTAGAGGTAGAGGTTACACCGTGGTATCACAATGCCGAAGGCGCATTGAGTGTCACATTCGATGACTGCGATGAAACTCAGTATCTCGTTGCTGCCCCTATTATTGAAAAATATGACATTCGAGGGACCTTTGGGGTAGTTACCTCCTGGGTAGGAAAAATGGTAGAAGAACCGAAAGGTGTGCGAATTCAGAAGATGACCTGGAAACAGATACAAGAGCTTAGTGTTACTCACGAGATCGCCTCTCACACGTGTACCCATCCTAATCTGGCCATGCTTTGTAAAGAAGCCCTTCTCACCGAGATACAGGACTCAAAAAGACTTATTGAAGAACATACCAGAAAAGAGTGTATTGCAATGCATTATCCTCTTTCACGTACGAACAATGTTGTGAAGAGAACACTGAGAGATTCAGGGTATCTCTGTGCTCGGTCGTATGAGAACAGGATCAACACTGATCCAGATCTATATGAAATTTCCTCATACGCCATTTTTAGTGATAATGATCCCTCTCTTGGAGATTTACAGGCAATGATCAGGGAGACAAGGGGCAAGAATGGATGGATGGTGCTGATGTATCATCATATAAGTAACTATCCGGAAAATTACAGCGTAAACGCCTCTGTTCCTCTCTGTGTTACACCTGAGACATTTGAGTTTCAGATGCAGCTTCTCTCGTCGTCGGATCTTTGGATTGCACCACTAGGAAAAGTAGCAACATACATCCAACAACGGGAGACTTGTACGATTGATGTGATTCCCTCCTTCGGCTATGTCAAAATCCGTGTAAATACTCCTTTTGATCACCCCCTCACGATTCGGGTACACCATGACTGGAAGGAGGTGAAAGTGAAAGGAAGTCTCTCCGATAGTGTCTACACCACAGATACTTTCTACCTGGATGTCCAGCCCAATACGGAGATTATCCTCTATCGGGTCTGGCCGTAACGATGCATATAAAAACCTCTCAGGAAAAAAGAATATCATATACAAGCGGGGGTTGCCGAGCCTGGCCAAAGGTGCAGGGCTTAGGACCCTGTCTCGTAGGAGTCCGCGGGTTCAAATCCCGTCCCCCGCACTCAAATCCCTTCGATTCTCCAAAGGACTGATATATGGGCTTGAAAAGAATAGAGTTTTTGCGAGATAGGGCACTGTTCATTGGGGTGTCCTGTCTCGTAGATCTATCCTTACGCATACAGCACCCCATTTTCCTCATAAAGCCTATATTGCACCTTCAACTCATTAATAATATCATACGTTGTTTCCCACGTGAGATTATACCTTCTTCTTAGGTATGTTGCTAATGTTTTCGTTTCTATTCTCCTTTTTCCAACGACAAGACGGTTAATGTCATTAAAAATTCTTTTTTTAACATCTGTGCATTTTTTACGTCCATATTAATGTCCCCTACTTCCAGAAAAAAAGAGTGGACTGTTATTTCTCCTTCAATTTCTACCCGCATTTTCAAGCTTTCATGAGTATTATTTCATCCTACCGAAGTAGATCGTGAGAAGAAGTACCACGAACACACCAGCAGCAATGTAACATATCATTTTGTGGGGGGATTTCGGTGTCCTAGTTGGGGTTGCGGTTGTTGTAATCGGCGCAGGTGTTTCTATCTTTTTGATGCAATAGGAATTGGAAGTTCCTCGATCTGTAGCTAGAATTACATTACATTCCTGATTCTTCCTATACTTCCCATATACCTCTACTTTGTCACCAGGTTCTATGGTCGGATCGATGTCGCCCCATTCAATGTTGATAGCTTGGAAGGTGACTACCTTAATTCTGTCAGTACAGGGCTGTGGGCCGCTGAGAACTTCCTCTACCTGTACACGCCAATAGCTTGTTCCACCAGGTTTTACCGCCTCGTGATACTCTACTGCGGTACCTACAAATTGCATTTCTGTATCTGCTCTCACGTTTTTAAATCCGATTCCAATTCCACTCAACGCCAACGCACCAATCACAAACCAACCACAAGTTTCCTCTTTATATTACCACTACTTAGCCTATGGGCAGAAATACTTAAGGTTTTGGAAAACTCCAATAACAGCTGCTTCTACATTTCATGCATAAGATCCTCTATAGTCCATCGGAGGTACATAATTCTATGGATCTGGTTACAGCAACATTAACTTCTCCCCTACCTATCATCTATAATGGACTGAAGACATTGGTAGAGATATAATTCAATCCGAAAAAAAGGATTATATGAGTTTCGCTCCAATGATTCAATGCCTTTCAACTGCTACAATATACTCACTAAATATTTCATTAAACTCATTCTGGCTCAATACTGATTTATTTTCTTTCTCAATTTTTTGCATGGCTGGAGGATTGTTTAAGTATCCTGGCATTTTATTCTCTATTCTTTTTTCAAATGAAGGAGTGATCGTATCCTTATAGAAGATTCCAATAGGTATTTTTTTATTCTCAGATAATTTATTCATTGCCTGATATTTCTTTTCGACTCGCTCCTCATCATCTTTTACGGTAGGATCCCAGTCATCAGCCAACTCTTCAATACGTTGCTGGTAAAACGCCGATGTGTGTATATTATTGTACGTGACACAAGGCTGGAGTATGTCAATAAAGGCAGCGCCATCGTGTTGTATACCTTCGATAATCAGCTTCTGTAAGTGTGCAGCGCTTAATGCGTATCCTCTTGCCACGAAGGTGTATCCTGCTGTCAACGCAAGTGGAAGTGCAGGTACGGCATCCTGTATAGTGGGCGTTGAAAGCGCTTTGGGCCGCTTTCCCCTGGATAGCGTGGGGGATGCTTGTCCCTTAGTGAGTCCGTAAACCCGATTGTCATGCATGAGCACAACCATATCTAAATTTCTTCTGCCTAATGCGACGAAATGCCCTGCACCAATACCCAACAGATCTCCGTCACCCCCGTTCACAATCACGTTTAGAGGGGGGTTCGCTATTTTAATGCCGGAGGCAAAGGGTATAGCCCTTCCATGGATGGTGTGGACTCCGTTTACATCTATATAATGAGGTATTTTACCAGAACATCCTATCCCTGAGACTATCACCGTGGTTTCTGGGTGTAAATCTGTTTCGTTCAGGGCCTTGTACATACTAGACAGTATCCCAAAATTACCGCAGCCGGGACACCAATCTACCCAGTTTTCAGTTGCATACTCACGGGCCATGACGTAGCACCACCTTTTTTCTTCCGTTCAATACCTTTTTAATCGCGTTTTTCAGTTCATTTTTATAGATCGGGCGGCCGGTGTATTTTAATATCTTCTTTTCTATTGTTATACCAGTATTCATCGCAATTACTTTACCTGCTTGTGCGGTATAACTGTGTTCAACCAATATTGTTTTATTCGGTGTGAATCTATTAATTACTGATATGACGTATGCAGACGGAAAGGGAACAAACATTTTTAGATGAAGGTAGGCGCCTTCTTTCTCTTTTTCTTTTGCTATATCCTCTATAGTGTCCAGTGACACGCCTTTCACAGATCCCCAACCCACAATGAGAAAATCTGCGTTCTCTGGGCCGTAGTATCGTACCATCTCCTCAGTTGGGATATTCTTCTCAGCCGCTTCCAACTTCCCCATTCGTTTCTCTTCCATTCTCATTCTATTGTACGGATCTTCACTCACGTTTCCATACTCGTTATGCTCACTGCCAGTATACCACATCTTACCGGAACCCAACACTTTTCTTTTCGAGATGGGTCCCTCCCCAAATCGTTTGTAATCAGTGTCCTCCAATCCTTCTTTTTTCACAAGCTCTCCTCGATCTACCTCTGTTGATGAAATGTCAGGGACGGTTGCTGTCACCGTTGAGTTCGCCAAAAATTTATCGAGCAAGTGAATAACAGGTGTTTGGTATTTTTCAGCTAAGTTGAAGACCTCGACACCGTCATGAAACGCCTCTTCGTGATCACCCGAAGTAAGCACTATTCGAGGAGATTCCCCGTGAGATCCATGCAAAGTCGAGAGGAGATCGGCCTGACTACCTCGTGTGGGTAGCCCTGTGCTGGGACCTCCCCGTTGATAGCAGGTGATCACGACGGGCACCTCATTCATCGCTGCCCATCCCAATCCCTCAACCATGAGGCTAAATCCGGGCCCGCTGGTGGCCGTAGCACTTCTTGCACCACTGAGTGCAGCGCCGATGGCCGAGCCGATTGCTGATAATTCATCTTCAGTTTGAAACACTACCACGTTGTTTTCTCCCAGCGCAGCGTGTTGTTCGATGAAAAAACTTTCATCGGCTGCTGGAGTAATAGGATAATAACTTTGAAATCGTAATCCTCCAACGATTTTTGCCATTCCTATGAGTTCATTGCCTGTGACCAGCATGAATTCATCGTGTGCTAAGTTAGGTGATGCTAGTTCCAATGGAGCGTTATATTCATCGTTGATCAACTCTGAAACGTAGTTGGCTAAAAATCTGTTCTGTTCTGCGATTTTCTCTTTGTTCCCAAACTTTTTCATGATCCCGTAGTTCATATTTTTTGTATTCATATTCACTAATCCTGCTACCGCTCCTATGAGAATAGAACTGACGTATCTCGATGTTTGGGATGGTGAAAGCTCAAATTCCTTCAGTAGTTCATCTAATATATCCGGATAGTGTAAATTGACAATATGTATATGCTTTTCTTTCTCTAAATACGTGACCAAGGATTCAATTGATCCATCCACCCCTATCTCGATGAATTTCGCGTTTAATCTCCTTTTAAGAGGGACTTCAATGCTTGGAATTGATTTCATCTTCTTTTTCGAGGATGAGTGATCGTAGACGAGGTATCCTCCCTTTTTTAGATCTTCAAAATGAGTAAATACTGTCTCAGCATCCATACAGCCCAGTAGATCAATGTCAAACGTCAATGACTTTGGACGGGTGGAAGAGGAAATAGTGGTATGCACATAGCTGTGCCTTCCTTTAATGTTTGAAAAGTATTCTCTATCTGCAATCACTCCGAACCCCTCCAATGCGAAAGCAGAGGTCAGCACCTGCTGACATGTGTTCAGACCAGCTCCCTGTGCACCTCCCAAAATAACTGTTATTTCTTCTCGAGCCATCTGATCACTCAATCCGCTGCAGGACTCTCCTCTGAGGCAACGGCGTCCGAGTACTGATCGATAACCATTACATCCTCCTCGTGATCATCCAATTTTTCTTTCGAATAGATCACTGTTCGGCATGTAATACAGTATATCCATCCTCTTGTGTCCAGAATTTTTTCGATTTCCTCCCTCTTCAATTCTTTGAACTTATCACAAGCTTCTTTTCGCACGATTAATTTATTGCTCTTTTTGCATATGCCCACGTAAGAGTACACATCGTGTGGAACAAAATACACGCAGGTTGTACACTCTGAGCGTGATCTACCACCTGTAACCATATGTATCATTTTCTATTTAAGCTTTAATACTTTTGGGTCACATATTTCTGAAAAAAACAATATTCAGAATAATTCTCTAACCGATTCTGCAATGGTGCATAATTCTACTTCTCACAGTATTATATGGCCGTAAGGAGGCAGTAGGCTGAACTCACCATACGCCAATATGTCCATCGGTCCGTGGTTCAGTAGCGCCTCCATACCCTTCTCTGTTTTTAAGAATAATTTGGCCTCTTCCGAATCCCCCTGCATGAAGCGCGTAAGTAATCTCATGTCCCCTTCTACCTAATGCTCTCCCGATATGTTTTGGGAAGGAATCTTCTAGCACAACGTGTTTACCTCTCTCCCATCGCCAGCGTGGTGCATCTAAACACGCCTGGGGATTCAAACCGAAATCTAATAGGTTCATTACTACTTGAAGATGTCCTTGAGGCTGCATGTACCCCCCCATTACCCCAAAGGGACCAATTGGTTCGTCCTCTAACGTGATAAAGCCTGGTATTATCGTATGATAGGTTCTCTTCCTCGGTTCTAGACAGTTTATGTGCGAGGGGTCTAAGGAGAATGTGTTTCCGCGATTATGTAAAGCGATTCCCGTTTCGGGCACCACTAATCCAGAACCGAACCCCATGTAATTACTCTGTATGTACGATACCATATTTCCCTCTTCGTCCGCTGTAGCGAGATATACTGTCCCTCCTCCACCACGAGCTCCTTTATCTGGCTCTATAGCTTTATTTTGTATTAACGAACGTTTTTCTTTCGCATACTCTTCCGATACTAACTTTTCAGATCTAATATCCATGTAGTTCGGGTCAGTAATGTACTCCTTTCCGTCGCTAAAGGCAAGTTTAAGGGCATCTATCTGTTTATGGTACGTATCAACACTGTCCTTGTTGCTGAATTGGAGTCCTTTGAGTATATTCAGAGCCATCAGGGTGATTATCCCCTGCCCATTCGGCGGTAATTCCCACACATCATACCCTCTGTAATTGACGCTCAGCGGTTCTACCCATTCAGGCGAAAATTCCTTCAGGTCCTTCAATGACAGATATCCTCCATGATCTTGAGAAAACTCATCTATTTTCTCTGCAAGTTCGCCACTATAAAATGATCTCCCTTTCGATTTAGCGATCTGCGTCAATGTTTCAGCGTGACGATCCGATCTCCACATTTCACCAATCGCTGGTGCCCGTCCATTGGGAGCGAAAATATCGAACCACGTCTTAAACTCTTCACCTTCTAACTCTTTGTATCGCTCGTATGCGTATTTCCAATATTTGCCTACCGTAGGATACACGAGGTGCCCATTTTTTGCTTGTTCTATGGCCGGCTGAAAGAGTTCTTCAAACTCGAGACACCCAAATTTCTCCGAGAGTTCGGACCATGCGGCGGGTGCTCCAGGTACTGTGACGGGGACCCACCCGAATGTGGGCATACTAGTGTATCCCCTTGCTTTAACGGTATCCATGGAGATGGACGCAGGGGCAGGCCCACTGGAGTTCAACCCGTGAAGTTTATTTCCCTGCCAGAAGAGTGCAAATGCGTCTCCTCCTATCCCATTAGAGGTTGGCTCCACTACTGTCAGTGTGATCGCAGTTGCAACAGCTGCATCTACCGCATTCCCTCCCTTTTTCAATATCTCTAGTCCAGCTTGTGCAGCGAGGGGGTGCGAACTACAGACCATCCCCCTCCTTCCGTATACAATAGTTCTTCGTGAGGGGTACGGATAATAAAGTGGATCATATTTCATATAGACGCCTCCAATTTGAGTCTTTAATTAATACTAATTATATATGTTTTTCGAAGACTTTTTATTATTTTCGATGAAGGTTTGCAGGAAAGAACAGCCCTATACGCAGTGCAAAAAGAAAGATGCAGTAATTTTCTAACATTTTTTGACAAATGATTAATTTCTTTACCGTGTATATCTGTCATTTTCCAAGACGAACCGATCCAAAACATTTATAAAGAAATAGTTCACTTTATTTAATAAGAATTAGAAAAGAAGTATAATATACCAGTATAGGAACATAATAAAATAGGTGAAAGGATGAAGAGATTAAAAGGAGGAATACTTGCAGCAACGTTTTTGGTCTCTTTGTTAGCAGTGATTCATCCGGTAAGTGCAACAACATACCATGTCTATTCTGGAGACTCAATTTAAAACGCAATAAACAGTGCCTCCAGTGGGGACACGATCCACGTCCACGCAGGAACGTATAACGAAACTCTTTTGCTCCACGGGAAGTCCTTATCACTAATTGGAGATGGAGCTTCCGTGACAACAATCAATGGAGGCGGCGGAGCGGATGTAATAAGCGTTAAAGATGCAACAGTCACCATCAGCGGTTTTACAGTAAAAAATGCTTCTTCTCATGGAATCGAATATTATAACAACGCTTCAGGGACAATAACACAGAATAGACTCACAGGAAATGTTCAAGGTATTCATGTTTCTGGAAGCAGTGTTACAATAGTACACAATACAATAGATAATAATACTGCAGAGGGCATTTGGCTTATTAACTCTAGCAATTGTGTCATTTATAACAATATTATTCACGACAATGACGTAGTCCATGCAGGTATCTTTCTCACGACGTGCTCTAACAATGAAATGATAAATAACGATATTTACAATGAGGCATTCGGTATCCTTCTGTACGATTCAACTGATAATACTATCTCCAACAACAGTATTCACGACAACGGCCACGGTATCTGGATTGCAGGAACATCACTCAACAATACCATCCTCAAAAATGATATCCGAAATAATACCGCATCAGCAGATTCAGGTATTCACATAGCGCTTGGTAGTGATCCTTCTGGAACAGAGATCCACTACAACACTATACTGGACAACACGCGCTATGATAGCAGCTACGTTGTATCCTTCGGTGTGTTCAACAATACCGCCCATACCGTCGATGCAACGATGAACTGGTGGGGTGATAATTCAGGACCGTACGATCCTTTTCCCGGAGCACCAGATTACAACCCAACTGGCGAAGGAGACGCTGTTTCAGATTACGTGATATATCGGCCATGGATAACTCGAGCAGCAATCACCCCTGTCGTCGCCTTCATGCCGGTGAAGAACTACCATTTAGCGCAGGTGACAGCGTGTCAAGAATGCATCGAAAAGAATCTTCCAGACGATGTACCAAGCGGTGTGCAAGCGTTGTTAGATACGATGCAGCTACATATCGACAACGCGAACACGACGGGGAACAGCATCTACGCGAACAGTGAACTGCTGAAAGCTCTGGAGTGTTGCGAAGAGATCCAAGAAAAACTGGGTATTACATGCCCACATTAACTCTTTTTTTATTCTTCTTCCAAAATTTTCCTCATTTCAAAGAGAAAGATATCATTCTCCTCTGGCGCACTGATTGAGACTCTCATAAACGAGGATAGCCAGTATGCCGAGAGATCGAGAATGAGTATTCCTCGGTCCTTTAGTTTTCTTCCGAGATCCGGTACTGTCGTTTTTATCAGCAAGAAATTTGTAGTGCTCGGATACACCTCAACATTTATTTTTCTTAGTTTCTCTCCTACTCCTCTCTTTTCCAGCTATTTTCTCAAAAGTATATTAATTCAAAACACCCCTATATAATAACCAAAACCTTTAAATAAGCCTGGGACACATCTCTTCTCTTGTTGGCATTGACTCTCAGAGAGGAGAGTTCCTCCGAGGCTTCCTCGGTACCATATCCATGGGACACCACAACTCCATTCTCTCCTCTCTGCATGCCATCACTACTTTTTTAACAGTAGTTGATGAGATATAGTATGGACACAGATGAGCAGGAGTTTTCCCCGCGCTCTTCGGTATGGCAGTGGATACCCTGGCTAGCATGTGCTGTCCTTATCATTGTGTTCTGTTGGTTTTTTGCGGTGAAGATCTCGTTCCCTCTGATTCAGAAAGATGCGTACTTACAGCTTGCCAGCAGCATAGGCGGAGTGCTACTCAGTTTACTCGGACTTATCTGTCTCCTTAAAGGAACATACGATCTTCTCGAAAAGAGTACACGTCTTGAGGACACTGACATTATGAGGAGGGAAATTGCACCTCGCAATGCGTCTCATCTTGCCGTGTTAGAAACAGTGGAGAGAGATATGCGTGCCGGTCTTCCTACTTTAAAACTTCCAATATTCTGGATACTTATTGGATTTGTACTGCTCTCTATCGGTGCGTACTTATGTAAAAATTTCGTAGAATAGTAATTACTCCATGCTTTCCATAATAAGTTTTAACCAGTTCATGTACGAGTTGAACGTACCGCGCAGTGCAGAGAGATCTTCAGACGTTATTTCCAAATAGAGGAAATCATCTCTATTCTCGAAAACGGTGGAAGTCTTCGTATATGGCGCCGAGTCTATCTCCATTTTCAGTGCTTTGTACACGGTGTCTTTGTGAGGGGTGTAGACCTTAAACGTCATCGTTCGTTTCATTCACATCGTACCTGCAGAGGTCTTCAATTGTCATTTGAGGACCCACCGGTGTAGTATACAGGTCTTTTCTATAAAAAGTTATCGTGTTTTCTTTTAAATGAAGTACAGAATAACTCTCTTCAGTGGACGCATTAAAGAAGTGGATGATATCATCTCTGTATTTTCCCTTTCCTTTTACACAGAGATCCACATCCTCCTCAATCGATGGAGCGGTTCTCCCGAGACGTACAGTCACATCCATGTGGCCCATCCACTGCCAGTCCAGATCAACGTTGATAAATGCGAGTCTATGAGGAATTTCTCCCTTATTTTCTACCACACACAACCTATCCATTCCCTTCTCATAAGCAGTATCAAGGAGTGTGCGCAGTGTTTTAGCTCCTCGAGGTGTATAAAAAGAGAATGGAAGAACTCCCTCCATATCCTTACAGAACAGCTTTGTTGCAGGGGGTGTCCTTCTCGATGTGGTGAGAAGCATCTACTCTGCCTTTACTTTTTTGGATACTGAGGGTCGTATCTTAATTAACACTCTTCCGCTACAAAAAGGACATTTCACGCTCTGGGAAAAGTCTAACGACTCTTTTTCCAGCTCTTTACCACAGTTAATACACTTATACATTTTGCTCCTCTTTTACAACCTCTTTTACGAGTTTTCCTGTATCCGTTTTGGGGATGTACGCTCCTCCAGCAAACTTTAGTCCACATTTTGTACATTTCCAGATGCCTGTGGAAACTCTTTTCACTGTTTTTCGGTCACATTGAGGACACTTATGTGTATCTTTCACTTGTTTTTCTATTTTATCTACTTTATCTCTCACTCGTTTTCCAGCCCGTGTTCCAAATCTTTTCGCAGTCCCCATGAAAATCACTTTTTCCTTCTCTTTATAAAGCTTACTCTTTCAGAGATTCTTTTATTTTTTTCCTGATTTCCTTCCCCATTGTAAGCGACTTATGTATGCAGTCCATGATTTCATCTATTGTGAGTTGACCGCTTTCTCCTTTCTGCATTGCACAAATATAGTCATTATCCTCTGTCGTGACCGTTAACCGTGCATCAAGTACTCGCTCTTCATTGCGGCTCGGGTCCACAAGCATGTTATTTCCTATTTTTGCAAAGGTGCAGGATACTGGTGTTTTTTTCACAGGAAGCGGAATAGTTTCTTCGGTTGGTTTCCCATCGTCATCGAGCACTGGCATTGTTGCGGTGTGGAGAGCTGTCACTGCAGCCCAGCTCGCAGCATCGAACAGATTCCCGTCACTGTCCAGTACATGAATGTCAATGAATACAAGTCTCACGAGTTCTCCCTCTTCTATCATCAGTTTCGATGTATCGAGCATGGGAGCTTCCCGTATCCCTCTATCGACGACTCGTGCAAGCTCTGTGGCATCTTCACCTGGTGGTCCAGACTCAAACAGTGGGCTCGCCATTGGGATTAACTCGACGTTTGTTATGAGTACACCTTCATCCGGTGTGTCAGGGTAGGGTTCTCCTGTGTCTATCTTTATTCCTGCAATCACCTTCGTATCTCCGAGCGTGACCATACATGAACCTTCAGCCTTCGTGAAAATATCAGGCTCCAAAATAAGTTTTCTGTGCTCATCAAAATCTCTTCCATCTTCTCTCTTTCCATTTTTCGTGAGATCGAGGATGTGATCTCGCTCTATATGAGATAAAAGATCTACTTCAGTCATTGTTCTCACCTCGCTCGTATTTCTCTCTCAACGCCTTCTTTTGTAGTTCGTACACAGTTTCACATCCTTTCTTTGCGAGATCTAACGCTTCTTCCATCTCCTCATCTGTCATAAGTCCGTCCATCTGCAGAAGACTGATTCCTCCTGTTCGCGGTACAAGTGCTATCGGTACATCACTCTGACCGTAGTTATCTTCTTCTTTGGAGAGATCGAGGACAACCTCTCCACCGATCTTCCCTGCGGCACAGGCAGGCACGAGGTCCTTCATTGGGATACCTGCGTCCGCCAGTGCGACACTGGCGCAGGTAATACCCGCACAACGTGTGCCTGCTTCCGCTTGCACTATCTCTATATGAACTTCTATCACAGATTCGGGGAAATTTTTTAAGAGCACAACGGGTTCAAGCGCACCTCGTGCGACCTTTGAAATTTCGGTACTTCTCCTATCAGGCCCCGGTCTCTTTCTATCATCGACAGAGAAGGGTGCCATATTGTATTTGCACTGCAGCACAGCTCGATCAGATTGTCTCAAAAATCGAGGATAGAGCTCTTTGGGCCCATATATTGCTGCATATACCCTGTTCTCGCCCCATTCTAGATACGCAGACCCATCTGCTCTCTTCAGGACATCTGCCTTTATTTTAATATCTCTCAAATCTTCTTTTCCTCTACCATCTATCCTTTTACCATCTTTTATGAGTTCCATTGGATCACCTTTCTTCCTTCAAAAAATTTGTAATTTTTTCTGTCAATCCAGATTTGTGACTCTCGGCACTAATAATCCTTATTGCTTCGAGAACACGATCCGCTTTTTCACCCTTTACCCAGATTCTTCCGTTTTGTCCCACTTGAATTCTACAGTTGGTGTATTTTTTCATGACCGATATCATCGATCCTTTTCTTCCGATTACTCGTGGAACCTTCGCGGAGGGAATTGTTATCAGTCTTCCCCCATGAAGTTTTCCGTACCTTCGAGGTTTCGCGTACAGACGAACCGATTCTGAGGTATCATCTACTTTTGCGTATACTGCATCTCCTACTGAGAATATATCCTCTATTTCGGCGTTGCGGTCAGAGGTGGTATCTCTTACATCCAAAATTCCTTTATACGCAGAATTAATATCCAATATAGCCTTTCTAAATGCGAGTTCTTCTACTACACCTACTATCGTATCATTCTTTTGGGGGATATAATATTTCCGTTCCAACGGGACTACTTTTACATACTTATTTTTTGAATTTACGTATGTAATTCCCACGACGGTGGCGTAGATGTTTTCACCATCTTTTTCAGCTCCCTCTCGAGGACGAAAATCTCCTGTTGCAACAAGCTCTCCTGGTACAACGATCTCTTTGTTCTCTACATGAATCATTCTGATCACTTCCTTTTCATGAGCTTTGTTTCTGCCTCTCCTTTGGTCAGCGAGTTCACATCATTATATAGCTCTTCCTGCGATCCCGCCGAAATCGAAATGAGCATGTATAGACTTCCATTGTTTCTCCATTTCTCGTCTATCACGTCGTAGCGTTCCTTCAATATGCCGTATACCTTTGGAGCGTACTGTGCGGGTATTCCTACAGCTATCTCTCTCTCCTCGAATTTTATTGGGATAATTGGGCGTATTTCCTTTAGTATTTCCTTCACCTGTTTTTCTGCAGATTTCGAGGGGTCGATGTGTATATTTGCTTTTTTCAACGCATTTTCTATTCGTTTTGGAGGGTGGGGACGGCCTGTTCGTGGATCTATCCCCTGGGAAAGGCGTGAAATTACGTCCTTTCTTTTATCTTCGCGCATCTTTTTTCTTTGTTCCGCTGTGTATAATAGCTCTCCTTTTTTCACGATCTTTTTAGCCACTTCATTGACTTCCGTTGTACTAAAAATGTTTTGCAAAAGATCCTGTGGTGCCTTTTTTGCCTTTTCAGCATCGGTGAAAATGTAGTTTGTAACCAAAAAATTTTCGTATTCTTCGCCCTTCTTAAATTTTAGAGCTTCATCGGGGTCTACAAGTATTTCAAATCGTTCCCCATGTGTTTTCAACCGCGCAACAGTTGCTTCATCTATACTAACCATCTTGTCTCACTTCCTTTTCAATTCTCTTGGATGACTCGGGCACATATTCGTGAGATATGTTTTGGAGGGTGGTACTTCAGTATAGTCTTCCCTCCCGTTCAAATAGTATACATCTCTCTCCATTTGTCCAATCCATTCATCGTGCCTGAGACGCCTAATACGAGTATTCCTTTGTTTTCATGTCGTACTAACGAAAGAGCACATATTACTTCATCTACATTCTTGGTATTACATTTCACAATACCAGTTCTTTCTTTTTCGTCAATATCAAGTACCCATAAACTCACAGTTGCAGTTCCGAGTTCGCCCAGAAACTCCAACACCGAGTTCCATATCATCCTAATGATATCCTTCCTTTTAAAGGTATCTCTCCACAGGGGTTTAAAGAGAATGTACCGTTTTTTCTCCTTGAAACTCTTTTTGTTTTTTAATCTCATTTTTTTTCCTTCTGAAGAATCATTTTTGGGATATCGTAGATCGCAGCCTTTGACTCGTAGTATTCTAGGCCGAGGACCTTCCCAAAGGCCACCAACGTCCGTGGGGATTTTACAGTGTACTCATCCAGCGATCCAGAGGTGATTACCAGAGGGGTGTGGCACATTTTCGCGATTCGTATAGTATCTCTTAATTTCTGCATATGTCTCGCTCTTCTATATCCATGTCTTCGGACTATCTCTTCTACGTTGATCTCAAATGCGATATTATTCTCTGCTGCCTCCCTCGCTGTGATATTATCGATGGGATACGGTTCACTAAGTACGTTCACTTTTTTTTGTCGCACTATATATTTGTTACGTTTTATATTCCCCCCTTTCACAAAAATAAGTGCTGAATTATTTATTTTTCTTACAGTATCTCTAATATCGGATGATTTTTTTAGACAGACTTCAACAGCCTTTTCGTTTGTAGGAGAAATGATTTGTTTTGGTGTGTACACTTCCTCGTACATTTCGTTAGGATAGCCTCGAAGGTCAATCGCCAAGTATCTCTTTGACATTCTTGATCACTTTTTTCCTTTTCAACGGGTACGTGACAATTTTTATGGTGATATGTACATCTCCTTCACTGTCCACCACGTACTCTCCGGCGTACAATCGCTGCTTATTGATCCTCAGATGAAATCTGCCCTTCTCGTCAACTCTCTCTTCAATGGATTCTAATGTATTCCTCTCTATTCTATCGAACAATGATAAAAAATTTTCTATGGCCCCATCGTCTTCGATATGCGCTTTGTACATTTTAATGGGATTCCCATAGTGGCCTTCAAGTTTCTTCTCCTCAAACTCCAAATCCGGAAGGCACGCTAAGGCATCTAACACTTTTTCATCGTCTTCAGTAGCGTGAGAAAAACTCTCTACCTCAATCCACTCGATCATCTCTACTTTCCTCTATTCTTTTTCGCAGAGAGACTTGGTCGTACCTTTTCTGCGCCCTTTCCTTTGTTTCGGAGACCTCGAGCTTTTTTTCCTGCCGAGGTAAGTCCTCTGTGCACTCTTCCCTTATGCTGCTTCTCACAGATCCAGTTAATTCTTGGATCGTTCTTTATCTGGGGATGGTGCGGATCGACTAGAATGACTTCGAAATACTTGTGTTTTCCTGTCTTCCCCACCCAGTATGAGTTTAATACCTCTAAGTTTGGATATCGTTTTGCTGTTCTTTCTTCTGCAATTTCCTGAAGATTTTTTCTAGCTGTGATGCGGGTAACACCCATCCTCTTGGGTCTTCTCCCCGCTTTGAACCGTGATTTTTTTCTTCCGCCTTTCTTAATTCGTGCTCGTACAATCACGTATCCCTTCTTCGCTTTGTAGCCCAGTTGGCGTGCCTTATCGATCCTTGTCGGCCGCTCTACTCTCACAAATGATCCTTCCTTGTTCCAGCGGGTCAGTCTCTCCTTATATATCTTCCTTATATGTTTTTCTGGATCTTTCCATGCTTTACGAACATACTTATAAAAATTCATGAGTATCTCCTCCTTGTAACGATCACAACAGCCGGGTTGTGATCTTACTACACAACCTACTTGTATAGTTATTCAGCATACGCTACATCTTGCGGAGTTCTGATCAGTGTATCACAGAAGCTTTTTAAAGGTTTTGGTGTGTACTTAAATACTACTAATGAAAAGGATATATAACGAATGAAATTAATTAGAATTCTTTTTTTTCATTAAGAATTAGAAATAGTTCATAAGTTTATCTCACAAACTAAAAAATACGTCCAGCGTCCTCCGTAGATTCCCCTCTTTATCTCTGAGCACTCTCAGTCGTTCCTTCATCCATCGAGAGAGATTTCTCTTTACAAAAGGTTGAGCGACTCTGTAATCGAGGAAAACGATGGATGCTCTATCCTCCAACAGTCGGTGTGCTCTTCCCGCGGCCTGATTGAGCTTTCTGTGAGCGGGAAGGTAATACCCATAGTATTTTCCCCTTCCTGGAAATACTCCTGCATAATACTGTATCTGCGCCTTCACACGGGCTGTGGGACGGGCATAGGGCACGCCAACAAGCACGACGGTATTCATTTCGTCTCCAGGGTAGTCCTCGCCCTCAGCGTTTCTCCCGCCCATCACCCCAAGAAGTACGGCTCCTCCTTTATCAGCATGTGCTTTGAACTCTCGAACGAGGACATCGTTTTCACTCGATCGGGAGCCCCTATCCTCAACAAAAAGAGGTTTCTCGATCACCTGCTGCAGACCAGCAGATAGAATCCCCTCCAAGACGTTATATGACACGGTGAACACCCCCACATTTTTTGGTACGGCATCCGCTACCTCCAGTATTCTTTTTACGTACTTTCGGTACATCTCTTGATCTCTGTATGGGCCCTTTGTCGTTACTCCCTTTGCTATGAGTGTGAGAATATTCGATCGCTTGAATGGTGAGCTGAAGACCTTCGATTCATAGTTTTTTAACCCAATTACATCACAGAATGCGTCTAACGGTGTTAAAGTACCGGACATACATATTACAGAATACGCAGCCGAAAACACCTGGTTTGTGATATTTCGGGGATCGAGATCGAGGATATTTAGTCGTAGCGAGGATGCTCCCCCGCGCGTGGTGTAACGTTCTATCAGGTAGCAGTAGTCGTCCCTCTCCCTTACCTTTATCCAGTTAGAGACGAACACACCTGCGCTGTGAATGAAGGATCGGGGCGGCTTCCCCTGGTTGAGTTTATCCTTCTGTATCTCTCCTCCGCGCTTGATCAGATACTGTGAAAAATCGTCGATTGCCTTCTCTGTGGAAACATCCACAAACTGCGATCGCCTTCCGGTAAGTCGAGAGATGAGATCCTGGTAGGTGAGCAGTGTCTCATCTTCAAGTTGAATATCGTCCGGAAGAGAGAGGATCACCTCGTACAGTGTTTCTAGAAATGCGAGTATCTCATCCTCTTCGTAATCCGTCGCCTCATTAATACCTGCTTTTAATGACGGCAACGAGAGTCTATCTGTACCGAGATCTGCCGCCATTTCAGGTAAATTGTGGGCTTCATCCAGTACCACGATAATATCGTCCAGCTGGCAACCTATCGTCTCCAGAAAGTTATCCCGGATACCTGGATGGAACAGATAGTAATACGAGCAAGAAATAAGATCCGCTTCTCTCAGGATCTCCTTTGTGACCTCATATGGGCACAGCATATCATCCCTGCATACCTCCTTCACCTCGAGGGAGTTCATGGCTTTCTTTGAAAATCGTAACGCCAGCTCAAAAATAAGATCTTCTTTCTCTGCTAAATTGGTAAAGAATTTACATTTTTCTTCTTTTTTTAGTAGACGACAGACGTAGAGTGCTGATGCCATATCACCAGAGAAATCTGTTACCAATGGGTTCAAACACATCTCTTTCCTCCCACGGAGTGACATCCCAGATACTGGCCAATTCTTTCCTATCTCCTTCAGTTCTTCAATGACACGATCCATCTGTTTGTGTGTTCTACAACAGTATACGATCTTCTTCGCCTGTTCATCTGCTATCGGGAGGATAGATGCAAGCACACCAGGAGTTTTTCCAAATCCTGTCGCAGCTTCTATCGCCACGTTTTTTCCCATTTTTACGTTTTTGTATATCATTCTCATGAACTCTTCTTGGCCTTTTCTAAAGGTGGGATAGGGAAAGTACTCCTCGGGCTCCATACGGAGAATTAACCATATACATTAATAAACTCTCCTCTCATAGATCATGCCATGAAAAAGCTCGCGGTAATTACCTTCATTTTGATGGCTGGTCTGGTGGTCGGCACAGTGAGAGCAGACACGTATGATGCCATTGTAGTGAGAAGCAGCAGTGATGTGATAATAGATCAGGTGATCGCTGAGACTTACTCTCACAAAGCCGGTGTCCCCGTAATCCTTACGGAGCCTGAAACGCTGAGCACCACAGCACGGCGAGCTCTTGAAGGACTCAAGGCGCAGGATGCAGAGAGAATTCTAGTTATCGGGGGATCTCAGGCTGTATCAGATACCGTAGAGAGTGAGATACGGAGTATGGGGTATGATGTTGATAGAAAATGGGGCACAGATAGAAATGTCACGGCTGCAATTGTTGCCATCGATCTCTGGAAATCTGCCGAAAATATCATTCTGATTAATGGTAGCGTGCCTGAGAGTTTTTTAATCGCGCTGGAAACATCATACAAACTTAAAGCACCAATTCTCCTTTTAGAAGAAAATGAAATTCCTGAAGCTACTCTAGAAGCTATTGATCAGCTCAATCCAAAAATTATATACGTAGTAGGCCCAAAAATACCCGATATCTCAACGCTTCCCGGAGAAAAAAGGTACGTGGGGACAGATATTGAAGCAAAAGAAATCCCAGAACAGGGGGAAGAAATGAGTTTCGATCTTTTATCCCTTCTGATAGGGTCTGTAATTGGTGGCATAATAATATTTTTAGTCTACAGAGTATACAAAAGGAGAATCAGCGTGGAAGTACCGCTATTCGTTCTTACCGAAGATGAACGGAAGATTATAGATGCGATAAAAACTGCAGACGATGAAATGAAACAGGAGGATCTCCCAGAGAAAACGGGATTCTCACGACCCAAAGTAACAAAAATTATCCAAGATCTGGAAAATAAAAAGATAATCTCCAGAGCGAAGTATGGAAAAACTTATAAAGTAACGCTTGAGAAAAAATTTGTTAAAACATAAAAGGTGAATCGAATGAAATGTACATCATGTCATCGGGAGATAGCCCCGGATGAAAAAAGTGTAAAGTTTCCATGTCCTACATGTGATAGAATCATCGTGAGATGTGAGAAATGCAGAGTGCTAGCGAATCCCTATAAATGCGAATGTGGATTTGAGGGACCGTGATACCATGACAGACTATAACGTTGTCGCAACACTGCGGGTCACGCCAAAATCACCTGAAGTGGACAAAGACGCATTGAAAAAGGGAATTGAACAGTGTATACCATCTACTATGAAACTCCACAAAATAGAAGAGGAGCCGATAGCCTTTGGACTAGTGGCCTTCAACGTCTTCGTTCTTCTCAATGAGAACGAGGGTGGAGTTGAAGGTGTAGAAAAGAAAATCAAGGAGATAAAGGACGTCAGCCAGGCTGATGTGACCGACGCGAGGAAGTTACTTTAACTTTTCAATATATTCTCCCACTTTTTCTCCTGTAAGTTTTTTAAATTCTTTTGTTTTTCTGTCTATTAACGCCATTTCAATGGTGCTTTTATCGATTTCGCCTTCTATAGAAGTCTTCAAAGCTTTCAATGCGAGCATTATTGCTTCATCCGTTTTCATATTGTTTTGATACTCTTCTTCAAAAACCTTCATTGCGGTATCTTTTCCTTCACCTATCGCTGTGGCTTTCCATGCCAGGTAAGCACCTGATGGCTCCGTAACGAAGAGCTCCGGTTCATCGTTGATTCCTGCTATAATCAGCGAGACTCCAAAGGGTCGTAGTCCGCCGTACTGCGTGTACTGCTGTTTGAGATCTCCTATCTTTTTTGCCAATGTGGAGGTCATTATCGGTTCTCCATATGACAGTCTGTTTATCTGTGCTTCCAGACGAGCTCTGTCCACCAAGACCCGTGCATCGCTGATGATCCCTGAAGTTGCCACACCAATATGCTTGTCGACCTTGAATATCTTTTCGAATGATTCCGGCTCAACAAGTTTTGAAGGGATTCGTTTATCCACAGCTAGGACAATTCCGCCTTTATACTGTAAACCTAGCGCTGTGGCGCCTTTTTTTACAGCTTCGCTTGCATAAGAAACCTGGTATAGACTTCCATCGGGGCTGAATACTGTGATAGCTCTATCATACCCCATTCCTTTTGGCATCATTTATTTCACCTTCTCGAGTATTTTCTCTATGTCTTCTGATGAGAGTTCATTGTATCCAGATTTATCGAGGACGGCAACAGCGATTCCATCTCCTGTGGCTAAATCCCGCTGAATGGCAGCATTTATTGCACGTATACTAAGTTCTATTCCTTCTTCGATGGTCATACCTTCCTTAAACCTATCTTCGAGGAGACCGTATGCCACAGTAGATCCAGAACCGGTAGAGATCATATTATCTTTATTGACCCCCCCCAGAGGATCGACGGAGTATGCTTCGGCCTCGGAATCATAACCACCAATGATGAGCCATGCAATGAGCGGGAAATATCGTTGACCCTGAAGGATATTGGATGTTAACTGTGCCAGCGCACTGGTAGAAATTTTTTTTCCGTTTTTCATTTCATATAAATTGGCTTCAGCTTGTAGTATTTTCATGAGGTTTTGTATATCTCCCACTTGACCAGCGCAGGCAGCTCCTATCCTATCTGTTATTTTGAAGAGCTTTTGCGCATTTTTGTGGGCTATTAGATATCCTGCTGACGCTCTTTTGTCTGTAGCCAGCACCACTCCTTTATCACATGTAATGGCCACAGTAGTTGTACCTTTCTTGAGTTTTTCTTCCATTTTTTCACCTATGTTGTATAAAAAAGAAAAAATATTTAGATTTTATGTATTACATTGCTCCCGGTGGCATTCCGCCTGGTGCTCCACCTGGGCCTCCTGGTCCACCAGGTGCTCCACCCGGTGCTCCAGCGCCGCCTTTAAGCTCACTTGCAGCGATTACATCATCGATCCGCAGGATCATGATAGCCGCTTCGGAGGAGGACTTCACAGCCTGAGATTTGATTCTCAGAGGCTCGACGACACCGTTTTTCATTACATCTTCCGCTTCACCATCAAAGATGTTAAGTCCCATGTTGTTGCCATCCTTTTCATGGGAGGATCGCAGTTTCACGAGTATGTCGATCGGATCCATTCCTGCATTCTCTGCGAGTGTTCGCGGAATAATGTCCATGGCTTCGGCGAAGGCCTTTATTGCAAGTTGTTCTCTGCCACCTACCTTGCTAGCGAAATCTGAAAGTCGTTTTCCGAGTTCTATCTCTGCAGCACCGCCACCTGCAACAATTCTACCGTCTTTAATGATTGTAGCGACGACACCTATTGCATCTTCCAGCGCTCTCTCTACAGAGTCCACAAAATGCTCTGTACCTCCTCTCAAGAGGAGAGAGACAGCCTTTGGATGTTTACAGTCCTCAATAAATGTCATTTTGTCCTTACCTACTCTTTTCTCTTCAACAAGGCCCGCCTTGCCGAGGTCATCTTTGGACAGATCTTCTATTTTGGTCACTATCTTTCCGCCTGTTGCCTTTGACAATCTCTTCATATCAGACTTTTTGACTCGTCGGATCGCGAAGATTCCCTTCTGGGCCAAGTAATGCTGAGCCAGATCATCAATTCCTTTCTGGCAGAAGATTACATTTATGCCCTTTGATTCTATGTCTTCTACCATTTTCTTAAGGCTTTTTTCCTCTTCATCGATGAACGCCTGCATCTGATCCGGCGAGGTAATTCGTATTTCTGCGTCTGTTTCGGTCTTGTGTACTTCCATGGAGGAGTTCAGGAGTGCTATCTTTGCATTCTTTATTTTCCGCGGCATTCCTGAGTGAACTCTTTCCTTGTCAACGAGAATACCTTGGATAAGTGCGGAGTCTTCTACACTGCCTCCTTCTTTTTTCTCTACCTTAATATTGTCTGTGTTGACAAAGTAGGTATCGTTTTCCTTCTCGGCTATCTGTTTCACAGCTTGAACGGCCAGTTTTGTCAGTGTGCCCTTTGCCTTCTCGGCACCTTTTCCAGTCATCGCTGTTTCAGCAGCCTGCATCAGGACTTCCTCGTTGTTGGGATCCACCGTGGTAGCCATCTCCTCTAAAATCTCTTCCGCCTTCTCGGCAGCAGTCTTGTATCCGGATGTGATAATCGTAGGGTGGACGTTCTGGTCCAACAGTGACTGTGCATTTTTCAGTAGTTCACCTGCCAATACTACAGCTGTTGTTGTACCATCTCCAATTTCATCATCCTGCGTCTTTGCGACTTCAACTATCATTTTGGCGGCGGGATGTGCAATATCCATCTCATCGAGAATTGTTGCACCGTCGTTGGTAATGACAACGTCCCCCAACGAGTCCACGAGCATTTTATCCATTCCCCGTGGCCCAAGAGTAGTTTTCACTGTTTCTGCAACAATTCTACCAGCCAATATGTTCATTCTTTGAGCATCTCTTCCCAGAAATCTCTGGGTGTCCTCATCAGTTACCTGCATGGGTTGTTTCATTTTTGCCATATAAACACCTCATAAGTCTTGTAATAAAAAGTGGATTAGTAGTGATATAAAAAGCTTTGGGTAAAATTTTTTGTAAACATTTCTGAAAGGAGAAAGATGTTAATAACCCTATTTATATATAAGTAAGATCCTTTGTGAAGTAGAGGTAATCTTTTCCTTTAAATCGTATTACACCCTTACAGACATAATGTTGATCCATAAGTCGCCGTATCTCTGCCGGCGCATCTGGATTTGCCAGCATTCTGTTATCGGATAAAGCATCTTTTTTTTCACTTTTTATATAGAACCTCTTCTCCTTTCCTCTTCTAAACGTCATTCTATCTAAATCGAGATCTAACAGTAAGCGATGCTTACCTTTCCCTTCTTCATTGAGTAAGAAAGTTCTACCATTGAATCCATAATGGTTGCAGAGGATCTGTATTGCGGCGAGGTTTTGGGGTTCAACCTTTGTTTTAATCCTCGAGAACTTCTCTTGTTTTAGTATTTTTAAGAGCTCACCTATCAATTCATTGCCGTATTCTTTATCCTGTTTTCCTTCTTTTATTAGAAATCTCATTAGATAAACGTTTTTCTCGTCTGCCCACTCTCTCATGCAGTATGCAGTACCTATAAGCTCATTCTTTTCTTTGAGAGTATATATTTTCCCGTATCGTAAGAGAACTCTCAAAATCCACGGAGATAAAGCTTTTTCTCCGAAGATCTCAGTGTCTATTTTTATAAGTTCATCCAGTTCTGCCTGAGTCGCTTCCTCTACAATAGTCAACCTTTTTTCCTCCTTGCATATTGTACTACTATAGTAAGTTACAAACATTTAAATAAGTTACTCAGCAAAATTATAGCTGAGGGTCATTATGTTTTTCTGGTCACGTGAGAAAGTAAAGAAGGCTGAGATCGAGAACTGGATCGAAAACAAATACTCCTCTAAAATTGAAGATATTTTAAATTCCTCAGGTAAATATATGGAAAAAATAGAAAAAGAAAAACAAGAAATTAAGAAAAATCTCGAAAAAATCAAGTTTAAGGAACCTAACAAAAATGTCTTCAAAAAAATATACAAAAGTGCAATGAGCAGCCGTGATAAGTTCATTAAAAGTCTCAGTATGACTATCGAAAAAGCTGAAACAGAGTATAACGATATAGAATCTTTGAAGAAAACGCATCAAGAACTCGTCGAATGTGTCAATTCGATGCAGAAGTATATGAAAATGCATGGGAAGTATCTCAACATGGTGTATGAAGACGAAATGAAAGAGATAAATAAGTCTTTGCGGGGTTTTGTCAGTAGTGTAGAAAATATTGGTGAAGAATTGAGAGAAACCGAGTTTATCAAACTTGAGGGACTCATGGGGCTTATTCGCGAAAAAAAATCTAAAAAAGAAGAAATAAAAAATAATGAAAGCAGTATAAAAGAACTCGAAAATAAAATAGAGAATGCAGATAAAAAAATACAAGATAAAGAGAAAGAACTCTCAAATGTAAAAGGAAAGATAAAAAAGGAGAAGAAAAAGTCTCAAGAAGAAAAAAATCTAAAAAAGAAGTTTAAAAATGTAGAAAACAAAATTTATAGTAAAATTGCACCATTAAAACGAGAAATGAGAAAATTGGATAGGATAGTTGCGGAGAAAAAATTAAAAAAACAGATCCAGGACTACAGAGACTCCCCAGTAACAACATTTCTGCAGGATTCTGATCTTACTGTGTTCAAAAAAATTGTCCCCCATATCGAGGAAATGGAAACGGATGAGCATAAAAGAGAAAAAACATTAAACTTATTGAATTACATCTTAGAAGGTAATTTAGAAAATGAAAAAAGGAAATATAAAGAATTAAAAGAAAAAATAGATTCTTTTGAAGTTCCACACAAAGCAAGAGACAAGAGAAATTCTATAAAAAGAGAGATTAAAAAGTTACGGTCAAGAATAGTACGGTATGAGAAAAAAATCGAGGAAATCGAGGAAAGAAATGATCTTCTCCGAGAAGAAATTGATAGTTCAAAGGAGGAAATAATAGATGACCTGGAGGAACATTTTGACGTAAAGGTGCAGGAATGAAGGAAAAGGTTTTCATCGTTTTTAATTTTCTCGCTGTACAGTTCTTAGGAATTTTTGTGGCAGAAAAATTTTTTAAAAAAGATATTGTCGTAATTCAAGGCGGTTCAAATCCATCAACGTCTCTTTATCTGTTTCTCGCGATACTAGTAGCATCGGGAATTGTACTTACACTGATAAAGTTCAATCTCAGTAAATTCTTGTACTATTTCGTAGATTATGGGGGGTTATTTCTCATGAACTACTATGTGTTCACGTTCTTTATCGGTACCTATCTCTCGCTGGCATCGTCAATTGCTGTTGTAGCTATACGGTATAAAGTGCGGAAATGGTACGTGCTTAACTACTGCACGATCATCCTTTCTGTTGGTGTAGTTTCCTTTCTCAGTACCTCACTGAAACCGCTTGTGATAGCAATCCTCATGGTGCTTCTCTCTGTGTACGATGTTATTTCTGTGTACAAAACAAAACATATGCTCACGCTTGCCGATGACGTGATGGAACAAGGAGGAAGTCAGGTTTTCCGTGGAGAGATAGAGGATGAAACAATAATAATAGGGGCGGCAGACATTATCTTTCCGAATCTACTTATCGTTTCCATGTACTACAACTATGGGATACCGCTGTATCTCGTGACGGCTTCACTCTCACTTTTTGGACTTCTGCTTGCCACGCGTTTCTACAGAGAAGAAGGGCTCCCTATGATGCCCTTTGTTTCGTTGGGTGTGGTTGGAGTGGTGATAGCATCGATTTTATGAAGGCATTAAAGGACATGTACTATCTGGTGAATCGGGGGTATAGTCAAGACTCAGCTGTACGTATTGTTGGTGATCATTATCAGCTTGAAAAGGAAGAACGATACAAATTGAAGCGAATAGTGTTTCCGGA
Source organism: uncultured Thermococci archaeon (assembly GCA_964595645.1). Taxonomy (GTDB): domain Archaea; phylum Methanobacteriota_B; class Thermococci; order Methanofastidiosales; family B48-G16; genus JAYEIH01. The sequence continues at coordinate 150,435 of CAZQQT010000003.1, forward strand.
AAGAGAAATATCACGTACAGAGAAGAAAAAACGCGAAATTACCTATATTAAAGATAAAAAAATGGCTGTGGATGGATACAATGTACTTATTACCACAGAATCGGTGCTCAAAAATGATGTATTCCTCTGTTTTGATGGAGTGGTGCGAGATGTGCAGGGAATATTTAAAAAATATAAGTTTGATGAAGAAGGTGAGAGAGCACTGGAAGAGATATTCTCCGTGCTCACGAAGTATCCACCGAAGGATACGCAATTTTTTTTCGATGTGCAGATAAGTAAAAGCGGAGAACTCTGTTCCCGCGTTCGGCGGATGCTTAGAACCCGTGGATTAGAGGGGGATGCACAAACGACGAAGAGCGTTGATTACGCGCTAAAAAATCGTAAAATGCTCACAGCAACAAATGATTCAGTGATTATCCAGGAGCTAGATGAATTTGTAGATATTCCCCACGCCATATGGCGTCGAAAATACCTTCCCAAACATTATAAATAAGAACAGTACATATAACTATACATATGGCGAAACTCCCAAATCTCGAGAAGATGATACGCGAGAGAAAGGAAACTATTGAAAAAGAAAAGAAAAGGAAAGAAAAAATACTCGAGAAAATCAACAAACCGCTTTCGGGCAACGAGGAGAAAAAATGCATGCTGTGTACGTACTACGAGAAAGAGACGGAAACACACGGGCACTGTAAAAAACATGACAAAAAGGTGCTGGCATACTACTTCTGTGAGGATTTTGTGCCTAAATCCGAAGAGTGAGTGTTTTGAGACAGCTCCTTTACGCGGTTGAACAAAACATTTATATTGTATCGCATTACATACAATTGTAACGGTGAAAGAATGAAAGTGGTAACTTCACGCATCCCAGAAAAGTACATGAAAGATCTCGAAGAAATCCAAAAAGAAGAGAAAATTGATAGAGCAGAAGCTGTACGTCGGCTTCTCACTGGGGCTATAGCTGAATGGAAAAAGAAAAAGGCGTTAAAACTTCTTAAAGATCATAAAGTTACGATACGAAAAGCTGCATCGATTGCCGACATAACCTATGTGGAGATGCTGGAGCTAGCAGAAAAGTGTGATATTGGATACGATTTGGAGGAATTGGAGAAGGACCTGGAGCGGTTCTGATGCTCGTTGTGGATTCCTGTGTGCTCATCTGCCTCTCACGAATCGGAAAACTCGATCTCCTGAGAAACGCAGATGAATGTTGCACTACAGAAGAGGTATGTCGGGAGACTGTAATAGAAGGCAAACGAGGGAGTTCTCAAATTGCTGAGGCGTTTGAACAGTGGCTCGTGAAAAAATCAGTAGATCGTGAGAAGGCAACGGCAATTGCAGAAAAGGAAGGAATTGAACCCGCAGATGGGACATTGCTCCTATTGGCGGAAAAAATGAAGAGTCCACTCCTCACCAACGATAAAGCGCTGATAACGCTCGCACGATCGAGAGATATAAAAGCAGTATGGATAACCTCGCTCCTTATAATGCTCTGTAAAGAAGGGGCATATTCGAAGGAGGAAACACTGGAAATGCTGTATAAACTTGTCCAGTCGGGGCTGCACATTAGGACAGATGTCTACGCGAGGTTAGAGAGGAAAATTAGAGAATTTTGAGACCAAATCGTTTGTTTTAGTTCTTCAAGTACCAATAATAACAGGCAAGAACCAAAATTATCAATAATCCAAAAATATAATGCCTTGTTGATTTTCTTGCATTAATCTTTTTGTCAAAGTTTATTGTATCAGACATAAATACCTAGTAAATAATTAATTAAAACGAAATATAAAGGTTTTTATTTAAATTAGTTTTAATAAATAAAAATATAATTATTTAAGTTCGTTTTCAAAGAATTTCATAAAATCCATGAAATTATTGACTTTGTCTGTGAAATAGTGGGCTGTCATAGCTTTTCTAGTAACAACATCCTCATCCTTGTATGGATTGAATCCTATTGCTGCTGATATGTAACCGTCGTCTCGAATGCCAATTGTGCTATCGCAGACAAAAAAATATCCATTTTTTTTAGGGTAATATAAATCATCTGTTTGATAAAGTGAAGAGGGACTAGTATATATATATATTAGCCTTTTCTTTTCTCCATTCTCCATTTCCTAAAGATATTTTTACTAACGTTCTATCGTCCTTTGGAATACCAACAAACCAGGAATCGTAATATTTACTGTTTTCCAATTCATCTAAATGTAATTCTATTCTTGGAGTAAGTACACAACCCCAATTGACTTCAACCGTGTCATTCTTTGTGACTGGTGTTGCATTGTACCATGTTTCTTCCCAAGGGAAACTCCACTCTTTAATACACCAGGTTCCATTTTTTAATGCGTTTAAATATTTTGTCCAGGCTGAGTCTTTATTACTCCCTGCGTTACATTCTGCAGTTTCTGGCTAATGTGGATAATACTTATCCCTCATTTCCTGAGTGTCCTCTAAGAGATCGAGGAAATAGACCTGTGTGCCGTCTTCTGTTATCCTTACTATATCGCCTGGAAGGTAGAATGCCACAGGATTTGTTCTCATAGATATTAATTTTCTTGAATTTTCTTTAACAAATAATTTATCATACACAGTTCCATAGAATTCATTGTCCTTTTCATTGTAAAGCAATTTGTAAATGTCTAATTTTTCTTCAGGTTTTAGATTAAACCTTTCTATTTGTCTGTTTTCAGAAAGTCTTTCAACCAAATCATCTTCATAATTTTCAACTGACCTATCTTTGAAAATTGCATTGAAAAGTTGATGATCTATGTTTCCCGTTACAAATTCATCTTTACTGTTTATCTTGTTATCTTGGGTAAGGTAGTCAAGAATTAATTCTCCTTTCTCTTCTTGTTCTAAAGTATTTAAAATGTTTAAAGCAGAATCCTTTCCAGTTATCTTCCTTAAATTAACTAGACCTCTAAGAGAAAAGTTATCATCGTATTTATCCATAAATGCTCCTACTTTAAACTCGTCGGAATTTTCAAACATGTATTCTTTATGTTCTTCTATGTTAGGATTTTTAGTGTGGAAAGACCAATAAGTGTTTAAATTTTCTAAATTTTCATCTGATATTGTTTTTGCAAATTCAAATAAAGAAGGATCTTTGTTTAACAATTCAGCATATTTTAATTCTTTTTCATTTAATTCTCCGTTTTCATCATAATTTTGTATAATTTTTACTATTTCTGGTGTTAAATTATTATATTCTGACAAATTTTCTTTTAGTGGTTGTGTAGTTGTTGGTGGAGCTGTTGTAGTTGGCTCTGGTGTGGTAGTTGGTGTCTCCTCCTGCGAGATGCAGAGGGAGGTGAGTACCAGTGAGAGAACAATGAAGGCTTTCAGCTTCATACCAAAAGCATCGATTTTTTGGTTTAAATAGGTTGGGGTCACTATCCTGTCACCGAATTCCACAGCTGCCCTACTACCAATGGGAAAACGCTAAATCCAAAAACGAGCATCCACCCAGTCATCCCCGGATCCACTGTCTTGAGCACCATGGAGAGGCCGGGAAGGTAGGTGGCAAGCAGGAGTAGTACACCACAGAGAAGAAGGGCCCCCCATACATATGGGTTCGTCGTAATCTCATTTTTTAGGAGGGGTGAGCCTCTGTTCCGCATGTTGAACACATGCCATAATTGTGAGAAGGCCAGTGTCAAAAATGAAATGGTCACAACCTGTGTCTCCGGCATCTTGTACCAGAATAGTGCTATGGAGAATGCACTCAGCACTGCTATTGTGATGATCATTCCGTAGACACCTATTCTCTCCCAGTGGTTCCGGGTAAGAATGGACTCCTTGGGATCCCGGGGAGGAACGTTCATGATGTTTGGACTACCTTTCCCACCGCTGAGGGCAAATGCAGGGAATATATCGGTGACTACATTCAGGAAGAGGATTTGAAGCGGAAGAATCGGTAACGGTACACCCATAAGCGATGCCAAGAATATCACAAGTATCTCGCTGATATTGCATGAGAGCAAATAAAATACGAACTTTCGAATATTGTTGAAGATAATTCGCCCCTGTTCTACTGCCATCTCAATGGTGGAAAAGTTGTCATCCCGGAGAATGATGTCAGCGGCTTCCCGTGCTACCTGTGTACCCCGTTGCCCCATGGCTACGCCAATATCTGCCTTGTTGAGGGCTGGAGCATCGTTCACACCGTCCCCTGTCATTGCTACGATGGAGCCGGCTGTTTGATGGATATCAATGAGATTGAGCTTTTGTGCTGGACTCACTCTGGCGAATATTGGTGCACGGAGGATTTCCCCTTGTTCTTCTTCTGTTAGTGACTTTATCTCTTCCAGTACCCTCCCGTCCAACACCTCGATCTCTTCCGTTTCAATGAGTCCTACCTCACGACCGATGGTGCGTGCAGTCGCGGCGTGGTCGCCGGTTACCATGACCACACGGATACCTGCTGCTTGACACGCATCTATCGCTGGACGGACCTCTCTTCGGGGCGGATCTAACAGCCCTATAAGCCCTATAAATGTAAGATCGTGGTAGGGATCCTCATCGATATTATTTATGTCTTTTCTTGCTACTGCTAGAACTCTTAGTCCATCAGATGCCAGCTCTTCATTTATACTTTCCCAACGTGTTTTTTCTTTGTCGGTCAGCTTCTTCTTCTCGTTATCAGTATGAATTTGCGTACACACTTCAAGCACGGCCTCAGGTGCACCCTTCACGGCAACGATATGCTGTTCATCTGCCTTGTGGAAGGTCGCCATCATTTTTACAGCGGGATCAAAGGACTCTTCTCTCACTTCTGGGTACGTCGTCACTATGGTATCTCTCTTAATACCGGCCTTTTCACCCGCAACGAGCAGTGCCACCTCCATGGGATCTCCCACAGCCTGAAGTTCATCAGCGTGGGACAATGAAGCGTTGTTGCACAACACGCCATTGATCAGTATCTCATAAAGTGCAGTATTAGTTTCCGGGTCTATCTCTTGTTCTTCCAATGTAAAGACGCCTTCGAGCTCCAGTCCTGTTCCACTCACTGAGATTCTACCTTCATCAACGACAATGTCCGTCACGGTCATTTTATTCTCGGTGAGTGTACCTGTTTTGTCTGTACAGATGACGCTGGTTGATCCGAGTGTTTCCACCGCTGAAAGTCTGTTCACCAGCGCATTCTGATTGGCCATCTTCCACATTCCTCGTGCGAGTGCCATGGTGGCGACAATAGGAAGTCCTTCCGGTACAGTGGCCACAGCAAGGGCTATTGCTGTCTCAATCATTTGAAAGATATCCTTTCCTTGAACTATCCCACTCACAGCAACAACGCCGGCAATGGCAAGGGTGACCCAGACCAGTTTCTGCCCCAGTGTTTCCAGCCGCTTTTCAAGTGGGGTTTTTTCCTCTTTTTGTGCCTCTTCTACCAGCGATGAGATCTTTCCTAGCTCAGTATCCATCCCTGTCGCAACGACGACTCCTTCCGCGGTACCCCGGGTAAGCGCCGTGCCCTTGTAAAGCATATTATGCCGATCAGCCAGCGGTACGTCCTCTGCAATTGGTTCTACCTGTTTGCTCACGGGGACAGACTCACCGGTGAGCGAAGACTCGTCTACTTGGAGTTTTGATGTCTCTATCAACCGCATATCTGCGGTGATAACATCTCCTGCTTCCAATACAACGATATCGCCGGGCACAATATCTTCTGCAGACACTTTTTTGACCGTTCCTTCCCTTCTCACTTCATCCGTTATCTCAGTGAGTGTGTAAAGTGCCTCCATCGATTTAATCGCTCTGTACTCAGTATAAAAACCTATTATTGAGTTGATCACAATCACTATGGCAATGGCAATGCCCTCTATCCACTCTCCAAAAAGGAAAGAGACCCCGGTAGCAACTGTAAGTAAGATCACCAGTATACTCTTAAACTGGTTGATCAGGATTTCCACAGCACTCTTTTTTTCTGCTTTTCTGAGTGTGTTAGGTCCAAACTGCTGCTTTCTGCGTTCGATTTCTTTTTGTTCCAGTCCTTTTTCTCTATCCACATCTAAAATATGTAGTACTTTGTCGGGTGGGAGTTTCCAGAATTCCTTTGAAGGAACGTCTCGAGGGATACCTGCAGCTCTTTCCATGGAGATTACCTGTAGTGTATGAGAAATCGTGGAGTAAAGTACTTAAATATTATGGGGGTCATGCTCGATATACTACAGCCATCACGGGCTGTCCAAACCAATATAAATCTGATTGCATATGAGGAAGTATGATACAAGCTGTGCTCTTCGATCTGGACGATACACTTCACAACTCGACAGCGCTCTCCGCTCGTGCACGAAAGGCCGCACTGCGAGCTATGAGAGGAGAAGGACTTGATATTAATGTGGAAAAAGGCTACATGGAGCTCATGGAGATCGTAAGAAAATACGGAAGCAATTACCCTCACCACCTCGATCGTTTTCTCGAAAGGAAGCTGGGACACGTGGACCACAAACTTCTCGCCTCGGCGGTGATAGCATACCACAATACAAAATTTGCGTATATACGCCCCTTTGACGACGCTGTTCCCACACTCATAGAACTTGCTCGATGGGGGAAAACCATGGGCATTGTGACTAACGGCGTCGCAATCAAACAGTGGGAGAAGATCTTGAGACTCGGGCTTGAGCATTTCTTTGCATCCGTAGTAGTGTCCTCTGAGGTACAGTGCGAGAAACCCTCGCCAAAAATCTATAAGACAGCACTGGAGCAGCTGGATGTTCCTCCAGAGGAGGCAATGATGGTTGACAACAATCCTCGTGATCTACAAGGTGCAGAGAAGATAGGCATGCACACGGTACTCATGGCCAGAGTAAAAGATGCAGAGTTCTCGCCCAAAATTAAAACACTGAGCGAACTGTTAGATCTCATCGATTAATCCTGCAGAATACCCTCTTTTCGGATTTTTTTACATAAACTACAGAGTGATTCTTGGTAATCTCCCCCTTCAGCTATTTTTTTGGCTATTTCTTGCGATCTTTTCTTTATACGCGGGAATCGATCGATAATTTCTCTTTTTTTCCCTCGAGTTTTTTGGATATACTGGCTTACCGAAGCCTGCGTCACTCCTATTTTTTCGGCTATCTCTGTCTGGGTAAAGTTATACTTATTGTACAGAATGTACACTATTTCAGATTTTACCGAGGGCACGATTTCTTTGATCACTACTTCGCACGGAAGTTTTGTAGGTTCACTCATATAACAATGTTATATCTCGAAAGCTTAATAAAGGTTTCTTTTGAAATGTGATTATGATCCGGGATAATATTCTGGAGCTGAAGGAAACAGAAGACCTTGTAATTCTCGCTCACAACTACCAAATACCAGAAATTCAGGAAGTAGCTGATTTTATCGGTGATTCATTGGAGCTATGCCGAACTTCTCAGAATACAGACGCTAAACATATCGTATTTTGCGGTGTTGATTTCATGGCGGAGACGGCTGCAATCCTGAATCCGGACAAAACTGTGCTTATGCCGGACATTACATCGAAATGCCCCATGGCTCAAATGCTTCCGGGCAAAAGAATAGAGGAGGCACGGGAAAAATATCCTGACGCAGCGGTAGCCGTTTACGTCAACACGCTGGCAGAAGCTAAGGCGGAAGCTGATATCACATTCACCTCTGCAAACTCCGTGAAAGTTGTCAATTCGCTAGAAGAAGACGAGGTACTTTTTGGACCGGATAAGAACATTGCGTGGTACGTTCAGCATCATACAGAAAAGAAAATAATCCCACTTCCCAAGTTCGGACACTGTAGAGTTCACGAACATAAAATCTCCAAAAAAAATATACTAGATCTAAAGGAACAACATCCTGACGCGCTTATTCTGGCACATCCAGAGTGCAATCCCGAAGTACAGAAGATAGCCGACCATCTCTGCTCAACATCACAGATGCTTGAAAAGGCAGGTCTCGATAATAACGAGTTTATTATAGGAACAGAGAAAGAAATGTGCTACCGGTTAAGAAAGGAACACCCTGATAAGGAGTTCTACTGTATTGAAAATGCTGTGTGTACCAATATGAAAAAACATACGCTTCCAAAGTTGTACAAGGTAATGAAAAACAAGAACAACATTGTAACAGTAGATCCGAAGATAGCTAGAAGGGCGAAGAAGGCGATAGAACGAATGCTGGCGTTATGAGCTCTTTTTTCTGCGCATGTAGTACACAAGTGGATTTGCTATTCCTCTGTAACGCACTATCTTATTGTTGGTGAGGATACGCAGCTGTTTTTTAATCTCATTTTTCGAATGATCCAGCTGAGAATCCAGCTCCTCGAGGGTATCACACTCCTGCAGAGCCTTGAGAATTTCCTCGCCCAGACTTGTTCCCTCTCTTTTTTTTGCTGCTTCAATAAGATTAGAAGCCTTTTCTCTATCTGCAATTTGATAGAATTTTGTTCTGCAGAAGCTATCCGGCTTACATAGTGAAGGTGCGTTCTCCTGTATTTTTGCACAGTTTGGAGGAAGGTACCACTTAGATTTTCCAAAGTCGTTCATGGTGGGAGACGACGTGAGTCCAAATCCCAGATGATAAAACACGTTCTGTTTCTCTATCGGTTGATCCTTAAAAAGAGGAGGATCGCATCTCCCCCCGGCCTCGAGTATCATAGGAATTACCTCATTAAGGAGAATCTCTATCTCCTTTTCTCGAAGTTCTACATTGAAATTCCTATCAAAGATCTTTGTTGAAGGGAAAATACGTGCATAAGAGAGGAAAGACGTCAGGAGGACTGTGATTGCGTAGTTTCGTGTCCCTGACGATACACCGTTGAGTGCTCTATTGACGCATGGGGGGAACTTATTCGATGAAAGCTCTTCCGTAATTTTCACAGGCGCAGAGTAAAACTGAATGGCATTGAATATTTTTTTATGAAGGGGGTGATCCGCCTTTTTTATTGCTTCTGAAATATCGACCATATACCTCTTTATCTTCTTGCCCAGTACATCGACGTAGACTCTCGCAAGATCGTACTTTGAAAGATGAATCTTCCCATTGTAGATATATTCCTCCACTGGATCGATTACATCATATACTTCATGCCAATCCAGCATGTACTCCGGTTCTGCATTTTTTAGTGATCGCAATCGATATCTGTCCTCACCGCTGAGGTTAGAGGGCTCTATGTCGATAAGTTCTCTCATGGCGGCTATATCAGGAGTTATCTCAAGGCGCTTTTTGATGGTCTGCTTGAGGATATTTATTGATTGAAATGCTTTTTGTGAGTGGGGGGAGAGTGCGAGACTCTGGCATACTAAAAAGAATGAGACAATATCTTCCTCGTCATCGAGGGTAATATAAGGATCTGGATTTTTCTTGAATTTCATGATTCTATCAATGGACAGCCTCACGGTTTTTTGGGGGATGGTACCAAGATCGACATCCAAATACTGCTGATACTCTTCTCTAAAGGGATTGATGATCATCCGCTCATCTCCTCGATTATCGAGAGGTTCGCATAAGCGAGACTATCCAGATCGTAGCCTCCTTCCAGTACTGCACCAAGAGGATACTCATTGATCTTCTCAATGAATGTTCCATACACTTCTGTTGAGAGGTTCAGTCCTGATAAGGGATCCTTTCTATGAGCATCTTGGCCTGCGGAGATTAATATGCAGTCAGGATCGTATTCCTCTATCTCCCGCACCACAATGTTATCAAAGATCCGAAGATACTCGCTGTCTCCTGTTCCGTCGGGTACGGGGATGTTCAGTGTAAATCCCTCTCCTTTTCCTTTTCCTCTCTCAACTTCATAGCCTGTCAGAGGGTAAATACTTTTTTGATGAATTGAAAGGTAATAGACCCAATCAATGTCGTAAAAGGCTTCCTGCGTTCCGTCCCCATGATGACAATCCCAGTCCAGAATGAATACTCTCTCCATTCCATGTTTCTTGAGGTGCCAGGCTGTAATCGCAACATTGTTGAGATAACAGAACCCCCCTCCATGTGTTCTACACGTGTGATGCCCAGGAGGCCTGTTCAGTGCGAATGCGTTCTCCCCATGTAACAGTGCATCGCCTACACTCAACGCGCAGAAGGCGGATAGAACAGCGATCTCATAGGTGTTGTCCTGTACCACTGTATCAGCAGTCATGTAGCCTCTTGAGCATCTCAACCGATGTAGATACCCTTCATCGTGTACCTTCTGGAATATCTGCTCATCAAATCGTTTTGGTACTTCTGTAGGTACTCCATGCTCATCCAGGACTTCTTTCGATCGTTCGACCCTCTCCTTCCGTTCTGCATGGGAGCCCTCAGGTATGTGATTGCGCATCCCCTCATCGTAAAAAACCCTCATACTATCAATATTCCTTTTTCTGTTAAAATAAGTGTTGGAAACTATTTCTAGCAATCTTCTCTAATAAAATTGCTATACATACCCCCCAAACTCTTGATGCATTTTCAAAAAGCGTTTTATAGACTTTTCATTATCTATCCTGTCTTTAAAATGCTCCAAAGCTTGTTCAAAGGAGACAATTTTGCTGTCCATTACTAAATTATCTACATAAGCAATAAGTTTTTCTTCTTTAGTTTGGGGAAGATAGTTCCCCCTTGGGAGTCCAAGTTTTTCAGCCTCTTTTTTGTCGATTCCAGCGCCTAAATGATTTTTGCATACACGAATGTATATTGGATCTACATTGTACCTTTCCAAAATTTTCGCCCCTTCAATACCGTGGAATACAGAGTTTGTTTCACATCGGCCGATATCATGGAGTAATGCCCCAATTTTGACGGCATGTTCATCTATATTGCCAGCATTTTCATTCATACGTCGGGCTATTCGTACCGCGTGAACACTGACGGTCTGTACATGCCTAATCACATCCTCAGAACAGCCTTCTCTCTCCAGTAGTTCCAGTGCGTCCTTCTTTCGCATCTTATTTTTCCCCATTGTTTTCTTTTTTTCTTTCTTCGAGTTCCTCTATCTGCAATTTCAATGTTTTTATTAATTCGGAGTTGTCATAATACTCAAGATCTTCGTCACAGTCGGGACATGTAAATTCAAGCTCTTCTGCCTCTGAAAACGTGTATCTGTTACAGGAGTTCTTACAGGAAAAGAACATATTTTCTTCTTCGTACTCAAGTGTCTCCTTCAGATGTTGAATATAATCGCTCTCAATGGAGTTCAGGATCTTTGGTGCGTTTTCCAGATTGAGTTTCCAATGGTACACGTACCACCCGGTATTTTCATCCCGGGTCCGTTTGTATGTGGCCAGTCTGTTATCATAAAGTCTATACAGAACTCTTCTCACAACATTCACTCGTAAATCTAACTCTTCCGCGATCTCCTCATCTGTCGCTTCTTTATTTGCAATGTAGGACGCAATTTCTACACCGCCTTTTCCTAAAAGATCCTCTAAGAACTCCCGTATCGCTGGATCTTGATCTTTCATTGTGGTCACCTTGGATTGCATCTTATTTACTATATTTCTTTTTATTAGTTTTAAACTTTTCGAAGGATACGTATCGGATCGTCAATAGATCCACCGTGACACTTCAGCAGTCTGTGTCTCATGGCAATAATCCGTTCAGTTGTACTTCCATACCGTCTAGAACATTCTCCACAGATGCATATATCATACTGGGGGCAAATGATATACATTGCTTCATCTCGTGCAATTCCCATCTTCCTTATACTTTTCTCAGCTCTTTCTTGTTCTTTAGCGTCAACATGGAATCGTTCTCCAAAATGATAGATATTCTCAAAGCATAATGTAATATAAGGAGAGAAGAGTACGTGGTTTCTAAGAGATTTCCTCTGTACGGCCTTCTGTTCACTGTAGGGTATACCGCGATCGGTGAGCGCGATTGTTCGTTCTTCTCGTCTCGAAAGATCCCGTAGTCCTTCATTCCTTTTGGAAGCTATTGTTCCCGCTCTTCTTCTCCTGTGGGGTGTCGTACCGCCGATGTAGAATCCGGCTTCTAAGAGGCCTGCCCTCATAGAGGAAGAGGAGGAGTACGTCAGTAGTACACCATGCTCGTCCATTACGTTGTATAGCTTCTCAAAAAATCCAACAGAGTACGGTCTCCAATCATGTTTTGGTGAGTACGCATCGTGAAACACAACATCGACTGTGCCTGAATATTCATGAGTCAGTGCATCTACCATTGAAAGATGTACATTCTCTGGCCGCTCATAAACTTTGTTCTGTACAATCCCATTTTTATACAGCGAATCCTCAATCGCACTCTTGATCGTTCTGTGAGCCCCACAGAGATCGGGTATCAACAGCGCCATGGCCAATATCTCCGAACCCTTCTCGATCATCTCTATATGCAAGTTTGGGTTACGTTCCAAGGCCGCAGTGGCGTTGTATCCGAATCCAGAAAAAAGATCCAACAGGGCTGTTCTTTTTTCAATGTTTGCAGGCTTACAGAACTTATGGACACTCTCATCGTAGGCACCGGTGATAGAGTGCATTGTCTCCCGAAGAACGGGATCTTCGTAGGTATACGTAGCGTCTCCTGTTTTTACAAAAAGATGGCTAATTTTTTTAAAAAACTGTTTCCTTTCTTTCTTAGTTCGCTTCTTTGAGAAAAACTCTTTGATCATAACTCAATCATCATCCTGTCCTCTGCAATTACCACGTTGTCCGTGTATTTTTTTACCTCGTTCTCAATTTCTTCGGTGTTATACCGCTGACTAATGTGTGTCAACGCAAGTTTTTTTGCACCTATTTTCTGCGCGGCTTCGCATGCTTCTTGTATCGTGGAGTGGTATGTATCACCTCTATCTTCTTCTTTGAGGAAGGTGCTCTCGTGGATGAGAAGATCGGCCTCCTCCCATGAGATAGGAGTAGGGAGTGTATCCCCAGTGTACACAACGGATCTCCCAATGTTTTTTGGGCCTGTTACTTCATCCAATGTTATTTTTCTACCATTCACAATAATTTCACCATTTTTCTCTAGTTGAGAAAACATTCTTCCTTCTATCCCAAGTTTTTTTGCCTTTTCCTCGATGAAATTTCCTCGTTTGTCCTTTTCCTTGAAAATGTATCCTAAGGATGGAACACTATGATCTGTCTCAAATACCCGAATGTAAAAATCTTCAAAGTCTATGGTATCTCCATCTTCTAACTCGTGTACATCCACATTGAAGGTAATACCAAAATGGCCAGATTTGAACAGATTTTGGAGGAAATAAATAGTGTTTTTGGGCCCATAAATACTTAGTGGATCCGTTCTTTCCTCCAGTGACATTGTCATCAACAAACCTGGTATCCCCAACACGTGATCCCCATGGAAGTGCGTGAGGAAGATTGAAGATACCTTCGAGGGTTTCACCAGCGAGATCATCTGTCGCTGTGTGTTCTCTCCACAGTCAAACAGTACAACGTTGCCCTGGTACTGAATAGCGATGGAAGAGAGTCCCCGTTCCTTCGTCGGTTTCGATGCCGCTGTCCCTAAAAACACAACTTTCATGATGCACCTCTCTCGTGACTGCTAAAAAATGTTGTGATCATACCCACATTCTGACTCCGTAAACACTCTTCTTTATATTCCTTCGCTCATTCAGCCTTTGGAACACTGGAAAATCTACTTATGAGCAGAAGCACACCTGCACCTATAGCCCCAAAAAAGAGCAATGAGAAAATATCTCCATTAATTTTCTTTATCGGTGTTCCCAGTCCACCGATCATCAACCCGATTAAAAATGTTATTGTTTGATCGTGGTATTTTTTCAGCAGCCAGTTCAAAAATTTAGACATTGCACACAACCCCATCAGTACTCCTGTGGTAAACACAGTGATTACAGAAATGTTCACCTCACTCACTTCTCCTACAAGGTACTGGTACTGGTTTAACATTAAAAGGACATATGAACCAGAAATTCCGGGTAGTATCATGGCAGAAAACGCGAAAAATCCAGAAATAAAAATTATAGGAGCTGAATGATCTATTGCAACTGTATTCACTGACGAGATTATACCACCGGTCAGGATCCCCATACCGATGAAGAGCAGACATCCTGAGAGAATCGATCTGTTCTGTGTGGAGAGCATGTAGATGCTCATTGCAATTAACCCCACGAAAAACGAAAAGACCTGTGCTTGATAGTTATTAATCAGGTTGTTCATAAGCTCTATCACTAAGAAAAGGGCAAAAAAAACGCCAAGATATAGGTTTACTAAAAATTTTAATTCTTGGCTTTTTAATAGATCCAAAGGACTTTGCATTGTTGAAAGTACATAGGAAATACTCTTTATGAGTTTTTCGTATATTCCAAGGATCAGCGCTATCGTGGCACCAGAGACTCCGGGAATCGCATCGGAAATCCCCATTAGGCATCCATAAAAAAAAATTCTTATTTTATCAGCAAATGGGGTGTTTTCTTTCAGCCGTACGAAAAAAGTGAGCAACAAGCTCCATTCTACCATAGCACCACCAGTGTGAGTACCCCAAAAGCAATACAGAATATATCAAATGACACTTTTTTTGCCACCTTTAATAACAAATCCACGGTTAGATACCCTGTAATAAATGCAAATATTATCCCAATAACAATATTTTTAGAGTGGAGTACAAGCAGTTCTGGATTTCTTACTGCATCCAAGACTATACCGCCGATGACAGCAGGAACGCTCATCAGAAAAGAGATTTTCAGAGCTTCTTCCTGGGTAAATCCTCGAAAAAGGAGAGATGACACAGTGACTCCCGATCGTGAGATCCCTGGAAGAATAGAAAACCCCTGAAAAAGTCCTGCAATGGTGCTGTCTTTCGGCGTACTTTTTTCATAACGTTTGGTACCAAACTCCCGCTGTGAGAATCGAAGAATCAGGCCGGTGAGTATCAATGACACGCCAATTACCACACTGAGAATCTCCCCGGAGTACTGTACGAAGAAATAGAGAGGTGCTCCAACAACTCCTGTAACAACAGTAGCAATTATAATAAATCTTGTGAGATAGAGTTTAATATCTCTAAACTTTGCTAACACTGCCATTACTGTTCCAAAATGAAGAAAGAGCGCAAAAGAAAATGCCTCCTGTGTTGTCATCTCTGTGAGTGATCCTGCAATTGTGACTTGGGCAGAACTACTCACCGGTAACCACTCCGTGATCCCTTGGATTACACCGAGAATCACAGCCTGTAAAAAATTCATAACGTTACACACATGAAAAACTTTATATTAGTTTTGGTATAGGAAGATTGGGTGATCCCATGAGACTTAAACTTCATGAATGGCACAAAAAACATGCGAAAAAAGTAGCTAACTTTGCAGGGTTTGAGATGCCGATTTGGTATTCAGGAATTAACGATGAACATGAAACTGTACGAAACAGTGTAGGAATATTCGATCTCTCGCACATGGGCGAAATAATCGTAGAGGGGGAGGAGAGGCTGGATTTTCTCCAGTACCTCACCACAAACGATATCTCAAAACCTCCTCCTATCTCCGCGACCTATGCACTCATCCTCAATGAGCGAGGCGCAATCAAGGATGAGTGTCTCGTCTACAACAGGGGAGACTCGTACATGATCGTGTATGATGCGGTGGCTATAGATAAAATATATGCATGGCTTTCTGTTTTCGCCAAGTTCTACGACGTTGCTGTCACGAACAAAACTGCCGATATCCAACTCTACTCGGTACAGGGACCACAGGCAGCGAATCTGTGTCAAGAAATGTTTGAGATCGATATTGGTGAGATGTGGTGGTTCCAAGGAAAAGAAATAGAGTATAATGAAGAAACCCTACTCCTCTCCAAGTCAGGTTACACCGGTGAGAATGGATTTGAGCTGTTTTTCGAAGCGGACAAAGAGTACTCCTACAATCTATGGGAAAAAATACTGGATGAAGGGGAGAAATACGGCATAAAGCCGTGCGGTCTAGGAGCGAGAGACACATTAAGAGTGGAAGCAGGATACACACTTTATGGTAAAGATACAAAGGAAGAACAGCGATTAAGTACGGATATAGACAGTATAACCCCACTGGAAGGGGGATTTGACTTTGCAGTATCTTTTGAAAAAGATTTCATTGGAAAAGAGGCTCTTAAAAAACAAAAAAAACAAGGAATTAAAAAGAAATTGCATCATTTTAAACTCGTGGAGCGAGGAATACCACGAGAGGGACAAAAAGTGCGTGTCGACGGAAAAGATATTGGTGAGGTTACTAGTGGATCCCAATCCATGGATAAAGAAGGAATAGGATTGTGTTATGCAGACGCCGAATTAGGTCCAGGAGATAAGATTTATATAGCAATACGAGGAAAAGAAAAGCGAGGAGAAATCGTGAAACCTCCCTTTTACGATGAGAGAAAGTATGGAGCATCACGAAAGAGGTGATAGGAATGGATGTGAAGGAAGGTCTTTACTACACAGAAAAGCATGAGTGGCTTGAAGTAAATGATGATATTGGTGCTGTCGGCATCAGCGATTACGCACAAGAAGAACTGGGACCTGTGGCATATGTGGATCTACCTGAAAAGGGAAATTCTGTTAAAAAAGGAGAAGAGCTTTGTGAAATAGAGTCTGTAAAAGCCGTAAGTGAGATATACGCTCCTGTTAGCGGAGAAATCGCAGAAGTAAATTCAAATTTGGAAGATTATCCGGAAGATATAAATGAAGATCCCTATAGTACGTGGGTAGTAAAGATCAGAATAGAAAACAAAGATGAAATAAAAGGGCTTATGAACGCTGAAGAGTATAAAGAATACTTGGATTCTCTCTAATTTATTTTATTTTTTTTATTAACACCAGCAGAAAGAGGGGGGGGAGTATGCAAGAATATATACGGAAAAAGTTCCTTGAAATGATTTCTGATAGGATAACAATGCTTCTATTATTAATTGGGGCGTTAGAGCTCATGCTCTACAGATCTGTAATGTATACAGGATTTGAGAGCAAACTAGAACCACACATACTTCCCGCAACATCCACGCTCCTCTTACAGGATCTTATTGGAACTAGAGGACCTTTTGCCATATTTGCGTCGTATTATTATGTTTATGGACACATATTCTCACTCATACTTCTCGGAGCAGTAATATTTTTCTCAAAGAATCAAAAAACGAACTTATTCGCTCTTGTCTTATGTTTCGCTACAGAGTCTCTGATCTATTTTCTCTTTCCCCTCGCGCCACCCGTGCGAACCCGGGCCGCAGTACCTATCCGGGTACTTATATTTCCCACTTCAGAAACGCTGATCTCCATAAAGTACTCGGCATTTCCAAGTGGCCATATAATCAAGTCTGCTCTTGGATACCTTACAATTATCGTTGCCTTTGTCGGGTTTAAAATAGCATACTATATAGATAACAACTATTGGAACGAGGATAAAGAAAGTATATTTCAATGACTACCCCGCTGCCATAAATGTCGCAATACTCAGCACTATCGCCGCTACCACCATTGCGATCAACAACGCATAGAACTTACTTTCTCCATTCATTTGAACCACTGCTATTTCTAGTAGTAGTTATATTTATAGTTTTTTTAACTCGAAAACTGAATAAATTAGTTATTCTAACTTTCCAGTTGGAAAGAAATTTTATTTTTGTGGAAAATTAACAACTACAGAATGCCTACCAAAATAAGCAATAATCCTATCACTACAGTAGCTGTAGCCTTTACATTCTTGCTCCCAGGGAAGTTTATCACTCGCGTGAGCTGTGGAACAAAGAACGACGCAACTCCTAGTACAACTAAAAGAATGCCAATGATCGTTATCGGTTCCATTTTTTTCACCGTTGCTTATGTTAGAAACGATGTAATAAAAATGTTTTTTCTAGAAAACTATGTTATAATAGGAAGTCTAGTTCCATGAATGAAAATTCCATATTGTCTTAGTATGCAAAAAAGAAAGGCTTAAGAATTTCATGTAACATTTTAAAGCTAAAGATAATGTAACCGTGAAGTATCATCCAAAGAAGGAGGAATCGACGATAACTACGAACGAAGGAAGTGGAAGGAGATGAACATGTACTGATCGCACTGAGAACAAAAAAAGGTACTTTAAAGTAAGACCTATGTCAATTTCTGAGGTATTGAATAGCCATACATCAGAGAGAAAAATTTAAGAAGATTCCCTCCTACAACTACATAGGAGGAAATGCCATGATTGGAACTCTACCTGAAGATATTCTGGAAGCAGTTTTGGAGACGATACCAGTCGAATTTTCTGTTCTTGATAAGAACGATAAAGTGCTGGCATGGAACAAGCATAAAACACGTATATTTACGCGGCCAAAAAGCGTTGTCGGGAGAGATGTACGTGACTGCCATCCAAAGGAAAGTCTCCACAAAGTAGAGCGAATTTTGGAGGAGATGAAAGAGAGAAAAAGGGACAAAGCTAGATTCTGGATTGATTTGAACATTAACGACGAAACTCACAAGATTCTCATCGAGTACTACGCACTACGAGATGAAAATGGCGAGTACCTAGGCTGCCTGGAAGCGAGCAGAGACATTACCGATATCCAGTCGCTTACCGGTGAAAAGCGGCTGCTGGAGTAGGTGTCGCAGGTGACGCAACTACGTCAAACTAAGG
Organism: uncultured Thermococci archaeon; assembly: GCA_964595645.1. Lineage (GTDB taxonomy): Archaea > Methanobacteriota_B > Thermococci > Methanofastidiosales > B48-G16 > JAYEIH01. The sequence continues at coordinate 168,931 of CAZQQT010000003.1, forward strand.
AGAAAGAGGTAAAAATCACAGTGATAGACTACGATGAAAATCAATCCAAGGAGAAAGAGATAGCGAACATCAAAGAATGTTTCCCGTTCAAAGAGACTCCTACAGTTACGTGGATAAATATTGATGGGATTGCTCCCTCTATCATTGAAACATTAGGGAGTCATTTTGAACTTCATCCGCTCATTCTTGAGGATATCACAACCTCTCAACGTCCGAAGATAGAAGAGTCGGAAAACTACATTTTTATCATCGTGAAAATGCTTCATGAAGAGGACAGTGAGCTACAAATAGAACAAGTGAGTATCATTCTCGGTCCAACTTTTGTCATTTCTTTTCAAGAGGGAGAAGGGGATATCTTCGATGGAATAAGAGAGAGAATTACGCATAAAAAGGGCCGTATACGGAGTAGAGGTGCAGATTATCTCGCATACAGCTTAGTAGATGCTATCGTAGATAACTATTTCGTGCTCCTGGAACATGTGGGAGAGAAAATAGAGGATTTAGAGGAAGAGTTGGTAGGGGATCCATCACCCAAAACGCTTCACCGTATCCACGCTCTAAAACGTGAGATACTTTTCCTCCGAAAATCAGTATGGCCTCTACGAGAAGTTATCAGTAGATTGGAGCGGATAGAATCATCCCTTATCCAGGAATCAACAGAGATATACTTTAGAGACGTGTATGAACATACCATCCAGGTCATTGACACAGTAGAAACGCACAGGGACATGCTTTCTGGAATGCTTGATATCTATCTTTCCAGCGTGAGCAATAAGATGAACGAAGTTATGAAAGTACTCACTATTTTCGCGTCGATATTCATCCCTCTGACATTCATTGCTGGTATTTATGGAATGAACTTCCAGTATATGCCTGAATTAGCGTGGCGCTGGGGATATTACGTCGTGCTCTTGGGGATGGGAATAGTTATTGCGGTAATGCTCGTATATTTCTGGCGGAAGGACTGGTTGTGAACACTATTACCATTGAAGCTCAATCGCATCCACGGGGCAGCTCTCGGCAGCCTTCTCCACACACTCTGATTCGTCGGGCACTTCTCCCGTATGAGCGTTCTCCTGCTGATACTCTTCAACTAATACTGATTTCCCTTCAGCATTCTCTTCAAATACGTAGGGACACAGTCTGTAACATACCACATGCAATACACGTATCCTCATCTATCATTACTTTTACCATCTTTTCACCTTTTACAATTTAATTTAATGTTTCCAATCCACGTATTTTTCCCCTCGTAACTCAGCGATGAGATTTAACGCTGCCTTTGCTCCTTCTCCCACCGCAGCACCGATTTGTCTCACCTTGCCGGTACAATCGCCGGCCGCGTACACCCGTGGCACCTGCGTGTATTGGGTCTCGTCAACGACGAGTCGTCCGTCACGAATTGTGATTCCGAGAGCCCGAGCGAAATCCAACGAGCCACTCGTCCCCTCTGCAATAATCAATCCTTCCATTTCTTTTACCCCTTCGTCAAACTTTACTCCCTGAAACATCTCATCGCCATATATACCTTTTATTCTATTTTTGTTTATGGGAATATTCCGTTTTTCTAACTGTTTTTGTAGGATTCCACTCACGTCTAAATCCTTACCATTCGTGTAAATTGTCACGCCCTGTGTGTATTCGTACAGTTCTATCGCTTCTTTTACAACAAGATCTTCAGAACCAAGTACTCCCACGGTTCTATCTCGGAAGAGAGGAGCATCACAGGTCACACAGTAACTTACACCTTTTCCTTCATATGCTTCTATTTCATCTATTTGTGGTTTTTGTGTTGGATCCCCGGTGAGAGTATTAACGATCTGGCAATATACGCGTTCGTAGCAGTTTCAACTCTGTAATTCCCATTATCTATTTTAATTAAAAGTACCTTTTCTCTTTTTACTTCTGCACCAAATTTTTCTGCCTGTCTTTTTCCGCGTTGAAGTATCTCTTTCCCGGAAATTCCTTCTGGAAATCCAAAATAATTTTCTATCACCCTCACCTTTTCCAAAAGTTTATCCGGCTCATCCAATACCAGTGTATCAAAATCTGCTCTCGATGTATATATCGCTGCAGATAGACCTGCCGGGCCGCCTCCAATTATCACTACATCGTATTTATTCTCACTCATCTCTATCGCTTTTTATTTTCAATACGTAGTTTGGGGCACAATGTTCATTCTTCCTCAAATATCACTACGACCTTTTCCACATCCCCCCGATGCTCGATTTTCTCGTGTATATCTTCTTTAATCGCATTGGCAAACTGGTGATCCTCGACAATGTCGATAGTAATCGTTACCGTTCCATCATCCACCGTTACCTCTTTGATCAGTTCTGTTCGAACGACATCCAGTCCTGTCATGGGGTTCATGACATGTCTGAGACGCTTTTTTACTACCTCCTCTGTTGTAGGCTCTCGTTCCGTTACGAGTCCATGTCGTTCCTCGTAATCCCGTATTGCCTCACGTAGCCCTTCCACCGCGAGTACAGAACAGTGTGCCTTTATTGACGGTAGACCTCCAAGTTCCTCAGATGCGTCCTGCCACGTGATCTTTTTTGCCTCGTCAATGGTCTTTCCCTTCGCCATTTCTGTGATGATTGATCCTGTGGCAATATTCGACGCACAACCGTAGGACTCAAACTTGATATCTGTGATTTTATGTGTCTCCTCATCTACCTTAATGTACACAGATACCATATCACCGCATGCAGGACTGCCTTCTTGGGCCTTTCCGTCAGGATCCTCCATTTTTCCTACATTTTTTGGATTTTTGAAATGCTCTATTACCGTCTCACTATATGGTGTCTTCATATATTTATTCCTCCTTTCCTAATGGACTTATCTCCCTCAATCTCTCCACGATATCGGATACAGTGGTAACAACGATATCAACTTCATTCATGGTGTTGAACCGCCCTAGCGTAAACCGTACCGAGCCATGAGCCCGTTCATGGTTCCCCCCGATGCCCATTATTACATGGCTCGCCTCAAGCGAGCGACTGAAACATGCTGAGCCGGTGCTGACCGCGACGCCTCGCATATCCATGTGAAGCGTAATAGATTCGCCTTCTACGTAATGGAACGTGATGTTCGCATTGTGCGGTACTCTCTGCTCTCTGGAACCGTTCAAGGTTACATCGGGGATCTCTGAGAGAATACGATCAATGAGATGATTCCTCATTTTCTCCAGTTTAGTGTTCTCTTTAGGTGTGACCAGCTCTACTGCTTTTGCGAACCCGATGGCGCCGGGAATATTCTCGAGTCCTCCCCGCGTATTGAACTCCTGGAATCCACCATCCATTATCTTGGTGAGAGGCGCCCCTTCACGTACGTAGAGGCCTCCAATCCCCTTGGGGCCATGAATCGTATGTGCCGATACTGTTATCATATCTACTGGTATCTCCTGAACGTCTATAGGCACTCGTGTGAAGGTATGGGTCGCGTCCGTGTGGAACAACACGTTGTTTTCCTTGCATATCTCCGCGATCGTTTTGATATCCTGCAGCGTTCCTATTTCTTGGTTCGAGTGTTGTATAGACACGAGAATTGTCCTCTCCGTTATTGCATCATCCAGTTGATCGAGGTCCACGAACCCGTCACTGTCAACATTGAGCTGTGTCACCTCAAACCCTTCTTTCTCTAGTGTTTTCGCACTGTGGAGCACGGGGAAATCTTCTATTTTTGAGGTAATAATATGGGTTCCCTTTCTCTCTCCGAGTTTCTTAGCGACTCCTTTAAGTGCGAGGTTGCTGGATTCTGCAGAACCCGAGGTGAAGATGATCTCGTTCGGATCGGCACCGAGTGTTGTGGCAATTGTTCCCCGTGCACTGTCAAGACTTTCCTTGGCTTCGACACCCAACGAGTATCCAAACTCGGAGGTAGGTACCGTGTATGTATTGAAAAAGTACGGTTTCATCGCCTCGAGCACTCGTTCGTCCATTCTTGTGCTGGATGCATTGTCCATGTAAATAAAGTTGTCATCCATCGTACCACCTATGAGATAAACAAGGTAATTTTAGACTCTCTCGCTTCTTTAATGTAGGTTCCTACTGCACAGTACTCGGTGATTATGTCATCACGCAGATCGTCCTTCTCAAGCCCCATAATGTCCATGGTCATATCGCAGGCAAGTATCTTACCACCTAACTCTACGTAATCCTGTAACATCTCCTCCAGCGATCGCACATTCGCCTTCTTCATCCTCCGATTCAGTAGCCATTTTCCAAGGCCGAGGAAGTGCATTCGAGAGAGGGGTCCTTGCTCCAGCTGCCCCTTTTTGAGCCTTTCAAGTCCCCAGAATGTGAAGTACATCGATACATCCATGCCCATGGCAAGCGCACCATTGCCGATGATGAGGGCACTGTAGAGTTTGTCCATCTCACCACTCTGTACGATCAGCGTGACCTTCTCTGTCATCTTACTCCTCCTCGGGAATCTTGATTGTGATTATCCACGTACCATTCTTCTCCTCGACGCTTACAAGCTCTAACCCAAGAGACTCCACTGCCATAGGGATCTCCTTTTTGGATGCAGGGTGATCGCCGATGATCTCGACGATATCGCCAGGATTAGCCTTCCTCACAGCCTTCCGGGTTTCTACCAGCGGAACTGGACATGTCTCTCCTACCACTGTTATCTTTTTTTTCACAATTTTCACCTATTCCTCTTCTATATTTATGTGCGTGCAATCTATATAAATTTTATTCGTCGCTAAGTTAACTGATAAAAGAATAAGTTTTATATGCGTAGAAAAGAAGCTCCACTATGTCATTCAAAAATCTCAATGAGATGGATGCGACTGAGGTCGTTCCTGGGTTCCACGGGAAGTTTGTGCACTCAGATCACGTGACCTTTGCACACTGGCATATCGAAAAAAACGCGACACTCCCTGAGCACTCTCACGAACATGAACAGATCACCAGCGTGCAGGAAGGGAAACTGAAGCTTACGATACAGGGAGAGACAAAAACGATGGGGTCCGGCGAGATCGCGGTAATTCCACCGAATGTGACACACTCAGGGAAGGCACTCGCTGCGTGCAAGGTCATCGATGTGTTCTACCCTGTACGAGAAGAGTACATACAGGAATAAGAGAACATCGAAGATGCAATCGTGAATATCGTGTCTACTATGTCGTGAGTGCGCTCTCTACTGTTTCTTTTGTAAAAAACATTACTAGTAGTACTGTTGTCACCATGAGTAACGAAAGCAAATACAATGGCGATTCATGTGAGACGTCCTGATACAAGATCCCTAGTAACATTAATCCCAAGATACGTCCCGATCCCATAATGACCTGGAGACTTCCAAGAATTTTTCCTCGCAGCTCTGGCAACGTAACATCTGCAGTAAGTGCTTGTATCGCTGGGTTGTTCATCGCGATTCCAGCGCCGATAAATGCACCGGTAAGGTATACTTGGAGGTGTGTGTGAGCCCACGTGTAGATGTAGACGCCCACAGCAATAATTATCCCGCCTGTGATGATCAGCGGCTTCCGCCCCACTCGATCTGAGACTCTCCCGAAGAGATACGTGAACGAAATAATGGTAATTCCCTGTGCGAGAGAAATTATCCCAAGCTGAAAACTGGAAAATCCAAGCTTGTCGGAAAAATAAAGAACAATAATGAGAGAAAAAACTCCTTGCATCATCCCTATGGCAAATGCACGGAAAGAGATTACCTTTAAAGTGTCATTTTGAGCGATATTCTCTTTCAAAGCAGAAAAAACACCCTTGTACTGTCTTCCACTCGTCGTCTTCTTCGCCTCGTGAAGGGGGAAAATGACCACTGCAGCTACCACGGCGATGAGCGCAGTGAAATAAAATGGTGTTTCCAATGTGTACATATCTGCAAGAAAGCCTCCAACCGATGGACCGACAAAGGCACCGATCATCTGCACAGTTGACACGAAGCCGAGAATCTCACCTCGTCTCCTTTCATGGGCAAGATCCATGGTGAGTGCGAGGACTGCTGGAGTAATAATCGCTGACCCAACTCCTTCAAGCACGCGCAACACCCCGAACTGGAAAGGTGTCGCTATCACAGCCATGAGTGCAGTAGAAAAACCGAAAAGAAGGAGACCACCAGAAACAAGTTTCGCTCGAGGATACTTATCAGCTAAAATACCAGTATAAAAGACTGCAATCACGTATGACACATTGTATAGGGAGTAGACACTGCCTAAAATTTTCGCGTCCATGCCTAGTAACTCAGCATAGAGTGGCATCACGGTGGAAAGAAATGAAAAACCAAGACTGCTGATAAATAATCCTACTGCGAGAATGAGGATAGTTCGTGAGATTCCCTTTCCATGATTACTCATGCACTGTGTACACATTGCACCTTAAATATATACGCCCTTATGCTATGAAAGATGTAAAAGGTAACGTGAGGGAAATTAACAATAATGTTCTGTGAGCAGATACACGGCAAAAGATGTTAGCCAGTGAGATCCTCCATAATCTTCCGAAAAAGTCTGTGTCAATCCTTCTCTCTCATGATTTTTTGCGCTTGTCATGAAGAGATCTTTGTACCTATGGCTTTCGGGGAGATCGGAGGCTATCCCCTTGAAACACCATGCCCTTGAGAGGTTTAATCCCACAAGATGAAATTTCATGAGTTCATTGAGTTCTACATTCAATGGATCGAGAATAGAATTAAATGGCGATCGACGGAGATCGGGGAGGAAGTTTTCCAGCCATTCCACGTATTGGTTTAGACGCAGGACCCGACGCATTAAATCTGCCTCAACGAGGGAGGGAGAAAGAAAATCCCACCCAAAGGGTTCATACGCCACAGGAGCATGGGTATCTGCAAGGAAGTACTCTTTTGATCTTTCTATTAGTCGACTCTCTAACTTCTTGTGGGACCCTAACCGAGCATACTCAAGAAAATGGAGAAGAGCAAAGGCAGTGTTTCCATGGGTGCCAACTCTCATTGGTTTTTTCTCCTTTAAAAAGCGCTCCTGAACTAACTGACGTAATAGTTCCTCCAAAGGATGCAATGCGTCCCTCCACAGCACTGCACGTTTATGATTCCAAAGATGGAGTTCCGATACCAGCCGTAGGAACCATGCCCACCCATACGGCTTTTCAAAGTTTTTGTGCTGTTCAAAGTACGTGACTTCCTTTCTTATTTTCTCGTGATTAAAATGCTCATCTAATCGGTTTGTAATCTTCTCTCTTAAGGGATGATCCTCATAGACCCGTAGCTGCCGAACTAAGCTCCAATAACTATGAACGGCAGAATGCCAGTCGTAACATCCGTAAAATACTGGGTGTTCTTCTTTAGGCCTTGTAATTTCATTCATTGAAGAAATTGATGCGATGTAATGCGGAAATTCCTTCTGTATACATTGTAGAGGAGGTTCTGATAGCTTCCGCAACATCTCCTGAGTCAATGTAGATTCATTTTCATAAATGGTTTCATCGATATTTTCGATAGGAATCACCTGACGTAGTTATTTGATACGCAATATTTATGGACTATTTGGTTATTGATATATTTAAAGGTTGTCTAAAAATTGAGGAAATCGTCAAACGAGCAATCTTGGATTCCTAGTGCTGTTTTTCTCTATTTCTCAATATTCAACACCCTATCTCCTCTCAATAGATACATGCAAAGAGGAAATTCTAGATTACAGATATAAAAACACTTAGAAGAATAGAAATTAGTTTTTCTATAATATCATTTTCTATTATTCTTTTTAACAAAGATGTATCAGCAATTTGCTCTAAATATTCTATTCCTGGTTTACCTTTGTTTTCAACTATATCAAAAAGATCAGCTACCGTATTTGCTGATATATTTCATAACTAAAAGTATAAGACGCCGGGGAAGGGATTTGAACCCCCGTGTTCGAATGAACAGTAGATCTCGAGTCTACCGCCTTTCCTGGCTCGGCTACCCCGGCCTATAGAGATGTAAGAAGGCAAGATATATAAAAGTGTTACCGAAAGAAGAAGGTATGAATTCACATGTATTTCGTCCAGAGAAAGAACTAAAAAAATACTACAGACTCATTGCAGGAATTGTGTATGGAATTCTCTTTATTCCCGCAATCATCATTCTGCCGTTTTCTATTTTGGGTGCGGTGATCTACGCTGTGCCAATTGTGATCCTTTTGTGGTTCACCCTGTACTGGATCTCCCGATTTTACGATACATTGGAGTATCGTGTCACTGATGAACATGTAACGGTAAAGAAAGGTGTCTGGTGGGAGAAAGAGACCACGGTACCTATGGAGATGATTACCAACGTCGACAAGACACAGAATCCTTTTGAGCGGTGGTATGGGATTGGAAAAGTCCATGTACAGACTGCAGGGGCCGGCGGCACCCAAGCAACGCGTGCAGAGGCTGTATTCCTCGGCGTAAAGAGCATGGACGAGATTAAAGAAGAGGTCGCCCTGCGAGCAAAAGGTGTAAAGAGCCCCACAGAACTGAAAAGTGAAGAATCACTGTTAAATGAGATTCGTGAAGAACTTGTAGAAATAAAAGAAATACTAAAAAAATAAAGAAAGGAAAATTACCACTCTGTTCGCAGTGTGTAGGTAAGTATTGCTTCGTCATCTGCTGGGACATCCACGTGCCATACGAGTGTTTGCGCGTCCTCTTTTTTCCAGTTATGAGAAGATGACACTACTTCCCAGTCGCCCCACGCGTGTTCGAGGACCGTGATGGTTACGTCTTCATCTTTGTGGTTCCGTAGTGAGACCTCGTAGCTCACTTCGAGGACATCGTCACCGATTCTGTTGTATTTTGTCTGTTTCTTCTCTCCAACAAGATCAAAAGCGTCTCCGAGATATATTCGTATTTTCTCATCCTTCGGAGTATGGTCGATGCTATCTTCACCAATGAACTGCATTTGTCCTTCCGAATCTTTTTTGTAGACACGTACCGTTCCTTTTGGAAGTGGCATACCCATGTTATTCTTTTCAGTGTTCTCTAGGCTCAACATCGTCTTTATATCGGTGGTACTCGTCCCGCTGTAGAAGTAGCCTGTGTCAAAAACATACTCCTTGTCCACCGATACATTATCTGTCTCGAACAGTGTCAGCTGTTTCTGCTGGTTATTTAGAATGTCTGTGGTGCGATCGAGGGTGTACATGTGGTATTCAAAGAGTTCCTCCTCTACAAACTGAGGACCGGCCTCTTGAGCTTTTTCTACCTCGTATACTGGCACTGGCGGTTGTTCCTCTACTCTGTGGACCTCACCAGCCACGAGTTTGAGCTTCGCATTCTTGTATGTGGCACCACTTGTATTGTCGATAGTTACCCAGCTCGAGAGATCAACGTTGGTATCCTCATAGTTGACTACTGCAACGTAGTCTGCCTTCCAGTTCAAACCAGACGTCATGTACGAGAGCTGCATGGTATGAGTACCGCCTTTCTCCGTGTCAAGAAGCCATTTCAGTGTCGGTTTTGTGATAAGCCCTTCAGGAAGCGTAGGGAGTGATACTTCCTCCGGTTTGAGAATGTGAATACCTTTCTCATTCTGTAGTATTAGCTCACTGCCCGAGTAACTCAGTAGTGTACCCTTCGTTGTTTTTCCATTTTTGTCCACAAGTGTGATCTCCTTGCCGATGTACTTTTCGTAGATCTTCTCCTTGCTGACAATATCGTAGAGATAGTTCTGCTCTAGCACAGATGTGTCAGCAGTCATATCTTTGATACTCACCGACGTGGGATCGATCTGCTCTGCCACATCCTGGATCATGACTGTGGTTGTTCCACGCTGAAGATCTATCTCTCTGGTCTCTTTCACCACACCAAAGTTTTGGTTGTATACGGTGACCTCTGTCTGTTGCGCCACATCCTCTCCTGTGACGCATGCGGACACTGCGAGTATTCCGATAAGTCCTGCCAGCAACAATATTTTATGGTTCATATTAATCACCGCTTTCCTCTGAAGATTTGTGGATATTTAAAGTTTTGCTTATACTTCAATAATTATTGAACTTATAAAAGATAGTATAAAATTACCGGGAAGAGAATGACACCCATACAATGTGACTTTTTCACGCCGAAGAGATGGGGAAGCACGCCGATGCAAAGGGCAGTGACGAGAACGATCAGTCCTGCGAGTCCGGTAAGTGCCACAACAGCCACGGTAAGAAACGCGACAATGACAACGGAAAGTTGTGTATAAGGTAATTTCTGAACAAGATAGACCATTCCCCTTCCCATCTGCAACGTAAGTACCACGGCAATGCCTGAGCTAAATAGTACGACGGCGAGAAAGAGGAGGAGTTCGTTTTTACCGAGATCTATAATGTGTTGAATCGCGATCACAGCACCGGATCGTGGTTTCTGTATGGTGTAGAGCGCAAGAAGAGAAAAAAGCGCGTTGCTTGTATTCACACCGGAACAGGCAATAATGAATCCTCTGCTCCCATAGAGTTTCTTTTTTACCTTGCCCATTTGTACCAGTACCGTGGCCTGTGCATTGCCGAGTCCTGGAAAAAATGCCACAAACATCCCTGCTAACGATCCTTTGCATATATTTTTGAGTATCTCCTTTTTGGGAATGAGAAGACGGAAGTCTATTGGCTGAATAGGGATACTGCTGTCATTTTTCACGCTGAACAAGAGGAGACTAAGACCGAAAAGTCCCGTAAACACAGGAAATAACTTTTGATCTTCAGGAAGAAAATGGCCATTGAGCACGAGATATCCAAGTATCCCTGAAAGAAGATATACCAACAGTGCGTAGAGTCTTTTAATTCCATCTTCCGTGAAAATGAGTACGCCGCTAATGCCAACCAAAAAATATCCCATATATGGGGATATTGTCTTGTAAAGAACTGGCATGAGTAGATACACAGGATAGAGTATCAAGAAAGCAACGAGCATCGAGCCCATGCTCCCCAACGCTGTGAGTTTTATCGCTTCTAGTCCTCGTCCCTCAAGAAGCATTCTATGGGCAGGCAACACACTGAGGGCTGTCGTCTCGTCAGGTACCCCCAGAAGAGTAGAGGGAATGAAATTAAGGAAAGTGTGAGTCATCATTAAGGCAACGATCATCACGCAAGTCACAAGAGAAGGATTAAGAAGATAAAAAAAGGGAATAAGTGTGTTCACATGAATTCCCGGAATTAATCCAGTAATCGTTCCTAACCCTATGCCCATAAGGGCATAGAGAATATACTCTCCACCACCTACCATTCCTCCTATATACGTTTCCTTGTTTATAAATATTACGTTTTGTGTTGCTCAGACATCATCAGTATCGATCTCATTCAGTGAATGGAGCACTCGTCCTTCCATTCCTCCGCTGACTGTGATGATCTCACCTGAAATATGGCCTGCAAGCGTATCTGACGAAAGGAAAAGAATCGTTCTCGCAATATCCTCGGGACGAGCAACTTTTTTGAGTGCGACAGTTTGAAGTGCTTTTTTCACCAGTGTTTCATTTTGCATGGAGTTCTCTGTCATCCCCGTGATAGTCCATCCGGGACAGACTGCATTCACCCTTCCAGACGAAACAATATGTACAATTTCATTTTTGAGTGAGCGTGTAAGCCCATGGGTAATCCCTGCCTTTGCTGTTGCGTAATCACTATGACCCGCTTCTCCAAATATTGCTGCTGTAGAACCAACTACAATAAGTGATGCTGTTTCCGGCCGGGTACGTGCCAACATTCGGAAAAATTCTCTGCTACAGAGAAATACAGATGTTGCATCCGTTGTGATTGTGCGGTTCCAATGGTCCAGAGACATCTCGTGAATGGGAATGTCCTCTTCTGGCCAGATACCCGCATTAGCAATGAGAATATCGATGCCTCCGAACGCCTCATAGGCTTTTTCAAACATCTGCTGTACGTCGTCTTCATTCGTCACGTCCGCCTGCACACCGAGTGTCTCAACAGGAAGTTCCTCTTGAAGCTCTCTTATCTTCATCATACTACTTCTCCCTTGAAGCACAAGTTTTGCACCCTCCTGTGCAAACTCTCTGGCAGTTGCAGCTCCGATACCACCTGATGCACCCGTAATAAGAACAACTTTATCTGCAAGACCTGTTTCCATATCTATCTCCTCTCGTGTATACCGGGAGTACCTTCTTTTTTAAAGTTTGCATTATTAATCAATACGAATAGTCTTTTTCATTGATAAGATTTATAGGAAAAAAATTCTTAAAAATAGACATTATAAGGAAAAAGTTTAAATAGTAGTAACTATAACAAAGATTGTACGGCCGTATGAGAGGAGATCTATGCCCCTCCTTTATCTCCTCTCTTCCTTTTTTATACAAGTTAGAAAAGAAAAGAGAGATTATTCAACAATTTCCATATGAGGTTCATCTTTTTTCGGAATCATGCAGAGGAATACCGCGTCCTCATCGCCTTCGTTTTCGTACCAGTGAGGTGTGTTTTCAGGGATATATACCACATCACCAGCTTCTACCACAGTAACTTCATCGCCCACATACAGTTTCAGTTTTCCCTTCAGGACGTACTGTTCATGCTCATAGTTGTTATGGTAGTGTTTTGGCATGGAGCCCCCGGGGTGCATGGTGAATCTTCGCATATAAAAGTTCTTTCCTGCATTCTTTCCTATCATCCACTGAATTTCTGTTTTCTCTGCGATCTCTACATCTTCCCTTTTTATCTCATCAGCCTTTTTCACGTACATACGGATCACCTACATCGTATTCATAGGCGCGTGTAATAAATGTTTCTAATGCAACATCCGGTATATCATTTTTGCCCTTTTTTCTCCGATACCCTCCACTTCTTGCAACTCCTTTTTCGAGGCAGTGGCAATAGAAGCGATAGACTCGAAGTGGGCAAAAAGATTTTTCGCTAAGGTATTCCCGATATATGGCAATGACGCCAGAATGTATATTTTTTTATCTTTTTCAGGGAGATCGCCCCGTAACCGTTTTCGATACCACCGTTCCTGCGGTATCTTTTCATTGGACTCTTTCCGTTCTCGTTGGACAAGCACCCTAAAAAACTCTTTAAATTCACTGTCATTTTTCACGGTCACAATAGGAATTTCATAGACAAACAGGATCTCCATAAACGCACCAAAAATCTGTGCCCGTTCGATGAATGGATCGAACTCTCCATGGATCACGAGCATTCGTCGAGTTATTTTGTACAGACCGACTGTATCATTTTTTATCATTTTCAAAAGCTGTTCCCATAATCGGTTGCTTCGTATTGAGGAAACAAAATCTGAAGGAGATTTTCTCTCTATCAGTACCCCCTTATTCCCCTTGAGAACGAGTATATCACCCACAGAGAGCTGGGCCATCTCCGGATCGTACTCCAGTAGAAGATCCACAATACATGACTCTCTGTTGTCGAGTACAATATCCATGGAGAATATATCTCCAGTATATTTTTAAATTCTTGGGAGCATACAGACCATGGACAAAATTACCGTGAAAAGGCTGAAATCCGACGAGGAACGTAAAAAAATATACGATGATATTGCATTTCTCATCTATAATGAAAAAAATGAAGAAAAAATAAAGGAACTTTCCAATTATTTCTATGAAAAGTCTGCTATATACTCTGACAAGGAGTATTCATACTATTCCTTTGGTTTTTACATTTTATTAAACAGTTTTTTTGTTGAGAAAGAGGAATATAGTCCATTAAAGGCTTTAAAGTACGCAAAAGAGAACAAAGAGGAGAAAATGATAGACTCTCTTTCCCAATTTGCGCGGTACGCTGTACGGGTGCGGAATGTCCAACACTACTCCATTGAACCAGAAAGCTCCCTCGAGACATTGTGGTTGTACAGTCTCACGGTAATAAAACATGTGGTAGAGTCGTACAAGTGATACCATGGTCTGTGAGTACCGGTATGGGCCAGAGGCAATGGAATACCTCAAAAAGATGCCAGATATTTCCTATTCTGAATGGCGAAATTTTGTGAGAGAAAAATTCAGAAAAAAGAATGGAGAAGAACTGGCACATGCTGGGAAAGTGGCATACTATGCGTGGAGAAATCTTGGTAGGGATCTAACACTTTCGCTCGAAGAAAAAAATGATGTATCTTTTGAATTCGAAGCGCCTCAGTTTGAGGATCTTGAACAAATCGATGAAACATCCGCGGAAGAGGCGAAAAAGATAGGGGAAGAGGTCTATGGTAAGGCACCCAAGGAGGTCATGCAGTTTAACACGTCAAGAAAACCCTTTTTAATGGTATTTGAGGAAGATTATCACGCCCCTCGAATGGTAATAGTAAAAAAAAGTGGATTGTTTTCCCGAGAGGAAATGCTAGCATCGAAGATTTATCGCTATCTCGGTGCAAGGGTGTTTGATATTACCAAGGAGAATGGGAGACTTTTTATTGAATGGCTGGACGGGGTGGACTGTCATGCAATGGAACGCATATCAACAGAGAAAGTAGCCTTTAATTTCGTGTACTACCTTGGAAAAGCTGCTGCAGACGCCCACTGCATTGGTCTGGGAGATAGATTCCACAATGAACGTGCGAATCTCTCAATTTTGAAGAGTGAAATCGTGGAAGAGTTCAGGGATGACGTGTTTAACCCCATATACAACATAGATTATGAGTTTGCCTTTCTGAGAGAGCGGTTGAGGAGAACACCGGAGGAAGATCTCATTACTGTCTGGATGACATTCAAAAAAATAGGGCTTGAAAACATTGCTGATGAGATAACCGAGTCCCAACTGGAGCATCTCATTGCAAAGTATATAGAAGGGTTCCACAAACGATATCGGGAAATACAGGAAAGTTATCAGATAAACAAGGGGAAAGTAGATGAACTTCTCAGGACATATGATGAAGAGGTACTCCATCTCTGTAAAACACGGTTTGAAACAAACGTGGACGAACTTGTTGAAAGATTAGAGGAGATACTCGCCTCCACATTTTTTGATTAGAAAGATATATAAGATTCAATTATACGATGTATATATGAATCTCTCGGATAAAGACAAGGCGATAGTTGCATTAATAGCTATGGTACTAATCACCCTTCTTGTAAGTTACTCTGCAAGCTTCCATATTTTGAGGCTCAAAACAGAAAAAAGCAACTATATAATAATTACGCGTAATATCGATAGTAGTGGAGAGTTGAAAGAGCTCTTAACAGAAAAAGATAGTACAATTAGTAATTTAGAGCACGAGGTAGAAAAACTGAACAGTGAAAAAAACAACTTAATGTCAAAGGTTGAAGAAAAAAATGAGACGATTGAAGAAAAAGAACAAGAAATTGACGAAATGAAAAAAAATGTTGAAGAACTTCATAAGGAAAATGAGCTCTATACCGCATCAGCGAAAAGGTTGTCGAATGTACTGCGGAGATACAACTATAAACTAAAAGAGACTATTGAGGAATATCAAAAAGATCCGAGAAAGTTTATAAAAGAATCTAAGGAACTCGAAACCATGGTTGAAGATATAGAAAAAGAGAATTTTTTGGAAGATCTATATGAATATATCGTAACCAATTTCTATTACTACTACGATCCTTTTACCGTCACATCCGAAGGTGTGCAGGAGTGGAACTTCTTTTTAGCGTATGATCTAAAGGAGAAAATATGGATAAAAGTGCCCCTTGACAGGGAAGAACTTCTCCTGAGCTCTCTTCCCGAAACAATATTCTATCCCAAAGAAACAATAGAGTTGGGAGGTGGAGATTGTGAGGATCTCACAATTCTCTATGCTGCTGCGTGTATTTCTCAGGGATATGATGCAAAAATCTATGTCATTGATATCACCTCGAAGAACTCACTACTTCAGCCCATTTCTCACACCCTTGTTATTGTCGATAACACACTTGTAGACATTACCATGGATCAATATATCACAGGAAAAAATCTATTTCAACAGTATGGAAATTCCATCAATGCAGAAAAAATCACGCTCGCAAAAATATACGATAATAAAACTATAGAAGACAAAAATACAGTCGTTTATTCTACGTAAATCGTGAGAAGAAGCGTATCGTGGGCAAAGGGGGCCTCGGCGTTCAGTGTAAGAGTATACTCTCCATCTTCAATGGTATCTGAAATTTTCAGTGTGATTGTAAAAGCCTCTACGGATAATCGCTCTATATCTGTACTTTTTGGCGATACATCTATGCTCATGCCCTCCGGTGTTTCTATTGTGAGGATGACATCATGCGCTGTTAATATACCTGTGTTCGACACGCCTATTTCCAAGGTATGGGTACCCTCTTCGAGGGAAAGTGTTCCTATTCTCTTTCCATCTTGTACAGCATAGGTTCCTCCAGAAGCAACGTGTGCAATGGTAATATCGAAGATCCGCTCTATAGGGGGATATACAGTCGACACTTCCTCCTCTCGGAGATGTGGAGGCGGTGTTTCAGTCCAGGGATAGAAATGTACATTTACAGAAATCCTATCTCCCGCCCCATCAGCTTTCATGCCTGTTATCGGATCAGTGACACCGCCGCTAGGACCATTGGTATCGCCCCACCAGTTGTGAGTCGCATCCACAAAGGCTTGAGAGTGCACGCCGTAGTCTGCGTTTTCATAAATATAGTTGTGATGAATTTCATTATTTGTATCATCTGTGTTCTGAATGTCTATACCATCATCGGTATTATATTTAATTGTATTTTCGGTGATGGTGTTATTCTTACTCCCGCCCCAGCTGGTACTAATACCATCAGTGTTATACGAAATCTCGTTACGTGAAACTGTATGATTATTACTACCGAACATGAAACTTATACCAGTGATCTTACTGTGGTAGATACTATTATCAGAAATAACATAGTTATGACCGCCGTAAATCCACACGCCACCATCGTTGTATGACATCGTGTTTCCGATAATAATGTTATTATTGCTCGTACCGGTGCACCATACAGCGGAACCTCCAGGACCATTGTGGGAGATAATATTGTCAGAAATAGTAATGTTGCTGGCGCTACTGAGATGTATTGGATAACTACTGTGGGTGATAATATTATCAGAGATCGTGCAGTCTTCGTTGTTTCTCAGTTGCACAGCTTTACTCTTACAGTTTTGGATAGTGAAGCCTGTAATTGTCACTGAATCTACGGTAACGTAAAATCCCTTTCCATTTCCCGGCTCAAGCACTGTCGTATCTTTATCTTTGCCAAGGAGATCAATTGACTTATTAATCAAAACATTTTCGGCGTATGTTCCTGCTGCCACGTGAACAGTGCCGCCGATTGCAACAGCATCGATACCTTCTTGGATCGTATTGAAGTGATCGTGTCCATTATCTGGACCATCGTCATCCACCCATACTTCCAAAGGTTGTGCCTGGGATGGAACTACTACCATCATCAAAGAAATTAAAACTACAATTACCACAAATTTTTTTGCGATGTTTTTCATTGTTTCCTCTCTCTCCTATAAAGGAATACGTCAAATATGTTTAAAAAGCTTTTTATTTTCGTTAAAATGGTCTAAGATAATTTAAGTTATAAAAAAATGCAATATGCTATAAAAATTGCGATATGTTTTTATGTATCAATTCGTTATATTTCCAAAACAGTACAGATGGAACGAGATAATATCAGGATAATATGTGATACCATGAAAGTTGTTGTTGCAGGTACATTCGATATCCTCCATCCAGGCCATATCTATTTCCTAAAAGAAGCGAGTAGTCATGGAGACCTACATGTAATAATAGCAAGAGACGAAAATGTAAAGAAAATCAAAGGAAAAAAACCTATATTCAATGAAAATGAAAGAAAACTGATCATTGAGAGTATAAAATTTGTGAAAAAAGCATATTTAGGAGATAAAAAGGATTTTTTTAAAGTTATAGAAAAAATAGAACCTGACATTATTTTTTTAGGTCCCGATCAAGATAAAGAGTGGGTAGAACTTGAACTCCAAAAAAGATCGCTGGAGGGTACGGTTATGCAATTAGAATATCGAGAGAACTACAGCTCCTCCGGAACACTCGAAGTAGTACGAAGACGCTACGAGAGAGCAAATAAGGAGGGGGAAGGAGGCTGAGGAACCCCTCCTTAATTAGATTGAATCTAATCCAAAACTGGGCCAATAGGCTGCTTTCTTCCTTCTCTTTCGACTGAACTGCTTGAAAGAAAGTTCTTTATTAACAGGTCCGTCGTTATTTTTTTTACCACTGATCCATGGCGATTCCACACCGGTCATAATAATCATGACTCTCATGGATTCTTTCAGATTTTCATCGACTCTTGCACCCCAGAGCACCTGTCCATCTTCTTCATCCACCATCTTCTTCACTAACTCTCCGACTTGGTTCGCTTCACACAACTTCATATTGGAACCACCGGAACAGTGGACTAGGGCTCCTTTAGCCTCGGAGTAGTCAACATCCAGTAGTTTGTTTCTTAGTGCTTCACCAACCGCTTCTTCTGCTCTATTTGTGGAATTGGACTCGCCTACACCTATCATAGCCACACCGCCATCTTCCATTACAGCACGTACGTCCGCAAAATCGAGATTCACAAGACTCGGTTGTGTGATTGTCTCCGAGAGCCCCTTGACCATCTCTGCGAGTACTTCATCGGCGACACTAAATGCATAACTTACAGGCTGTTCTGGGACCAACGCCATTAATTTATTGTTATCGAGAGCAACAACGGTATCACAGTTATCCTGTAACATTCTAAGTCCTGCACGCCCCTTTTTCAGCCTGACATCTCCTTCCATCTCAAAGGGAAGAGTCACCACGCCGACAGTAAGAATCCCCATCTCTTTTGCAATTTGTGCGATAAGAGGAGACGCACCAGTACCTGTACCGCCCCCCATGCCTGCGGTAAGAAACAGAAGTTGTATATCTTCCAACAACTCTTTTATTTTGCGTTTGTCTTCCTGTGCAGCTCGTAATCCCACATCGGGATCACCACCAGCGCCAAGCCCCTCAGTAAGATCCCTGCCAAGGAGCATTTTTCTATCTGCGTCGATGGTGTCTAGGTGTTGTCTATCCGTGTTCATAGCAATTGTTTCTGCTCCGAGAACACCCATCGTGTGTAGTCGGTTAACTGTATTGTTTCCTGCGCCACCTACGCCTATTACGGCAATTCGAGCTCTCCCAAAATCTTCCTCTTCGGTATAGTTAACATGTTGTCCTGCATTCTCCAAAATACTCTTCATTGTCTCACCTTCATTCTTCTTCCTCTCCCTCCTCTCTCTGGGAGGATCGTAATACTGATCTTCTCTTCTCTATCTCCTGAAAACCCCCTACTTCTTCGACAATCATATCGCGTACTGCTACCCTGATAGCTTCGCTCCTGTTCGCGTAATATCCAGAGTTCACCATCATGTCTATCCCTTCCAGATAGAGTTCGGGAATTTGTACTGAAATCAGTTTCATGATTCTTCACTTCGGGAAATAATATCCTCATATGCATCTAGATATTATCTGCATAATATCCTTTAAATACCTTTCGGTTATACTGCTTTGTAAAAGTGGAGGATGTTGATTATCAACACTAATAACCTACCGTGCAACATAAAAAGTTTTCTATTGATGGAAGAATATGAAGATCTTTGTGGTAGAAATTACTATGACAAAAGAGGAAATACTCGCGTCTTATGATGGATACATTTTCGATCCTGAATATATAGTGGACGAGGAACAAGTAATGTTTGCATACTATCTCATGAAAAAAGCTTTCGAAAGAGGAAAAAACATTGCTGACGATCCCAAAATAGAGTTTCTCGTGAGACTCTCAGGGAGGAATCAGATATCAGAGGCAATGGAACTCGGACTTAAAGACAAGATGAAGAAAATAGGTGTTTTAATGCCCAAGGCCCAGGGTATCACGGCCATAAACGGGAAAGAAGAGAAAATAAAAAAATTCTTTGGTACCACTGACAAGAGAGAGATATTTGAGAAAATGGCTATGGTAGAGATACTCTAGCAAACTGCTCGTATATATCAGCAGCTCTCTCCACATCCTTTATCTTTATATACTCATCAATCTGGTGCGCAAATGATGGATCTCCCGGACCTAAAATGACCGTGGGCATATATTTGCTAAATTTCACTGCTTCTGTAGCAAAATAACTTATTGTTGTTTCTCCTACGATCTCTAAAAACTCCTTAGGGGGAGTTAACACCAATGGTTCTATCTGAAGCATTGTTTTTTCTTCATCTGCGTCGAAAGAGAACAAGCTACGTACATCTTCCACAGTATACCTTGGAGGATATCGGATATCTATTTTTAAATCCACAGCGTCAGGAACAACATTCGCTTTTTCACCGCCCTGTATCTTGCCCAAGTTAACTGTAATACCATCTCGATCATTTTCAAAAGATTTAAGTGCTTCTATCGTGTTTAATGATTTATATATGGCATTTTCCCCCTCCCAAACTCGTGCAGAATGACATGAATGTCCATAATACCTCAGTAATATCCGGAGTATACCCTTCTCCTGGGTGCTTAGTTTAAGATCGGTGGGCTCACAAACCACACAGTGGGACCCTTTCATGATTTGGCTTAGCTTTTCGGCCCCCTCCATCGTCGTTTCCTCATCAGTGGTCAGCACTACTGAGAAGGAGGTATCCATCTCTAACAGTCTCTCAGCTGCTGCAAGAGCCGCTACTACTCCCCCTTTCATATCACATGCCCCTCTCCCAAAGACCTTTCCGTTTTTTATCTCTCCCTGGGCAGCACTCCATTTTTTACCGATCGGCACAGTATCTATGTGTCCAGAAAAAACAAGTCCATCCTTTCCATTGCTGGCTACTATGGAGGGACTTTTAGAGCCATAGATGTCATACTCCATTCCCATCTCCTGAAACACAGTCTCCATATACGATACGATCGCTGTTTTATCCTGTCCTGCGGAGTTTATTTTTACCATCTCTACCAGTGTTTTTTCTACATCCATGCCAAAAAAATGATGGATGAGTATATATAGGCTTGGAAGAATACGGCTCTAGAAAGATAAAGTTTTATAATGTTAATACCATAATACATTGTATGTCAAAGATGCATTTCTATCTCAGAGAACGTGCTGATGAAATCAAAGAGAAAGTTGAAACAGAGCTAAAGTACAGGAAAACTCTGAGCAAACGTCAAAAAATAATGCTGACATGCGGGGTATTATTTCTATACTGGATCATTCTCTCTTCAAGTTTTGAAATACCCTCGCTCTTAATAGGACTGATCCTTTCCCTCGGTGTCTCACTCTTCACCTACGAACTTTTCACAAAAGATATACGAGGCAAGGGAAATTTAGTAGAAAGAATATTAATGTTCTTGTTGATCTACGTTCCGGAACTGATTTTTATCTATGTATTCCGGCTTATTGAAGCGAATGCTAATGTGGCAAGGCATGTATTACTCATGGATATAAGACCAGGAATAGTGAAAATCAAGACAGATCTTCGATCGGACATGGGGATTACCGCACTGGCAAATCTTATCACGCTCACTCCTGGGACACTTACAGTAGATGTAAAGGAAACCCTTGAGGGAAATACGTTGTATGTACACTGGATAGATGTTAAAACATTTAGCTCAAAAAGAGCAGGAGATATAATAAAAGGAGGTTTGGATAAATGGTTGGAGAAGATATTCTGGTAGATCCCCTGACAATTGTAGTCATTGTTCTCATTGCTACCTCTCTACTCTGCATGGTGAGAGTTCTCTGTGGCCCAACGGCAATTGATAGAATGATAGGATTCAATACTATAGGAACAAAAATGATCGTTCTTTTTGTCCTGCTTTCAGTACTCTATGAAAAAACGATCTTTTTGGATCTCGCGATAGCGTATTCACTGATCAATTTCTTAGGCCCATTGATTCTTACAAAATCAATACTACTGGAGGCATAACATGCTTGAACTTCTACTATTCCTCATCGGATGCGCAGTAATGACCTTTGGAGCCATTGGAGTAGTACGGTTTCCTGATGTCTACACACGACTCCATGCATCGACAAAATGCGATACAGGAGGCGCTTTATCGATACTTTTGGCACTGACGTTCTATACAGGGTTCACACTAACCACACTCAAGATTCTGACAATTGTTGTACTGATCTTTCTCCTTAATCCTGTTGTTTCCCATATCTTAGCGAAAACTGCGCATGATCGTGGGATTGAACCTGATGAAATCACGGTGGTGGACATGTATGCATGGGATCATTCATGAGATCCTCCTAGTTGTACTCATAGGCGTAGCCATTGGAATACTCGAAAGTAAAGACTTTATTAGGGCAATCATCCTTTATGGAGTTCTCAGTGCGATTTTTGCCGTCGTACTATTTCAGCTTCAGGCTCCGGATGTCGCACTTTCATCGATAGTGGCGGGAGGAGCGCTCTTCGGGATCTTTATTTTTATAATATACAAAACAGAGAGGTATGAACAATGCGAAGAATAGTAGGAATCATCGTTGTGGCAATTTTTGGAGTAATTATACTCTCCACTCTGCAGGTAGAGTTCGGAAACGACGTTGGTACTGCGGCGGAGATGTATATCGAAGAAGGAGATGCTGAAACGGGGGCAGTGAATTTAGTCACGGCTATCCTTGCAGACTATCGGGTATATGATACACTTGGAGAGACTGTTGTCCTCTTTACAGCAATCCTCGGAGTTTCTATAATACTAAGAGGTGATACGAAGTGAGTTCTAGAATCGTTGAAACGGCAACTAACATTGTCATCCCATTTATGATCCTTTTTGGAATATATATGATAGTCCATGGACATCTCACGCCTGGAGGTGGATTTCAGGGGGGCGTGATACTCGGGACATGTGTTCTGTTAATGTATATAGTGTTTGGAATCAAAAAGCAAAAAAGAATTCTTTCCATATTTGAAAATGTGGGTGCATTGATCTTTCTGTTGATAGGACTCGTAGGAATTCTCTTCGGAGGAGTTCTTTTTTCAAATTTTGTTTCCAAAGGAACTACTGGTACAATACTCAGTGGTGGAACAATACCGTTTATAAACATTGCAATTGGAATAAAGGTCGCAGGAGGATTCGCTATCCTCTTTTTCACTGTGTTACACTATATTGAAAGGAGGGAGTAGATGGTTATACATGGGATATATGTAGGCATTATTTTGATACTTATTGGGTTGTATGGAATGACAACGAAAAAACATATCTTCAAGATACTCTTTGGGCTAATGATTATCTCCACTGGACTTGTTCTTCTTTTTGTAAGTCTTGGATATGTAGAGAACGGAGTAGCACCGATAGTCACAGGCACCACCATATATGTAGATCCCCTTCCTCATGCGCTGATGCTCACAACGATCGTTGTGGAGGTATGTACTATCACATTAGCATTAGTTCTAGCGTTGAAGATTTATGAAGAGTACAGCTCACTTGATATAAAAATACTGGAGGATCGTTGATGGATATAATATTTATTATTGTGGTACCACTTCTTCTATCATTTATCCTCTCACTTCTACGGATCTTACCTAGATTTGAGAAAGAAACATTTCTTGAAAATATTTTATCGATCCTAGGACTAGTATTGCCTCTTGTAGTTCTTATAAGAATTTTTCCATCGATAAACTCCGAAGATACCATCGTGTACAGCATTGGGGAAAAAGGCGCGCTGTTAGGTATAAATTTGGAGATGGACAGTCTGAGTTTTTTTTTCTCTTCCATCTCGTTAGTGTTACTAGTCCTAGTCATGGTGTATTCATTGCACAAATCGACGAAATACAAAGTTTTGTATCTTTTAATGACAGCAGGGATGCAGGGCGTCTTGCTAACGAGAGATATATTCAATATGTACGTATTTTTTGAGATACTTTCTGTCTCTGCGTATATTCTTGCAATATCTGAGGAAAAACGATCGTACAAGGCAAGTTTTAAGTATATAATACTGGGGGGTATAGCCTCCATGTTCTTTCTATTCGGGGTGGGAATCCTCTATGAAACCACCGGTGTGTTAAATATGGATGTTATCTCTTCAATGAATATACCCTTCCCTAAAATAACATTTCTCTTCTTCTTGACAGCCCTGGGAATCAAATCAGGAATTTTTCCTCTCCATTTCTGGGTCCCCGATGTATACTCTCTTGCACCCTCTTCAGTATCTGCAGTGTTCTCAGGAGTAGTGTCAAAGGTAAGTATATATGCGATGTTAAGACTTTTTTATACAGTGTTCAGAACAAATTTTTTGGAAATGAATGAAGTGTTACTAGTTGTGGGTGCAGTTACCATTCTTTTCGGAGTTTTTTTGGCGTTGGCTCAAAATAATCTAAAGAAAATGCTGGCGTACTCGAGCATTAGCCAGATAGGGATAATCTTCCTGGCACTCAGTTTTGGAACAGAAACAGGAATTATCGGTGCTCTCTTCATGGTTGTTGCCCATGCGCTAGCAAAGACGTGTCTTTTTCTGTGTTCTGGAATGGTCAGCGATCTGAATATCTATAATTTAAAAGGTGGATCTTCTGTGAGCTTGGCTTTTTTTATAGGATGTATATCACTGATAGGGTTACCCTTCACCTGTGGATTCATTGGAAAATACTTTGTGTGTATTGCTGCCATAGAGACCTCAAATATACTGTACGCAGGGGTAATCGTTTTTTCAAGTATTATATCTGCAATATACAATCTTAGAGCCTTTTATTATTTATACGAAAATGTAAAAATTCAAAGATCACCTTATTTGAAGCAAATACCCCTATATATAACTTCTTTCGCATGTGTTGTTCTTGGAGTTTTACCCATGTTGATCCTAGATATTATAGAACTTGTTGCTAAAGAGTTAGGGGGTGGAGTATGAATATACTTTTTATTTTTCTATTTCCTCTCATTGGTGCATCTATAATTCTCCTCACAAAAAAATCGGGAGGATATATTTCACTTCTTGTGTCTGTCCTCTCCTTTCTGTCATTTCTTACTGTATACCAAGAAATATCAGCCGAACATACGATAGATATTTCTCCTGCCAACATTTTTGATCTGCATATTATAGTGGACAGAATGAACTTTGTGATACTGTCTGTCGTGTTATTTTTGCATATGATGATTATCCTCTACTCCTTGAACTGGGTCAGGAAACACAGTACCAGGTACTATTCACTGTTGCTCCTGACCATGGGCTTCACCATGGGGTGCTTCCTTTCCGGTGATCTCCTGACATACTACATATTTTTTGAAATGACGACTCTATTCTCGTTCTTTTTGGTGATGCATAAAGGGACTGAACGAGCGAGAAGAACAGGGTTTATGTACTTGATCGTGTGTTTCGCAGGGGGAGGATTACTCTTAATCTCATTAGTGTGGGTATACGTTCACAATGGCAGTTTTGGATTCCACTATCTCCAAGGGATCTCAGTCCTTCTATTCATTATTGGATGTGTAGTGAAGGCTGGAGCCTTCCCCTTACACTTCTGGCTACCGGAAGCACATCCTATTGCACCCTCCCCTGTATCTGCATTGCTTTCTGGAATCACAATAAAAATTGGTGTGTATGGACTAATACGTCTTTTCATGGTACAAGAGGCCATATACTGGATGGAGACTATCGCTGTACTCTCAATGCTCTTTGGGGTAATATTGGCGTTAGTTCAGACAGATGTCAAAAGGATGCTGGCATACTCAAGTATCAGTCAGGTGGGGTATATGCTCTTAGGAGTAAGCCTATCCTCCCTTGGTATTGCAGGTGGTATATTCCACATGATAAACCATGCGCTCTTCAAAGGATTACTATTTCTCTGTATGGGAACTGTAATATATTCCACAGGAGAGAGAAGGATAGGGAAATTAGGTGGATTGTACAAAAAAATGCCGTACACCATGATATCCTGTATAATTGCAAGCCTCGCCATCGCCGGAATGCCTTTATTCAACGGATTTGCAAGTAAAACAGTTATTTTTGGTGCAATCCCCGATACTTCTTTAAAAATTACTTTTATTTTTGTATGTGCAGGAACTTTCACACTAATCTGTAAACTAAATAAACATGTATTTTTTGGTGAGCTTCCCGACAACCTAAAAAAAACAGAGGAGGTACCGTTATTAATGGTCATTTCAATGATCGTGCTTTCTATTGCTTGTATACTTATTGGAGTGTTTCCGAACTTCATATTTGAGAATCTGTATGCCGGAGGATTTGATTTTTGGAGTTTAAGCCATCTTTTAGAAGGTGCTCTCTCTATTTTTCTGGGAGCAGTTATTTTCATTTTTGGAGAAAAAATGGGGCTATTCAGAATAAAAGAGCATGACACTGGGAAAATATACAACGAAATTATTCATCTCGCAGATATCATCTGTAAAAACCTCAACAAAATCGTTTCCAGAGATATTAACATTTATATTTTGTGTATTCTACTATTTTTCATTATACTGTTTTTTCTTTAAGTTATTTTTTTAACTTCCAATTCCTTTACAAAGCTCATCTCTCGTAATTTCTTCTCAACATCTTCGAGGGGACCTGTTGACCGTGACATATCAACTATCACAACTAAGGCCGAAAGATTTCCATACTCTATCTCATCTGCCTCATTGAAGAGTATATTTATTTTCCTTTTTCCGAGTTCAGAAGCTATTTTTGCAAGAACACCTGGTTTATCCTCCAAAACCGCGTTGATTTCCACCAGATCCTTACCAGGAAGAGCTACCCTCTCAAAGGATACTTCTTTATCTTTTTCATCTATTTCTGCTAGAAAATATGCTCCTTCCACAATTCCAAGTTCCAACGCAATGTCCTCTGGAAGTTCTATAATTCCTCTATTCTTTATTTTTATTAGATCATACGTTCTCATTCTTCTGCCTCACTGTCTCCAGTGAATTCCATATTTATATCTTTTTCTCTACATGATAGCGACAGCATTTATTAACATACGGATAGGACGTGATAACAATGATGATACAGCTGAAGCCGTTTACTAGAGATGATTTTCAACGACTGATCGAATGGCTGGACTCGCCGACACTGTTGCTCCAGTGGGGCGGACCCGAATTTTCGTACCCGCTGGACGAATCTCAACTGGAAAAATACGTTGAAAAGAGCAAAGAGAAGCCTCCACGCAGAATGATCTTCAAGGCGATCGATACAACTGCAGAAGGAGTAGTGGGCCATGTAGATCTCGATAATATCGACAGGAAGACACACTCCGCACGAGTAGGCCGAGTGCTTGTGGGACCCGCCGAGTTGCGGGGAAAGGGAATCGGAGCAGAAATAATGAAGGCGATACTGAGGAGAGGATTTGAAGAGTTGGATCTCCATCGGATTGAACTACGTGTGTGGCAAATAAATAAACAGGCCATTGCGTGTTATGAAAAAATTGGATTTGCAAAAGAGGGTCTTTTACGTGATGCACGAAAAATCAATAGTAAATATTACAATGTGTATATAATGAGTATGCTGGAGACTGAGTGGGAACAGTATAAAAATCAAGAAAAAATAAAATAAAAAATTAATCTTCTTCTACGTATATCGCAAGATCAGGACAGTTCATTTCGCAGTTCTTGCACAGTATACAGTCTTCTGGGCGTTTCGCTATGGAGTAGTTGTATCCTTTCTCATTTCTTTCATCAGACATCTCAAATACATCCTTTGGACATACGTATAAACATAACTCACAGCCTTTGCATACTGTTCTGTCTATATGAATTTTTGCCATTTTTCTTTCCTCCTACATAATATCTAATACTAATTTGGGTATTTCCTGAGGAGTTTTCGCTATGAAGGACCCAGCTTCTTTTAACACGTTGATTTTGTGCTCTGCAGTTCCTGCTTCTCCTTCTATAATAGCACCTGCATGTCCCATCTTTTTTCCGGGTGGGGCAGATCGTCCTACGATAAGAGAAATTACAGGCTTCTCTATATTCTCCTTAATGTATTTCGCTGTTTTTTCTTCCATCGTTCCACCTATCTCACCCAAGAGAACAATTGCCTCTGTTTGTTCATCTTCTTGGAACAGACGCAGGACATCTGTCTGCGAAGTTCCCCAGAGCGGTCCGCCGCCAATACCAACAACGGTAGACTGCCCCACAGATCCTTCTGTCATTGATTTGCATACTTCATAAGAAAGTGCACCACTTTTGGAGACAACACCCACCTTTCCCTCTTTGAAGAACATATGTGGATGAACGCCCACCTTACACTTCCCCGGAGAGATAAGGCCCGGTGTGTCAGGGCCCAGTATTCGTGCATTTTTTGCCTGTGCGTACTGTAGCATCTTCAGAATGTCAACATTCGGTATTCCTTCAGCTGTCATCACGATAAACTTGATTCCTGCATCTATCGCTTCATACGCAGCATCCAACGTGAACCGCGCGGGTACAAAACTGATCGCAGCGTTAACCTCATGCTCGGCAGTTGCTTCCTCCACAAAATCATAGACAGGAATACCATCGACGCTCTGACCACCCTTTCCAGGTGTCACACCGGCAACAATCTCTGTTCCATACTTCTTCATTATTTTTGTCTGGAAGGATCCTGTTCTGCCCGTAATACCCTGAACAAGGACTCGTGTGTCTTCATCGATAAATACTGCCATAATTAACACGCTCCCGCTAGCTCTACAGCTTTTTGCACTGCTTCATAGAGGTTGTCAAAGGTTTCAAATCCTTCCTCATGCAACATCTTTTTTCCTACATCCTCGAGTGTCCCACTCATTCGTATTACCACAGGCATCTGTTCATGTTCTTCAAAAAATGCAATGATGCCCTCAGACATCTCATCCATTCTGTTCAATCCACCGATCATGCTGATAAGCATTACCTTCACACTTGGATTCGATGAAACCAATATCATCGCATTTTTTATTGTATCGGGCGTCGTCACACCGCCCATTTCAGAGAAATTCGCTGCCTTCCCTCCTTCATCACTGATAAGATCGAGGGTGAGCATGCCCGTTCCCGCACCATCCGAGATGAGTCCGATATCGCCGTCGAGCTCTATATAGGTGGAGAGACCGTACTCTTCTGCCTTCTTTTCTTGTGCATCTCCTTCTCGTTCCAGTTGCGAAAAGATCTGCTGTCTGTACGATGCCTTGTTATCGAGTACCACCTTCGCGTCAACGGCCTGCAACGATCCATCGCGCGTGACTACGAGTGGGTTAATTTCTACAAGATTGGCATCACGTTCCATGAAGAGAGTATACATCTTTTTACAGATATCGTATAGCTCTCGTCCCACTCCTACTTTCTTTGCGATGCGTCGCAGTTCGTAGTTGCTCAATCCCTTAAACACATCAATTCGTATTTTTAAGATTTTTTCCGGAGTTTTTTCAGCTACACGTTCGATGTTCACTCCTCCTTCAGAAGATGCGATGAAAACTGGACAGTTGTTCTCCTTATCTAGCGTGATGCCCAGGTATATTTCCTCCTCTATCTCAGCTTTGGACTCGAGAAGTACTTTTTTTACTGTATATCCTTTTATTTTTGAGCCCAGCAGTTCTTTTATCCCTGCAGCAGCTTGTTCCTTTGTCTCTGCAAATTGTATTCCTCCTGCGAGCCCTCGTCCTCCGGTAAGTACTTGTGATTTCATTGCAATAGGGAAGGATGTCTTCTCCACTGCAGATGAAAGATCAGTCTCTGTTGTCACTACTACACCCGTAGGGACTGGTATCTTATATGTGCGAAAGATATCTTTGGCCTCAAACTCGTAAAGCCTCATGAAATCTCCCTTTTGATACCCTCAGAGATCTTAATACCTTCATCTACGGCTTTCAGGTTGGCTTCAAGGAACTTCTCAGGAACTGAATCTTTGACGGCTTTTTTGAGATTCTCCTTGGATATCAGCCCTGTAAAGTCCTGTAGGAATCCCAACATTACCATATTCGCTGTTATCTGCTTTTTTATTTTTTCAGATGCTGTCTTCGTGGCAGGCACTTCTACTCTCTGTACATCCTTCCGATCTTTGATTTCTTTGACCATATCGGGATCAATTACAAGCAATCCATCCTTTTTTAATGTGTCAATATATCTCTCGTAGGCTTGTTGGGACATGGCTACAAGTATATCCGCCATATCTGCGATGGGAGAATTGATGTGCTCATCGGACAATGTGAGTTCAGATTTACATTCTCCTCCTCTTGCCTCGGAACCAAAGGACTGTGTTTGCACGCCATGTTTGCCGCCGTACTCAACTGCTGCTCTACCGAATACTACAGAGGAAAGAATAATGCCCTGTCCACCAAAGCCACAAAATCGTATTACTGTTTTCTCAGACATCTCAATCTTCCTCCTGTGCTTTCTTTTCTAGTTCTACATATGTCTCTTCCAATGTGGGACGATCTTTTTTCACAAAGTTTCCAACGATGATTTTTCCATTCAGTGCTTCTTCATCCATTTTTTCTGCTTTTTCTTTTGTCACAGTTCTTTCTTTCATCCATTCCATGATATCCTTGGCCTTGGAAGAACCCAGTGCGTACCGTCCAAAATGCGTTGGACACTGCCCAATAATCTCAATCATCGTAAAGCCATTGTGGTTCATCCCGTCCTTTATGTCCTGGATAACCTTCCGCGGATAGTTGGTCGTCCACCGGCTCACAAATGTCCCTCCTGCAGCCTTGGTCAGTTCACAGAGATCGAATAGGGGCTCTTTGTTTCCTCGGGGTGTTGTTGTAGTGTATAGATCGAGAGGAGTCGTGGGTGCCACCTGACCACCGGTCATCGCGTAGTTCATGTTATTGTTGACGATCACCGTGACATCTAAGTTCCTTCGCGCTGCTTGGATAAGATGGTTTCCACCGATTGCTGCAATACCACCATCTCCTGAGAATACTACGACATTTAGCTCAGGATTGTGGAGTTTGATTCCTGTCGCCCACGGGAGTGTTCTTCCGTGGATGCCGTGGAGAGCCTCTGCCTTGATATACACCGGAACTCTTGCAGTACACCCTACACCACCGATAGCAACTAATTTATCCATATCCAGCTCCATCTCATCTGCTGCACGCAAAAATAAATTCATTATCTGTCCTGCACTACATCCTGGACAAAAAAAGTGTGGTAGTGCCCATTCCCGAAGAAATTTCCTTTGTGGATTAACTTTCATTTGTATTCCTCCTCGATTTTCTTCAAAACTTCTTCTGTTGTATGGATTATCCCTCTGTTCTTTGGGAGTGAGATAACGTTGCAGTGTTTCTTTCCTACGCGATCCACTTCAGAGAAGTACTTACCTACATTCATCTCCATCACGATCATTGTGTCGACCTTCTTCGAAAGATCCTCTATTGCCTTTTCTGGCACCGGCCATATGGTAACGAGTTTTAACAGTCCTACATTGTATCCATCGTCTCTCGCTTTCATTACCGCATCCAATGCTGGTCTACACTCACTTCCATACGCCACAAGAAGAATATCCGCATCGTCTGCGTAGTATGTCTCCCACTCACAGATATCGTCCACATTGTTCCGTATTTTCCCGAGAATGCGTTCATAAAGGTGTTCAAACACATCGGGATCCCAGTCAATTCTTCCCTCTGGACTGTGGGGGTTAAGCGAGTATAATATTTTGTATCCCTCTCCAAAGGCAGGCATGGGAGGAACATCATTCTCCTCTGCTTCGAAGGGGAGAAATTCTTCTGGAGGCACCGTGGGTTTCTTCCTGTTCACTATCTCGATCTCTTCCGGTTCCGGGATCACCAGCCGCTCACGCATGTGGCTCAGTATCATCTCAGAGATGACTGTTACCGGATTTCTATACTTTTCTGCCAGATTAAATGCTTTTACTGTGTAATCGAACAGCTCTTGAACCGTTGAGGGAGCAAGGCAGATTGCTTCGAAATCGCCGCTTGCACCCCACCGCATCTGCATCACATCTGAGTGAGTTGCGTAGTTCTCTCCTCTACATCGCTGCACATCTACTATCACGAGAGGCGCTTCAACAGCGTAGGCGTATCCAAGTCCTTCCTGCATGTAGTTGAATCCAGCACTGGCAGTAGCGGTCATAGGTTTCGCACCGCAAAGAGAAGCTCCCGTTAAAGAGTAGATGGAACCGAGTTCGTCCTCCATCTGTATAAACTTTCCGCCGACTTCAGGCATTCGTTCGGACATTCTCTCCGCGATTTCGCTGGCTGGTGTGATAGGATAGCCAGCAAAAAAGTTACACCCTGCCGCAATCGCACCTTCCACAACGGCATGATTGCCAAACATAAAGTGGGTGCCGGACAAAATTCTTTTTCTTTTCATAATATATCACGACCATGGGTAAATTCTAATGGTAATTCCAAGAAAAATTTATTATATCTTTCCCCTAATATAATAAGATACAAAATAGGCTTGAATCCTTAGAAACTGCAATACTAAGCTAATAGGGAGAATATTCTTATAGAACAACAAAAAAGAAAGAAAGAGGAAAAACCATGAAGCTTGCCATTCTAGGAGGCGGTAGCGCTGGACTTGGTGTTGCCGGATATGTGGCTTTGAAAGAACACGAAGTGAACATTTACAACAGGACACCGGAGAGAGTAGCAGAAATAGCGAAATCTGGAAGCCTTACAGTCTCTGGAGTAGTTGAGGGAACTGTCACCGTACACAAGGCGTCTTCAGATATGGAAGACATCGTAGAAGAGGCAGAGTATATTTTAATCGCCGCTCGTGCATTCGGCCACAGAACGCTTATTGAACGTTGTCTTCCTTATATTAAAAATAACGCAGCGATTGTAGTATTTACTGGATACTGGGCAGCATTGCGCCTACAATCACTTCTTACCACAGAGAAAAGAGAAGATATCACCATTGCCGAAACCACACTTCTTCCCCTAATATCTCAGACTGTGGGTCCCGATCACGTGAAGATCACTGGTATAAAGTCAAAGATGAGAATTGCTGCGTATCCAGCTCCAGCCACGTTACCAGTACACGAAGAACTAAAAGAAATTTTTCCTAACTTATTTCCTGGTAAAAACGTGCTGGAAACAAGTTTAGAGAACTTTAATCCTGTGGTTCACGTCCCCATCGCACTCTTCAATCTGGCCCAGATAGAGAGAAGGGGAGAAACGTTTGAGTTTTATCAGGAGGGTATCTCGCCGAAGATTGCCGATACGATTGATGCAGTGGATAGAGAGAGGATGGACCTTATACACACCTTTGATCTCGAGTTAATGTCGTTCAGAGAGATTCTACTGGATTATTATGAAACAGAAGGCACTTCGACATATGAGGTAGTGAAAAACTGTGAGCCAATGAAGGGGTACGTGCTTCCAAGTCCCCTCGAGTACGTGCAGGAGGACCTTCTCTATGGGCTTGTACCCATTGTATCGCTCTGCAATTCTCTGGGAATCCCAGCTGAGACAGCAAAGGCACTCATATCAACATGGTCACTGGTAAACGCAGAAAATTACTGGAAAAAGGGAGTAAAAGCCGTCGATCTCGGCGTAGAAAATATGGATAGTAGAGAAATACGTAAAAAAGTAGAAGAGGGATAAAAATGTATGAGACGCATCTGGAATGTATTCACTGTGGAGAAAAATACGATCTTAAAAAAATGTTTGAAGGCTGTCCCCGCTGTAAAAAAGAGGATTTCCTATCAAATGTAACTGTTTCCTATGACTACGAAAAAATTAAGGAGAAGGTGGATAAAAAAGCTTTGGAGAAGAGAAAAAGGAATAACGTGTGGAAATATAAAGAGTTACTGCCAATAACACTAGATACAGAGACAACATTAGGGGAAGGAGGAACACCTCTACTCGAATGTACTACCTTGAGAAAAGAGTGGGGAATCGACAAGTTAGCAGTGAAGGATGAATCGAGAAATCCTACTCACACTTTTAAAGATAGACTGGCTGCTGTTGGAATGTTCATGGCAAAGAAATTTAATACTCATTATATTATCGCCGGTGGAGGAAATACAGCTGCTGCTGCATCAGCATACAGTGCCAAGTATGGGGCAGAAGTAATCAGCTTTGAAAATCTCTATGAATCCAAACAGGCAATTCTACAGACACGATCTTACGGAGGAAAAATCGTCTACTTAAAGCAGTATGACGATCGGTATATGCTCATGAAAAAATGTGTTGATACGCTCAATGGTTACTCGTTTTCAAGTTATACCCTCTCACCCGCTGGAGATCCCTACGGTTCAGAGGGATACAAAACAGTTGCCTATGAACTCTGCGAGCAGTGGGATTGGGAAAGTCCAGATATGGTAATTGTCCCCACTGGACAGGGGATTGCATTATATGGGATCTGGAAGGGATTTGTAGACCTTCACACAGTAGGGCTCATTGATACGTTGCCAAAAATGGTCGCAGCGGAATCTACGGCCGCCGGCTCTCTCACGAGAACACTTCTTAGTGAAGACGAGAAAATCAGAGAAGTTACTCCAGGACTGACGATAGCCAGACAGACAAGGATCCCCAAGGTGAGCTATAAAGGATATCGTGCGGTAAAAGACTCAAACGGAAACGCAGTAATGGTTGAAGATGAAGAAACCATGAGCGCTCTTCTACAACTGGCCAGGAAAGAAGGAATATACTCAAGTACTACCTCCGCAGTAGTGCTTGCAGCGGCGAGAAAACTAAAAGAGAAGGGGGAGATAGATACTGACACACGAGTAGTCTGTGTAATTACAGGGGGAGGATTAAAGGATCCCGATCACATGATACATCACCTTCCCGCCCTTCCTGATCCCATTGAAGGTAACTGGAAACAATTTAAACAGCTCATGAATGCACACTATACCCTCTCTATATAAACGTGGAAGGAACGTTTTACTTATTAACACTTAAAAATCGAAGATAAAGTAGTCGGAAAGGGACAGCATTATTTTATACTCGGCAGATCGCAGACTCTCCCAGATAGTAGGCTCAGAAACATCAAATTTGTTAGCTATCTCTTTCAAGGTAATCTTTTTCTGTTTGTCATAGTATCCTAAATTCCACGCTGTCTTCAGGATCTCCAACTGTCTATCAGTGAGCCCCATATTGGCAAGAAAATCGAAGCTTCTATTGAACACCATATCAATCGGCAAATCGAAAAACTGTTCTGCCTTCACCTTCACACCCCTATTTTTTAATACATCAAGCGTTTCATTCAGGTTGCCAACAGAAGTACTGTATATCAACCACTCTTCTATTCCATGACTGTACGTCACAATATCCTTTGCAAAAGATTTAGTTTCATTGACCCAGTCCAAAACTTTACAACTTTGTGCAGGATTAATCACAATAAACAGTTTAGTATCTTTCGTGTTTTCATTCAA
This sequence comes from uncultured Thermococci archaeon, assembly GCA_964595645.1. Classification (GTDB taxonomy): domain Archaea; phylum Methanobacteriota_B; class Thermococci; order Methanofastidiosales; family B48-G16; genus JAYEIH01. Next base: position 203,996 of record CAZQQT010000003.1, read on the forward strand.
TAACTCAAGTTTTTCAACGCTGTCTTCTTCCCTCATGTCTGAAATGAGATTGTTCCTCAAAGATTTCTTTCCAATTACTTTGCACAATCCCCGCTGGATATTTTTTTTACTTTCTCTATGTAATATTTTTATTGTAACTCCGACATAATGTCTGCTCATTTCAGAGAGCAAACAGTTTCCTTTGTTCTCGCCTATTTTCACTACTGCTCCTTTCATGAATTCACCAGCATTCTACAGATTTAACATATGATTATGTTACTCTAATATAATAGGTATTAAAATTATTTAAAAATTTTCCCTATTATAAAAGGTAAAATATTCTACTAAGAAATGGACACTCCCTCTTTTTCTAACCTATCTAGTACTTTCTGAAGACCTAACTCTTTAAGAATTGCTTTCCTCTGGAGAGAAGTCGCAGTATCCCATCTGTGGAGCTCATAGTAATGATCCAACATTGCAGCCCACTGTTTTCTGTCAAGTTTCTCACCTTTAAGTGGACCAGATTTTACTTCTTGTTTGAAGAAACGTTCAGGGGGATAATCATCTGCTCGAGTAAACCCTGCATGGAGTGTATTAATCGCTTTCTCTACATTTACGATTCGTTCCCCAATACGAGCGAGATCGCGGTTCGTAAAGCTCACACCAGAGGCATGGGTAAGGAGAACACTGAAATCTTCAAGATTCACGAGGTTGGGACCCGACCAATCGGTCATAAATAGACACACCCCTACAGAATTCGCCACGGCATGAAGAATCTCATAGTAAAACACAAGCTTCGCTTTGTTCTCATAGGATTGCGGATCTCCTGCCGAACGGACGTCCCACTCTTTCTCAGAGATTTCTGGATCCAACGCCATAAATTCAGTCATAGGGGCACCGCTTGTGTGTCCCCCTCCTCGAGTAGACACAGCAACCCCAAGTGCCCATCCTTTCATCGTTCTGAGATGTTCATACAGATCCTGTCCCTTCATATGCATGGCATACTGGGATCCTCTCCCCACTCTCTCTGAAGCTCTTTTCGATCCGTATGCTAAAAGATCACCGAATCCTTCTCTCCTCGCAATTTTTTCCATGAGCTGAGAAATTGCCTCAACATTGCCCCATTCAAGGGGCATTCCCTCTGTTATCGTTGTATCTATTAATCCACGTTGGTAACACTCCATGCCCCATGCGATTGTACCGGCAAGGCCATCTTCATCCATGCCAAGATCATCGCATTTCATATGCAATCGCATGACATCTTTTGGTGATCGTACACCTAGTTTGCACGCAAAATTTGTGATAGAATTAGCTTCTAATGCTTCACAGATAGAATTGTTGTACTTATAAACTTTATCGCATTTTATTGGACAGTTAAACGAGCCCTTACTTCTCACGAAATATTTTCGATATTTTTCGGGGACAATACTATCGTACTCTTCCTTCTCGAGATCAATATGAGACGCCTGAAAATTCTTGAAGGGTAACGATGAAAGGTTATTTTTAGGAATCATTGTAGAAGGGGGTCCAAATTTTCTCATGTTGTCAAGATACGGTGAGTTCTCAATCTTCTCGAGTACATTGGAACATGCTTCCTCAAACTTATGTCTGTGCGCGATCTCGATAGAGCCGTGTCCTCTGACTGCAATCGCTTTAAGGTTTTTCGATCCCATTACTGCACCGGTGCCACACTTCCCCGCCGCTCTCGTTTTGTTGGTCATTACCGAGGCATAGTATACTGTATTCTCACCTGCAGGACCGATACACGCCACCTGTACATTGTTGTCAGAAAGATCCTTTCGAACAGTTTCTTCTGTATCGTACACCCCTTTTCCCCAGAGATGTTGGGCGGTTAAAATTTCTATTTCATCGTCGTTGATGTGAAGAAATACAGGATCATTACTTCTTCCTTTTATTATTATCTGATTGAGTCCGGCAAATTTTAACTCGGGCCCTAACTCGCCACATGAATTTGAGGATCCTACGCCATGGGTCAATGGACTCAGCGTGTCAAAAGTGTGCCGCGTAGAACATGGCACTCTCGTGCCTGCCAACGGGCCAGCACTGAGAATCAGAATATTTGATGGTGAGAGAGGATCTGTCCCTTTCTCTATCTCTTGAAAGAGCATCCACTGCGCTAATCCTTTCCCTCCTAGAAACGATTTAAAGGAATCCTTATTTGACGTGATGGAGACCTTCTCTTTTTTAAGATCAACTATTGCTGCCTTTTTGAGGAAGTTATCGAACTTAAACATCTACTTAATATTCTAAAAACGTTGTCTTTATATAATCGACAGTTCTGTCTACTACTGCCTGAACAATTTTCTCTCCCTTTTCCTTTGTAGCTTTGGTTGCATCGCCCATCACACCTGACTTACACCGTTCAGTAATTTTTGTAAGAGGAACTACTACTCGTTGAGGCGCACCGAGTATATCCTTTTCTTTTTTTGTTTCATGAGGCATGTATGGTGTTTCTTTTGTAGCCTTGCTCATATCGATGTCCATTCCTAAAGCGAGCGACACAGATGTCTCTCCTTCATCTGCATGGCGAAATCCTGTTTCTGTTACCTCGTCCACCACATCAGCACTAAGTTTTGTATAATCTATTACTGGAATAATTACGCCATATTTCTGGTAAAAATCCTGTGCTGTAATAGCAAGAAAATGAGGATTTCCTCCATGCCCGTTCAGTACAAGTATCTTTTTAAATCCATTGTCCACTACGCTCCTGAATATGTCCCATACCAGTTTTTGATACGTCTCCGAGCTCAATGATAATTTACCAGGATAGTTCATCCATTCTGAATATCCAAACTGGAGTGTGGGGGTTACCACTACCCGAATGTCTTCTTCCTGACACGCCGTTGCGATGCGTTTCGCGAGTTCCGTCGCATTAAATGTGTCATCATCTACAGGAAGATGTGGTCCATGTCCTTCAATTGCGCCAGTAGGAATGATAACCACTGTAGTTTCCTTATCCAAGGCTCCTATCTCATCCATGGTCATTTCAGCCCAAAGAATTTCTTTCATGATAAAAACATTCATTACTATATTTTTATAAGTTTTTCCTATTATAATTTCTATAACGTATCTACTCCAGTTCCTCTTTGCCACCAAGGTAGGCTTTTATCACGCGAGGATCGTGGAGGATTTCTTCTCCTGATCCCTCCTTTATTGTCTTTCCATTTTCCAGCACGTATGCTCGATCACTCTCTTCAAGTGCACGACGGGCGTTCTGCTCTACTATGAGAAAACTTAATTCATATTCTTCTCTTATCTCATGAATTTTCTCGAAAATCATCGTCTGTACTTTGGGAGCGAGACCGAGTGTAGGTTCGTCAAGCATAAGAAGTTGTGGATCAACCATCATTCCTCGCGCTATTTCTATCATTCGCCGTTGCCCCCCACTTAGTGTGGAGGTAGGATTGTCAAATTTCTCTTTGAAAATAGGAAACATTTGAGAAACTTCTTCTATTTTCTCTCTAAGCTCTTCTTCGTCCTCTATCTGATATCCGCCCATCTCTAGATTCTCTTTCACAGTCATTGTGGGAAAAATACTATGTCGTTGAAGTACGTACGAAATTCCTCTTTCCAACGTTTCAATAGGACTAAGATCAGTAATATCTTCCCCTCGAAATTTTACACTGCCTTTTGATGGTGTTAAAAATCCAAAAATAGTACGTAACACAGTAGATTTCCCTGCACCATTTGGACCGATCATCGCAACAACCTCACCTTTTTTTACCTCGATATCTGCACCAAAGAGAACCTGAAAATCGCCATATCCGGAGTGAATATTTTCAACTTCTAACATGTTAATCACCAAAATACGCCTCAAGTACTTCTGGATCGTTTCTTACTTCTTCTGGGGAACCTTCCTTGAGTATCTCCCCGCTTGCCAGACAGTAGAGTCTCTGAGAAATTTCCATTATCACATCTATATTATGCTCTATCACAAGAAATGTCGTTCCGAATTGTTCGTTTGCCTTGATAATATCGTCAGTGATCTTGTTTATCAGCGTGGGATTCACGCCTGCAGTGGGTTCATCGAGCATAACCATCTTAGGATCCTGCATTAGCGTGCACGCAAGCTCCAGTAACTTTTGCTGTCCGAATGAGATCTCCGAGGCCTTATGAGTTGTAAGGTGATCTATCTCAACAAAATCCAGTAAGGTTTTGGCGCGTTCCTTTTCTTCCTCGTCAAATCCACTGTACGTCGTGGTTAGAGTACCTTCATTTTTATGGCTTTTGGATATAAGTACATTTTCAAGCACGGTCAACTCGTTGAAAGGGCGTGTGATCTGAAAGCTTCGAGATATCCCCATTTTTGCCAGTTCGCTAGGTTTTTTTCCTGTAGTCTCTTTTCCATCAAAGATCACCGCTCCACCATTCGGTTTGTAGAAACCAGTAATACAGTTAAACAGTGTTGTTTTCCCTGAACCATTGGGGCCGATAAGCCCTAGTATCTCTCCCTTATTCACGTGTATATCCACATTGTTAAGGGCAGTTAATCCTCCAAACCGTTTTGTCAGATCTTGCACTTGTAAAATCTTCTCGTGATTATTCTGACTCATTCTCATCACCTTGAAATCTCTTCTTCACTCGATCAATGACAGCCACAATTCCTTGTGGCCAGTAAATAGCAATTGCAATGATCACGATCCCGTAGAGAAGAAGGGAGTAGCCCTGTCCATATCCACCCAAGAATGCTCTTGTGTACTGTTCTAACGGCACCATAATAAAAGAACCGATTATGGGTCCAAAAAGCGTACCAAGTCCACCAACAATGGCAACAAGAGCAATACGGATAGACATCAAAGTTCCTTGGAAGAAAGGATTCGGATCGACAAAAAGTACTTCCATCGTGTAAATCACGCCGCCCAATGAAGTAACAGCGGCACTAAGTACCATGGCATATACCTTATACTTATGAACAGCAATGCCTCTATTCTCTGCTGCCTCTTCATCTTGGTTTATTGCCTTCAAATAAATACCGAGTTTGGATCTATCGATAATATAAGAGAGTGCAATAACACCCAGTGCTAGTGCAAAGGCTATGTAGTATTTTGGGAGAGGGCTAGCAAATACGATGCTATACTCTGCAGGTTTATACGGAATATCTAGCCCTGCCGCTCCGTTGACATATTCCCAATGCAGTAGTACCTTCCATACTATATAGCCAAAGGCCAATGTTACCATGGCAAAGTAGTGTCCCTTCAACTTGAGGGTAGGGTAACTTATTCCCAGTCCTATCGCTCCGGCAATAATAGGTGCAACAATAAGTGCAAGCCACGGTGTGATACTGTAATGTACCAACAATATAACCGTGGTGTACGCACCTACTGCTACGAAAACCCCATGCGCCAGTGCAATTTGTCCAGTATAGCCACCCACAAGATTCCATCCGAGGCCTAAGATCATGTAGAAGAAAATCCAGAGGAAGACAGTAATAACAAAGTCATCTGGCGATATAAAGGGAAGTATCACTAGGAAGAGCAAAGCAACAGCAATCAATACTGTTTTAATCTTTTTTTTGCGTATTTTTTCTATAATGGAAGTCAATTTTAGTTTATTCATTTTTTCATGCCTCCTTGTTATTTACCCCTAAACAAACCCTGTGGTCTCATTAACAGGATGAGTATAAAGATAATGAATATCGTAACATCTTTCGTCCATGGAGCTATTAAAAAACCGGACAACGACCTGGTCACTCCCACCATGAGCCCTGCAACAATGATTCCTCTGATACGTCCGAATCCCGCTAATGCAACACATACAAAGGCAAAGAAGGTAAACACCATTCCTACGTTAGGTTGCACGTAGAAGAAATTCGTCATCAACGCGCCTGCAACTCCCACACATGCAGATCCAACACCCCATGCATACATATACATCTTCTCGCTGTCAATACCAACGGTGATAGCTGCAATTTTGTCATCGGCAGAAGCCCGCAGACCTTTCCCTGTTTTTGTATATAAGAGGAATACGGTGACAAGACCCAACATGATAAGACTCACTACAGAGGCTATTACTTGTCCTTCACCAAAATAGTATCCCGCAAATTCAAAACTATCGCTAAACCACGTATCCTGAAGACGACGATATTTGGCACTCCATAACGCGGTAGCACCGTAATCCATTACCATCATTAATCCAAAGGTACCAAAAATTTGCATTAAAAGCTGCCCTTTCAATAATCGAGTTATAATCGTTTTGTAAGAAAGCGCCCCCCATATAAAGAGCACACCTGCGCACACAGGAATAGAGAGTAAAGGATCTACTCCAGCCAGTGTGAACATGAAAAATGCGATATACATCGCAAGCATCATGAAGGATCCATGAGCGAAGTTCACAATTTCAACTACACCCCAAATTACCGCTAGTCCAGTGGCTATGAGGGAAAAAACGCATCCCATAAGTATTCCGCTTAATAGTGACTGTACTACCATATTCATATCATCATCTCTCCTATTTTATTTGTCCATACCTCTTTTTCATATTTGATAGTTTTTTCTCTCTTACATTAATAGTTTTCGTTTAGCTGTTCTGCAATATACTTTGAAAAAACATAAATAAAAAATAAAAAAAGGAGGATTTCAGCTTTTACTCTATTTATCTCTCATCCCAATCAGGTGGTGGCCATACAAGATCTTTACTCGCCGCATCGAACGGCCAGACAGACCACATTTCTATTGGGTCTCCAAGCGCCTGCACCATGACTCCAGAACCATAGATGTTCTGGTGGGTTTCTTGATCGAACGCAATACCATCCCACGGCACAATAAGTTTCGACTTGGGGATATCTGTTTCAAGCAAGGCCTGCTTTATTGCCTCAGGTTCAGTAGATCCTGCTCTGTTAATGGCATCACAGAGTACCAAGAACGCCATGACATCTCGTGTCCAGTCTGCCATGCTTATACCATATCGATCCTTGTACATCTCATTAAGTTCCTGTGCAGAGGGCATCTGTGTGAACATATCGGGTGTAAATGTTGCCCGGCTAAGCGCATATCTGGACTCAGGAATTGCCAAGAACTCTGCTTTGGTAAAACCGCTACCATTTCCTATCACAGGAATAGAAACATCGAACTTTTTAAACGTTTCGAAGAAAAGAATCGTGTCTGCTGCGTACGTCGCCATTAGAATCGCGTCTGGGTCAGCAGCTTTGATCCGCTGCACCTCACTGTCCACGTTAGTGGTATTCTTCGCATATGAAATGTCTTCAACTACTTCAAAGCCGTATTCACTAGCGTACTGTTTAAATACTTCGGCCGAGGTAGTACCAAACTCTGTATCTTCATATGCAAGAGCAATTTCTTCTATTCCTGCATCTCTGCTCTCGTTCAAGTCCTTCATGAACTCGAACATTGTTTTTATGAAAAGGCCGTCGTGCGGAGAAACACGGAAGAACCACTCGAGTCCAATTGCCGTAAGGTTTGGAGAACTTGAGGATCCATTGAGCATCGGAATACCATGCTTCTCAGCGATCTTCGCGGCTGCTCCTGTTGCAGAGCTGCAGAGCTCTCCATAAAGTGCAACCATATCGTCGTTCTGCGTAACGAGTCTTTCAGCCTCCTGTCGCGCCACATCTGCACTACATCCACCATCAGCAAAGATTGTTGAAACTTTTGCACCACCAAGGTTCTCTAGTCCCTCCGATTCACACATCAGTATTGGGCTGTCAACTTTATTATTTACCAGCCACGTTGCAAACTGAACGGCTTCTCTCTGTGCTTCACCAGTTGAAGGAATTGGTCCTGTCAACGGGAAGAGACATCCAATTTTAACTTCTTCTGGATACTCTGGTGCTGCTGTAGTCGTTGGTGCTGCTGTAGTCGTGCTTGGTGCCGGCGTTTCTTCCTCTTCACCGCCGATGCATCCACTTAATGCAACGGTTGAGAGTAAGAACAGTGCCACCAGCAAGAAACTACCTAGTTTTTTCTTTTTCCGGTACATTTTTATCACTATTAAGAGTGGTAGTTTTTTTTTTTTAACTTTGCCCCTATTATTATAGGATAAACTCTCTATTTTAAAAGCCTATCCCTAATATTGTAGGGAAAACGTCCAATTTTCAAATAATTTTCTTTTAAATAGAAAAAATTGATTTTTATAATTTTTTATAGCTTAAAAGGTAGATTAAAGTCTAATTTAAACTTAAAGATGAAAATGGAAATAATAAAAAATAGTTCACTATAATATTATGGATAAGTTATATAAAACATGTAAAGAATAACCAACATGCTGGTAAATTTAGAATAATATGCTAAAAATCGAAATAAGATATTTAAAAAGGTGATAAAATATGTTTGGATGGCGAGGTAGAATAGGATTAATCCTTCCCTCAAACAATACAGTGATGCAACAGGAATTTTCATCTGTTGTGCCTGAAGGCGTCTCGGTACATGAAGCACGGTTGGGGGTAGTAAAAAAAACAGACCCGGAAGTATTGATAACAATGTCTGAGCATGCAGAGCGAGCAGCCGGCGAACTCTCATGTTGCGATGTCGATGTGATAGTATATGGCTGTACCAGTGGTAGTTTTCTTGAAGGTCCAGAATTTGAAAAGGAACTGACAAAAAGAATAGAGAAAGCATCAAACCTACCTGCATTCACCACTTCTAAAGCTATGTTGGAAGCATTGAAAGCACTCAATACTAAAAAATTAGCTTTGGCATCACCCTATCGAAAAGCAACAGAAGGGGCAGAAAAAGAATTTTTAGAAGGAGAAGGTATCGAAGTCGTCAACGCAAAGGGGTTGGGGGTTGTGAACCCTACAGACATTGGGAGACTTTCACCGTATAGAGCATACCGCATAGCAAAAAGTATTGACTCACCGGAAGTTGACACTATCTTCATAAGTTGCACGGATTTTAGAACATTCGAGATTATAGAACTTCTGGAAAAGGATCTAAAAAAGCCTGTAATAAGCAGTAATCAGGTTAGTTTGTGGATGGCGCTCAAATTTTTGAATATAGAGATGGAAAAAGAGCTAGGATCTCTTTTTTCTCTTTAAATTCATTTTTTCATTTTTTTATTTAAAAAACTATTAAGATAATAGGGATAAATTATAATAATAAATCTAAGAGGAAAGTATCTGGTGTTTACTATGAATGGAAAGAGTAAAATGGGGCTAGCTATTGTTGTTGCCCTTTTGTTCTCAGTCTTTGCAGGATGCATAGGCGGTGAAGAGGAAGAAGGGCCCAAAGAGATTAAAATTGGATGTGTATGGCCATTGACTGGTGATCTTGCATCGTACGGACAGTTAAACAAGAGAGCATTGGAATTGGCAGCCGAGATAATAAACAACGAATATTCAGATCTTAACCTACCTCTAGCAAGTTCAAAGGGACTACCTAACCTTGATGGTGCAAAGATAAAACTTGTCTGGGGAGATAGCAGAGGTACACCTGAAGAGGGCAGATCTGCTGCAGAATATCTCATAACTAACGAAAATGTGGTAGCATTACTTGGATGTTACCAGAGCGCTGTGACTGAAACTGCAAGTTTACCTGCAGAAACCCATGGAATTCCCTTCCTCAACCCAGATTCGTCTGCACCTAAACTGACAGAAAGGGATTTTAAATGGTTCTGGAGGTGTACACCGAAGGCCACAGATTGGACAAAGAGCATGATGATGTTCTACGACGAACTAGGTATTAATACTCTTGGAATATTTAACGAAGATACACTCTGGGGAACGGAAAGTGGCGATTGGCTTGAACATTGGGCCGAAGAGTATGGGATTGAGGTAGTGGAGAGAGTGCAGTATCCTCACCAAACCTCAGATCTCTCTGCAGAAGTTCTCAAAATGAAAAACGCAGACCCAGAGGCAGTTCATGTTGCAGGATATATCTCCGACAGCATACTCATGATTAAGACGATGAAACAGAACGACTGGATGCCTAAAATGGTATCTTCTGGAGAAATGATTCAGATGCCAGATTATCTGAATGCATTGGGGAACGATGGAAACTATCTGTGTTTGTCAATACTCTTCCCCCAAGACCTAGTACAGCATAAAGACCTTACAGTAGAACTCAATGAAATGATGCAGGAGCGGTACGATACCACGTTCAACGATCCCTCTGCCCGAGCGTTTAACGGCCTGTTTGTTCTCGCAGATGCAATTAACAGAGCGGGATCTACCGATCCAGAAGCGATAAACAATGCCCTGGCAAATACGAATATACCCGGTGAAAAACTGATTTTGCCTTGGGAATCGATTCAATTTGATGAGAACCATCAACTGAAAACATCAGGATACGTGATCCAACAGATACAGGAACAAGAGTACTATACTGTCTGGCCGGAGGATATGGCAACAAAAGAGCTAATTTACCCCATACCTGATTGGGATGAAAGGTAAACTATTTTTTTCTTTTTTTTATATATTTTTTAATCATTAATAAGCGGAGGAAAAGGAAATGGAAGCAAACTATTTGATACAGGCACTCATAAATGGCATACTGATTGGAGGAGTATACGCATTGATAGCAATAGGGCTTAGTTTAATCTGGGGTGTAATGGAAATTGTGAACTTCGCTCATGGAGATTATTTGATGATAGCTGCGTTTCTTTCGTATATATTTTGGGTGAATTTAGGGTTTGATCCACTATTAGCACTACCTTTTGTTGTGATCATTCTTTTATTGGCTGGTTTTGTCACGCAAAAATTCGTCTTGAAACGATTGATGAACTCTCCTACCCTCATTACCATAGCTGCTACCTTTGCTCTCTCACTTATCATTCGATATGGATTTTTTATAGTTTTCAAAGCCGATTACAAAACGATACGAGAGCCCCTTCTCCAAGGGACACTGCATTTTGGCTCTATCACAGTACCCGCCGCCAAACTAGCCACATTGGTTGTTGCTATGATAAGTATTACATTGTTATTTTCATTTTTGAAGTACACAAAGAAGGGAAAGGCACTAAGAGCCACTGCGCAAGACAGAGAGGTGGCAAAGGCTCTTGGTGTGAATGTCGACCAGATCTTTCTTCTCACATGGGGGCTTGGCCTGGCGTGTGTAGGAGTTGCTGGAACAATGCTCAGTAACTTTTATTATGTTTTTCCGCTGCTAGGAAAAATATTCGTGCTTATTGCCTTTGCTAGTGTAACGTTAGGAGGATTTGGGAGTGTTCACGGCGCAGTATTTGGAGGACTTGCAATAGGTATAATTCAACAAGTTGGCGGTGCGATGATATCTCCCGCACTAAAAGATGTATTCGTATTCATTGCATTTTTACTCGTGTTAATGTTTAAACCAAAAGGATTCTTTGGCAAATACTAACGGAGGCGGAGAGATATGGATAGAGAAGATATTTTGGAGAAAATTCGAAGAAAAAAATGGCAAATTCCAATATTACTAACACTATTAGTACTCCCCTTGTTCATTAGCGATGAGCCCTTCTTGCTTCATGTGTGCATTATGACATTTGTCTACTTGGCACTATCGCAGGCATGGAACCTTATTGGAGGGTTTGCAGGGCAATTAAGTTTTGCAAATCACATCTTTTTTGCCTTTGGAGCATATACCTCTACAATGCTGTTAATTCATCTTAATCTCACACCATGGTTGGGCGTATTTGCAGGAATCGCCATTGCTGCAAGCGTTGCATATCTCCTGGGATTTCAGCTGTTCCATCTCAAGGGGCACTATTTTGCTGTAGCTACAATTGCATTTGCTGAGATGGTAAAGGTACTCTTTATCAATTGGAGGGGCGTAGGTGCCGCATATGGCCTCTCTCTTCCCGCCAAAATGCCCTCGTTATACCATATGATGTGGTCTTCGAAAATACCTTACTACTATATGGCACTGGGAATGGCGATCGGTGCTACGGTATTAATTTACGTCATAGATAAGGCGAAAGCGGGGATGTACTTTAGATCAATAAAACAAGATGAAGAAGGAGCAGAACACAAAGGAATAGACACTAGTTACTACAAACTCCTCGCTTTCATGATTAGTGCAGGTATTTGTGCAACAGTAGGTACGTTTTACGCACAGTATATACTGTATATATCACCTCGAAGTACCATGGAGATTTTAATTTCTACTAAATGTATTCTAATTGTACTTTTTGGTGGGCTGGGGACTGTTGCTGGTCCCGTATTGGGTGCCGCTATCCTTGTACCGCTAGGAGAATACACAAGAATACAGCTCGGAGGCGGCGGAGAAGGATGGGATTACATAATCTACGGGATCATTATTTTGGTGATACTGTTGTACCAACCAAAAGGTGTGTACGATCTTCTAAGGGGGTACAAAAAATATGTCGAGAAAATGTTTGGAAGTTAACGCTCTTACAAAACGATTTGGAGGATTGACTGCTCTTGACAATGTCGATCTTCACGTTGATGAAGCTGAAATAGTAGGACTTATAGGACCAAATGGTTCAGGGAAAACAACACTGTTTAACTGTATTACTGGTTTCTATAAACCAAATGGTGGAAAGGTGATCCTAAGAGAAAAGGATATCACAGGGGAGTCTCCTCATGAGATAATCCAAGAAGGAGTGTCTAGAACATTTCAGATTGTCAGAGTTTTTCCAGAGCTCACCGTGACCGAAAATGTATTGATCTCCATATACCATAAAAGAGAGAGCCGATTTGGATCTCTCTGTAGACGAAATGATTCGAAAGAGATAAAAAAAGCATCAAAACTCCTTGATTTTGTAGACATATCTCATTTATCAGATGAACCCGCAGGAGAACTTTCTTATGGGCAGCAAAAATTGTTGACGTTGGCTTCTGCACTTATGCAAGACCCGAGTGTAGTACTTCTCGATGAACCCACAGCGGGTGTGAACCCTACCCTCATAAATAAGATTGTGGAAAGAATAATGGAAGCCAATAAAGAATTTGATGTGACGTTTTTTGTGATAGAACACAACATGGATGTCATGATGAACATTTCAACGAGAATGTATGCATTGGCTTCTGGTAAAATACTTACTGAAGGAATCCCTAATGAAGTGAGAAACAATCCGGATGTACTTGAAGCGTATTTTGGAGGCGATTGATCATGTTACTAGAAGTAAAGGGGATTCACGCTTCATATGGGAAGTTTGAAATCCTTAAAGGTGTAGATCTTCATGTGGAAAAAGGTGAGATTGTATCGATGATCGGTCCGAACGGCGCAGGAAAATCTACTGTGTTTAAAACAATTTTTGGTTTTTTAACTCCTTTAAAAGGGAGAGTCATATTTAAAGGAGGAGATATTGGTGGGTTACCACCTCATGAAGTTATAAGAAAGGGAATCTCCTATAACTTTCAGAGGAGCAGTGTGTTTCCCAACATGACCGTGAAAGAGAATATGGACATGGGCGCATACATCAGAAATGATACAGAGGAAATCAAGAGAGATATAGAAGAATTGAACAACATGTTTCCAATTCTAAAAGAAAGAAAAAATGAAATGGCAAAAAATCTAAGTGGTGGACAAAGACAGATGGTAGAAATGGCAAGGGGGCTTCTTTTGCATCCAGATTTATTCCTACTCGACGAACCTACTGCTGGGTTGGCCCCAAAAATCCAAAAAACTGTATTTGAAAAGATACGAGAAATAAATGAGAATGGCGTAACTGTAATGATCGTGGAACAAAATGCCCGACTCGCGCTTCAGCATAGTAATCGAGCATACGTGCTGGAGAATGGCAGAACAATAATGGAAGGATCTGGAGAAGAGATCTTGCATAATCCTCGGGTAATAGAGGCCTATTTAGGGGGGTAAGAAACAATCATCAGAGGCCTAATATGAATGTCACGGAAGGTAATATACTTCATGTGGATCTCTCCTCTGGAGAAATATCCTTTGAATCGCATGAAAAAAGCTACAAAAAATTCTTAGGTGGGAGGGGAGTAAACCAGTACATCCTTTTCAACAAATTACCACAACACATTTCTCCGTTTGATCCTCAGAACATAATTGTTTTGGGGGCAGGCCTACTTAACGGTACGCAAGCACCTACCGCATGCAGAATGAGCATTGACACAAAAAACGTTCTTACAGGGGGAATTGGCTCCAGCAATGTTGGCGGATGCTTTGGTCCTGAAATGAGAAGGGCGGGCATTACAAATATCGTCATCACCGGCAAAGCGAAAAAACTTTCATACCTAACAGTAGAAGATGAAGAAATCGAACTAAAGGATGCATCCCACCTCAAACAAAAAACCATTTCGGAAACAGAGAAAATGATTGGCGATGATACTGGAAATAATTTCCAGATAATGAGTATCGGGCCAGCCGGAGAAAATCTCGTGAGATCGGCCTGCATTATTGTTAACGGTGCGAGAGTTGCCGCACGTTGTGGTACTGGTGCGGTGATGGGATCGAAAAATCTGAAGGCGATCGCTGTAAGGGGAAATGGTATGGTAGAAGTAGCGAACTCCAGAAAATTTGAAGAGGAGATAGAAAGATGCAACGAAAAGCTACTGTGCGCAGATTCCTTCGAAAAGATACAAAAATACGGAATATATTTCAATAAAAATCCATGGATCGAAGGGCCGCAAACACCCTACAAAAATTTCTCTGGTGAACATCCAAATTCGGAAGAAGAAGAAAAACTAAAAAGAGAAAAGTTCTTTAAATACAAAATCGGAAGAAAAGGATGTTGTGATGCCTGCCCCCTTGAAGGGTGGAGTGTATATGGGTGGAAAGAAAACGGAAAGACAATTACTGTGGAGCAACTTCAGTACAACGCGATTCACAATTTTGGATATAAGCTGGGTATCTTCGAACCAAAAGAAATACTCAAGGCCCATACACTGGCCAACAATCTCGGTCTCGACGAGGATAATCTGTGTGGAGTAATTGCTTGGGCTATAGAATGTTATAAAAAAGGGTTACTTACTCGCAAGGATACTGATGGTGTCTCTCTTGAAGGGGGGAACACTGAGGTAATTTCTCAGCTCATGGAAAAAATTGCGTATAGAGAAGGAATTGGCGATCTTTTGGCTGAGGGATGTAAACGAGCATCAGCAAAAATCGGAAGGGGAACTGAAAAGTACTGCGTGCACGTGAAGGGTCAGGAACTTTTTGAGACATTGTGGCTTTCTCCTGCGTGGAGTCTAGGGACCGTTGTGTCTCCCCGAGGAGGAACTCATACACGGGGAGCTATTATGGTTAACGCAGTAAAAAACGCACTTTCCGAGGATCAGTGTAGAGAA
Source organism: uncultured Thermococci archaeon (assembly GCA_964595645.1). Classification (GTDB taxonomy): domain Archaea; phylum Methanobacteriota_B; class Thermococci; order Methanofastidiosales; family B48-G16; genus JAYEIH01. The sequence continues at coordinate 219,144 of CAZQQT010000003.1, forward strand.
CTATTCGGCTGTTCTGTTGGGGAGATGACTTCGTACGAAAATAAAGAAAAATTGGTATTCTTCATGGAAAAGTTTGAATCGGTGCTGGATTGTATGGGGATGTGTTTTTTTGTTCATGGTATACACAGAAAAGGCATGCTGATGCCCACCGATCTCTCGGCACTACTCTCAGCTGCTATGGGTCATAAAATATCCTCCACTACTCTACTAGCGATTGGTGAGAGTGTAACTAACCTTGAGAAATCTTTCAACGTTCTTCATACAGAATGGACACGAAAAAACGATTATCCTCCGAAAAAATTTATGAATACACCCCTTAAAGGAAAAGATAGTATTGATCGAGAGAAATGGAAGAAAATGCTCAACAACTATTATGAACTCCATAGATGGGATAAAAGGACAGGATGGCCCACGCGAAAAACATTAGAAGATCTTGATCTACAGGTAGTGGCAAATAAATTGAAGAAATATGAGAAATTGCCCAATATGAAAAAATGAAAAAATAAAAAGAGTTACAGAATATACGAAAGTATTGACTTCTGTGCGTGCAACCTATTTTCCGATTCGTCGTAAATTACGGAGTTCGGTCCATCCAGTACTTCATCTGTCACTTCGTCACCGACTGCAGCAGGTAGTGCATGTTGTACCATCACATCTCTTTTAGCGAGAGAAACCAGATCACTATCCGTAATCCAATGCTTATATTTTTCCGGATTCTTAATATGAGGGGCCTCTGTTCCTTCCCCCTCCATTCCTTTGGTTGCGTAGATGTCTGGTGCCCATCCTTTTACATGGATGACATCTGCATCTTCGGCAGCTTCCTCTCTATCATGGGTAAGTGTGAGAGTTGAACCATGCTGTTCTGCCTGTTCCCGTGCATAATCAAGCATATCATCATTTGGGTCGTATCCTTCGGGATATGCAAGAACGAGATCCATTCCTAATTTCGATCCGGCTTCCAAAGTTGAATTCACGATACCCAACGGCTTGCTGTAGGGACAGTAACCCCACATCATCACATACTTTACTCCTTCGAGACTCTTTTTCCGCTCATACGCTGTCATAAAATCTGCCATGACCTGACATGGATGTCCAGCTTCACTATTCGCATTGATTACAGGGACATCTGCCCACTTCGCCATTTCTTGTTGATCGGAGAAGTTAAACGCTCTATACATGATTCCATCAACGTATCGGGCCAATACAGATGCTTTATGCTTTAGTGGCTCCTTTCCTTTGCCCCATGACGCACCTGGAGGATAGAATATAGCGTGTCCTCCCAGCTGCTCCATTCCTGTTTCGAAGGATGTTCTCGTTCGTGTGGACTCCCACTCGAACAGCATCGCCAAAACTTTTCCTTTGAGGGTCTCGTGAGGTACTCCCCTCTGAAGCTTATCTTTTAGATCTATTGCGGTATCAAGTATCTTTAGTATCTCCTCTCTACTATAGTCCTTTAATGTTAGAAAGTCTCTTCCTTTCATGGGTCGTTTGGAAGACATTTTTTCACCACTCAGTATTAAAATCTATGAGATATTAAATAGTTACTCCTATTATTTTAAGTACTTTCTTCGTTCAACTCGCGTAAGGGAGTCTGTAAATAAAACAAAAAGATCGTAGACAACGGTGCCTCTATTCACGGTTCGAAAAGACTGATATCTAATACTGGTATTCCATGAGATCTTTGACGATCTCCACAGTCCGTTCGATAATAATCTTCACAATTTTCTCTCCTTTCTCCTTCGTAGCCTTAGTCGCATCTCCCATGACACCTGATCTAGATCGTTCACTCACTGTGGTAAGAGGAAGAAAAAATTTATGTGACGGCATCCCAGCAATTCTACTCTCATAGCTTTTAAACGGGTTTTTTGAGAACTCCTTTACTGCTTTGCTCATATCCACATCCATCTCCATCGCGAGTGCAACAGATGTCTCCCCCTCATCAGCATGCCATAATGTCTCTACAATATCACCTGTGACGTCTTCCACCAACTGGAACCAATCCACCACAGGAATCACAATATTGTATTTTTGATAGAATCTCTGTGAGGTAATAGCAAGAAAATGAGGATTTCCTCCATGCCCGTTCAGTACAAGTATCTTTTTAAATCCATTGTCCACTACGCTCCTGCATACATCCCATACCACGCTTTGGAAAGTTTCAGAATCTAGTGAGAGTTTTCCAGGATAATCCATCCACTCAGAATAACCAAATTTCAATGTGGGAATAACAACTGCGTTGATATTATTTTCTCGGCACGCGAGCGCCACCTGTTTCGCAAGTGCTGTCGCATTAAAAGAATCGCATTCAACGGGAAGATGGGCCCCATGTCCTTCGATTGAACCAATAGGGAAAATAATTACCGTATTCTCCTTATCTAACTCTCCTATTTCTTCCATAGTCATATCTTTCCATAGAATTTTTTCCATGTGAACACCATTTTTAGTCGGATACCACTACAGTACCCGCATTGCCGTTCAACGCCTCGTGCGCA
>CAZQQT010000004.1:0-207152 GCA_964595645.1 uncultured Thermococci archaeon
CATTGATGGTCTGGTACCTCACGGTCCACGCGTAGTTGAAGGCATCCTGCCATGTGAGTTCCTCTCCCCACTCCGGCGACGTGATGTACTCGCTGTTGCTGTACAGCTCCTGGGTAAACTCTTCGTCCTCCGCAATAGCGAGGTAGAGGTAGACCAGTGCCGCAGAGACATCGTCTTTGTACTCAATATACCCGTGTTCCACGAGATATTTGGATTGTTGGAGAATTGTTTCGATCTCAGCAGGATCGAGATTATTCATATCGACAGCCCCCCACAGCGTCTTTATGTCATTCATCGCCTCGGTGATCGCTGGGCCCGTTTGTTGCGTGAAATTTCCCTCGCGGGTATAGACATCGAAGGTGAAGGATGTCGAGTCAATACGGAGCAATCCCGTGTCTTTGTAGACGGTTTTGAGATCGATAAAATTTTGGAGGATTCGTTTTTCCTTGATCGTTGCTTTATTGTCCAAGACAGCAGTCCGAAGTTCCTCTATCTCGTCATCAGACAGGCCGTAGTCCTGGAATATCTGTAGTACTTCTTCCGGAAAGCCGTGCTCTATCTCACTGAATGCCTCGTCTATCTCTGTATCGGTGAGGTTCTCGAATGCCTGGATTCCCTCCCGTTGGGAGGCGTCGTGGTAGATCTCGTTCATATAGTGGTGGTTCTGTGCTGAGCTTCTCAGCAGCGCTAGTTTCGTCGTGAAGAGATCGGTGAGCGTGGCGTTCCCGTCGTCCTGAATATAGTACCGATCGATGAGGCTTAGCTCATGATCGATGAGCTGCGACTCTTCCTCAATATTGCACTTCCAGTCATAGGTTCGTTTTTCCAGAGGCCCTACCATAAACGACCCCTCCTCCGGCATGCGTACCGTCTCTTTCCCGTTGTCGAACACAAAGTAGTACTCGCACGGTTCGTAGGGGAGTGTGAGGCTGTACCACGAGCCGTTCCACTGGTATGGGTCATCATCCATACTTTCAAGGGTATACAGCGTGTCATTGACATAGACCTCCGCGGTGATCGGTGGATCGTTGTTGAGATCGGTGTACTGGATCCGGAACTGCATATCGTTCTCTACGGTAGTGATGGGAAATGAGAGATGTGCCGGCGTCTCAGGGACGGTGTGGAACAGTTGGAGGTTCCACGAGAAGCTTAACGGCACCGGTGAGACCGCACTCTGTGCGGGGTTCTTAGAGGTGAGGGTGAGGGTGGTAGCACCATCGATGTATTCCCGTGGTATGGTGACGGTGGCAGTGCCATTCTGGAGATCGGTAGCTGCCTGTTCGTATGAATCCATTAGATCCGTCGTGTACCGTACCGTTTTCGGGTAGAGGGTTGCTGCTTCCATGTAGTGGACCTTGAAACAAAAATCTTTATCGGGATCAAAATCGGCACTACCTTTGGAGTAACCTGAGCCATAGCACCATTGGGCTCCACGGAGCTCCAGGATGTACGATCCTTTCAGATCGAGGTGCGGAACATCGAAGGAGATCCACCGTCGTACTCCCGTGCCCTCTACGTCTTGGTGGGACTGGCAGAGCACAGTGCCGTCGAGATCTAACAGACGCATACCGACGGACGTTGGAGATTGAATGAGGGGGACGGTAATGGAATCTGAGGACTCATCGGTGACACCTTCATTGGGGGCGATATGGATGCATCGTGATGGTTCCGCCGGTACCAGGACGCACACCTCTACCCCAGTGATCGTGCCATTGCATTCGAAACGCTGCGTATGCGTGCCTTCTTTGTGCCCCTCGATGTTCGTCTGTGCGATGATCCTATCTACGTACCCCTCTGCAGCCTCTCCTGTCAACTCGAGTACCGCGTACGCTGTATCGGCAGCATCGATGCTGAACGTTTCGGTGCCGGTACACTCTCCGTGGATCTCATGAATATACTCTTCTGGCCTATCGAATGAGTAGACCGGTATGATGGCGGCTACGAGCAGTATGGTGACAAGCAGTATCGTAAGGTGTATTCTCCCACTCCCCTTCATATTTACAACTCCTTAGTTAATAGGGATGTGGGGATTTAAAAAAGTTTCGGTAGCGAGAAATAAAGAACAAAAACTCTTATAACCATGGTTATAGTATGGTCATGTATACTCATAAAATAAAGGAAGAGTGATGCCATGAAGATCCTAGAAGTCTCAAACTTTTTTTATCCAAAAATCAGTGGATCCTCGCGGTACTGCTACGAGCTCTCGCGAAGACTCGCGAACAATCACGAAGTTACCGTTCTCACCTCGCAGCATCCCCAAAACCTGCATTCCAGAGAAACGATGGAAGGAATGGATGTAATACGAGTAAAATCCTATGGAATGGGGTGGAATATCTCATCGCTCTCCTTTATTATCCCTACGCTGACACAGATGGTAGATGATTACGACATCGTTCATCTCCACTCCTACCTATTTTTGATCTCAAATCAAACAGGATTCCTGCGGCTTGTGAAAAAGTTCCCGCTTTATCTTCACCTTCACGGGGGTATGGACATCCCCCCAGTCGGTGGGCTCAAGCCGCTCTTTAAAAAGTATCTGTATGACCCTCTCATCGGCATGTTCATGCTCCGTGTCTCCGATACAATACTCTCCATATCAAAAAACGATATCAGAGGAATGGAGAATGCATACTGGGTCCCCAATGGTGTGGAACCGGACGATTTTCCGTATCATGAAAAGAATCATGACAAGTTACAGGTGGGATATATTGGAAGGCTCGAAACATGGAAGGGGGCGAAGAGTCTGCCATACATCGTAAACAACGCGAAAAAAAAAGTAGATGTGGAGTTCCATATCATAGGAGATGGTCCTCTGCTACCCTACGTAGAGCGAAACTGTGACGCCACCTGTTACGGTCAGATCCCCTTTGTCGATATCCCGGAGATGTTCAAAAAAATAGACGTACTGATTCTCCCGTCGCTCATCGAGGGTGTGCCCACAGTGATTCTTGAGGCGTTCTCCTCCGGCTGCCCGGTAGTCGCCCGAAATGTGGGGAGTGTCTCCGAGTTAGTGTCCGGGAACACAGGATTTTTAGTAGATGCAGACGACGAGTTCGTGGAAAAAGTTATATTTTTCGCTAAAAACAGAGATCGTGTAAAAAAAATGGGAAAAAAAGGAAGAAAATTGGTGGAAGAGTACTATGCCTGGGACAAAGTCGTGGAACGATTTGAGACCGTTATCTCATAGCTCCTCGATTATTTTCTCGGCGATGATCTCTCCGTTCTTTCTCTGCGCTTCAACGGTGTTGGCACCCAGATGTTGGGTGAAAACCACGTTCTCCAGTTCTAACAACGGGCTCTCAAAGGGTGGCTCCTCTTCAAAGACATCGAGACACGCACCGTAGATTTCGTTGTTTTTCAGGGCGTAATAGAGAGCCTCTTCATCGATCACGCCGCCTCGAGCAGCGTTGACCAGAATTGCGGAATTTTTCATCATTTTCAGCTGTTCTTTGCCGATCATGTGCTTTGTCTGAGGAATGAGTGGCACATGAAGTGTGATCACATCGCTCTCTTTGAGGACCTCCTCCAACTCCTTATACGTCACATTGTACTTCTCGGCAAGTTCCTCTCGTTTTATCACGTCGTAGGCGATGCTATCCATGTCGAATCCACCGGCAATTTTCGCTACATGGGCCCCAATCCGTCCGTAGCCAATAATTCCCATTGTTTTTCCGAAAAGCTCTATACCCTTTAAATTCTTCTTTATCCAATTCTTGTTTCTCATTGCAGCATCAGCTGTTGGTACTTTCCTTGCAAGAGCAAGCACAAGTGCAAATACAAGTTCTGCAACAGACTCAGATGACGCTGTAGGTGAGTTGACTACCTTCACGTTATGTTCTTTTGCGGCATCGAGATCGATGCTGTCCAGACCAACACCTGCCCGACCGATAACCTTCAAATTCTCTCCGGCTTCAATTACTTCCTTTGGTATCTTCGGTTTGCTCCGTACCACAATGGCATCAAAATCTTTTATTTTTTCTATCAGTTCGGATTTATCGAGACCGTATGCAACTTCCACATCAAACTTTTCCTTTAATTTTTCTATTCCTTCCTCACTTATTCTCGCAGCCACTAATATCTTCATTTTCTCACCTCAAAAATAATCCATCTCACTAAATGTGTGATCGCAGAATGCACACTTAAAAGGTGTTCCCTCTTGAGGGTTGTAATAGAATGTCTCCTCACATTCGGGACATGTCACCTCAACAGCACCATCTCCACACTCTCCTTTCTCAAAGAATCGTGCTCTGCAGGTTGGACATTTCCGTGGGATCTTTTCGGCGCACACGTGATACCCACAACTTTCACATTCGTAGCGCTTCATGCTGGTACTATCACATGTACCTATATATTTTTTTGGGTTTTCTCTGAAAACGTCATATCCACCGACGAGGATATCCTCTTTATCGAGGTTTCCACAGCCTGTTCATTTTCCACGGTGAGCTCGATTGCACTGTGCGGACACACCTCCACACACCGACCGCATCCTCTACACTCCTCGGAGATTGTTGCTTTCCCATCTTTTATTGTAATGACATTCACGAAACATGCGTCGATACACGCTCCGCATCCCGTACAGTTCTCGGTGACCTCCACAGTCACACCAGGCATCTTTGTGACATTTCTCCCGATATGTGGTGAGAGATCGGGCAACATGCGCCAGAGACAGCAGCAGGGACAGCAGTTACAGATGGTGAGCAGGCTATCCGGTGTGCCCGTCTGAAGCCATACCGCATCGAGCTTGTTTCTGCCAATTAAATGAACTAATCCCGCGTCCCGTGCTCTCTGCACATGCGCCAATGCGTCCTCTTTTGTGACAGGACGTCCAAGTTCCGGACTGATCCTTTTCGCAGCTTCTCCAAGGAAAAGACAGCCGAGATCGATTGGATAGTCCTTACACTGCATGGTCTCTCTGCAAATGCAGGTATCCATAATCCAGTAGTATGATGCGCGCTCAATGAAGTGTTCTACAACGCGGGAGGGAAGCACCATATCCTCCATTTCAATCTCTTTGTTCACACGGATCACGTTATCTTTGGGAAGGTAGATGATATCATCCCCTTCAAAAAGCATTTTATCCACCACGTGTCCTATCACGGGAAGTGTGGTCATCTTTGCAAGGAAAAATCTGTAGGGAAACAGTTTTTTGTTAATTTTCGTAAGTAGAAGAGAGAGATCCATGTTACCACCATTATTGTTGAAGCTCCTGCTCGCATTGTGCGCAGAAATGTGCTTCTTCTTTATTTTCAATTCCACATCGAGGGCAGGTATACTCCTCTTTTTCCTCTGCAAAATCTAATAGTAAATTTACCCGCCTTAACAGGATTTTTGCTTCGTCCTTTGTAAGATTCCTCTCTTCAAATGCAGTGAGTATTTCTCTTTTTACTATCTCGCAAAATTTGAGAAATTTTTTAGTGGAAAACTCGTTCTGTGCATTCTCCACTACATACAATGCTTTGTGTATTTTGACCGTGATGCCACTCATTGCACACAGTATGTCAACATGAATATAAATCCTCTGGAAAGAAAATTACTCGGAAGAAGTGAGACTTTCTTCAACAGCTTCTTTCAGATCCTGGAGCATTTCCCCTCTATATTCTTTCATTTTTCTTTTAGCGAAAAACAAGCTGAGAAGTTTCCCTATAATACCTCCCAACTTGAGGTTCTCCTCGAGGATCACTCTACATCCTGTTTCTTTCGGTTCAATACTGTACGTTCGCTCACCGTGCACATTTACTTCGTCTGAGCCCATTGCGTACGTAATTCGTGTATTGTTCATCCATTCTTTGATGGTGAACATGTACGTTTTTGTTTTTCCTCGAATCTCCTGTGTAACGGCATACACCGTTCCTACCTTTTCTTCTTTCTCCGTAACTGGTTTATACTCAGTAATTACCTCATTCCACACCATGATCTTCTCCGGCTCCGTTATCCAGCTCCATACATATTTTGGTGGTGCATCAATATCAATTGATCTCTTTATATAGGGCATATGACTCTCCTCTCTATCTTTGCCTTCACCTGTGTTAATAAAATTACCCCACCAGATACACCTTCCACCGAGACAATCTTTAAAAATTTGTATACAGATACTCTTCACGGTGAGTACATGAAATTTCATATGCCAACGACGATCGTTTTTCGTTCTGGATCCATTCAAACACTAAAAAAAATCGTGACAAAACAATTGCAGTGCTCAAATCCTCTTCTCGTCACCGATAAAGGTATAAAAAAGGTAGGTATTGCTGAAAAGGTCACCTCACAGTTCGAAGAGATACAGATATTCGATGAGGTAGAACAGAATCCAAAGGCCTCAACGGTAAATGAAGCGGGAGAACTCGCAAGAGAGGGATGTGATCTCGTGATCGGACTGGGTGGAGGCAGTTCGATAGACACTGCTAAAGCCGCAGCCCTTCTTGCAACGAATACCGGCAGCATAGAAGACTACGAAGGGAAGGAGAAGTACAATGACCCGCCATTACCTGTAATTGCCATTCCCACTACATGCGGGACCGGGAGTGAGGTGACATGGGTCTCCGTAGTGACAGATACACAACGACAGTTTAAGATGAGCATTAAGGGGTCAGAGATGTTCCCTGAAATAGCAGTGGTGGATCCTGATCTCATTGTCTCACTCCCTCAGCCACTTATTGCATCGACTGGAATGGACGCCCTCACGCACGCAATCGAAGCCTACACAGTAAAACCAAGGACACCGATCACCGATATTTTTGCTCGCAGGGCGGTTCAGCTTATTTCCAATTCTATTGAAGATGCGTACGAGGATATAGAAGGTAAGAAGAACACCAGAGAATGCATAATGCTGGGAAGCACACTGGCAGGAGTAGCTTTTGGAAACAGCGATGTGGGTGGTGTCCACTGTATCGCAGAGGCGGTAGGAGGACTTTACGACATTCCTCATGGTGTGGCTAACTCACTTTTTCTCCCCTACGTGATGGAATTTAACCTCCCTGCTGTAGAAAGTCGGTACGCCGAAATCGCCCGGTTCATGGAGATCGACGAAAATAATGACAAGACTGCAGCGAAAAAACTTATCGCACGAATACACTCCTTATCCAATAAATTGAACATCCCCTCATTCAACGATCTCAATATCGAAGAGGATGCCTTTGAAAAAATTGCACAACGGTCTGTAGAGAACAATTCAAACCCGTCTAATCCACGGAAGGCAGATGTTGACGACTATATGACGATCCTCAAAAAATGCATTTGATGAGAGAAGGTAAATAAATAAAATTAACGGTTCTCCATGTAGCGTTCTAACGCATTCATTGCCTTCTCTATTGTCTCTATCGGTGGTAAAAAGACAGATCTGAAGTGACTCTTCCCATACACAGGACAGAATCCTGAACCATGGACAAAAAGCACGTGAGCATTATTCAGCACGTCGAGCACGAACTGTTTATCGTCTTCCTCTTCCACTTTTGGGAATATGTAGAAGGCGCCGCCCGGTTTCTGCGCTGAAATACCATCGATCTCATTCAGCCGTTTGTAAATGTAGTCTCTTCTCTTTCGTAGTCGGGCCACGAGACTGTTGATATGGTCCTGCGGGCCTGTTAACGCCGCAGCAGCCCCCTTCTGTGTAACCACATTAGCACAGATCCTCACTCGTGCCTGTTTCATATAGGCCTCTTTTATATCCTTGAGTTTTCCATTGTAATCGTTGAATATTGTCCAGCCCACTCTCCAACCGGGAGAGAGGTAGACCTTTGAGATCCCGTTAAAAATTACCATTGGCACATCATCCATAAAAGAGGGAGAGACATGCGTACCCTCATAGGTAATTCTATCGTATATTTCATCGGAAATGAGAAGAATGTCATGCTCAGCTGCAAGATCGCCGATTTTCTTGAGCGTTTTTTTGTCGTAGAGTGCACCTGTAGGGTTGTTCGGATTTATCACTGCTACAGCCTGTGTTTTCTCACTGATTTTCTCTCGCATATCGTCAAGATCGGGTGCCCAGTTTTCCTCCTCTATTGTTCTGTACGGTACCGGGGTGGCGCCGAAAAACTTCGCCAGTGCGATATACGGTGGATAGGTAGGACCGGGAACAAGAATTTCATCTCCAGGCTCGAGTAACGCTCCAAAAAGCATCAGTATGGACTCTGATACACCATTTGTCACGACAATATCGTCGATGGTGATATCGAGATCGTTTTTTTCCTTTTCTCTGGTAACAATCGCTTCGCGGAGTTCGGAGAGTCCTTCTGAAGGAGCGTACCCATTGAAAATTCGTGTTTGATCAGTCGCAGCCTTCTTCATGTGCTCGGGAGTATCAAAATCAAACTTGTTTGGATCGCCAATATTGAGTTTCAGTACATCGATTCCTTGGTTCTCCAGTTTTCTGGCAGGCAAAATCACATCGCGGATCGCATACTCTATCTCCATCGCCCTCTCTGTAGGTCTCATAGTGACACCGGTACTCTCTCATCTCACAGCTATTTATAGATTTTTATCTCCTGCAGGGAAGCCTTTTATATACCATGGAAGGGGTAAGAAATGTATGTGTCTCTCTGTTCCAGCACGAGTTCTCGAAATTGATGACGATCACGCTGTTGTTGACTACGGCGAGGGTACCACTCGAAAGGTGAATATCCGTCTTGTAGAACCGAGTCCGGGAGACTATGTACTTGTCCACGCCGGATTCGTCATTCAGATCATCGACGAGGATGAGGCGAGGAGTACCCTCGAGCTATTTGACGAGATGGTAGAATGATAGCATGTTTCAGTTAGAAGATAAAGATCTGGCACGTAAAATTGTCACCAGTATCAAAAAGAAGGATGTAGACCTTCGGTTCATGCACGTGTGTGGCACACACCAGGATACACTGGTAAAACATGGACTGGACGCACTGTTTCGAGAGTGCGGTATTGCGATCCGGCAGGGACCGGGATGTCCCGTGTGTGTGACGACGCCGAAGGAAATCGAGAAAGTGTTGTGTCTCGCCCGGGAAGATGTCATCATTACAAGTTTTGGGGATATGCTGAACGTTCCTGGGGAGAAAGAATCCCTCCGTGATCTCGCGGGTGAAGGTCACGATATTCGGACAGTGTACAGCATTGACGATGCGGTAGAAATCGCAGAGAACAATCCGAAAAGAGAGGTAGTATTCATGGCCATCGGGTTCGAGACAACATCGCCTACCACCGCTGCTGTGATTGCCCACGATCCTCCCGCAAACTTCTCGATACTAAGCTGTCATCGGGTAATTCCGCCGGCACTCAAAGCCATCGTCGAGATGGGTGAGATACAGATCGATGGATTTATCGAGCCGGGACATGTCTCCACCATCATCGGGACAACACCGTATGAATTTCTCTCGGAGAACTACCACATGCCACAGGTTGTCGCAGGATTCGAGCCGATAGATCTTTTGATGGGTGTGTGGATGCTCGTGCGACAGATAGAACAGGGGAAGGCGAAAGTAGAGAACGAGTACACACGTGTAGTAAAAGAAGAGGGAAATCCAAAAGCGTTAGCCATCATCAACGATGTGTTTAAAACTGTTGATGGGAAATGGAGAGGTTTCCCAAGCATTTCCAACTCTGTAATGAAACTTAGAAAGGAATACGACGAGTACAACGCAGAAAAACGGTTCGAAGATAAACTCCAGAAAATAGAAGAGAAAGAGTTCGTGGAACCTGAAGGCTGCCGGTGCGGCGAGGTGCTCCGTGGCTTGATCTCATCGCAGGAATGTCCGCTGTTTGGTACAGAGTGTGTGCCGACACGACCCGTGGGTCCATGTATGGTGAGCGTAGAGGGGAGCTGCAATATCGAGTACCGGTATGGGAAGATGTAGTCCAACACCGCAGGTACTACGGCATAGGTTTTTCAAGTGCAAAAATGACATGAAATTTTAGGTGTTTTCTTCCATATCTTCTAAAATATCGGTAAGATCGTTTTGCATCTTTTGTAGATCATCTTGTACCCTCATTTTTTTGCATACATCCATCAAATAGGCATGATCGAGAGTTTTCAGCTGCCTCACATAAATTCCCTCGGCATCGCTGAGATCCTGTTCGCTTCCATAAAGTAGTTTATGAGCGATGGTGTCTTCAGGGGAGGCAACGAACATGGTTATTCCTTCAAACTCAATTTTTTTCTTATTGTTCATTGTTCTTCTATCACATTCATTGTAAATTCCTTTTATATCTACTCTAAAGAGAGTATTCTTTAATTCAGCTGTAAAATGAGACTTTTCCTGGAGCGCCTTTTGTAGATCGCGAGGATCGGCGAAGAATCCCTCAGTCTGTAAAAATTCAGTAAATTCCTCAATTTTATCTTTATTCAACCGAACAATTATATCCACATCTACAGTGGTTCTGGGATTGCCATATGCAATCACTGCAATACCTCCTACTAACACATAATCAATGCCCTCCTCATTAAGGTAAGAGCACACAGCCTCAAGGATCTCTTCCATGGTGTGCATGGGTTATTTCCTCCCTAAATTTCACAATAAAATTAATCATGTCAAATCCCATAGCCAGTGTTTCTGTCTCACTAAACTTTCTGGCTTTTATAGCTTCTCTAATACGTTCTTTTCTACGGAGAGCATATATAGAATCCTTCATTTTTCTTCCTCTGATCGTGTATCTATTAATAACATATACAAACTTTATCTTTTTATACATTACACATTTAAATCTATCCTACAAATATACAATAATTAGAAATTTTATAAAATACTCTTATTGAATAATTTTTGTTGTATAGTTTTCTAAATTCCTGAAGCATACAATTTATTAAACAGTCGTTCAATTTAAAAAACTATCGTTCATTTGATTGAACAATTAGTCTTTTAACTTGCTTCCCACGATGACATTCTGCCCAAACGCAATTCCTCCATCACCTGCGGGAACGTGGCTGTGCGTGAACAGTTCGTACCCGCTCTCTTTTAATTTCCCATGGACCATTTCAATAATGGGAATGTTGTACGCAACGCCGCCTGCAATACCAACCTTTTTTCCCTCTGCATTTTCCATGGCGCTCTCTGTTAACTCACTCATGATAGCGTATACTGTCGAGTACGCAAGATCAGCCTTGTCTTTCTCGGAAAGAGAGGAGCTCACGTACTTTTCCATCTGATCGAAGATCGGTATCGTCTGAACAACACCACGCTTTCTCTCGGTCTCAAAGGTATGACGGCATGTTCCCTTTTCCAGATACTTTTCCAACTTCATCGCCGGCTCTCCGCTGTACGTTTTTTTCGTACAGATACCGAGATAGCAGGAAATCGCGTCTAGTACTCTCCCCAAACTGCTCGTTTTGGGTGAGTCCTTCATAGCCTTTGAGAGTATCTCTGCTTTTTTTCCCTCAAAGTACTTTTCCTTTCCCAATTGCTTGAAGATGGCGAACACGATTCTTCGGGGATCCTCTGTCGCCTTGTCTCCGCCAATTAGTGGTATCTGTTCAAGATGTCCTACTCGCTCAAAGTCAGTGAACGTCGCATCGAGAACTTCGCCCCCCCAGATCGTGTCGTCGCTCCCATAGCCCGCACCGTCAAGCGTGAGCACGACACCCTCGTTCACCTCATGCTCCGCAAGCAGTGAGACGGCATGGGCCCAGTGGTGCTGCACTGCTGTGGGCTCTACCTGAAACTCCTCCGAAAACGTACGGGCAACACGTCGCGTGTTGTACATCGGGTGAAGATCCATCCCAATACCGTCCACCTCCTCTACCCCTCGAAGTGTCATGAGGTGGCGTAACGCATCCTCTAGAAACTCCAGTGTAGGATAGTATCGGGTGTTTCCAATATACTGTGTCGCATAGAGCTCTCCATCCGTCGCCACAGTGCCGCAGACATTTTCTTCTGCACCCACGCTGAGAACGGTCTTGTCGTGTGGTATGGTAATGGGATCGGGCACGTACCCTCGTGATTTTCTGATAAAAAACGTTCGTTCTCCCCAGAGCTTGATGACAGAATCATCGATTCTATTAGGGATTGCTCTATCATGGAGGAGATAGTACTCTGCCTTCAATGAGAATGCTTCCTCATTCTCGGTGACCATTGGTTCACCAGGTGTATTTGCGGAAGTCATCACCATCGCGTCCTCCTCCATATACGAAAAAAGAAGATGGTGGAGTCCAGTGTAGGGGAGGTAAAGACCAATTGTTGGAATTCCAGGAGCAATATTTCTACTTTGTTTCTTGTGCACCAGTACAATGGGTTTTTTATTGGAACACAGTAGTTCTCGTTCCTCGTCGGTGATATCCGCATACTTCTCAACCGTGGCAATATCTCTCACCATTACAGCCAGCGGTTTCTGGGGTCTGTTGTACCACACCCTCAATTTTTCTATCTCGTCGAGGCGACAGCTGAGATGCATGCCCCCCCATGACTTCATTGCAACAATCGCGCCGCTATCAAGATAATTCGCCGTTTTTTTGATAATATCTCCTGTTATCTCCCGTTTCTCGCTGTTGTACAGTCGGTACGATGGCCCGCATCGGGCACAGGAGATTGTCTGAGCATGGTATCGTCTGTCCATGGGATCTGTGTACTCCTCGTTACATTCCTCACAGAGCGGAAACGCACCCATAGCAGTCTTCTCCCTATCATAGGGGAGATCGGTAATGAGTGAAAATCGTGCGCCGCATACCGTGCAGTTGGTGAAGGGATAGTGATATCGCCTGTTCTCGGGATCGAAAAGCTCCTCGAAGCACTCATCGCATATTCCTGTATCCACGGGGATTGGTGATGACCGAGCCCCGGTTTCGCTTTTGATTATTCGAAAGTCATCGAATGTTCTATCATCTTCTTCTATCACAATCTCGGTAATTTTTGCAGTAGAAGGGAGGTTCCTTTTCAAGTTCTCAATGAACTTTTCAGCATCACGGTTGAGGACAACCTCTACCTCTGAACCTTTGTTCAACACGTATCCCGTCAGGCCCATCTTCGTAGCTATCCTGTAAACTGTCGGCCTGAACCCTACTCCCTGAACTATGCCGCGAATAATAACCTTCATTATTTAACGATCAAGTTATCTGCATACTTATCGTCGCTTGCCAGGAGCCATTCATCGCTCATCTCGATAGCGCTGACCGGACAAACCTCCTCACACTGGGAGCAGAAAGTACATCGTGTCAGATAAAACTTTACTTTTTTATCGTCGGGAATGAATTCTATCGCCTGTGATGGACATACTCTCACACAGAGCTGACAGCCGATGCACGTCTCTCTGTCGTATGCAGGTGCACCTCGAAACTTCGGTGGAAGTTCTATGGGTGGGATCATCTCTACTTTGCCTTCCTCAACGTCTGCCAAAAACCTGATGGTGGATTTTGGCGCATACTTCGCAGGGAATTTGTTGGTGAAGGGGTGCTTAAACACCTGTTTGAGTACTCGTAAAATCATCATCGTGTCAGCCTCCTCGTTTTTTCAACGCTCAGGCGGTGGAGATCTTCATTATCCAGGACCTCCTTTGTGTTACCTTTTATCACGGTAGCCCTATTCGTACATGACATACAGGGGTCTGTGGATGCAGCGACAATTGGAATATCGGCAACTTCCTCCCCCATCAACATTGGTATCCATGGCAGTAAGTTGTTGTATGTAGGTGCTCGAACCTTCCATGAGTACGGCTCTTCGTGCTCTCCATCGAGTTTCACATAATGGATTACCTCTCCTCGTGGGGCTTCTGCCCGTCCAATCGCCCGTCCTTCAGATTTTTTCAGCCGGGCAAGAAGCTTTGGAATCTTCTCTTCGGCCATAATATCGCCGGATGGCATTCGATCGAGACATTGCTCGATGAGATCAATAGACTGTTTCACCTCAAGCAGGCGTACGATAATCCTGTCGTAGACATCTCCGTTCACCTCGCCTGTGAGAATATCTGGTGTCATGTAATCAATATCAAGATCACCGTAGGCACAGTAGGCCTGATCTACTCGTACGTCCTTTTTTACGCCGCTTGCTCTTACAGTGGGGCCCACTGCGCAGAGTTTCAATGCGTCCTCCTTTGTGAGCACGCCACATCCTTGGGATCTAAGTTTGATGCTTCTATCCTCTAAAAATGTACTTTTCAAGGTGTCGAAGTTCTCTTTATAGTAATCCAATGCATCGTAAATTTTGGGGAGATGCTCTTCTGTAACATCTCTTCTCACACCACCAACAGCCATTATAGCTTTTGTGACTCTGTTACCTGTGAGATACTCGATGAGATCCATCACCTTCTCTCGTACCGCCCAGGTCAGATGAAGTACGGTATCGAACCCGATCTCATGGGCTGCCACACCGGCCCACAGCACGTGAGAGTGTATTCTCTCGAGTTCCGCCATGATTACCCTAATATAATCTGCTCTCTCCGGGACCTCAATATCTGCTACATTCTCTATAGCTCGGCAGAACGCCAAGGGGTGACAGATATTACAGATGCCACAGATTCGTTCTGCCAGAAAGAGTATCTGGACAGGATTTCGCTGTGTACCGATCCACTCAATTGCTCTATGAACTTGCCCTACCTTCAGATCAATATCGACAATTCTTTCACCATCGGTCTCGAACTCAAAGGCCACTGGTTCCTTGAGAGCCGGATGGATTGGACCAATTGGTAGTGTGTAAGATGTTTTCTCACTCTTTTGACTCATACATATCCCTCACTAAATTTTGAGGACCTTTTTCGTCCTTTCTCCATGGATAGACATCCTCTGGGAAACTCTCTGGTAAGAAGATCCTTCTATCATCCGGAATGTTTTTCACTGTGACACCAAGCATCTCCTGGATCTCCCGTTCTGTGATGAGCGCTCCAGGAATAATATCGCAGAGACTCTCTATAGTAGGATCGGATTTGGGAAGCAACACAGAAAAATTAATCGAGATTTCACTTAGTCGTTCCCCATAGTATACTGAAAGATGGTAATTCAACTCGATATCCTCGCCTATATCACTTCCTGAGATGATTGAAAAATGTGGGAACTGTATATCGCAAAGATGTTTCACTGCCCCTTTTAAGATATCTCTATCAATGCGCATCCATACATTGAAGAACTCTTTTTTCTCTGTACCGGCTGTTCTTTTGTCAATTTTTGTATCCGTTATCTTATCGCCAAACTCATCCTTGAAGTACTCAACGATCTCGTCAGGTGTCATTTTTTTCATTCTTGTCCCTCCTCCATTTTTTCTAGCTTCACCCACGCTTTAACTACACCGTTGATGATCGCTTCAGGCCGTGGTGGACATCCGGGTACATACACATCCACAGGAATAATTTCATCCAGTGGCCCTGCAACATTATATGATTCATGGAAGACCCCTCCTGTGTTTCCACAGTTTCCAACCATGATTACTGCCTTTGGGTCCGCCATCTGCTCATATACTCGTTTTACCTTGTCCTCCATTTGCTTTATCACCGGCCCTGTGGCCAGCAATACATCTGCATGTCGTGGCGTGCCTACGAGCTTTATTCCGAATCTCTCTACGTCATATCGGGGTGTCAGAGCTGCAACTATCTCAATATCACAACCATTGCACGACCCTGTATTCATATGAAATACCCACAATGACTTTTTAAACGAGTCCAGGCTTCCCAATTTCATGTAACTTCCTCGCTGAATTTTTATTTATACTCACACCGAACCGGTACCTTAAAAAACTTATGGTCAACATATTCGCGGAACAGGATCGCCCACGGGTTTATGCAGTATTCTTTGTCCTCCCACACTCGTTTCCAATACTACGCCTTTTAACGATTTCTTTACCTCCCCGATAATAGCCGCGTTTCGGCCAAGAGGATGTTTTCGTATCTCTCCTAGTATTTTTTCCGCTTTTTCTTTTACCACACCAAGTACAACTTTTCCCTCATTCCCTATTTCCAGTGGATCGATACCGAGCATGTCACATGCCGATCTCACCCCTTGAGGAACTGGAATCATCTCTTCTTCTATTAAAATACCGATATCTGATTTTTCACTAAGTTCATTTAACGTGTTGGAAAGTCCTCCTCGAGTGGGATCCTTCGCAGAAACAATACCTCCTATGGAGAGAGCATGTTGTATTAAAGCATTAAGTGGTGCAATATCTGATTTTATCTTCGTACCAAATCCGTACCCTTCTCTAAAAGAGAGCAAAGCAACGCCGTGTTCTCCCATGTTTCCAGAAATAATAATTTTATCACCATTTTCTAGATTCGAATCCAGGAGCCACTTTCTATCAAAGTTTCTGTAGGTTTTGACAACATCGTTGTTGTGTTCGAGCTGGGAGCTACTCCTCCCAATGGCGCTGGTATTTACCATGAACTCCTGTATCGCTCCTTTTTCCACTACCTTGGTGTCACCTGTAACAATTGGGACGTGTGCCTTTTTTGAGTACGTTCCCATGCTTTTTACAATGTCCCTAAGTTTTTTCAGGGAGAATCCTTCCTCAACGATGAATCCAGCAGAGAGCGCAATGGGATCTGCCCCCATTACCGCAACATCGTTCACGGTCCCTGATACTGCCAATGAACCGATATCGCCGCCAGGGAAGAAGAGGGGATGAACGGTGTGCGAATCCGTAGTGAACACGATATCATCGATCACTGCAGAGTCGTCCAATGATGAAAGAGGAACGTCTCCGCCATCGCTGAACTCCTGCAACATCGTCTCCTTGATGAGACTGTCCATCTGCTCGCCGCCTGCACCGTGGGATAGTGTAATTCTCTCGTCCATACTGCCTGTTCGACCTGCGATATATAAACTTTTATACTGCCTCGTTGTAAGGGAAGTGATGAGAACTGTGGTAATGTGCATTGGAAATAGACAGAAGGGAGACGATGCCGTGGGACCATACATTGCAGATACACTTAACGAAGGATCATTGGAAAATTTTCTTGTACTCGACTGCGGCACCGTCCCTGAAAACTTCACGTCGTCAGTTAAAAGATACGCTCCTGACGCAGTAGTGCTCATCGATGCCACCGATATGACGTTATCTCCAGGAGAAGTACGCGTGATACCAAAGGAGATGATAGGGGGCATGCACATTAGCACACATCATATGCCGCTCTCCATGCTCATATCCTATCTGGAAACCCACGTGGACACTGTGATGCTCATTGGAATTCAGCCGAAAAAGACAGAGGGAAGCATGAGCGAAGAAGTGAGAATGAGTGCGGAGTGGTTAGTTGAGATAATAAAGAACGGAAATATCTCAGATTTGAAAGTGTTAGGAAATTGAATTCTAGTTATACATTACATTTTCGTGGCATATCTAACGTCCTCCAAAATACGAGATCGTAAATCCGGTTTTATACTCTCAACGATAACGAAATTAATTTCAATTTCGAATAAACGCTCTAAAAAGAATTTGAGCTCCATATAGTTATCAAATGCTTTTTTTCCTTCCTTGAATACTACAAGAATATCTATATCACTTTTTGCCTTCTGTTCACCCCGTACGTATGAACCAAATAACCCTATTCTTTTCACGCCGTATTTTTTCTATTTTCTCTTTATTTTTTTCGATCTTTTCTATTATAGCCTCTGATGTCAGCATGGTATCATCTTTTTTTCTAAACGTTACTATCACTTAACTGCAACAACTGACACAACATTCGAATAAAAATTTTTACGGAAATAGAACGGAAAAAACCTACGACTTGAACAAAAACACTGCACTCCCCACATTTTTTTCAATATCAATCGATGGAGAAATATTTTCCTTCAATACAGAAGTGACATCCTCGAATATTCCATTATATTTGGAGAAATTGAATCCCCGTAGAAATACAATACTGTGAGAGAACTTCTTTCCCTCGATGAGAATATTTGTGTCAATTTTTGATATTCTCAGATCCGCCTGTCTGATGAACCGGAGGAGATTTTTGTTGAAGGCGAGGACCTTCACGTTGAACACCATTGAAATCGCAATGATTTTGGAAACAATAATTGCTGCCTTTTGAGGCAAAAACTCGGAAATCCTATTGAAAAGCGTTCTCCAGACCTGATCATACACATCCAGCTCTTCGTGTTCCTCACCATCCTCCAGTTTTTTGTACCCAAGTTCTACCTCCTTCTTCAGTGTATACTCGGATACGGTGCGAACCTTCAGATCCAAATCCATAAGCTCTTGGAAAAAGTCTCTAATTTCACTGTCTGTAGCCACTGGTCCCTTAGACCAGTAGGAAAGTATCCTCACTTCCTCTCCGCTCAACGATTTATCTTCGTAGACCTTCAAAAGGATATCAATCAGCTCTTTGGGCATAATCACCTCTTCTATGCCTAAATTCATTATTGTCCTTTTTATCGAGCTGTATTTACTCTTTGAAACAAAAGCAGAGGTGTCACAGATAGCGATATCCGATTCCTGGTCCATTCTTTCACCTATAACTCAATTACAATGGCAGTAGTCGTATCTATTACGCCGTCAATATAGTGTATGTTCTGAATTATTGTCTTCGTCAGCTCGCCAAGGTCATCAGACTCCACATGAGCAATTACGTCATAGGGGCCTGTGACGGCATCCGCATCTTTTACTGCTTCCATCTCTCTGATCTGTTCCAGCACTTCTTGTACCTTCCCAATTGCTACCGTTATGAGCACATACGAGTGTACCATTTATTTCACCATACCCTCCTTTCTATAAAACTATTTAAATCTTTCTCATATGCACCAGGAATGAAGTGCGTGAGAAGGAAGAGAGAATTATGATGAAATAAGATATTCTATGGCTCTTTTTACAATGGCACTTTCCAAATTTCCTTCATATACACCCCACAGAAAAATACCCACAATAAGTACTACTCCTACAATTTGAATTGTTTTATTCGCGTACTTGTTATCGTATCGAAGCCTTGCCCCTAGATATGGAAAATGGGCGTGTTTTCTTTGTGAGAAAGGATAGAAAAAAGGAATACCCTCTCTTGTAAGGCTATCGCCAAAAATGTGAGAAAATACAGCTGCAGCGGCTATTAAGGCCCACAGCAGCTCTCTTTTGAGTATCAGGCCGATGATGAACCCGACCAATACACCGAGTAAGGAATGGGTATACTCACTTCGATGTCCAATTATCACATCGAAATCCGGTGCGATTGAAAAAAATGCTGTCCACACTAAAAAATCGATGAAGTTTACCTCCGCAGGAATTTTTTTATGCAAAACTACGTACGTGACCAGCCCAAAAAGAACACCCAGAGAAATATGCGTCTTCCATTCCATACATAGGTGTGAAATTGAACGGTTTATAAGGGTTTGGGATCGTGATCCTGTGCTACATAAATCATAAAGTAGGAGTTTGTGATCAGATCGCAGAACGAAAGCTTCTGCGATTTAGATATACCGAAAACTGGATTATGGGACGAATGTGAGGGGAATTATGCAACTATACATCTCCTACCTATAACTTAAAGTACCTTTCTCCGTTCTCAGCACGATCAGTATCAGCCCGTCTCTTCTCTCTTGTTCTCCGTTTCGTCGCATGTATAACATTTTCCATCATGGACACACAATATGCCCCCACACTCAGGACATGTATACGTTGTTTCCTGTTGTTCAAGAAATGCATCAATTCCTCTTCCTTCGATAAATTCGAGATTTTCTACCATAGTCGTGTGATACTTTTCTCTATAACGATTATCGAGTTTTTCAAGGTTCTCACATGGGAACTCTGCACATTCGAAGCAGTACTCAATCTCCTTATTAGATAATTTTTCGCATTGCTTCTTCAGAAACGCGCATTGTTTATCTCTCGGTCTGCACCCTGGACAGAGTTTCTTTCTCTTTTTGCCGTTCATTGTATACCCGATATACTCAATACATACTCTACAGTTCATCCCACACGGAGCGATTAACGCTTCTTGCATTTTTGTAGTGTTGTTCTTCTCACTACCATGTGGTTTGCTCATAAGCTCATTTCTAGTACATTCCTATATAATAATCTTTGCCTTTTCTTCTTTCAAAGAGATATTCACCAAAATACCTTGGAAAAAAGCTTACTCGTTAGTAAAAAATCTGTTCCACTTCCTCCAAGTATGTTCAGCGGGTTTACCTCTGATACCAGCAGATTTATCGTGCATGTCCCAGTACATATATCCAAAGGAGAATACTCCAGTGAATATCTGTTCATCATAGATGGCCTGGAAAACGGCTTCATAGGCATCGGCCTGTTCCTGAAAATCAGTCGGAAACGCTGGATTGTATGGGTACCACTCTGCTACCTCTGATCCCTCGGTGCTCAATTGAAGAGCGCCTGCAGCACCGTCGTAGGAGGCATATGCGAGTTGCTGGAGAAAAATCGGCTTATTATATCTTTCAGCGATCGGTTGATAGATCTCATCGACGATCTGCTGCGCAGCATCTATCATCTCCGAGAGACTTGTCTCCTTCGTTCCTGCCAGCGGCCACCACCACTTATCACCCACCCAATCCATTTGTTTGTGATAATCGTAGGCCTCGTCTGAGTTGTAGTAATCCGTGGTAATTGTACCAGAATATACCTCACGAATGTGTTCATATGCATTATTGACTAGCTGGTTTACGAGTTTCTTTTGATCTTCTGTCTTGTCACCCCACCCAAACCACTGCTCAGAGGGGGAGAAAATTTCAATATCATGTTTTTCTGCAAATATTGCTGTCTCTACCATCACAGTTTCCCACTCGTTCGCTAGCCGACGGTACCACTCATCGGACTGATACTTCGAGAACACTTCCTCAATTTCCATATGTCCCGGATCAGTTTCAACTCCCGCGGAAAGTAAGATCTTTAAGTCTCTTTTTCTCGCCTCAGAGATGACGTAAGTGAGTTCTTCCTCTGTATACGTGTTGAGGGCATCATGGCTGAATTTCAGTGGATTGCCACCTACAAAAAACGAAGGAGCATATGTAATACTAACATAGTCAAATCCCTTTTCCTTTATCCGATCAAAAGTTGAAGGCACATGTTCTATGAAAATCTCATCAAAGTAATCCAACATGCCCATACCAATTACAAATTGTTCTTCTCTCTGTGGTGTCTCGCTGGGGATAAAGGAAGAGAGATCCACTGTTGGCGGCTCTTCAGATAACCAACGCCATTTTTCAACTTCATCATGGATATATTGCGATTTTTCAGCGACATCGATAGATCGTCTTGCATCTTTACTGTCTGGAGAAAACTCTTCATCGATGGCAAAGCCATAGTTATTACGATTATATTTATACGTCAACTGCTGATTTGGAGACACTGTCACCGTCGTGGTCCAGACGTACTGCGTCTTCCTGTCCATTGGCACTCCGCCTCTTGGAGGATGATAATGCCCATCGATATACACATAGATGATATCCTCTTCTGGAGTCCATTTGGGAACGGTGACCACAAATGTTACCGCTACATTGCCATCAGCTGTTTTGCACGGTGTTTCAGTCTGTGCCACTGTTTTCTGCGGTGATTCTTCTCCACGATCTGCACAGCCCACAGCTGCCACGACGAAAATGATAAGAAGGAGTGTTAATTTTTTCATATATCTCATGCTCTTGTCTGTAACATTCCTTTATATTTTTTGTTATTATTTATTGAAGAAAGTCAATAACCTTTTTTAATCTAAAGCTCAGCACTTGACTAATGAAGATCCCATTCCGTAAGATCCTCTACTCGATACTCCTCATCCTTCTCGTCCTCTACCCCAACCTTTACCTTGCAGGAAAACAAGCCGTAAATCAGGTGGAAGGAATGGAGTCTCTCATAGACCCAAGAGACCCGAAAGTTGTAGAGATGGGAGAGTATATACGTACTCACAATCTCAATGCAGAGGAGTACGTATACTCTACCATAGAATGGGCATCAGATTATGACGTGTACTGGAATTTAGAGTATTGGGCATCGCCGAAAGAAACAATCGAAAAAGAAAAGGGAGACTGCGAAGATAGAGC
The DNA here is from genome assembly GCA_964595645.1 of uncultured Thermococci archaeon. Taxonomy (GTDB): domain Archaea; phylum Methanobacteriota_B; class Thermococci; order Methanofastidiosales; family B48-G16; genus JAYEIH01. The sequence goes on from CAZQQT010000004.1 coordinate 21,845, forward strand.
AATTCTCCTGAAGTCAGTAGAGGAATATCTTCAAATCACCTCAGAAATCGTTGTACAAAAAGATCACGTCTATGTGTTAAAAGACAACGTGCCATATGGTGGTGTGTCCAACACTGAATCGTATAGAACGGTAATATGGAACGTGATAAAACGTATCCCTTTTATAAGGAAAATAATAATTATTGTCGGTCTTTTCATGATATGGGGTGGATATACACAATTGAAACAAGTTAAAAGGAACTATCTGTCTAAAGATACAGAAACACACAAGACTTTATAAAACAAAGTAGCATATCTCAGGTATGAAGATTACCATTGCACAGATGAATCCGCTGATCGGTGACATCGAGGGTAACATAACAAAAATGAAGGATGTGGTGAAAAAAAGCAGTGGAGAGTTGATTATTTTTCCGGAACTTTCCTTCATCGGATACCCGCCTCGGGATCTTCTCGAGAAAAAGAAATTTGTAACTACGGCAATGAAAGGTCTTCAGGATATACTCGAATTTTCAGAAGGTACCCCCGATAGAGGAATTCTGTGCGGGACTGTCCTTCCCACAGAAAAGAAACATGGTACAGGACTGTATAACTCAGCAGTGCTCGTGCATAATGGCAAGATGTATGGAACACAACATAAATCGCTTCTGCCCACCTACGATGTATTCGACGAAGCGCGATACTTCGATCCTGCTTCCCATATCGATCCCGTCCCATTTAACGATGAAACGCTCGGTATCTCTATCTGTGAGGACGCGTGGAACAATCCAGAACTGTGGTCAGGGAGACGGTACCAAGAAGATCCTATTTCCATACTTGCAGAAAAAGGAACTACGCTTTTCATTACGATCGCAGCCTCTCCCTTTACTGTAGGAAAAGAAACCACGCGTATGAATCTTATAAGTTCTCATGCGAAAAAATATCACACACCATTTATCTTTGTTAATCAGGTGGGCGGTAACGACGAGCTTATTTTTGATGGAAGAAGTATGTATGTCGATGAAAATGGTAATCTCATCGAAATTTTCCCTTCATTTGAAGAATTCACCAGAACAATTTCCCTTTCCAAAAGAATCCCTATCTCTTTTACACCCGAGAAGAAATTACCCTCCGTGTACCATGCCCTGGCACTCGGTGTCCGTGACTACATGAAAAAGTGTGGATTTAAAAAAGTGGTACTTGGACTCTCCGGTGGTATAGACTCCTCTGTGGCATGTTGTATTGCGGCGGAGGCAGTGGGACATGAAAACGTCCTCGGCGTGTCCATGCCCTCCCCATACTCCTCAGAGAGCAGTGTGACGGATGCACAGAAACTCGCAGAAAAACTTCACATTGAGTTCACCGTGATTCCGATATCCACCATATTTTCGTCCTATCTCGAAACGTTGCGAGAGCAGTTCGAAGGAATGGAAGAGGATGTAACAGAAGAAAATATCCAGGCGCGAATCCGTGGAAACATTCTTATGGCGTTGTCCAATAAATTTGGACACCTAGTGCTCTCTTCGGGAAATAAAAGCGAACTCGCAGTAGGATACTGCACGCTCTACGGTGATATGACCGGAGGACTCGGTGTGCTCTCCGATGTCCCTAAAACAATGGTATACGAGCTCGCTCACTACATAAATAGAAAGGAAGAGATAATTCCACAAAATGTTATTGAAAAACCCCCGTCGGCAGAGCTCAGACCGGATCAGGTGGACCAGGACACACTGCCACCGTACGAAATTCTCGATAGAATACTACGTCTCTATATCGATGAAGGCCGTTCCTCAGACGAGATCATCGACAAGGGGATCGATCCTGAGACAGTACAATGGGTACTCAACGCCGTGAAAAAAAATGAGTATAAACGAAAACAAGCCCCTCCAGGACTGAAAGTAACAACGAAAGCATTCGGTATGGGAAGACGAATGCCTATTGCCGCAAAGTATAAAATGTAAAAATAAAAAATCGAAAAATCTATTTATTTACAGCGTCCTTTCTTTTCTTTCTTCTTTTCTTTCTCTTTCTTCTTTTTTTCCTTCTTTTTCTTACATCCATTTCCCATAGTATTCACCTCACACATCATTATGAACATACATATTTAAAAGTTAGGGAAACCTCAACCAAATTCTTGGCTTTTTTATTCCTTGTACGAATAAAATATCCTAAAAACATGGAAAGTTTTTTATATGCACCAAAAGTTAAGACTCGGTAATGCACGCAAAATACCTCGTCACATCGGCATTACCGTACGTCAACAACGTCCCCCATCTAGGGAATCTCATCCCCATCCTTTCAGCGGATGTGTTCTCAAAATTCCTCAAAATAAATGGTAAAAAGGCCATCTATATCTGTGCTACAGATGAACACGGCACGAGAACAGAGATAGAAGCTGAAAAACGAGGTATGGATCCTGACGAGTACTGTAAGATGATGCACAGAAGAATACTGGACATCTTTGAATGGTTAGGTGTGGAGTTTGATCACTTTGGACGCTCTTCGAGTAAAGAGAACTGTGAGCTTACTCAGCATATATTTCTAAAACTCCATGAAAACGGTTATGTTTTCGAGAAGGAGATAGAACAGCTGTACTGCGAAAATTGTGAGAGATTTTTACCTGATACCTATGTTGTGGGGGAGTGTCCCCACTGCGGTAGTCCAAATGCAAGAGGTGATCAGTGCGATGAATGTACGCAACTCCTCGATCCCACAGAGCTGATAGAACCACAGTGTATCCTCTGTGGATCCACCCCCACTCTAAAAAAGTCAACCCACCTCTACCTCGATCTTCCACAACTGGAAGGGAAGGTAAAAAAATGGATAGAATCCAAGGAGTGGACGGGTATCACCAAAAATCTTCCGCTTTCATGGATAGAGAAAGGGTTGGAGCCCCGGTGTATCACACGGGATTTAACATGGGGTGTCCCGGTACCGCTGGAAGAGTACAGAGACAAAGTATTTTACGTGTGGTTCGACGCACCGATCGAGTATATTGGATCCACTTACGAGTATACAAATGAGTGGAGAGACTGGTGGTTGAATCCGGAAGAGACAAAGCTCTACTGCTTCATGGGGAAAGACAATATCCCCTTCCACACACTGATCTGGCCCTCTTCTCTGCTGGGAACTGAAGAAAACTGGCTACTCCCCCACAAAATAGGCTCAAATGAGTATCTAAACTATGAAGGCGGTCAGTTCAGCAAATCACAAGACAAAGGTGTATTTGGCGACGATATCATGGAACTTGACATCTCCCCCGATCTCTGGAGGTTCTATCTCATGAGCATCAGACCATTCACCAAGGATACAGACTTTGAATGGGAGGGATTCCAGGAACACGTGAACAACAATCTCGTCGGGAACCTCGGGAACTTCCTATATAGAAGTCTCTCCTTCACAAAGAAACGTTTTGGTACTATTCCTGAAGTGGAAAGCGACAAAAAGATTATCAACGAAGCGTTTGAGCTTCTGGAAACGTATAAGGAGGAGTTCTGGAATCTACGATTTAAAGAGGCAGTGAAAATACTCTTAAAAATATCAGATCTTGGAAATCAGTACTTCCAGAATAATGAACCATGGAAACTTATAAAGGAAGATAAAGAAGCCTGTAAAAAGGTGTTGCGAACAACAAGCGAGCTTTGTGTACTTCTTGGCGCGGGAATGTATCCTGTGATCACAGCATCAGCTCGGAAACTATGGCATCAGCTCGGATTTAAAGAAAAAATAGATAATGAAACTATGGATGATCTCAGCCTTAATATTGGAGGGCAGGATCTTGGTGAGATATCCACTCTCTTTAAAAAGATAGATGAGAAAAGTTTAACGAAGTATAAAGAAAAGTTTAGAGGTAAGAAAGGTGAGAAAATGATAAGCTTTGATGAATTCAAGAAAGTGAACATAAAAGTTGGAGAAGTTACATCCGCAGAGAAGATAGAGGGCTCTGATAAGCTCTTAAAACTGAAGGTGGACATAGGAGAAGATAGACAACTTGTCGCCGGACTCGCAGATTACTACGCACCGAAAGAACTTATAGGAAAAAAAGTGCTAGTCGTCGCAAACCTAGAGCCTGCGACACTCTTTGGTGTTGAGTCACAGGGGATGATCCTCGCTGCCGTGGAAGATGACACAGTCTCATTGGCCACAGTAGATAAGGACGTGGCAAACGGTGCACCCATTGAGTAAATCTTTTTATTCTTCTTTTTCAATATGCTAGCATGAATGCATTAGTTCTCGCAGCCGGGTTGGGCACACGGCTACAACCATTGACAACCACACGACCGAAACCGTTAATCACGGTGGGTGGAAGAGCAATTATCGAGTATATTATAGATTCTTTGAAAGATTTTGATGAAATAAGCGTTATTGTAGGATATAAAAAGGAGCAACTAAAGGATTACATCGTACAGTATGTGAATGAAAAAGGATACGACGTGAACACACAATTTATCGTGCAGGAGGAAGTAAACGGCACGGCATCCGCCATCTCGCTCTCTCCCTACGACGAGTTTCTCTGTGTGAACGGTGATGTCTTTTTTGAAGCTTCGCTCATCCCCCAAGTTCTCGCATATTATAGGCGATATAACAAACCTGTAATAAGCGTGAAAGGGGTTGAAAATCCTGAAAAATACGGTGTAGTCCAGAAAAATGGAAATAATTTTGTGAAAATCCATGAGAAAAAAAAGAATCCTCCATCGCAGCTGGCGAATATCGGTGTCTACTTTCTCACCGCCGAGGTACTGGATGCCATCGATACTGTGGAGAAATCCTCTCGAGGTGAGTACGAAGTTACCGACGCATTGAATAAGTGTGAGGCCAAAGTACTGGAATACCGCGGATTTTGGAATGATATCGGCTATTTTTGGGATGTACTGAACACACACGAGTTTCTCATGGCCCGCACAGAACATAAAATTCTGGGAGAGGTACGAAAGAATGTCACCATCATTCCCCCGGTGTCAATAGACGAAGGCACTGTAATAAAGGAAGGAAGCTATATCCAGGGGCCTGTCATAATAGGAAAGAACTGCACCGTTGGGCCGAACTCTTTTATCCGTAAAAATACCGCGGTAGGAGATGGATGTCGTATCGGAATGAGCGAGGTAAAAAACTCAATTATTTACAACAACTCAAATGTACCCCACTTCAACTACGTCGGCGACTCGATTATCGATGAAAACTGTAACCTCGGTGCTGGCACAATCGTCGCAAATCTTCGGTTCGACGATAAAACCGTTATGATGGAGATAAAAAACAAACGGATAAACTCTAAACGGAGAAAAATCGGCTGTGTGATGGGCAGCAACACACAAACAGGAATCAACGTGACCATCTACCCCGGGAGAATCATTGGGAACTCCTGCCAGATATATCCCGGCAGGATCGTGGATAAAAATATCCCGGATAACACAGTTTTTAGGTGATTCAATGAACATACAATCATATCTGAAAACGAAAAAAAAATTGATAGATACTATACTGGAAACCCATATACCACGGAGATTTAGTAAGAAGGATATGGAAATGCTCCTCGGCGAGGAAAAGTACGCCTTCGATACAGATGCAGCTAACGGTGCCATTGCAGAGCCCGTCTGGAACTTCCTGGACAGAGGGGGAAAACGGTGGAGACCTGCACTTTTCCTCCTTCTCACCGAAGCATTAGGCGGTAACCCGGAAAAGGTAAAGGATTTCACCGCGCTGATAGAGTTCGTCCACAACGGAACAATTATTGTCGACGATATTGAGGATGATTCTTCGTTACGGCGGGGAGAAAAATGTCTTCACCATCTTTACGGAAAGGACATCGCAATCAATCTGGGAAACGCCATCTACTTCATCCCATTGAAGATCATCATGGATGCGGATATCGATATGACGACCAAAGAGAAAGCCTTTGAGATCTACGCAGAGGAAATGATCAATCTTCACGTCGGCCAAGCCATGGACATTTTTTGGCACAAAGGAGAAAAGACGGATGTGACGGAGGATCAATATCTTCAGATGGTGAGTTTCAAGACGGGGACGCTGGCACGATTTGCCGCCCGATTGGCTGCACTTCTGGCCGGCACGGACAAGAAAACACAGAAAACACTGGGGAGAATGGCAGAAACCATCGGTATCGGTTTCCAGATTCAGGACGACATTCTTGATGTAACTTCAGAAGAACGGGAGAAGTTTGGCAAGGCATTTGGCAATGATATCACGGAGGGGAAACGATCGTTAATGGTTATCCACGTCCTTGAAAACGGCAGCGCGGAGGACAGGGCGCGGCTTCTAGAGATTCTCAACGCCCACACCCGTGATAAAGAACGTATCAAAGAAGCCATCGCGATCCTGAAAAAATACGATTCGATAACTTACGCCAAGAAAAAGGCCAGAAACATGCTTGAAAACGCGTGGGATGATGCAGAAAAGGTACTGCCAGAGTCCGAGGCGAAAGATACACTGGCGTCCTTTATGGAGTATCTCATCGAACGTGATGTATAGATAACAAAAACCGTTAAATAGTGTGGAAGGAAAGAAAAAATATGAATGATCTTACCCGTGTGACCTACTGCAGTCTTTACTGCGATCTCTGCGGTGAACGAGGGCGCATTCCTCACCGTGCCAAGCCCTGAGAGATGCAATGAGAAAAGAAGGCTATGATCAGTGGGGCAGAGAAATTCCTCATTTTAACGAGTTCTGGGAGTTCTTGCAGGATCTCTGTGATCCCAAGGAAGCCTGTCCTGGATGCCGACAGGACGGTGGGCCGCCATTTTGTGGGATCAGGAAGTGTGCCAGGAAAAAAGGAGTTGAGGTATGTGTGTTCTGTAAAGAGTATCCATGCAGTAAAATCCACGAACTCGCAGAAGGATACCCAACACTCATCCCTGATGGGCTCCGAATGAAGGAAATAGGAATCGATGAATGGATAAGGGAACAGAAAGAATGTGCAGCTACAGGGTTTGTATACGCTGATATTCGGTGCTATCCTTATGAAGTTCCAGAGGAATGAATCCACAATGCCAGAAACACACCGTGCACCGTGGGAATGCGTCTACGCTAAAGAGGAAGAGAGTACCTGCAGACCGGGAAGAGAGCTGCAATCAGATCAGGAATACTTCGAAATTTTGTGTTTGTGCATTTTGCAAGCGGGATTAAATTGGGGTACGGTGAGAAAGAACTGGCCAACGATTAGAGAAGGATTTTACGGGTTTAGTATTTCCGTCCTTTCCGCGAAACCTGTAGAAACAGTGCTCGATCGTGCTGGGGTCTATAACAATACCCGAAAAGTGAAGGCGATTATCGCCAACGCACGAGAATTTGAAGAAATTATAAACAAATATGGAAGTTTTTCTCGGTTTTTGGTGTCTTTAAGAGATTTAAATAAAAGAGAAACAGTGAAAGAATTCGTCGATAGGTTTGCACACGTGGGAGAGTACACAGCGAAGTACTACCTCCACGCAGTGGGATTCTGGAAAGAGTAACTTCAGGATCTTTATTTAACATTTCGAATTTTTTCTTTAGATAATCTTTTTTAAATCCTTGTTTCAAATATTTTTCAATCAATTTTTTATCTTCTTCCATTGAATATAAATTAGTTTTTCTTTAATAAATAAATTAATTATTCTTCTTCAAATGGACCTATCAATTTTGCTAATTCTAAAATATCTGAAAAAAATTCTGTAGTAAAAAATATTTCAGATATTGATCTAGATAATATCTCATCACCTTTTTCTCCTTTATATTTATATTTGTAAAGATTTCTATAGCCGAAGATTATATTTGGAGGCCCAGTGTCATTAATACGGGTTCCTTTATCATATAGAACAATACCGTGATCAAATATTTGATCATTATTTTTTGGTATTTTTATACTTGTAGATTTTCTTGGATTTTGTGTATTAGTATTATATATATATATCAAGTAATTGTTCATAACCTAGTCCATTCAAGCCGAATTTGTCAAAAACTAATCTTAATGCTGCATCGGTAGATGAATATTTAACATGTTTTGTTCCAATTGGTTTAACAGAATAATATTTAGTATTCCATGGTATACCTGTTTCCTCATCGATAAATTCTGACCAACACAATGAAAATTCTTTACCAATACTATATTTCCAATCACAATCTCTTTTTATATCATTCCACCATCTTCCATAATTACTATAATCATAATCGTTACTCAACCATTTTACATATAGATTTATATCATCTACTTTGAAGAGTTTCTCCTTACCATAATAGAGAAATCCGTTTTCTCCTATCGTAAATTCAGGTAAATGTTCGTCTATTTTTCCATATAAAAATTTCTCTGGTTCTGTTTTACCATTTTTTGATTTATTTAAAACAACTTCATAAGTATCTAAAAAATTTTCTGCTCCCTTTTCATTTAGTTGTTTTAATTGTTCTTGTAAAATTGAATATCTAAATGATTTATCAATAATTTTAACTTCATGATTTTCTATAACATCATTTTCTATCATCTTTCTAAAAAAAGATGTATCAGAAATTTCAGTTAAATATTCTATGCCTGGTTTTCCTTCTTCCTCAACTATATTAAAAAGGTCAGCTATTATATTTGGTGATATATTTTCATTAACTAATTCATCAAACGATTTTCCAACATATTTTTCATCATCAGAAATTTTTTCATTATAGTCTAAACCTCTCATATATTCTATTGCTTCTTCTGATAACCCATTGTCTTGTCCCCATTCTAATTCCTCATCTACAGGATTTGGGGTTGGTGGTTGTGTTGTAGTTGGAGTGGGAGTAGTTGTTGGTGGTGCTGTATATGTTGGTGATTCTGTTGGTTCTTGTGTCTCTGTAGGTTCTGGGGTTTCTGTTGGTTGCCCATTTCCTATACATCCTGAAGCAAAGGAAAATCCTAAAACTAATGCTGCTGCCACACCAACAGGCTTTTTATATTTCTTAAGAGATTCTCCAAATGATTCCTCAACACCAATTTTATTCCCAGTTGCCACAGCTGCATATTTTGTTAATTGTTCTGCTTGAGCTCTATAAATTGAAGCATCTATAATAGGATGTGTTTCTGGATGCTCCAATATATCATTATAAGCTTCTTTTGTTGGTCTAACCTGACCAGAAACATTATATTCTTTATCTAATTCTGGATTATTATTAACAGCTTGTTTAGTAAGTTGTAATAATCTACCAATATCTCTTTCATATTGTTCTCGAGTTACAGCTATAATATCTTGATTAAAAATGTCTTTTCCATATAAAGATCTTTCTTCTATGTTAAATTCTTGTTTTGGATCCATTTTTATCACTTGACAATAGTGAAAACTAATATTTAAACTTTTATATTAGAAAACCACTTATAGATAATACTAGAATCTTATTTCAACACCCGTTCCAGATACTCGCCCGTATACGTACCCTCCTCCACGATCTCCTCAGGTGTTCCCGTGGCCACGACGTAGCCACCGTCCTCACCTCCTTCGGGACCGAGATCGATGATATGATCCGCATTTTTAATCACCTCGAGGTTGTGCTCTATTACGAGTACGGTATTTCCCTTCTCCACAAGACGGTTAAGCACAGCGAGGAGCTTCTTGACATCGTCGAAATGAAGCCCGGTCGTCGGCTCGTCGAGAATGTACAGTGTGTCCCCAGTGGATCGTTTGCTTAGTTCCGTAGAGAGCTTTACTCGTTGTGCCTCGCCGCCGGAGAGTGTGGTGGATCGCTGTCCGAGTTTTATATATCCCATGCCCACATCGTACAGTGTCTGAAGCTTTCGTTTCGCATTGGGAATGTTCTCAAAAAACTCCAATGCCTCCTCAACGGTCATATCGAGTACATCGGCGATGTTCTTCCCCTTATATCTTACCTCCAGCGTCTCTTTGTTGTATCGATCGCCGTGGCAAACATCACAAGGGACATAGACATCTGGAAGGAAGTGCATCTCGATCTTCGTGACACCATGCCCTCGGCACGCCTCGCACCGTCCGCCCTTCACATTGAAACTGAACCGTCCCTTCTCGTATCCTCGGACCTTTGACTCTGGAAGGGAAGCGAATAGTTCACGTATCGGTGTGAAGGCACTGGTATAGGTAGCTGGATTTGACCTGGGTGTCCTTCCAATAGGTGATTGATCGATAACAACGACCTTATCAATATTCTCGAGCCCTCGGAGCTCTCCATGTTCGCCGGGCCTTTTTGTGGAACTATACAACTCCTGAGCAATTGCTCGATAGAGTGTCTCATTCACAAGAGAGGATTTTCCGGAACCGGAAACGCCCGTTACGCATACGAACACACCCAGTGGAATGTTGACGGTGATATTTTTCAGATTGTTATGTTGTACATCCGTGATAGTCAGAAAGATACTTGAATTCCTCCTTTTTTCCGGTACGGGTATCTCCAGATCCCCTTTCAGGTACTTGCCGGTGAGAGAATCTTCATTGTGTATAATCTCCTCCAGCGTCCCTTGCGCAACGACCTCTCCTCCATGAGCACCAGCGCCCGGCCCCATATCAACAATATGATCAGCACTCCGGATCATGTTTTCGTCATGCTCTATCACAATCACCGTGTTGCCGATATCCCGCAGTCGCTTGAGCGTATGAATCAATCGGGAGTTATCCCGCTGATGCAACCCAATGGTCGGCTCGTCGAGGATGTAAAGGACACCGACAAGCTTCGAACCTATTTGAGTAGCCAGCCGAATCCGTTCCGCCTCTCCTCCGGAAAGTGTGGCGGACTTCCGTTCGAGAGAGAGATAATCGAGGCCCACAGATATCAAAAATTCTAACCTGTGCCGTATCTCCTTTAATATCTGTTTTGCAATTACCTTTTCCCTTTCTGTAAGTGTTACCTGCTCAAAAAACTCATATAAATTTTTTATCGGCATTTCGGTTAACTCAATAATATTTTTTCCTTTTATAGTAATAGAAAGACTTTCTTTTTTCAGTCGTTTTCCGTGGCAGGAGGGACATGCTCTTTCACGCATGTATTTCCGTATTTTGTTCCGAATACGCTCCGATGACGTCTCCTTGAACCTTCGCTCAAGATTTGTGATGACCCCTTCAAAGGTCCCTCTATACGTCCACGTAGAGTTCTCTCCATTGAAGGAGAAATCCATTTCATTCTCAGTACCGTGGAGAAGTTCGTTCACAACTCGTTCGTCCATCTCCTCAATGGGGATGTCTACAGTGTAGCCGTGATTTTTCACGACGGTTCTAAGTTTCTTCATGTAGTAACTATCCCTCTTGCTTCCCCACGCATCGATCGCACCTTCTGCAAGGGAGAGTGATCTATCGGGAATAATAAGATCAGGATCCACCTGGATCTTATATCCAAGTCCATTACATTCCTCACATGCACCAAAGGGTGAGTTAAAGGAGAAACTCCGTGGCTCTATCTCGCCGAAGCTAATCCCACAGTCAGGACAGGCGAACTCCTCACTGAAAAGATGTTCCTCGTTCTCCGTTGCGATAAGAACGAGTCCTTCTCCCATTTTCAATGCGAGCTCTACGGCATCGGCTATCCGTGTCTTCTCTACCTCTTTTTCCATAGTGATTCGATCAATTACCACCTCGATGGTGTGCTTCTTGTATTTATCCAACGAGATCTCTTCATCGAGACGGCGGAGCGCTCCATCCACTCTCACTCGTGCGAATCCATCTTTCCGCAGTCGCTCAAATTCCTGCTTATACTCTCCCTTTTTTCCCCGGGCGATGGGTGCAAGGATCGTGGTTCTCCCGCTGAACTCAAGGGCGCTCTCAATGATCTGTTGCGATGTCTGTTGCCGTATTTCCTTCCCGCATTCGGGACAGTGGGGAATGCCTACCCGTGCAAAAAGAAGTCTGAGATAATCGTATATCTCTGTGACCGTTCCCACGGTAGACCGGGGGTTCTTGGAGATCCCCTTCTGCTCAATAGAGATAGAGGGTGAGAGTCCCTCGATATATTCAACATCGGGTTTCTCCATCTGCCCTAAAAACTGTCGGGCGTAGGCAGATAACGACTCAACGTACCGCCGCTGTCCCTCAGCATAGAGGGTGTCAAAGGCTAACGATGATTTCCCTGAACCGGAAACGCCCGTAATCACAGTAAGGGTCTCTCGTGGAAGTTCGAGATCGATGTTTTTGAGGTTGTGTTCTCGTGCACCTGCAATCTTGATACTCATCGCTCCTCACTTCCACAATTCTACTTAAAAAGGTATGGAGAAAATTAAAAAGAAAGAAATTTATAGCAATTTTACGTTTTCAAAGTGGGTAAAATCACAGTGGTGGATAATAATTCCTTCAGGTGTCCTTTTTATAAATTCTCCCTCCTTCGAATGGCCTGCAATCATGCTCACTACTTCCATAGGAAGATCAAACATCATTGCAAGACCTGCACCGGATACTGGGTGCCGTACGATCTCTCCTGCGTGGCTCTGTACAATGTTGCTTCCGCGCTTCTCATACTCGAGAAACTTCCCGATATCGTGGAGCAAGGCTCCTGCAGTAAGATAGTCCATGTTGATATCGAATCCCCGCTGTTTCAGTACCTTTCCCATGTGGTAGCTGAGCTCGGTCACTGTATTGATATGTTCCACCAGGTTAATCTCTGTATCAACAAGAAGAGTAAATGGTATTTCGTTGATCTCCTCGTCGCTCCATTCTTTCATGGCGTGGGCCATTACCTTTTCTACCTTTTCTCTTAGATCAGTATCTTCGATTCTCTCCAAATACGGAAATCTTTCCTTCATTCTTTCACCTCTCGTACAACGTCGATGACGCTGCCATCTCGGTACTGGATTACGCCGATGATCCTCTCCTTCTTCTCCGGTTTCTCCGGCTCTCCAGCAATACTGTAGGCTTCCTCCTGGAGGTCCTTGATATCCCTCACGCAGATGCCTGCCTTTTCACACCGTTTTCTGAGATCCTTTCTCCGTGGGTTAACAGCCACACCGACATCCGTGACAACGACATCCACCACTTCCCCCGGTGTAGTAACAGTATCAACATCCTTCACAATCACCGGAATTCGTTTTCGCAGGAGGGGGACGGTGATAATAGTCATCTTTGCCCCGGAAGCCACATCCTGATGTCCACCGATGCCGTGAAGCAGTAGCCCATCCGAGTGTGTATTCACATTAACGTTAAAATCTGTATCTACCTCTGTAGCACCGAGAAAGGCAGCATCCTCCTGATATACAACACAGCCTCTGCTGTTGTAGTTTGCGTAGATGTTTGGATCGATAAGGTAGTGGTTAGGGTTCTTTTGCAAGGATTCTATTGCTGCCTGATCAAAACTTTGACCATCGACAATACACTTTATTCTGTCCTTCTCGAGGATGTCGACAAGGTACTTCGTGGTACCTCCGCAGGCAAAACTCCCCACAATATCTTCTTCCCCCATAGCTTCGCCGAGATACTTTGTGACCGCCAGCGATACACCGCCAGCTCCAGCTTGGAAGCTGAATCCATTCTTAAAAGACCCTGAAGCCTTTATCACATCTATAACTGTCCGTGCAATCTTCAGTCGTCGGGGTGAGCGCGTAATCCTCAGTGTCCCGGAAACAATACCACTAGGATCACCGATATTGTCCTCCAAAGCCACATGATCCACGTTTGTCTGTGACACTGTCATGGGGAGAGCGGGATAGTCCACGAGGTTATTGGTGACTACAATCACCTTATCTGCATACAATGAGTCCGCGAGCGCATACACCAACGAACCGCACGGCGTTGGACCGTAGCGGCCGTTGGCATTCCCGTATCTATCTGCAGTGGATGCAACGATAAACGCCACATCAATATGTACCTCACCGGCCTCCACCGTTCGATATCGGTTTCCATGGGAACGCAGGATCCCAGGATGCGGTAGTATTCCATGAGAAACGGCATATCCTACGGGACCGTTCATGCTCCCCTCAATCCTGTTCACTACACCATTTTTTATGTGATCGACCACAGGCTCGTGGCAGGGAAATAGCGCAGAGGGGAAAAGACGGAGGTTCTTTATTCCAAAGTCTCTGCAGATATCTAGTACTCTGTTCACCAATACATCCCCGTTTCTGAATGCATGGTGGAACGAGATGGTCATGCCATCCTTCACATACTTTTTTACTGCCTCTTCAAGACCTATCAGTTTATCTTCTCCTGGTTTGCTCGTTTTTTTCACACGTCCGTAGTTATTTCCGGTAGGTATATGTTCAAAGGGACCTTTATAGTGCTTTACCTTTCCGTATCCTTCAATCTTATCAGGTATATCTCTTCCAACAGCATTTTTCATCTATCTCCCCTCGTATAAGTCTATTATTTTTTGGGCTCGTTTCGCCACAGGAAGATCCACCATTCTTCCATCGACACGGGTCACACCCTCCGATTTTTCAAAGGATTCAACCATTTTTTTTGCTTCGTTATACTCCTCACGAGACGGTGTAAACACCTTATGGATAACCAGTGCCTGCCGTGGATGGATAATACCCTTTCCATCGTACCCCATCTCCTTTATCATCTGCGTTTCCTTCTCCAGACCTTCTTCATCATTCACATCGGGGAAGACGGTATCCAGTGCGTGGATTCCACATGCCTTCGCCGCATTCAGTATGCGTGATCGCAGGTAGAAAAGAGAGCTGTCATTCCGCTGACCGCCGACGCCTGCGAGATAGTCCTCTGCTCCAAAGGTAAGTGCAGTCACTCGCTTGTAGGATGCGATCTCAAAAGCGTTCTCCACGCCTCTCGCACTCTCGATGATGGGAACAATCATCACCTCGTTATCCTTCTCATACTGTGCTTCGTACCGTTCAATGACTTGCACAACAGTCTCTATTTCTTTCCTCGTGTCTACCTTCGGTAGAAGAATAGTATCCACATTCGTCTTCAAGATCTCTTTAAGGTCTTCTTTCCCGATTGGAAATGGATTAATCCGTACCATAATCTCTTGTGAATAATTAAGTGTGTGAAGTGCATTTCTCACAAGTATTCGTGCATCTTGTTTATTATCAGGGCTGACTGAGTCCTCCAGATCAAGAATGACACAATCACAATCAAATATCGTTCCGTCAAACAACAGTTTAGGATCGTTTCCGGGAAGATAAAGTCGTGTTCTCCGCAGTGTTGTGTCTTTTTTCTTTCCTCGATCAGTGACAATATTCTCTATCTCTGCGCCTGCCTTTAGAAGTGCAGACTCTATTCGTGCGGCAATCGTGAAATCATGAGCACTTTTATCGATCACAGTGATAGTTCCACGACTCACCCCCAGATCCTCCAGTGTCCTCTCCACAGTACGCCGTATCGCCTTTCCGTAGAGTTTTTCAACCTTGCTGGTTACGGTAATGGTCAGTTCCTCAGGCGCAAGATCAACCTCCACCCAACAGTCTGCCTTTCCTTTGGTGCCCGAAACTCCTACGCTGTTCATATAACCTCCTCAATTTTCACACGATAGTATAGAATGATCGGTTATAAATAGCTTTTTGTTATGAGATCTTCTGTTTCATCATTCGTCTCAAAAAGAAATATATAGATCAAAACAAAGAGGGTAGTGGTGAAGGACTATGGAAATAGATCTGGAAGGAAAGCGTGCCTTTGTGACGGCATCCTCGAGGGGTATTGGATTTGGAGTGGCCAAAGTGCTGGCAAAGAGTGGAGCGAATATTGTATTACTCTCCAGGACTGAAGAGAATCTACAAAGAGCCCAGGAAAAACTGCGTAAACTTACAGGGAAAAAACCACATTATATCGTTGCAGATCTGTCGATCCGCGAAGATCTCGAGAGAACGATGAAAGATCTCAATGATGCTGGTACTATAGATATCTTCTTTTTCTCCACGGGCGGACCAAAACCAGGCTATTTCGCAGAGATGGAAATGGGTGAGTGGGAACATGCTGTTGATCTCTTACTCTACCCTGCTGTGTATCTCGCAAAGAACCTGCTTCCCAGCATGAAAAAGAGAAAGTGGGGACGAATCATCTACTCCACCAGTATTGCCATTAAAGAACCGATCCCGAATATCGCATTGAGCAATGTAGTACGAATCTCCCTCGCTGGACTGGTTCGAACATTGGCAAAAGAAGTAGGAAAAAAGGGAATTACAGTAAATGGGATCATGCCGGGAATGATCAAGACAAATAGAATCATGCAACTGGCCCAAGACACCGCAGAACGGGAGGGAAAAACACAAGAAGAAGTATTAAAAGAGTACGCAGAGCGTAATCCTTCCGGGAAAATTGGAAAACCAGAGGATATGGGATATCTTGCCGCTTTCTTGGCAAGTGACCTCGCCGCCCATATCAACGGAGCGATGATACCAGTAGATGGTGGAGAACTGGACTCCGTCTTTTAATGGTACTGGACAAAAATCTATTGTTTGAGATCTATCTCCCATGTTGCCGTAGACTTATCTCTATATTCATTTACTAATATGAATTTTTTAAATAAATATCTGCTCGATTTGAACTCCCAGAGTACTCGTCGCGACTCGTAAGGTGCAAGGACAATAGGAAGTTCCACAGGGGTTTTTTCTACTTTAAGTTGTGAGTATTCATACCGTACTGCAAACTCTGTGCCTTCTGCATCTATTACTTTTATTTCTATAGGGTTAAAGAGGAGCTCCTCTCTTGAAATATTCTGAAAATACACATCAACCCAGTATCCATCTGTATCTGATTGTAGTATATGGCGTACTACGAAATAGAGTCCTCCCTCTTTCAATACTTCATCTATTTCACCTCGTATGGTGATGTGAGTAGGTGTGGGGGGAGAAGTGGTTGTGGAAGGAAGACTAGAAGAAGGTGGTGAAGATGGTGGTGAGGTAGGGCTCGAGGTCGTTGTAGGTACAGAGGATGAAGTCGATGGTGTCGTGGTGGCTATCGGTGGAGATGACTGAGGAGGCGTAGCTCTATCCACAAAAATCACATACAGCGAACCGATCACCAGTATTGTCCCTACCGCAGCAACAGCTAAAATTTTTGGATCCATAACATTACATTTTCTTTTTTATAATTTTTAAGAAGTTCAGCAGTATGAAAAGCCCAAACAGGAGGACAGAAATAACAGAATATACTCCCAATCGAAGTACCTCCTCCCAGAACAAATTTAGCAGTATAAGTGCAATTATGAGCACTATAGGTATCCAGAGCCACTGCGATACCGCGGGTTCTGGCTCAATGGGTTCCATCTCCTCCGGTTTTCTCGGGGGCTTGAACTCCATCTCTTCTATTTCTCTCATCACATATCCCTCAGAGCCCTAATATTTAACTTTTTCTATGAAGAAGAAAAAAGAAAGACAAAGGTTAATGTTCCCAGAGACCAATATTTCTTAGGAATTCCCTACTGTACGATCTGTCCATCATCATCCCTTTATGCTGGTACAGCCTCCTCTCCAGATGATCGAGCGTCAGGTAAAAGGCGTCTTGGGGACTCAGTCCGTTATCTCTAGCCACAAAGACACCACCTTCTGTTCCCAGTCTGATTCTACAGTTGAATACATCCTGCCCCTGAGAAG
The DNA here is from genome assembly GCA_964595645.1 of uncultured Thermococci archaeon. GTDB lineage: Archaea > Methanobacteriota_B > Thermococci > Methanofastidiosales > B48-G16 > JAYEIH01. The sequence continues at coordinate 39,270 of CAZQQT010000004.1, forward strand.
TCTCCCGTATTTTTTTAAAGTACACGAACACATCCCCACTTTTCAATATCTTCGCATACTTCTGAAGAACTTTTTCGAGGTGTTCGAGCATTTCTTCTCTATCAACAATCTCTTCAAGACCGGAAAAGGTAATATAAAATCCTTTTCCTGTTCTAGGGACTGATATCTGCTCTAAAAAGTCTTTACCTGTAACAATTCCTCTAATGTTGTTTTTTTCTGTGATAGTGACATATGTTGATCCTCTAGAAAGCATTTTTTCTATTACTTCTTTAATTTTAGCTCCCGTCTCTATTTTCTCTACTCTAGTGCTCATGAGTTTTCTTGCAGGTATATCAAGACGAGAAAGCTTTTCACCAATGTATGTCCCCTCTTCTATCGAATCCAATGGAGCCACTACTTTTCTCAAGACATCGAACATTCGAATAATACCAACAAGATCCTTTTTCTCATCTATCACCGGTAGGTGTGAGATATTGTGTTCATGGAGAATATTAATTATTTTGGCCAAAGGATCTTCTTCATGGACAAGGATGAGATCCTGTGTCATTACATCATCGATCTTTTTTTCGCCAAGTTCCTTCTGTATTACCTTTTTCAAGATAGTATCCTGATCGACCACACCGATCATTTTTCCATTGTCGAAGACAGGGAGATTTTTTATATTGTTTTCTATCATGAGTTTCGAAATTTTCACCAGATTTGTATCGGGAGAAATTTTTGGAACTGAAAATAAAAATTTTTTAACCTTTGTTTTTGGTTCTATTCTCGATCGTATTACCTTTCTATCAAGAAGGACACCTTTAAACTCTTTACCTTTGAAAACATAGAGTACATTTCTATTCTTAAACTTTCGAATTACATCCTTGATAGGTGCACTATAATTAATCGTTTCGAAATCATTCGATACTATCTCTTTAGCTTGTATATTTTCCATTTTTCCACCTCAAAAAAGAAAAGAAAGGAAAAAAGAGGAATTTTCATTCAATTTCGATTTTCTTTTTGGTGGAGATATCCTCAGGCCTTTTTGGCATTGTTATCTCCAAGACACCATTGTTATACTTTGCTTTTATCTTGTCCTCTTCCACCTCTACAGGGAGAGGTATCGTTCTGTAATACCCTGCATAGCCTCTCTCCTGGTAGAAGTATCCTTCCTTTTCTTCTGTTTTTACTTTTCTTTTTGAAGCTTTTATAGTTAATGTGTTGTCTCCAAGATCTACATCAATATTCTCCTTGTCAACACCCGGAAGCTCGACCTGTACCAGGAGTTCATTGCCTTTATCTATGACATCAAGTGGTGGTTCTCTGTAGTTCGCCGGCCTTATTTCTCTTCCACCCTCCTCTCTACCAGAAGTGAGAGGGGGTCTGGAGTAGAAATCACTGAACATCCGATCCATTTCCCTTTGCATTCTCCGTATTTCGTCAAATATATCCATAGTTAGATCACCTCTTTTAACTTTTTTAATACCTTATTGTGATCCATCATTTAAAAATCTTTTGGTGCAGTATGTTATGGATATAACTAAATCTTACTATCATTGATTAAAAGGTTTACCGAAAACTTTTTAAAGGCGGTCCTCACACTACTACGTGAGAACTATGCCGAGGTTCAAAATCGTAATCAAGGATGAGGAACTTCCCTTCGAAAGAGATGTGGATAAGTACATAAAATTCCTGTGCAAAGTGTTGGGACTGACCACGGGAAGAGATACGCAGGAGACCTCGTGTAAGGTTCTTAAGAAGATAATTGTGTATTCCAGTAACAAAGGTGTGACCTGCACAAAGGAAATCTGTGAAGACATAGGTATGAGCAGAGGTGCGGTGGTCAATCAGATAAACAAGATGATTAAAGCTGGAATACTTAGAAAAGAAGGAAATTATTACGTTTTGAGAAGGAAAAATTTGCTCAGAACGATTTTAGAAATACGAAGAGACACGTTACGTATGTTTGAAAGAATAGAAGAAATAGCTAAAGAATTAGATGAAGAAATGGGATTACCCAAAGAAAAGAGGTGAATATTATGAAAGTAAAAGTTAAAGATGCACGTAAATCAGATTACGGTAGAGGAATAGTACGTCTCAGTCATCAAATATTTAATGAACTCGAACTGAGTTCCGGAGATGCCGTCCTGATCGAAGGAAAAAAGAAAGCAGTAGGACTCGCCTGGAGATCGGACGAAGAAAAAGGAACGATACGAATGGACGGTGTACTACGACATAATGCCGGTGTAAGTATAGATGACACGGTAGACATCAACAAAGTAGATTGTAAATCTGCAAAGGAAATAAAACTTGCTCCAACTCAGCAGATACGGTTTGACCAGGGATTTGTCACGTACGTTCACAATAAGATCCTGAACAGACCCTTTGTCAGCGGAAATGTTGTTGTGATAGAGATCATGGGGAATGCGCTTCCACTCACCATCACAAACGTGAAACCAAAAGGTGTTGTGAGAGTTGTTACCGACACGAAGATTACGATCTCGGAAAAACCGCAACCCGTGAGTGAAGGATATACTGCCGTGAGTTACGAAGATATCGGCGGACTGGAAGAAGAGATAGAGCGGGTAAGAGAGATAGTCGAGGTGCCCATGAACCACCCTGAGGTATTCAAGAAACTGGGAATTACGCCTCCAAAGGGAGTACTGCTCCATGGACCGCCGGGTACAGGAAAGACGCTTCTGGCAAAGGCGGTGGCAAATGAGACAGACTCTCACTTTTTGGTGATCAATGGTCCCGAACTCATGTCAAAGTTTTATGGACAGAGCGAAGAGAATTTGAGAAATGTTTTTAAAGAAGCGAAGGAAAATGCGCCAAGCATTATCTTTATCGATGAAATAGACAGCCTTGCTCCCAAACGTGGAGAAGTCACAGGAGATGTAGAAAAGCGAATCGTCTCACAGCTTCTCACGATAATGGATGGATTGGATCCGCGGGGTGACATCGTTGTTATCGCAGCAACTAATAGACCTGAAGATGTGGACGAGGCTCTGCGTAGACCCGGGAGATTTGATAGAGAAATAGAAATCAATATGCCCACTAAAAATGGAAGGAAGGAGATTCTCCAGATCCACACCAGAAGCATGCCGTTGCAAGAGGTAGATCTCGATCACTACGCAGATATTACCCACGGCTACTCTGGAGCGGATATTGCCTCTCTATGTAGGGAAGCGGGAATGAATGCGTTACGACGGATCGTTCCTGATCTGAAAAAGAGTGACGAAGTTCTCTCCAAAGAGATTATAGAAAACCTCAATGTCACAGATGAAGACTTCTACAATGCGTACAAACGAGTGGAACCTTCCACCATGAGAGAAGCACTTATAGAGGTTCCGAAGATAGAATGGAAAGATATCGGCGGACTAGATGAAGTAGAAGAAGAACTCAAGGAAATGGTTGAGTGGCCGCTGCTCTATCCTCATCTCTTCGAAGAGGGGGGAATAGAAACACCGAGGGGTATTCTACTCTATGGACCACCTGGTACGGGAAAAACACTCTTGGCCAAAGCCGTGGCAAATGAAAGTAACGCAAACTTTATCTCTGTTAAGGGACCAGAACTTCTCTCAAAATGGGTCGGTGAAAGCGAAAAAGGTATCCGAAAGGTATTTTCCCGTGCACGTCAGGCGGCTCCCACCGTTATCTTCTTTGATGAGATAGATAGCCTTGCTGGGATACGTGGTTCGGATAACTCTCAGGTCACGGAACGGGTCGTCGCACAGCTGCTCTCAGAGCTGGACGGCATCGCCCCACTTAAAGATGTTGTAGTAATTGCAGCAACGAACAGACCGGATCTTGTGGATAAAGCACTCCTTCGACCGGGAAGACTTGAAAAAATGATCTTCACCCCGATGCCAAACAAGGAAGCTCGGAAAGAGATCTTTAACGTGCACACAAAGAAAATGAATTTAGCAGAGAGTATTGAGTTGGATGCACTGGCAGACCGTACCCACGGCTACTCTGGTGCAGACATCGCTGCAGTCTGCAGAGAAGCAGGAATGAATGCGGTGAGAAAGGCTGTGAATGAAGGTGGAAAGAAAATGAAAAAGATTACTATGGAAGACTTCGACGCAGCACTGAAAAAAATAGAACCTTCTGTAGACAAAGAACAGATGGAACAGTTGCAGAAAATGAAAAAGAGAAACCCCAAATACAGCAATGTCTACCGATAACTCATTCCTCTTTTTTCTTTTGTTATTATCGCTATTCTCCGTAATCTTTTTTGAACGGCGAAATCTCCCTGAGGTTTCCAACGACCTCTGGAAGCACTTCGAGCAGATAATCAACATCCTCCTCCGTGTTGTCCTTCCCCAACGTGAGTCGCAAGGACCCGTGGGCTTCCTCCGGTTTTAATCCAATAGCGAGGAGTACGTGACTTGGTTTCAGTGACTTTGATGAACACGCAGATCCAGTGGATGTCTCAATCCCTTTTGAGTCCAGTGAGAGTACTAACGACTCTCCTTCAATGAATTTGAAACTAAAGTTGGCGTTTATCGGCAGTCTTTTTGTTGGATGACCATTGAGATACGTGTTATCAATTTCTAACACATTTTTGATTATTTTATCGCGCATTTTCTCTATCCGCGGTATTACATCCGGTCGTTCTTCTTCACCTAGCCTCATAGCTTCTCCAAACCCGACAATGCCGGCGATATTTTCCGTGCCAGAACGCAGCCCTCGCTCATGTCCTCCTCCATGAAGCAGTGGGTCAATTGTAATTCCTTTCCTCGCGAAAAGACATCCTACTCCCTTGGGCCCGTAGAGTTTGTGAGAAGAGACGGTGAGCATATCCACACCCATTTCATCTACATCTATCGGGAGTTTCGTGACGCTCTGTACCGCATCCGTATGGAGGTACGCGTTGGAATCTCTCACGATTTCACCTATTTTTTTCATGTCTTGGAGGGTACCGATCTCGTTGTTTGCGTGCATGATGGAGACGAGAATTGTCTCCTCTCTTAGCGAAGACTCGAGATCACCGTGATCGATCAATCCGTTCTCATCCACGTTCAGATATGTGACTTCAAATCCCCGTTTTTCGAGCCATTTGCACGCATTCAAAATACAGTCATGCTCGATTTTCGTGGTAACGATATGTGTCCCTTCTTCTTTTCTGGCAAAGGCAGTACCTTTTATCGCAGTATTGTTGGATTCCGTACCTCCTGAGGTAAAATATATCTCCGAGGGCTTTGCATGAATCACCTTGGCAACCTTCTCCCTCGCATCTTCCATCGCCCTTTGAGCATTCTGACCGAGGGTGTGGAGAGAGGATGCATTCCCGTACTTCTCGCTGAAATACGGCTTCATTACATCCATAACACGGTCGTCCACAGGGGTGGTTGCAGAATGATCCATATAGATTCTTTTCATTCTTTCACCCCGTTTCTATAGTTGTTAATAGCATTTTTTAATCCGTCTGCAGCAAGGTTTGAACAGTGCATTTTTATAGGGGGCAGTCCTTCAAGTGCATCCGCCACATCATCTTTTGTGATTTTTTCTGCTTCTTCAAGTGTTTTCCCCTTTGCAAGTTCTGTGATCATAGAGGAGGTAGCAATTGCCGCCGCACACCCCATGGTTTCCCAGCCTATGTCCTGAATTCGGTTATCCTTCACCTTGATATAGATGTGCATTACATCGCCGCAGACAGGGTTCCCTACCTTGCCCACTGCATCATGCTCCTCGAGTTTTCCTTTATTCCTCGGATTTTGAAAATGATCAATCACCTTCTGAGAGTACATGGAAGATATAACGCTGTTATAGTTTAAAAAGGTTTGGATAACATTTTTCAAGGGGGAGGGAAAGGGGAGAGTATGAACATAGTCATTATTCTTGGAAGTGAAAGCGATATGCCGGTGGCCAAAAAGGTTACCAAGGTGTTGAATGAACATGGGGTACCGTACGATTTAGAAGTAGCCTCTGCGCATCGAGAACCAGAGAAAGTACGCGAACTCGCAACAAAAAATTGCAAGGTATTTATCTGTATTGCCGGCCTTTCGGCTGCCCTGCCTGGTGTTGTAGCATCACACACGAACAAACCGGTGATAGGCGTTCCTGTCTCCGCCAAACTTGGAGGGATTGACGCGTTACTCTCCATCGTCCAGATGCCCAAGGGAGTACCTGTAGCATGTGTGGGGATAGATAATGGGCAGAATGCTGCTCATCTCGCCATGCGGATCCTCAACGTGGGCTCAGAGTGAGGAGTAATAGTAGTTGATTGCCTCATTGATATCTTCTCTATTAATCTCCGGGAAGTACTTATCTATAAAATACTCTTCGGTAAACTCATCTGTGGTTGATGATGATTTTTTTCCTATCTCTATCAGTAGATCAACCTTTTTACTTTTCCACTTCTCAAAATTCTCCATTTTCCTTTTTTGAGAGTTATATCCTATAAAAATGTACAGAATTTTTTTATTAAAATCCTTCGTGGCTTCCTGGAGTTCATTCATTGCTCTGATGTAATACTTTGGAAGTTTGGAAAAATTCCCGACAAAATGTACCCCGATCTCTCCCTTCATTATTGTATCATCTGAAAGAAGATTTTTGTAGGTAGTAGATTCCACCTCAAAGATGGGAATGAGCTCCTCTTCCTCTCTCGTGGTGATGGCTTCATAGGATAGACCATAAAAGGTAAAATTCTCTATTTCATGGTCCTGGAATACCCATGTGATGAGATCTAAAAACTTCCCTGAAGAAAAATCGTAGGCGTCCATCAGAGAAAGTTTATGTTTCTCGGCATACTTCCTTATACCATGAGGAACAAGTACCATATGATGGAGCATGCACGTAACGTTACTCTCCTGAGTTATAAACCTTTTCTTTTATGGCCATAAAATAGGTGGTGCATTATCGAATGGAAACAACGTGGTGGCGTTTAATCAAATGTTCTATTTCTTCGAGGACTTTTTGGAAATTTTTTATCTCTTGTTCGGCAAAATTAAATTCTAATTGAATTATATCCTCATTATGGTCCATTATATTGTTAAATGTCGTTTCCATGCTCTCTATGGAAAGTAAATTTTTACAAAAGTCCTTAGCCCCATACACTGAGATTTTATACTCCATAGCCAAAAGATCATCGATAAACCCTTTCGAGAGGGACTCTTTCTGTACACCGAGAACGAGATAGAAGGTAGTGAGATCATGTCCTACCTCTCCGAGTCCCTTCACGAAAAAGGTGGGTATTGGATAGTCCTGCTTTTCCCATTCGTTATCTATCCTGATATAATTTCCAAAACTGCATTGTATATCTGTTGTTTCAAATGGAAGGTCCTTTCTTACATGTCTCATCATATTCCACACGTTGTTCATCCACGTGTGAAGTTTCTTTTCCATCATACTAAAGAATTTCGTTGTATCTATTTAAGATTTTGTTCTGCGGGTATGAAACTCCAAAGGGGAGTTCGTGATGGCGGTGACAATGAATAAAAATTTAAAGCATCATCTCTAGTGTAGTATATATGGATACGAAAGAGCTCAAGGAACTATTCAGAAAAAAAGCATCCGATAATTACGAAGATTTTTTTGCTGTGAACACTCTGGGAGCCCATGGATTCCAGCGAAGTAGATGCAAGAAATGTGGTAAGTATTTCTGGAGTACAACAAAAAAGGAAACCTGTGGAGACCCATCCTGTCAGGAAAGATACAGCTTTATAGGAGAAGAACCGTATGTAGAACTCTCCTATATCGGGGTGTGGAAAGAGTTTTCTGCACTTTTTGAAACACGAGGATATAGCACAATCCCGCGGTATCCCGTAGTTGCACGATGGAGAGATGATGTAGACTTTGTCAACGCCTCCATTTACGATTTTCAGCCACATGTGGTCTCCGGGGAGGTGGATCCACCAGCAAATCCACTGGTAGTACCACAATTTTCGCTCCGATTTAATGATATCGATAATGTTGGGATCACGGGATCGCACTACACGGGTTTTGTGATGATTGGTCAGCACGCCTTTGAACCTCCGGAACGGTACGATCAGGAAAAATACTTTGAAGATATTTACATATGGCTTACAGAAAGTCTGAAAATTCCAAAAGAAGAGCTCTCCTTCCATGAAGATGGGTGGGCAGGAGGAGGTAACGGAGGATGCTGCATGGAGTTCTTCTCCAAAGGGCTTGAGCTCGGAAACCAGGTATATATGATGTACGATGTAACACCATCCGGATTTACACCGTTGGACACTAAGGTGCTGGATATGGGTGCAGGACAGGAACGGTTCGCATGGTACTGTAATCCCGCACATACCTCGTACGAAGCGGTCTTTCCCACGGTGTGCGAGTACCTTTACACGCGAACGGGCCATACGCCCAGTGAAAAGGTGCTGCAGTTTTTGCCGTACTCGGGTCTCCTCAATCTCGACGAGGTTGATAACATTGAGAAGGTATGGGAAAAGATAAGTGAAAAGATAGATATCCCTCCCAAAGAACTCAAAGATATTATTCTCCCGTTGTCACAGATATATAGCCTTGCTGATCACGCACGGACACTCTTATTTGCGTTATCTGATGGTGCTCTCCCCTCTAACGTCGGAGGAGGATACAATCTACGCGTCATCTACCGAAGAATGGCAGATTTTATTGAGAAAAATGGGTGGGATCTAGAGGTTCCAAAACTCATCGAAACGCATGCAACATTCCTAAGAGATGAGTTCCCTACACTCACGGAAAATCTGAATGATGTCATGGAAATACTGAAGGTAGAAGATGAGAAATATAGAAGAATGAAAAAGAAATCAGGAAAAATTATCGGTAATTTACTTAAAAATAAAGAGAGTATAAGCTCCGAAAAGCTCTTAGAGCTCTATGACTCCCATGGGATCTCGCCAGACATGTTGAAGGAAAGTGGGCTCGATATCACGATTCCCTCAAATTTTTATGCTAAAATCGCCTCACGACATGAAAAGAAAGGAGAAAAAGAAGAAAAGAAAAAAGAGGAAGAAAAACTTTCATATTCTCCCACAGAGCTTCTTTTTTATAAAGACTGGAAAATGAAAGAGTTTGAAGCCACCGTGATAGGCATTGAAGATGATTGGATCGTTCTCGACAGAACATGTTTCTACCCGGAAGCAGGAGGCCAGATATACGACATCGGGACAATCGATGGAACGACGGTGCATGAAGTAAAAAAAGTGGGAGGTGTAGTACTGCATCACGTAACGGGAGATTTTGAGAAGGGACAGAAGATCACAGGAAAGATCAACTGGGAGCGACGGTTAACACTGACCAGACACCACACCGCTGCCCACATCATCAATGGAGCTGCCCGGAGAATCCTTGGGAATCACATCTGGCAGGCAGGTGCCAAGAAAACGGTGGAAAAAGCAAGACTGGATATCACCCACTACGAAGGACTGGACAGAAATACACTCAACGAGATAGAAAAATATGCCAATGAAATTGTGTTAGAAGGAAGAACAGTAGAAAAATCGGTGATGAAACGGGACGAAGCCGAGAAAAAGTACGGATTTAGACTGTATCAAGGGGGAGCTGTGCCCGGAAAGGAACTGCGGATCGTGAATATAGAGGATTTCGATGTAGAAGCCTGTGGTGGAACTCACTGTGACTCAACAAGTGAAGTGGGGTTTATCAAGATACTAAGATCTGAAAAAATCCAGGACGATGTAGTCCGGTTGGAGTTTGCCGCGGGACTCAAAGCACTGGATTACGTGCAGAAAAACGAACAGATGCTGGAGGATGTGGGAACAATCTTCAGAGTACCAAGAAAAAATGTTGCGAAGACAGCAAAACGGTTCTTCAAGGAATGGAAGGAACGAGGAAAGGAGATAGATCGATTAAAGGAAGAGATATCAAAACTAAAAATGGCACAGCTTAAAGAGGAATTTGTAGAGAAAAATGGGCTCCGATTCTTGGAAAAAGAGATAGAGGGAGGACCAAAGGTACTACGAGAGACCGCCACCGCTCTTGCAGAAGAAGACACCGTGATCGTGCTCACAAACGGTAGAAATCTTGTATGTATGTGTGGTGACAACGCAATAAAAAGGGGATATAGTGCAAATGAATATATACAGAACTTTGGAAAGGGAGGGGGGAACAAACATATGGCCCAAGGAGTGAAAGAATGAAGAATGGCATTGACTATTTTGTCGCCCTGTTGCTCATTCTCTGTCTCGTAGCCTTCATCTACCCCTATTTCTCGCAACATAGGTTTGAAGAAGATATCTTCACAGACACGAAAACAGCCATAGAGAGAATCAAAGAAATAGAGAAAGAAGGGCATTTCTATATCCTCACTATCGAAGGATGGTGGAACTCCGATAATGCAAAGTTTGAAGAAGAAGTGTTCCTTATCGATCATACTGAGACAGCTATCACAGCAATACGAAAGAACAGGCGAATCGTGACCGTTGGTGATATCCACAATCTCAAAACAAATATTCGAAGCTCCCATATTGAGATAGAAAAAAAGAATGAGAAAGTATATACCTTTGAAATCGATGTGAACACTGATTTTGAGGGGTTGGGAAAGAAAACAGCTAAACATCCTATCGAACATGTGATACATACGGCGATCTCGGGAACACTCCATCTAAAAGAGTTGAGTGAACTATCCGCAGTAGAAGAGAGAAAACTAAATCACGAGTTACGACAGGAGTTCTTCTACTGTAAAAAAATAGAGTTGCGCGGAAAGAACCTCCATGTAGAATTTCTCAGCACAAAGTACCTTGATGAGTTAGAAAAAATCTACAATGGAGATGTAGAGGGAGAGATCATAGTATACGTGAGGTATTAAGCCTTCATCACTTTTATCGAGCCCATGTCAGTCTCTGCCCTCACTTTTGCTTCATGAGGCGCGTTTTCATTGAGAATTATTCTCTTATATTTGCCTGCTGATTCTACTGTTCCACCGATACACCTCACTCTGCCCATATCTGTTCTCGCCTCAATTACAGCCTTTGTATCCTCAGGTACTTTTATTTTAATGGATCCCATCTCAGTTGAGATAGTAGATTCTCCCGGTGACACGGTGGTCACGATACTCCCATGCTCTGTTTTCAGCTCCTGCACATCTGTAGTACAGTCGGATACAATCCGTCCGTTCTCAGCCTGCGCACTGAGCGTCTGTACACTCACACCCGCGAGAATTACAGAGCCGTTTTCCGTCACTAGATTGATCATCTCTCCGCGGAGATCTCTCAGCTCTATCCTTCCATTCTCTGTTCTTCCTTCAGTACTGTTAAAATTGAGTTTCTCCATGAGGATTTTCCCGTTTTCCGTCACTAGATTGATTGTTTCACCCTGTAACTCGGAAATATCTATCGCGCCATTCTCGCTTTCTGCGCGAACACGATATCTTTTTTCTGGTAATGTCGCAACGATATCAACTGTATCCGTTGCGTGGATAGTTACCCTACTGGGTTCTTGCTTAACAGTGAGATCAATTTCCTTAAACGCTTCTTCGGCATCCTCCCTATTTCTTGCCCTTACTCTTTTTCTCAGGAGTATGGTGTACTCATCTGTCTCCGATTTTTTTATCTCTATCCTCCCATTCTCAACACGAAAATCTATACTGACCTTCTCAGAGTCAAATTTTCCTTTTATTATCTCTTCTTTTGCAAATTCGTTGCCCACATACCCTTTTTTTCCTTTAAAAGATGTCTGAAAAGCCTTTTTTAGACTTCGCTCTACCTTTTCTCTGATCACATCCCCCAGATCCTCAAAGTCGTAGTACTCGTCCACTTCCTCCAGTTCCTTTTCGTATTTGGCTTTCAGTGCATTATACGTCTCATCACTTATCTCATTATTCTTGTGGAGTTGCTCTAAATCTCCAAGAAGGTTAGTGAGAATGTCACTTCTTATTTTATCCTTTTCTCTCATTTTTATCACTTAGAAATATATAAAATATTCCATTTATAAGCTTTTTTGCGCAAATAAGCGTGTTATTTATCTAATTTTTTAAAATTTTCTCGGTTTCGCGAAACCGATAATCTAACGGGCAAAAGAGTTATATATCGGTAGGTCATATCAACGGCATGCGGGGCATCATGCAGGCACTTGCTAATGATTATCGAATACAGATAATGGAGCTTCTCCTTCAGGATGAAATGAACCCGAAGGAACTTGAAAAAGAGCTCGATATTACACGTGGTGGATTGGAACGGCATCTCTCAACACTTTTGGATTCTGAACTGATAAAGAAACGAAGTGTAGTAAAAAAAGGGAGAGTGAGGGTATACTTCTGTCTTGATGAAGCTTCTCGATCATTTTTTGAGAAATTAAAAGAAGAAATATCCACGTTTAAACTGCAAAAATCTAAAGATATAGAAGAAAAATTGAAACTGCTCTCCATAGAATTTGAAAACATCAAAGAAGCACTTGAAGAAATAGAAAAATCATATGAAAATGAAAAACTTGATGAAAATGAGTATCTCGAACTGAAAAGAGAGTATGTGTCGAAAATGGTAAGAATAGAGCGGGAAATAGCACTTCTTCTCGAAGTGTAAATGGAACATAAGCTTTTTAAATGAACGTACAACATCTAATAAAGGTGAAGATCTATGGCAGTACTACGACCTGGAAAAATCGACAGAAAGGTAGATAATCCAAATTATACACGGAAGGAGTACATCGGTGCACTCCCCTCCATAAAAATAGCTCATTTTGATACAGGTAATAAGAATGCATCTTTCACTCATGAAGTATCGTTGAAAATGAAAAATGACATCCAGATACGACACAATGCCCTTGAAGCTGCTCGTGTGGCAGCTAATGGCTATATGGAGAAAAAAACAGGAACACAATATCATCTGAAGGTACGAGTATACCCATTCCAAGTTCTCAGGAGAAATCCCATGGCTACTGGTCATAAGGCAGATCGATATGGGAATGGAATGAGGCTCTCATTTGGGAGGGCCATCAGCAGAGCCGCCCGAGTAAACAAGGGGCAGAAAGTCATTACCATCTACGTCGATGAAGAAAACATTCCCATGGCCAAAGAAGCGCTTCGACGTGCTTCCATGAAACTTCCTCTGGGAACATCAACAATAGTGGAAGAAGCTGAATCAGCGTAACTACTCCAGTTCTTTTATTTTCTCTTTGAATAATTCTGTAGCTGCTCCAGTCGTCTCTCTATCCCTTCCTGCAACGATAACTACATCTTTTTCTGAAAACACATTTTCCAGATACTCGTACTTTCCCGTTGTCACAAACCAGTTTACCTGTGAGTCTCCCTTCAGTACAACTTCTTCTGTCACGTTATTTGCCACCTTCTTTTCTCCGGTAGACTGTAACACCATTCCCGGTCCACCCACAAGGATCAGGTTATAATTGTCCTTCATCTCTCGAGTAAGCTCTGTGTCTCGAACAAGCATCGTGTACGGATCCACTCCCACAGGGATTTTCTCCCGCTCTATTTGACTTAATCTATATGCAAGACCACACAGCACTTCATACTTCAGTTCTGTTTCGTCCACCCACTCGGTGGTGAGGTTGAGCTGCCACTTGTACGCTCCATCCCCTATATCGAATATAGGGGTTGTTAACTGATTTGTCGAGCCCAATGTCTTCTCCTTTCGATACAGCTTAATTTCATCAGGGTATACCTTGAGATACCACTCTGTATTGTACCAGAAGGGAGTTTCTGTTGACGAGACGAACTGTCCATTTTCATAAACTAATTTATCTTCCTGTATGGACTCAATCGTGTACATTTTCCCGAGGAACTGGATTGTATCTCCTGCTTCTATATTTGTCACGGCATATTCCAAATAGAGGAGCTTCTTATTCGGCAGATCTACCTTAAATCGTATCTCTCCGTGAGGCTTGGTTTCATCATATGCTTCGTTTGTGTGGATCTCTCTTGGTTTCCCACCATACCAGAGGGTCTGATACTCCCTCGGTGTAAGAACTATCTCCGTCATATTTGGTGCAGTGCCCTGAGAACGTGGAGGCCAAAAATACTGAGGTTTTTCAGATATGATGACACACATCTTGTTAGCCACGTACTGGGCAATCTCCAGCGCGTTCTCGTAATCCTCCTCGGCTGCGTACTGTCCGTAGACTATTTTTACGCGCGGCTGTCCATTTTCAGAGTTGGCAAAAAAATCTCGAGAAAGGGTAGACTGACCACCGATCAACGGAAGTACGAACAATGCCACTATAATCGTGCAGAGTAATCTTTTCAGCATAGTTGTTCTATGTAAGGTAGATATTATAAATGTTACTGTGGAAAAAGAATATTCTTCCGGTCTTGCGTGAAAAAGAAGAAACTCGCTGACAAACGCAGGTACTTGATTTCAGGTAACGTAGAAAACTCTTTAAATATCGAAGATCTAATGCATACATGTACCGGTTCGGATTGCTCATCAACCCTATCGCAGGTATGGGGGGAAAAGTAGGACTCAAGGGGACGGATGGTGTGCTGGAAGAAGCTATCAAACGGAGAGCCTCCCCTATCGCTGAAAAAAGAGCCTTAAAAGCTCTAAAAAAAATAAAAAAAACAATGAAGAACTACAATCAGGAATTTCCGGTGAAATGGTTCACAGCTTCAGGCAGTATGGGGGAGAATGTGTTGAAGGAGCAAAAAATCCCGTGCGAAGTCGTGTACCATTGCAGGGAAGAGACAACTGCCGGGGACACGCGGAAGGCCTGTGCGGAATTTCTCACACATGAGGTCGATCTCATCATTTTCTGTGGGGGAGATGGTACAGCCAGAGATGTCTACACCGTGGTGGAAGATAAACTCCCCATTCTCGGGATACCGTCAGGTGTTAAAATGCACTCCGGTGTTTTCTGTGTAAATCCGGAAGCTGCGTCCGACGTGCTCTTTTCATTCCTTAACGGAACAGTCGATGTCTGTGAGGCAGAGATAATGGATCTCGATGAAAAAAAGTACCGGAAAGGAGAGTGGTCGATCAGACTTCACGGCGTGGCGAAAACGCTCTGTGAGGCCAACTACATACAGAGTGCCAAGGCAATGATTCGCGGTCCGTCTGAAGAGGAGGTAAAGGAAGAGATCGCCGAACATATAAAGGAAGATATAGAAAGGGGGACACTCTATATCCTCGGACCGGGAGGCACACTCAGTACCATTGGAAAAGCACTTGAGATCGACAAGACGCTTCTGGGTATTGACGCAGTACTCAACGGCGATCTCGTCGGAAAGGATCTCAACGAGCAGGAACTACTCTCGCTTCTCTCAGAGTACAATGACGTCAAACTTATCGTGAGTCCCATCGGCGCCCAAGGGTTCGTGCTTGGGCGAGGAAATCTTCAGTTAAGTCCGAAAGTCATACAGAAAATAGGAATAGAAAACATTATTATTGTCGCCACACCTTCCAAACTCCGTACTATATCGAGATTACGTGTTGATACCGGTGATTCAGCTCTAGATAAAGAATTCGCAGAGAAAAAGTATCTCCACGTCCTCATTGGATACCACACCACAGCGTTAAGGAAGATAGCCGTACCTTAACATTTAAGTAATCACAGTTCTTTAATATAGATGGAAGATAGCGGTGGTTAGATGAAAGAAAAAACAGAATTTCTAAAAAGAGAGTACGAAAAAATGAAAGAACGAGGAGAAACGTGGACAATACGGAGTCTCAGTGGGCCATCAAAGCCTCACGTAACCGTAGAAGGAAAAGAATGTATAATGGTAGCCTCAAATAACTATCTAAACTTAGCAAATGATCCGCGACTTAAGGAAGCCGCGATACAAGCTGTAGAGAAGTATGGTGCAGGTGCAGGATCCGACTGGTCCATTGCCGGAACCATGGGTGTCCATGAAGAACTCAACGAAAAAATCGCTGAGTTCAAAAGAACGGAGGCAGGTATCACTTATCAAACAGGGTTTGCGGTAAACTCTGGATTGATACCACAACTTGCTGGAAAAGGAGACTTGCTCATCTCCGATGAGCTCAACCACGGAAGTATTATCGACGGCGTGCGGCTTACAAAGGCTGACAGGGCAATATACGCTCATTCGGACATGGGGGAATTAGAAGCCGTACTCAAAGACGCGGAGAAAAAGGACTATCGAAGGACAATTATTCTCACAGATGGTGTCTTTTCCATGGACGGTGATATCGCGAAGATGGATGAGATCCAGAAACTGGCAGATGAGTACGGTGCCATGACCTACGTAGATGATGCCCATGGTGAAGGTGTCCTGGGAGACGGCCACGGGATTGCTACGGAGTTCGGTATCGAAGACAAGATAGACTTCCAGATGGGCACATTCTCCAAAGCATTTGGGGGATTCGGTGGAATGCTCGCCGGAAGTGAAGCTCTTATCAAGTACGCCTACAATACCTCACGAACCTGGCTCCTGAGTGCTGCGTTCCCACCACATGTCGCGGCTGCAAACCTCAAGGCGCTGGAGATTGTAGAAGAAGAACCTAAAAGGGTGAAGAAACTCTGGGAAAACACCAAATACTTCAAAAAAGAAATAGAAAGCCTTGGATTCGACACTGGATACAGCGAAACCCCCATTATTCCTGCTATGGTAGGGGAGAGTAAGAAGGCGCAGAAACTGGCAGACAAACTCTATGAAGAGGACATCTTCTGCCTCGCGATCGTGTTCCCTATGGTTGCCAGAGGAATGGCAAGGATCCGCAACCAGATGAATGCTGGCATGACAAAAGAGGACCTTGACAAGGTGTTACGGGCTTACGAGAAGTGTGGAAAAGAATTAGATATTATTTAATTTTTTCTCTATTTTTATTGATGCGGAGCAAAAGAAATGAAATCGACATACCTGCGTACCCTCATAGAGGTTGCGAAAAGAGAAGGAGAGACTGTGACGAGTGTGGAACTCGGCAAGATCCTTCAGGTTTCCCAACAGACCGCCTCTCGGAGAATACAAAAACTCGAAGAAAAGGGACTGATCGAGAAAGATGGAAAAACAACCACAGTAAATGATGCAGGGAAAAAAGTCCTTAGAAAGGTCTATCAGGATCTCGATACAATCTTCAGGGAGCAGGAAGTAGTGTATGGGAAGCTCTTCTCCGGTCTTGGAGAAGGAAAGTACTACATCGCAAAACATGGGTACCGTGCACAGATTGTGAAAAAACTTGGATTCTCCCCGTATCCTGGAACATTAAATCTTCATTTACGTCCCGAGGAGAACAGCAAGCTGGAGGAAATACTCGCAGATAAGGAGTATATTCTTCTTGAGGGCTTCAGAGACGAGAATAGATCATTTGGGGATGTGAAGGCCTATCACGTGCTTGTGGACGATAAAATAAAGGGTGCGCTTCTCAAGCCTTTTAGGACGCATCACATGCCCAATGTGGTGGAGATCATCTCGGAGGAGTTTCTCAGGAAGAAGTTAAATATCAACGATGGGAGTATCGTACGGTTTTCTGTGCTCTAAAACTTTTAACTTTCATGTGAATAACGTGATTCACAAATATATTGTAGTTAAAAAACATTTAAAAGATTTTCTGTGTATATAACATATAATGAGGATTCTTATCGTCGACGATGAGATGGAAGTCCTCACACTCTTTAAAGATGTGCTGGAGAGTGCGGGACACACCGTTGAGATCGCCATTGATGGAGAAAAAGGAATAAAAAAGTTTAAAAACGGACATGAATTCGATCTCGTGATCATGGATTATAGAATGCATGGTGAGGACGGGGTGGAGGTATCAAAGAAACTATGGAAAATCGATGAGAACGCGAGGATCCTCTTCGTCAGTGCCGATCCAACGATCCAAGAAGAAACGCTGGAAATGGGAGTAGTGGGCTTCCTCCTCAAACCCTTCGATGTCGAGGAATTGGTGGAAACAGTAAGAGAACTGTCGCCGGAAGCAACTGTATCTCGGTGAAAAAGAGTTGCTGTGATAAAACTTTAAACGCTTGGACATGTACATATAAAATATATTGGAAAACCCTCTTTTTCATTTTAAATGCTTTACGTCGTTGCATATCTCTATCTACCGTTATTCAGTTTTTCCGTGGACAACACAAAAAACTATAAAAAGATCATTCAGAAAAAGGATATATACTCATCGGGGTCCTCAAAATGGAGAAAAACAACAAAGAAAAGATCAGAGAGGATTTTGAGTTCATAAAGGATGACGTAGAAGCTGTTCTCTTGTTCGGTTCTATCGTCAAAGGAGAAAGTCACAATGCCTCAGATATAGATGTGTGTCTTGTGAATCCCAAAAACAAAAATGTCCTCATAAAAGTCTTTGAGAGACATGGGGGTAAATACGATGTGAAGATATTTGAGGATCTACCCCTGTACATCCAAATAGAGATAATTAAAAATCATGAGGTGCTTATTGGAGATGACGTAGAACTTTCGTATTACTTTTACAAAACAAGGAAAATATGGAAGGATATGGAAAAAAGAATCAGGAAAAATCAGTTTGACAATGCGAAGGAAATGGTACAGACACGAAAGAGGTGGCTGAATGAGAAAGCAACGACGGCTCGGAAGAAGACGTTTGAAGAGAATAAATGAACTGCTGAAATTTGCTGTAAAAATAGTGGAATAAAAAAAGAAAAAAAGGAAGGTATTCTATTCTAACTTGAATACAATGGGCGTACCTGAATCTTTGTGGACAAGTTTTACCTTGTCACCAGCAGAGCAGCCAGAGAAATCAAATGTCATCACGTCACCAGCTTCATAAGTGCCAGAAGTGCCATTTAAATCTGCATTGGGAATTAATTGGTCGTTTTTATAAAGATCAAAAACATCGCTAAAGGTATTGTCAGTCGCCGTAATATCCTCCCCCATATTTCGTATATTCACGCCATCAGTATCCGCACTTCTCGTCTCAACTAAGAACTGGTAGTCACCTGCCTTCGATTCCACTTGTGTTTCTTCCGACACGTAGCCGGACGCCCATACGTATACTACCAAACTTATCGCCACTGCGACCACGATCATTAGTACAACCGCGATCACGGGGCTGACTCCTTTTTTGTCCTTCAACATTTTTGTCACCTAGTATTATTGTATATCAACACTATTTATATTGTTCCTTCTCCCTTTTAAGTTTTTCTATGATCGCTTGATGTACAAAGTCGCTCTTCGTCTTGTATAATCCCTTCTCCACCTTCTCTTCAATCTCCTTCACGAGCTGAGGAGCAACAGTGGTGCCGATCGTCTTATTTTTCCTAGCCATTAATATCCCTCTATATACACATCATTTACTGCTACTTCTAGCTTATATGTTTATAAAACTTTCTATAACATAGATTTTGAGTATAAAACTATTGCAAACTCTCTAGTTAATAATTAAAAAAGGTAGAAAAAGAGCTGAAAGAGCAAATCGCCATAAAAATAGGCTATGATGAATCCAAGTGTGATCGGTATCAGAAAGGGGAGACCCGGGGTAACCCATATTCTCGTTGTGTACGGCGAGATCTTTTTCTTGTACTCCTCCACATCGTACTCGATTACCCCCAGAGAAGACACAAGCTGTAGTCTTCCGTCCTCGTGCACCACTAGCGGGAACTTTTTGTCATCGAGATCCTCGAGATCGATTGGGTAGCCGATGAAGTACGTGCGCAGCTTAGCGAGCCGCTGTCCCTCGATATGCTCAAATCTGTTCCTCTTAAGAAGGTTGTACGCACACACTACCAAGGGGAGGAATACAACGAGAATAAGGCTATTGTTAAATACGGAGATAGAAAAAATTGGCAATGAGTGTTTCGTGCGAAAAAAGAGAGAAGATATCGCCACCAGTGCCTTCGCATCGCCACCACCCATCATCCCAAAAAACGCGATGAAGTACACGAAACAGAAGGTCACACTCATATGCTGGAATATCACGTTGAAAGGATTGGGTGCGTAGTAAAACATGACAATGGATAGGCCCAAAAATCCCACAATATACGGTGTATCTTCAACATTTTCTCGGAAATCGTCCCGATCGAGCAGAAGTATTGCCCCATACACGAGAAAGAATAGACCGAGAACCTTGAGTACAGTGATGTTCCTTGCGATGGGATCATGGGTCACACCATGAAAATACTCATATAAGCCAAAAATAAGTCCTGCAGCTATCATTATACCCCACACCCAGTCCTCGACCTCTCGTTTCTTTATATCCTCGATACAGCTATAAAGCAGTAGGATGACTGCAGGAATTACCTTGATCATGGACAAAATAGATGGGGGAAGTATAAAAATCTGTTGTTAGATATGGAGATACTTCTCACGTTCCCAGTTCGTCACGTGGAGTCTATACTCATCCCACTCCTTCCGTTTTGCCCGCATAAACGAGTCGTACGCCTTGAACAATGCGTCTTCCACAACAGGATCCAATTCAAGTTCTTTCAACGAATCCTTTAGTGTGGAAGGGAGGAGCTCTATTCCTCTCTCCTCGATTTCATCGATATCCAGATTGTACAGGTTGTAGTTCACAGGAGACGGAGGCTGGAGATCGTTGGTGATACCGTCGAGACCTGCTCTGAGCAGGACGGAAAACGTGAGGTAGGGGTTACACGAGGCATCGGGTACTCGAAACTCCACTCGCTTCTGGTTAGATTTAGGAATTCGTATCAAGGAGGACCTGTTCCCTCTTCCCCACGAAATGTACGCAGGTGCTTCGTACCCCGGAATCAGTCGTTTATACGAGTTCACAGTAGGATTTGACACAGCACAGATCGCCTTGGCATGTTTCAGTATTCCAGCAATGAATGATAGGGCTGTAGAAGAAAGACCGAACTCATGATCCCCTTCAAACAAGTTATTCTCATCTGCGGAAAGGTTTAAGTGTGTGTGCATTCCATTCCCGTAGTCATCCTGAAAGGGTTTCGGCATGAAGGTCGCGGTGAGCTCGTTGAGACTTGCCACTATCCTCACGATGATCTTCGACGTGACTACGGCATCCGCCGTTCGCAGCGCATCAGAAAATTTGAAATCAATTTCATGCTGTCCGTTGCCCACCTCATGGTGAGAGGCTTCGTACTCGATGCCAGAATCCATCATGAGCAACGCCGAGCTTTTTCTGATGTCATGGGCAAGATCCACCGGTGCAAAGTCAAAGTAGCCCCCATCATCGTGCTGTTTCATACCATCAGTGAGGAGGAAGAACTCCAGCTCCGTGCCCACATTGAATACGGTCTCTTCCCCAAGAGCCTCCTTCATCTCTCTAATATTTTTCTTTAAGATATACCGAGGATCTCCTTCAAACGGTGTATCATCCATATAGACATCGCAGATGAACCGTCCTTCTTTTCTCCCGTTGAAATCGAATACTGAAAAAGTGGCGGGATCGGGACGAAGACTCATGTCACTTTCGCTGATCCTCGAAAATCCCTCAATGGACGATCCATCAAATCCGATGCCCTCATCCACAGCAATCTCTAGATTTGTAGAGGGTATAGCCATGCTTTTGACCACGCCGTTAACATCGACAAACTGCAGTCTCAAAAAATTGATCTCTTCGCTTTCAAGTGTTTCACGTATTTGTTCAATCATTCTCTCACCTTGCATACATACATATTAAAAAATAACAAAAGACTATATTTTTGTTTAGTTTAAAAAGTTTTCTATGCACGAATGATCCAATAATATCTTTAAAATGAGATCTTTCTTTTTTTCAGAACGATAACTTTTAAATACGGTTTACCATTAACATATAGATAGGTGATAAAATATGCCAAGAAATGTTACGTTAGCTACTATCGTCCCACCAAAAATATTGGAAATGATCGAGGAACTTGCTGTCCAAGGAAAGTACCGATCGAAATCAGATTTCGTGTATCAAGCAGTAATCGCCAAACTAGTAGAGGAAGGAAAAATAGAACGGGGATAAGACGAAGAGCAAACTTTTCGTCCTCTACACATCCAAGTTTTCTACTTCATCCGCGTGTTCGTAAATAAACTCCTTTCTCGGTCTCACTCGCCGACCCATAAGTGTAGTAAACACTTCATCGGCTTCTACAAGGTCTTCACTGGTAATTTTCTTTATGACCCTATTTTCTTTATTCATCGTTGTTTTCCAGAGCTGAGTAGGGTTCATCTCACCGAGACCTTTGTACCGCTGAACCTTAGCATTTCCCACATCCTTCAGAATCTCTTCTCGTTCCTTTTCAGTATACGCGTAGTACTCTTTTGAGCTCTTCTCAATCTTGTATAGCGGTGGTTTTGCCGCGTAGACATGACCTTTCTCCACCAAAGGCCTCATATATCGGAAGAAAAAGGTGAGGAGGAGTGTCCGAATATGTGCACCATCGACATCTGCATCGGTCATGATAATGATTTTATCGTATCTGAGTTTGCTTATATCGAACTCCTTCCCAATACCCGTACCCACTGCGGTGATGATTGCCTTTATCTCAGTGTTTTTCAGAATTCTATCAAGTCTTGCCTTTTCTACATTTAGTATCTTCCCTCGCAGAGGAAGGATTGCCTGAAATCGCCTGTCTCTCCCCTGCTTTGCGGATCCTCCTGCAGAAGGCCCTTCCACAAGATATAGCTCGCATTTTGAGGGATCGGTCTCGCTGCAGTCTGCGAGTTTGCCTGGCAGTGCTGTGGTCTCAAGCGCCGACTTTCTTCTCGTCAGTTCCTTCGCCTTTCTCGCAGCCTTTCGTGCTCTGGCTGCAGACAGCGCCTTGTCTATCACCTTCTTCGCAATCCCGGGATTTTCTTCAAAGTAGTACGAGAGTTTCTCGAACACAATGGAGTCCACAATTCCCTTTACCTCGCTGTTCCCCAGCTTCGTCTTTGTCTGACCTTCAAACTGCGGCTCGTTTACCTTTACAGAGACCACGGCAGAAAGTCCTTCCCGGCAGTCTTCTCCCGCGAGCCTTTCGTCGTCTTTTATCATACCATTTTCAATGGCGTAGTTGTTAAATGTTCGTGTAAGCGCTGTTTTGAAACCGGAGAGATGCGTACCTCCTTCCTTTGTATTGATATTGTTCGCGAAGGTGAAGATATTTTTATTGTAGCTCAAGGAGTGTTGCATGGCTACCTCCACTATCACATCCTCCTTCTCGCCTGTGATATAGAGCGGTTCTTCACTTATCGTCTCCTTGTTTTTATTGAGATGCTTTACAAAGGACTTAATACCTCCCTCGTATTTGAAACTCTTCTCGTTGCCAGTCCGCTCATCTTTCAGTGTGATTTCCAAGCCTTTATTGAGGAATGCCAGTTCACGCAGTCTTTTTGCCAGCGTATCAAAATTAAAGTCAATCTGGTTAAATATCTCACTGTCTGGTAAAAACGTGATTATTGTACCTGTTTCCTCTGTTGTATCGATCTTTTTTAAGTCTGTGACGGGAAATCCTTGCTTATACTTTTGATAGTATACTTTCCCCTCTCTTTTCACAATAACGTCTATATACTCTGAGAGGGCATTGACCACGCTTACTCCTACACCGTGGAGACCGCCAGAAACTTTATAGCTCTTTTTATCAAACTTTCCCCCGGCGTGAAGCATGGTCATGACAATCTCCACCGCTGGCTTATTATACTCCTCATGCGTATCAACGGGAATTCCTCTTCCATTATCTTCAACAGTGACGGAATTATCCTTATGGATGATTATCTCTATCTCGGTACACGTACCGGCCATCACCTCATCAATGCTGTTATCAACCACCTCATACACTAGATGGTGAAGCCCGTACTTATCTGTAGAACCAATATACATACTTGGCCTTTTTCTTACGGCCTCTAACCCTTCCAAAACCTGAATATTTTCTGCTGAATACTCCATGATTATCACTTTTCTGCCACAAAAATAAATCTTTCTGCTTTCTTATCCAGTTCTTCTAAACTATAATTATCATAGGACTCTATCTTTTTAAATCCAGCGGTTTGAAGAAGATTGATACTCTCTTCGTAGGTGAGTATTTTCATTCTCTCGGTCTCATAGTATGAGTCTGCGCTCCCGTTTCCCCCAATCACACCGAACTCACTTTGGATGAGGATACCAGGCACATCCTCCACATCTCTTTTAATATATCTCATGAGATTTAAATTCTCCTTCTGATAGAACAGTGTTTCCTCAGGCTCAAAGTTTTTGAGATAGGAAAGAAAGTTGACAAACTCGAGGACAAGGATACCTCCTTCCCTTAAAGCCTCTCTCATCTTTTTTAACACAGTTAAAATGCATTCGGTATCTGTGATATGGATTAAAGAACTCTTTAAAGATAATACGGCATCAAAATCCTCATTATATTCCATTTTTTCTATAGAAATTTGTTTTATATCTATATTAAGACGTTTTCCTCTTATTTTTTGCCTGAAAAAATGAAGAATGTCCTTATTTTTGTCAATGGCAGAGACATTGTACTTTTTCTCTGCGAGAGATATTGCCACAGTACCTGTCCTGCAGTATGAATCGAGTACATCATGTATGGGGTGTCTATTGAGAATCTCCTCCACACACCGTATTCTCCCCTCCTTTTCGGGATGAAAAAGTTCGTAGTACTGTGCTGTTTTTTTATATGGCATGAAAGTATTAAGAACAGAAATTTAAAAAGTTAATCGTTCAACTACTCTCTTCAGATGTCCAGCCCCTACAACCGCAACAATTCGAGATTCTTCTATTTCCTCTATTTTTTTTGCCATGATCCTGTTCCTTTCTGTAATGAGCGCATGATAAAGATGTGGAGCGATCTTGTGGAACTCTTTAGAGAGATACTCGATGTTTTCTTCGGTCAGATCAAACTGTATCTCCTCTTCTTGAAAAGGAGAAAGAAAAAAAGACTTTAAAAGATTAAATTTCTCTTTGAGCGGTATTTTCGTCATTTTTTCTATTGTAATCTCTGCATCTCTATCGATAAGATACAGATTGGCACCGATGTCTTTACAGTGTTTGGCAGCAGTGAGCATCTCTTTTCCGGGGAACACGCCCATTTCTTCGCCGATTTTCTGTTCGAGGTACTGAAGAATACCTGCTACTATCCCAAACTGCAGTCCTCTCGTTCGTATCATATCTGCAAAGTTCATTCGCTCTCCGGTGAGAAGGCCATAGTATCGCTTGGGATCCAGTTCTACACATACAGCACTCGGTCTTTCGGAGAGGATAATCTCCTCTACTTCCTTCACGCTTTCTTTCAGTACATGAGCGGTTCCCACAATTGTTATCGATTTTTCCTCTGTAAAAATTCGTTTTATCATAACTATTTCTTGCCTTTCTTCTCATGTTCTTGCTTTCTCAGCTCTTTTCTCCTTATTTTACCACTTATAGTTTTAGGAAGATCCTCTACAAACTCTATCTCGCGTGGATACTTGTACGGAGCCGTTATCTCCTTCACGAAGTTCTGAAGTTCCTTCACAAGATCCTCTGAAGGCTCGTATCCATCGCGCAGGATGATAAAGGCCTTGACGATCTCTCCTCGTACCTCGTGGGGACTTCCAACAACAGCAGCTTCCACCACGGCCTCATGCTTCACCAGAGCGTCTTCCACCTCAAAAGGTCCAATTCTGTAGCCTGCAGAGAGTATTACATCGTCGGCTCTTCCTTCAAACCAGAAGTACCCATCTTCGTCTACTTTCACTAAGTCCTGTGTGTGATACCGTCCATTTTCATCAATTACTTCCTTTGTTTTGTCCGGTTTGTTGTAGTACTCCTTAAATATAGCAGGAGTATCGGTCTTCAGCGTTATCTCACCAATTTCGCCCGGTTTCACCTCTTCACCATTGGGTTTGAGCACTTTGATATCAAGTCCAGGCATTCTCTTTCCCATGGACCCTGGTCTGACCTCAGGAATTCCCACATAGTTACAGGCGAGACAGCACGTCTCAGTTTGACCGTAGCCATCACGGATTGTAATACCATGTGCATCCTGGAAGTTCTCAATCACCTCTCTGTTCAGTGGCTCACCGGCAGAGAGCATGCTTCGGAGAGTGGAAAGATCGTAGTCCTCAAAGTCAGGGACCTGCACCATCATCCGCAGCTCCGTGGGTGTCACGCAACATATTGTCACAGGATATTTCTCCAGAAGCTCCAGATACTTTTGCGCATCGAACTTCCCGTAGTAGAGCAGATCCGATGCTCCAACATTCATGGTAATACCAAGATGGGTCCAGAACCACTTAGCCCAGCCAGGTGATGTCGTTGCCCAGATAAGATCCTCATCCGTCGCACCGTACCAGAAGGGATTATTTATCTTTCTGAATGCGTACATCCAAGAATTCATGTGAACAACGCCCTTCGGCAGTCCTGTCGTTCCCGATGTGTAAGAGATGTAGAAAATATCATCAATCTTCTTTTTTTCTGCATCGAAGTATCGAGATTCTTTTTTCATGAGCGAGTCGTAGTTCGTCCATCCTGTTTTATCGCCGTCCAGAAGGACATAGTGCTCAACTGTATCACACTTGTCTCTCACCTCGTCGACTATCTTAGAACCGGAAGTATCCGTAATAATTGCTTTCACGTCGCAATCATTTGCCCTGTACTCGATGTTGGAAGGTTTCAACATCTCGATGGCGGGAACAATCACCCCTCCAAACTTCACCGTCCCGAGCTGTGCCACATACGTCTCGGGAATCCGTGGGAGCATCACCATCACTCGATCATTCCTTTCTAGATCGAGGTTTTTAAGCACGTTCGCGAACTTGTTTGAGAGGTACTTTAATTCCCAGTAACTTACCTGTCGTGTATCTCCCGCGGCATTTTCCCAGTAAATTGCTGTCTTCGTCTTGTCTTCGGCATATTCGTCAACGGCACTGGCAATATCAAAGTACTCAGGCCAGGCCCAGCTGAAATCTTTCATCGCTTTTTCGTAATCGACCATGGAATCACCACAAAAAAATGTTCATGAAGCTATAAAAATGTATCTCCACTACCATTTACTTCCTACAACCCCTCAGACTACATTGACATACTCGTCTATTTTTTCACGTATGTCTCTTGTGTAGCTTTTTATTTCTCTCTTTAGATTCTCTTCATCGATTTTAAATCGAGCATTGAACTCTCTTTCCTGTATTGTTGCCGTATATGCTATCTCTTCCTTCACATCGGCATAGTGCTTGAGAAGTCTCTTCATAGGGAATTTAGTGATTCCACTACTTCCAGCCAGAAGAAGTGGACCTATCAGCGGTGTTTTATCCAGCCATATACCTGTGATGATCTCAAGATGTGGAAAGGCAATCCGTGTCCTCGCGACGATCTCTGCGTAGTACAGCGAAGCTGGTGAAGGAAACTTCTCGTAGAGTGTTCCCTTTTGAGGATTCAGGGCGTAAAATGTGACTCTATCTATTTTATAATCCCGTATCACTGAAAAAAGATTCTCTATTTTCTCTTTTTGCTCTCCGAGACCGAGAATGATTGTAATAGTCGTTTTTAACCCTTGATTTTTCGCATGATCAAGCATTTTCAGGACTTTGGAGAACGGCTTACTGGGGCAGATGACACTATGAAGATCAAAATCAAAGGTCTCCAGTGCGCCAGTGATACCTGTTATCTCATCTCCAAACAACGCAATCTCATTCTTACTCATTATCCCGGTATTTAGCCATGGTTT
Source organism: uncultured Thermococci archaeon (assembly GCA_964595645.1). GTDB lineage: Archaea > Methanobacteriota_B > Thermococci > Methanofastidiosales > B48-G16 > JAYEIH01. Next base: position 66,666 of record CAZQQT010000004.1, read on the forward strand.
CTGGTATATCTCTGCGATCTTCTCTGCAATTTCTTGTATCTCTTGCGGAGAGTACACACCGTAGCCTCCAGAGAGAAACTCGATATTCCAGTGGAGATGCTTGCAGAGGAGCACTTCAGCGAGTACGGAATCCAGTGTCCGTTTCGCCCTTGGGGAGGTATCCAATGTGGACATATAACAGAATTTACAGTCCCGTTTCTCACAGTACCATGAGAGGAAGAGAGCCCGCTCGATGCTGATTGTGGGGTGATGTCTCCGGGTGAGCCTATCGGCTTCGTGTATGAGATCGAGTACCTCTTCACTCTTCGTATCAGAATTTCTCATAGGAGACAATATCCTCACGTGCTCGTCTCGAGGAGGTAGGCGACTCATCAGGGTAGCCCATCGAGACACAACACACGATACTCATTCTTTCGGGGACATCCAGTAGCTCCTTTATCTCTCCCTCGAAAGACGCACCTCGAACGCCCATCCAACACGTTCCCAGTCCCTGAGCGTACGCCGCTAAAAGGAGATTTTGGGTGGCTATCGCCGGATCCGACAGGTAGTATTTTGGATGCCTCTCTGGATCGCCCAGTACTACGATAACCACAGGACTTTCCGTCATAAACTTTCCGTAAGGGTGCATTTTTGCGAGTTTCTCTCTCGTTGTCTCATCTTTCACCACGATAAAATGCCATGGCTGCTTATTACTCGCCGATGGTGCCCATCGTGCAGCCTCGAGACATTTGTCGATCTTCTCACCCTCCACAGGATCAGAGGTATACTTTCTCACGCTCCGTCTCTCACGTATCGCCTTCAATACATCCATAGTATCATCTCATGTGCATGTGTGAAGGAGAACTTAATAATCTTCCTCTTCGTTGAGAAAAACTACTCAGAATCACGATCAGTATCGAAGGGTGGAGAGAGAGCCTGGGGATGATAATACTCTGTGTAATGGTAGCTCTCAGGATGCATATATCGAGGAAAAATCCATTTCAAGAACTTGGAAGGTGATCGTGCCATACTTTTTGCCCAAAATACGTTATATATTTTATTTTCTGGAACTTTCGGTCCAAGAAGATAGTAATATCCTCCCGTTGAAACAATAAATGATCGGGTATACCCGTCCTGAAGAGGTTCCAGTGGAGCTGCCTCAAAGGCGTAGTGAATATACTCTCCCTGATTAAAAACACAGTATGCGTCATCACGCGCTGTAACGGTGTCCAGAATATCCCACGTATGTTTCTCCCCATGTTTCAGTGCTTGTGTTAGCGGGAGCGTCTTCACAACCAAAGACTCCTCATTGGTGCAATCCATCGCAATATAATCGATTTCGCACATCCCCGCAGACATGAAAAGTCGTAGTTTGTTTCCTTTGATTTTGTCGAGATCGATAGTGACAGCCTGGAGTACTCTATCAAAGGGATTCTGTTGGGAATCTGGATATATAGTATGTATAGTATGCCATGAAGCCTCGTCGTAGTACTGAACCTGGATCCCCATGAAATCGTAAAATCCCTCATCAAATCCTGAGGTGAGATCGTTCTCCTGTTCGAGTTGATCAATCACGTACTCCTGATTCGGTGTCCCGAGGAGATAGTGCATGATCGACCACAGTACCAAATCTGGGAGATTGCTGTCTCGTGCCGCGATGAGGAGTGTGGCATGTGAATTGTCAGTTTCTGGAAGCGTGAGGGTAATAGAGTCGGTCAGTTCTTCCTGGAGATCCTTTCGAGAGAGATCAGATGTCCAGTATCTACCATCGATCTCCTGTAGGAAACCGGTAATATTCCTTCCATAACTGTCAACCGCACACAGTGACTGCGGATTCTCTACAGCATAAATCTTCCCAGATCGTCCCGCCACAATCTCCATAGTTTGAGGGTGATCGACTGCTGTGAGTCCTACGTAGTTGATCCAAGCCCTTTCTTCGAAGGGCTCAAAGAGAATGAAATTGTAGTATCCGTTTCTTGGTTCCACCTGACTCACCATCTGATAGTACATAGACTCGTAGCGGTTGAGGAAGGAATTGGGTATCATCGTTGTTTCAAATTGATACCCCTCTCCATTCCACGCATAGAGATGGGGACACCATGGATTGTTAACAACTGTAACTATTGTGGTCGCAGCGTCGTTAGCCCCCTCGTTGTCAGTCACAGTGAGCTCTACCGTCACATTTGTATCATTGCTTACTCCGGGTGCGTGAAATGTCGGAGTTGCAGTATCTGCGTTGGTAAGAGAGGCGTTTCCTGTAGGATCGTTGGTTATCTGCCAGCTGTAGCTGCTGATGCTCCCATCAGCATCACTGCTTGCAGTACCATCAAGCGTGGTAGTACCGTTCTCAAGCACAGAATAAGGTCCATTGGCGTCGGCGACCGGAGGAATATTCGCACCTTGTGTTCCTTCCTTGGTATAGCGAAATACCACATGTGCTCCGTTCTTCGTCACGATCTTCACCTTTTCATTGCGTTCCGCGGTAAAAGTAATTTCTCCTACACTATCCTGAGGTATAGAGACATGGACATCCAGTGTATCCCCATCAGCGTATACTTTATCGATCACCACCTCTTCTTTCGAGAGGTTCCGTATATACGCCGTAGTTCCTTCCACGCTCTCAAGAATTATTTTTTCCAAGGAGGACTCAACTTGTTTTTCCTTTGCGAATTCGTGTGTCCAGAAGTAGATAGTGACGGATACTGCAAAGACTACGATCGCCATCATCACAACTGCAATTACTGGATTTATCGCCTCGTTATCCAACTTCATCTTTTTACAGATAGTTTTTAAATAATATAAAGCTTTCTAACTCATATAACTCATTATTTTAGGAGTCAAGAAACAGGAATCACAACTCTTATGAACACTAAGTGCACAGTGTATACTAGATGGAAAAAATCTACACGATCGGGTACAGCGATAAGACATTTTCACGGTTTGTTCGGATACTCAAACAACGGAACATCACACAGGTGGTGGACGTCCGCCACTTCCCCACATCGAAATGGCCGGAGTATGAGAAGGAGAACTTACAAAAAAATCTGTCCAAACAGGGGATTTCGTATACACACTTAGAAAGCCTAGGTGGATACAGAGATCAGGGATATAGCGAGTATATCGAGACAGAGAAATTTAAAAAAGGTCTGAAAAAACTCATCAATTTGGCGAAGAAAAAATCTACAGCCATTATGTGTCTCGAGTCCTACCCATCGGGCTGCCACAGACGATTTATTGCGAGATGTCTAGAGGAAAGGGGATGGAATATCATTCATCTCGTGGGCAAGAAAGGAACGTGTGAGGACAATGAAAACGAGCAGAGAAGCCTCCCTCTATGAGAAGATGGAAAACGGAAAAGTGCAGTGCCGCACCTGCAACAGGTGGTGTGTGATCGCTCCAGCAAAGAAGGGATTCTGTGAGACACGGGAGAACAGAGACGGGATCCTCTATACCCTGGAGTACGGGCTTGTCTCCTCGCTGAGTATCAATCCCATCGAGAAAAAACCGTTGTACCATTTCTACCCAGGAGGAAAATTTCTGACCGTGGGGAGCTACTCCTGCACTTTTACCTGCCCATGGTGTCAGAACCACGAAATCACAAAAACAGCTCCAAAAAAGAGGCCGTGGTCCCGAACGCTCAGCCCAGAAGATTTTGTCTCCAGAGCTGTATTCAATCACTGTACGGGGACGAGCATGAGCTTCTCGGAGCCTACCACCTTCCTCGAATATGCGGTGGATGTCTTTTCACTGGCGAGAGAAGAAGGTCTTGTGAACACATGCATTACCAATGGCTACTTTACTCCCGAAGCGAGAGAACTGCTCCTCGAGAACTGTGACGCATTCAACATCGACATCAAAGGTAACGCTACAACTTACGAGGAGTATTGCAACGCCGATGGAGAGAAGGTCTGGGAGAATGTGCGCATCATCACGCAAAAAGCACATGTGGGACTGACTACCCTTGTGATACCCGAGGTGAACGACAATGACGAGTGCCTTCATGAGATCGCAGCAAGAATCTCTCGCATTGATCCGGAGATACCATGGCATATCTCCCGATACTTCCCCGACTACGAGTTCTCTAATCCCAGAACACCGATCGATACATTGGAACGGGCGTATAAGATTGGAAAGGGGGAGGGCCTTCAGTATGTGTATATTGGGAATGTGCCCGGCCATAGGTATGAGAGTACCTACTGTCCCTTCTGCGGTGAACAGGTGGTACAACGGCGGGCGTATGTGATAAAAGTAAATCTTGAAGGGAATACGTGTCCCCAATGTGGGGAGACAATCCCCATTGTTGGTCTCACATGATCTCGCGTACTAATGTGACAAAACATAGAATAAAACAGAGAGACCTTTTTTGAGAAAAAGATAATGTAAAAAGGTTTGATTCTAAAAAAACAAAGAAAAAAACAGTTCAAGAATACTAACATGATTATATAGATTTATAGAATGGTGGAAGTATTTATTCCTCTCTTTTTCTTTTAGAAAAAATTTATATTATTTTGAAAAAAAGATAAAAAAAATAGAGAGGTAAAAAATGAAAAAAATGAGGTTATCACTGCTTGCAGTTACGCTCGTTGTAGCAACTGCATGCACTGAGTGCAGTAGTCAGCACGAAGAAACCGCATTCTCGGATCTTACCGAGGATCTGTCGTGCATTAGCCCTTATGAACACAATGTCACCGACGAGTTTGTCATAAGATCGCAGGAAGAATACGCCATGCTAACACAGTACCTGTCTACGGCCCCAGATTGTGCAAATTTCACGCTTCCGTCCATTGATTTCTCAGAAAAGACTCTGTTAGGAAAATACACAACCGGAACGGGCTGCACCATTGATTTTGAACGTCACGTGTATAGAAATGATGACGCAAAGACTGTTACATACGTCATTACTGTTATTGAAGAGGGTAACTGCGAGATGTTAGGTATGAGCATGAACTGGATCACAATCCCAAAAATACCGCAGGACTACAAAGTTATCTTTGACGTGGAAAAAGAATGATTCCTACATTGAACTTTGTTTACGATAGTATTTACTGATCTGCTTTACTTAGAGTGTTAGATCGTATCGTTCTTCAGTGAGATACCGACCCCAGATTCGATGTGTTTTCTCCTCAGTTTTTGTGAACCCAAAGGAACGGTAGATATGGGCGGCTGCATCGAGAAGGCTCACCGTCCAGAGGAACACCCTGTCGTACCCTGCATTCCTGCTGAACTCAATAGCGTTCTTCACGAGTTTCTTCCCGAGCTCTTGTCCACGATGCTCGGGATGGATTAGGAGCCATCGTAACTGCGCTTCCTGTGTGGAGTGAGTTACAATGGCAACAGAACCGATAATTGTTTTATTTTTCTCTGCTATCCAGATACGCTGTCTCTCTCTATCATCGGCGCGTGCAAACTCACATAGTGGAAGGGCGACATACGGCTCAAAGGAGGTATCGAATCCGTACTCTTCGGCGTAAAGGATACCGTGGAGATAGGTAATATATCCAATATCGCCAGGTTTCAACTCGTTCCGTATTGTAATGGAAGATGTTTCTTGGTTCATAGATACTTTTTTCTGTGAGTTGGAATTATATAAAATTTTGTTGTCAAATTTAAATCATTTGCCGTATCGACGAGTCAGTTCCTTTTTCAGCTCTTCTGCATATTCTGCATCAAAGTGTGCCCGTAGCCGTTTTTGTGTAGTACTGTACGAATCAATTGTCTCTTCCTCCAGCATCCTCCCCAACCTAGACTCAATTTTGTTCAGCCGCGCAATGAGGGTGTGCCGTTCCTTTTCCGGCATGATCGTCGGATCGGTCATGGCGGCGGGACGGACGAAAATGTCCGCTTTCTGGAGATGCTCCAACGCTTTGAAAGGAAGATCGTAGTACTCTTCCTTTGCACCGGTCCTCTCGGTGAATCCTTCCGGTGTCGCTGCTTTCAACGAGACCCGCACGTAGAGAAAATCGGCGTATTCTCTCAACTCCTTTACATACACCTCATCCGCACCAAAGAGAACACCATTCGTCTCCAAATAGAAGGGGTACCCACTATCCTTTAAACAGTCGAGTACAGCGAGGAGATGTCGTTTCCCAATTGTCGGTTCACATCCAGAAATTCTGAGCTTATCGACAGTCAGATGTTGGTATCTGTCCCATCGCGTGATGCCCTCCTCAGCCGCATCAATGAGCCATTGCGCTACCTGGCTCGGTGAGTAAAACGTCCCCAAGGTTTCAGGGAAATCTCGGGACCAGTTTGTCCAGCAGTAGCCACAGCGGAGACAGCAGCCAACAGCATACCCCGTTGCAATGCCTCCGTAGACCGGCACCGAGTAAAAGTCGGAGTATTTTCGTTGCTGTCCGTCCAATCCTTCACGTGTCACAATATCCTCCGTCGCTTTTGCTAGCTCGAGAGGATCGTATGGCGCAGAAGCGGGAGTTAAGAAGCGTTGATATGCCATTATATTCTTGGTATGTATGAATGTTCTTAAGGGTTTGGTGCGCATCGTACACCACGAGGAGAATGATTTAGAGGGATATGGAGGCTCTAAATGTACTGTCAAGGGTGAAAAGTTATTAGTAGTCATTTGAAACCGGATCTGGAATAAGGCAAGATCTGGTTTCGTAAAAAGAGCATTTTCGGCTCCAAAAAAATTACGTTATTTTAGATTTAAAGCCCAAAATAGTGCGGGGGATGGGATTCGAACCCATGCATTCCTTCGAAACCGGATCTTAAGTCCGGCGCCTTTGGCCATGCTCGGCAACCCCCGCCTCGGAAGTGAAACCCAAAATTAGAGAGGTTTAAAGTCTTCCAGACTGAAACTGGGTTCTTCATCCTCTTTGAGAACACCCCTATGTCGTAAATACTCTCGTGCCAAAAGGTAGTAAATGAGTGCGAGCGCCTTTCGTCCCTTATTATTTGTGGGAATAGCAATATCAACATCTACCAACTCATTTTCCGTGTCACAAAGTGCTACGACAGGAATACCGCTTTCTTCGGCCTCCCTCAATGCACGTTTGTCAGCTCGGGGATCCGTGAGCACGAGCACATCCGGCTCCACATAATCCTCACAGTCGGGATTGGTCAGCATGCCAGGTATAAATCGTCCAGTCATAGATGGAATACCCGTGGCTTTGGAAAATGCACGGGCAGGATTATGACCATAAACCCTCGTTGCAATCACGAGGACCTTCTGTGGCTCAAACTTTGACAGAAATTGCGCGACATCACGAATTCGCTGATCTGTCACCTTTACGTCCAGTACAAACAATCCATCTTTTCTCACTCTGAATATGTATTTGTCCATGTACCCTGTCTTCTGTTGCGTGCCAATATGGATACCAGACATTAGATACTCGTCAAGAGGTGCTAATAGTTCCTCATCTTCCATTTATATCTCCTCCATTCTTGTCAGATCTTCATGAATTCTTAATAGTTCATTTATTTCCGATTTTGATTCTATTGCGAGATAGGGAATGTGAAATCCCATTGCCAAATGGCTCACACCTTCTTCAACAGCTCTCACTGTATCCCCCTCATGTTCTTTTTCTCGCGCTATACTGGAGAGGGTATCGAGAGGGATGAGTGTGGGGGTAGCAGTCTCTTCCAGCGGATTCATCTCGTGATCATACACCGTGTCCTTATACACGATTTTTGGAATATTTTTCACGAAAATGCCGCCAACATACTGGTAGAGAGGCAATCCGTAAAAGCCAGAGGCCGCTTTCGCGACAGCCAGTGAAAACACGAAACGAACTTCCGGTTTCTCCGTCACCTCTTCCAATATCGCATCGATAGGCCGCTGTTCAAGGAGACTGAATCCTATCAACTCGGGGAGCACGACATCGACAATATCATCGAGGGGCTCGTCCGTCACGACACTGCTTTTTCCGTAACTGTTGGTGGAGAATATGTCCACCTCCAACCGATTCTTTCTTTCGTCAGTATATACCTTTCGAATGAGTACGTCTTCAATTGTTTCCAACCTATCACCTTATTTTATAAGATTCGTATGAAAATGATAGTGGGGCAAGTGGGGCCGCCGAGATTTGAACTCGAGTCACCAGCGCCCCGGGCTGAAAGGATGGTCCATGCTACCCTACGGCCCCTTATACAGTATGTTTCAAGGCATCATCGATGAGCTCCACGTGGGTGAGAATCATTCGTCTGCAACAGTACCTCTCCAGTCCTAGATCGTCCAGTACACCCTTTGGAGACTCACCTGCCTCCACGCGCTCTTGATACTTTGCATAGAGGTGCCCTATCGGTTTTCCACAGGTAAAACATCGCACAGGTATTATCATTCTCTCACCTATACGATTTCTGTTTCTTCGCTCTCGGACCTTTGGAAGACGCATTCGGTTTGTGGGGTTCCGTTCGTCGAATATCCCCCTTCAACATCACTTTATCGTACTCCATATATGCATCCTTGAGAGATGAATCTTGCGTCCATTCCACAAGCGCTCTGGCAATAGCAGTTCTTGCTGCATCTGCCTGTCCCATCACACCGCCGCCTTCAACAGTCACCTCAATATCTATCTCGTCGGTGACTTCACCGGCCAGCATCAGGGGCTCCATCATCTTCATTCGTGCCAGATCGGGTTTATAAATGTGGAGAGGTCTTTTATTTACCTTTTTCTTTCCGTCTCCTTCTTTTATCACGGCCCGAGCTATTGCTCTCTTTCTTTTTCCTGATGATTGAACTATCTTTTCCATGTTATCCTCCTAAGTGTGTAGATAATTCTTTTATTGTTATATGTTTAAAGGATCTCTCTTTATTTAATTTTGCATCCTCTATTATTACTATCTCTTTATCTGCGAGTTCTTTGGGGATTTTCTCGTGTACTCTCAATCGGCTCAGTGCATCTCTTCCCCGTGGTTTCCTGTAGGGCAGCATACCTCGTACTGCTCGTTTTACAATTCCCTCTGGACTTTTCGGATAATGTGGGCCTCTTCGCGGATTTGCGAGGTTACTTCTATCCACTCGTTGTTTGTACCGTGCGAAAATGTCCTCTTTCCTTCCTGTGATCACCATCGTTCCTGCATTGACGATGGTAACACGTTCTCCGTCCAATAGTTTCTTGGCTGTCACAGAGGCAGTTCTTCCCAAAACTAGGTTTTTTCCATCTACAATCATATGAATCACTCCATTATCCGTACATTCTCTCCCTGAGGATTTCGTTCTACGAGCTCCTCGATAGTAATCGCCTCTCCTCCGTTCTTTGTGATCTCATTGTACGCCTTCTTTGAGAATTTCAATGCAGAGACCGTCACACTGTGATCCAATCGTCCGGCACCAAGAACTTTGCCCGGCACCACCACGGTCTCCCCTTCCTCAGTGTATTTCTCAAGTTTCCAGAGATTCAACTCTGCCATTCTCCTTGTAGGTCTGCGTAATCTCTCAGAAATTTCTACCCAAAGACTCACATCGTCATCATAGCCTTTCTTCCGTAGATCATCCACGAGTCGTATCAATCGTGGGTTTGTTTTTCTCAGTTTTTTCATGTTATTCACCTTTGAACTCAGCGCATTTTCTGCTCGCTCAAAGCATCGCTGACACGTTTCTTATAGAAGCCTTTATAAAGATTGTGGTGATGGTCTAAAACTATCTCAGTAAAAATTGAAATTTTATGGCCCTATCTCCCCTTCTTCCTCTATTTTTCTGACCAATGCCTTAAAAGCTTCTATTACTCCTGTTCCCTGTAGTGCATCTGCGGGGAACACTTCTGTTGATTGGGGCAAATTCATTCTCTCTTTTATCTCTTCAACACTGAGTGCATTTTGTATATCCTGTTTATTTGCAACGATGATGAGTGGAAGTCCTTTTGCCCTTGTTTTTTCAAGCATGGACTTTGCACGGGGGAACGAGTTAGGTTTTGTCGAATCTACGAGGAGAAAGATGCCCATTGCTTTGTCCGCGATGAAGTTAAGTATGGGATCGAATCGAGCTTGACCGGGGGTGCCAAAAATATCCGCTGAGATGTCCTCGTGTTCTATATGTCCGTGATCGAGAGCAATTGTTGTCCCCATTCTATCAACGGAGACAGACTGCGTTGAAAGTGCACGGACGAACGTAGATTTTCCTGCATTGAAGGGGCCGGTAACAAGCAGTTTCGGGATAAAGGCCTTTATTCCACCCGGCCTATCAATTTTGAACATTAAATTTCCCTTCGTCTTTTCCCGCCAGTCAACCTTTATTACCCCATAATACTGACCCATCACCACGCGTTCACCTACACCACCAACCTTTACAATGGCATTTATTGCCTCGTGCAGCATTTTTTTTGTCTCTTCTGAGTACGGCCAGTTTGTAAAGTTATAGATACCCACAGATTCATGCTCAGCGAAGAGTTCGTTCCATTTTTTTATATGGCTTGCTGCCTCTTCTCCACAGAGATCGAGAATGGATGAGAGTGAGCCGAGTGTTACTGTTGTACCTGACTCTTCCAGTATTTCCTCGATGATATCATCGTACGAGACAATATCGCTTGGTTCTTCAATGACATAGGGGGCACTGCTTTTGCACCCCATGAGGGAAGAGTACGCATCCACTATCGCAAAGTTATCCATATATTTGGACAGATCCCATCCATACTCCTTGAAATTTTCTTTTACAATCTCGGGATCGGACCGTGTTGTGATCAATACTGCTTTTTTTCCATTTTTTAGGTTATGATAGAGGCTCTGCATCCCGAATATCTCTCCCTCTACCTCAGGTTGAATGAGATACATGAGACTTTTTCCTTCGGGTATACCGCCCCCAAGAAAGTTATCCAACCGTGGTATGCCTGAATTTATCACTACGTCTCCCCCACACGAAGTTCTCCATTTTCTATTTTGAACGTAACTTCTTTGTTTATTCCAAAGCCTCTAAAAAGCATTTTGTTCTCTTTTATTTCCGTGATGACATCCATTAATTGATTAATAGATTTTGTTTCAACATCTTCTGGCGTTTCCTCCAAAGTAAATATTCCGTATCCATCCAGTTTCTTTATTCTGCCGGTGAGTATATGAAGGAATCTGAATACTGTTTGCGCATTTGAATACATTAAAATTGTAGAGAGTGAATCGATAACTATCCGTATGTCCTCGTAATTCTTTACATTCCAAAGCTTTTCTAAAAGATTGCTGTATTTTACAGAAATACCAGTGAGATCTACAGAGCTCGAAACATATTTTATCCATTCACTATCTTTAATATCTGTTTCCATCCTCAAACTCTTCGAAATGCAGTCAACAACACCCAGTCCTTTTGTCTCTATTCTTTCAGAAAACCACTGCTGAATCTTTTCTCCGCTGTCCTTTGTCGAAATATAAATGATAGCCTCATCTCGTTCTAGAGCATCTAAACAGAGATATTTTGTGATCGTTGAGATTCCAGAAAGAGTAGATCCAGAAAGAAGAACAATGCTTCCTTTCGGAACATCGAGATCAAGATCAGTGTAAAACATTGTCATATATTCTACACCGTTGTTTAAAAATCTTTCTACAGATTTCCATCAATTTCTTTTTCCAATCTACGAAAAAAGGCCTCCATGTACTTGTATCTTTCTTTTGCTATCCTTTTACCTTCTTCTGTCATGAGCCGTCTTTTTATTTTGGAGAGTTTAGCATTGTACTCGAGTACTGGCGTATGATTTCTGTGATCGATCTTCTTTGAGACGGTAGTATCTTTATCGGAAAAATCCTTTTTTCGATAGAGTTTCTGTCCATTTTCTCCACCGAAGGAATACGCTCTGCATATTCCTATGGCACCAATGGCATCGAGCTTATCTGCATCGTAGAGAATCTTCGCCTCGAGAGTTTGTGGCTCCGCGGAGGTACGATATCTGTGTGTTTTTATACAGTGGATCACACGTTTCTTTATACCTTCATCGAAACCGTGCTGATCCATTATTTCCTTAGCCATCTCGGTACTGTGGATTTCATGATTTTCGTCTCCCTTTTTCCTCCCAATATCATGAAGCAACGCCGCAAGTCTAAGTACACGAAGATCAGCACCCATCTTTTTTCCTATCTTCATGCAGAGCGCGTAGACCCTCTCAACATGTAAAAAGTCATGGGTTGGCGATGCACACTGAAAGTATTTCTTCACTTCCTCTTCGATCATGGATTCCTACCTGGGGTATCTTTTTTAATGCCCTCCTCATGATATATACCATGGTTAAAATAACTTTCTTCGGTAGCGGTGGAGGGAGATACATCTGTGTAAACCAACGAAGGGCTACCGGGGGGTTTACTATCGGCAACTATCATGTTGATCCAGGACCCGGAGCCCTCATACACCTTCTTAGCAAGGGTATCGATCCAAAAGAACTCGAAGGTGTACTTGTGTCACACAAACATATCGATCACTGCAACGACGCCGCACTAATGGTAGAAGCGCTTACCAACAGTTTGAATGAAGAAAAAGGTATCTTTATTGGATCCAAAAATTGTACGGATCTACTGTATTCAAAAGAAAAAGAAACGCTGGATGAAATACATTACGTAGAAAAAGGTGAGAAACTCACACTGAAAGACATGAACCTTGACGTGTTAGAGACCAAACACTCAGAGGAGACAGGAGTTGGGTTCAAGTTCCACACACCAGTGGGGGATATCTCCTACACCTCAGATACTGAGTACTTCTCAGGACTACGATCACATAAAGGGACCAGAGTTCTCATTCTTAATGTTACACGACCGAGGAGCTCGAGTATTCCATTTCATCTCTCCACAGAGGATGCCGTAGAGCTCATCTCTATAGTTGAACCTGAACTTGCAGTGATGACCCATCTCGGGATGAAGATGCATTTTGTAGCAGAGAAGGAGAGAAAATTTATAGAACAGAAAACAAGTACCAAAACAATTATAAGCAAACTCGGTACAGTAGTGACGATGGAAGGGAGTATTTCAGTAGAAAAGATTTAGAGAAGGTGTGAAAATGCTCGGTGAGTATAATCCAGAAGAACTTGAAGAACGAATTCAGAATTTCTGGGAAGAGAATGAGATCTATCGATACAATCCAAAGAGCGAAACCCCTATTTTTTCCATAGATACACCTCCTCCCACATTCTCGGGCGAAATTCATGTGGGACATGCTATGAGCTACTCCCAAGCAGAGTTTATTGCCCGATACAAACGGATGAGAGGATACGAAATTTTCTATCCTATGGGATTTGACGACAACGGACTACCCACCGAACGGCTGGTGGAACAAAAGTATAATGTTGATATTAAAGAGATAGGACGAGAGAAGTTCGTTGAGCTCTGCTTGAAAGAAACGAAGAAGGGTGCAAAAAAATACAGAAACATCTGGACAAAACTTGGTATCTCTGTGGACTGGAACCTCTCATATTCAACTATCAACGAGTATTGCCGAAGATTGGCACAGATATCCTTTATTGATCTCTATGAGAAGGAGAGACTGGAGAGAAAAAAAGAGCCCGTCACCTGGTGCCCCCAATGCGAAACGGCAATCGCACAGGCAGAACTGGAAGATAAAGAGGAAGAAACGTTCCTCAGCACAATTATTTTCAAAACAGAAGATGGAAAAGATCTCCATATCGCCACAACACGGCCTGAACTCCTCCCGTCATGTGTGGGGATCGCTGTACACCCACAAGATGAACGGTACCAGGACCTCGTGGGTAAATCCGCCATTACCCCGCTATTTGGAAATAGGGTAACAATACTAGCGGACAGACAGGTGGACAGAGAGTTTGGAACAGGAATTGTGATGATCTGTACCTTCGGTGATAAAACAGATATCGAGTGGTGGAAGGACTATAATCTCGATCTTATCATTTCTATCAACAGAAACGGTACTCTCAACGATCGAGCAGGAAAATATGAAGGAATGGAATTGAAAGAGGCACGAGAAGCTATATTAAAGGAACTTCAAGATAAAAATCTCTTAAAAAAACAGAAAAAGCTCTCTCACGCGCTGAACGCCCATGAACGATGCGGTACTCCTATAGAGTATCTGATAGAAGATCAGTGGTTTGTGAAGGTGCTCGATATGAAGGATGCCTGGATAGGCCAGGCGGACAAAATGGACTGGTACCCATCCTTCATGAAAAAACGATATATTTCTTGGGTGGAAAATCTGAAATGGGACTGGTGCATCTCGCGGCAACGGTACTACGGCGTACCGTTCCCTGTCTGGTACTGTAAAGACTGCGGACAGGTAGTACTCCCTGAGAAAGAGGAGCTACCCGTGGATCCGCTGAAGGACAAACCTGGTCATCCCTGTAAGTGCGGCTGTACAGATTTCATTCCGGAGGAAGATGTCATGGACACGTGGTTCACCTCCTCACTCACTCCTCAGATAATCGCAAGATGGGAGTCCAATAATTCGCTGATAGATGAGGTGTACCCGAACTCACTGAGACCGCAGGCCCATGATATCATTAGAACGTGGCTGTTCTACACCGTGGTTAAAAGTTACCTCCACAATAACAGTATCCCATGGCATAATATCATGCTCTCAGGGTTTGGACTGGATGAGGAAGGAAAGGCCATGCACAGCTCTAAGGGAAATGTGATTCTTCCATTAGATGTAATAGAGCGGTACTCGGCGGATGCGCTGCGGTGGTGGGCATCCTCTGCAAAACTCGGAGACGATCTGCCCTACAAAGAAAAGGATATTCTCGCCGGACACCGCCTCTGTATCAAGCTCTGGAACGCTGCGAAGTTGATTTCGTCGCATCTCGATGAGAAGGTGGCGTCTGCCGAGCCCCGGGAGATAGATAGATGGATTCTGGGAAACCTCGATGAACTTATAAAAAAAACCACTGAGTATCTAGAAGAGTACGAGTATAGTAAGGCAAAGACGCTGATTGAGAGCTCCTTCTGGCACGAATTCTGCGATAATTATCTGGAAATTGCAAAGTATCGGCTCTACCAAGAAGAAGATCCAGCGGTGAAGTACACAATGTACCATGCACTGTTAACCTATCTACAGCTGTTTGCCATCTACATCCCCCATATCACTGAGGAACTCTACCAAAAAATATTTAGGGAGTTCGAGGAGACGAAATCGATCCATCTCACTTCCTGGCCCGAGCCGCGCGGAATGGAGAAAAGTCCCCTCGGTGAGACCTGTGTCTCCATCGTCTCATCGCTCAGAAAATGGAAGAGCGATAACGGCATCGCACTGAACACTGAAATGGACGAAGTGACCATTTTCTCCTCAATGAACCTCAATCCGATAAAGGAGGATATCGCACAGGCAATGAATATCCAGAACCTCACACTGAAGAAGGGAACACCAGAAATAGAGAAAAAAATTCTCTCTGTCGTACCAAACTACGAGATTATCGGTCCAAAGTTTGGAGAAAAAACAGAAGAAGTGGTCAAAAGACTTCAGGACCCAGAGGTCGTGAGAAAGATAGAGAATGGCGAGACGGTGACAGAGCACGAACTCTCGAAGAAACACATCTCCCGGGTGGAAAAGGAGTACAGAGCTGAAGGTAGAAAGGTGGACATACTCACTGGAAAGAACTACGTCATAGAGGTATTCTAAATCCTGGCACCGTACTGCTGGATGACACGCGCTGCTGTACTGTTGCCGAGTTCACAGCACTCCCTCATCAATTTTTCTTCTAGAAGACCTGCCAGAAATCCGGCGTTAAAGGCATCTCCAGCTCCCGTTGTATCCTTCACCGTGACTATCTCTGTGGGAACGTTCATCTCTTCTTCTTTTGTCCTCAGATAGCACCCCTCCTTTCCCATCGTCACCACGACGATCTCGCAGCCTAGATTCAGCAGTTTCTCGGCGGCCTGTGGATACCTGAGACCTGTCATCATCTCTATTTCTTCCTTCGTGGGAAATACAGCGTAAGCTCTCTCAACTATCTCCCTTAGGGCTTCCAGCCCCATGGAGCTGTACATATGTCCCGGATCAAATGTTATCCGACAGTTGATCTCTTTTACCAGCTCTTTCTGTGCCTCGAAGGACAACGAAGACTGTGAACAAGCAAAGGATGTGAGATGAAGATACGTGCAGTGAAGATACGCGAGATCGATCTCCTCTATTTCGATGAAATCGTTTACCCCTGGATTTACCACAATAGCTCTGTCTCCATTGGCTGTCACGAGGATATACGCGACGCCTGTCGTTCCTTCTTCTTTGATGATCCCTCGTGTATCTACCTCACCAAAGCTGTTGAGAAGGTACGCTCCTTCTGGATCATCCCCTACTTTTCCAATGTAGCCACCGGTGAAGCCCATGGTGGTGAGATCGTAGACGGTATTAGCTGCGGAGCCTCCTGCCCTCGTCTCCTCTTTTTGTACATGCGCTCCCTGATCGGCCTTGGGAATTTTGTCCACGATGAAAATTTTGTCGACGTTCAGAGCGCCAAATCCCACAACATCGAACATTATCCCAGTTCTCCTGCTTTCCCTCGCATGAGGTTCCTGTACTTTTTATGAATCGTGATGATCTTCTTGTTGTCGTCGCTCACTAGGTGGAACTGTCCTTCTCCATTCCATCGTTGAATAAATGCTTGTTTATCCGGGGCCTCAATAAAGGAAGCCAGTGGCATTAGACTTCTTCCAGCATAGGCGTATGCTGCATGCGGAATTGCATACTCATTACCATTGAACACGATACTCACACCTCCCCCTTCTTTCACTGCTTTGAGCATCTTAAAGTCTGTGATACTGTCTCCGATGGCTACTACATTCTCCATCTCACCGTTTTCCCGTGTTAAAATTGTGTGGATTGCTTCTGTCTTGTATTTCCCACCGACCACTGTAGTATCTTCTATTATCTTTTTAATTGCGGAATCGAGTGTCTCATAAAATTCGTTGAAGTATGCTTCTATCTCGCTCTCCTCGAGTGCGAGTATCTTCTCTTCTTCATCTCGAAGATCGATATCGTACTCGCGGTACTCGTCCAGCGGAAATTTCGTACAGTAAATGTTATCCTTGGAGATCCCCACTCTTTCTCCGATGGAGTAGGCGTGCTGTTCGTAGCTTGTGGAAACAATATAACATGGGTGTTTCTTTTTTAGTGTAGATATAATCTCCTTGGCACCTTTGTTGATTTTTGCCCTTGATGAAACTTTTTTGATAGCCTCCTCCGTGATCCCGTGTGATATCAAGAATGGGAGTATCAGTGCCAGCGTGTAGCCTGCCTCGTAGTCTTCTTTTTTCAGTGCCAATATATCGTCGTATTTCGAGATCTTCGCGAATATCTCATGCCCCTGTGGAAGAAGCCCCATCACCTCATACGCATTGTCCTGAGGAGAGAGAGGTCCCTCAAGATCAAAACAGATTATCATGGGTAGTATAACGAAAGAGAAGAATAAAAGAGTTGTTATCCAACGATGAGAATCTCCGGTTTGAGGAGCAGAAGCAGTCCGAGCAGAAACATCAGGACACCGCTCACAAGTTTCAATATCCGGCCCTGCCGCTCGCTGAGCTTCCGCCGCCCCATGGTGAACACGAATACCATCACGATAACAAAGAGTGGTATCACATAGACGATGTTGTACGCTACTAAGTAAAGGTAGTACTGAAGGGACGGAAGGGCGTTGAGCGTGAGGATCCGAGTGTAGATCGCCGGGAACCCTGCAGAACAGAGGAGTTCGACGAGATTGGCGAAGAATGCCAGCGCAATGGTTCCAATAACGAGGGGAACTGTGTTCTCCTCCTGGACGATTTTCCTCATTCGCTTTATCAATCTGGGCTTTTTCGATTCCGGGATGGTAAGTGAGATTCCTTTCTTGAAAAAGAAGAAATCTTTCATATTAACGAGGCCTGCGGTAACTGCAACGATGCCGATGAGGATTCTCAGAATATCCACGTAGCCTATCACCAGAAAAAAGTTCAACCAGGCGGTCATAAAAAGGAAGTACACAAATGCAGAGGTAGCGACGAAGATCACACCCACAATCAGCATTCGACGTCTATTTCGCACATAAATTAACAGGGTGAGCAGGAAGCAGAGTATCCAGATGGCACATGGGTTGAACCCATCAAGACCACCGACAACGACGGTGAGAAGCGGTAAACTTATTGAGGATGGATCCACCTCTCCAAAAAATGGTACGGAGACGGTCTCCGTTTTTCCCTCCCTGCTTTCGATAACCGTGCCTTCGAGATCGATATCTACGTACACTTTTCTACTTTTTGCCGTCCATTTCACTGTGTAGATCTCCTCTCCTATATCCACTTCATAACTCGCATTGGGGAACTCGTTCAGTAGCTCCTGTACGAGGGGATCCTTCTTTGATATTTCTACGGCCTCTTCTTTTGTCAGTTCTCCAATGCCCTTTACCTTGTCCATAGGATCGATACATCCATGCTGGAGACAGTGATCAAGCTTTTCCTTGATTTTTGGTCCGGTAAGTTCCACAGTTTCGAATCCGGCAATGTAGTCATTTCCAACGAAGAGGATAGGGGTGATAAATGTTGCATTGTACGCATCGCAGAAATCTTTTAGAAGCTGATAGTTCTCGGCACTTTTACTTACCTCATACATTGTTATCTTCATTCCCGGGTACTCATCCTGTATCTCGTTGAGATACTCCTTTTCATCCTCACAGTGGGGACACCCCTCGGACCAGAAGATGTACACCATGAATTCATTCTCGGAGGGGGTATCACCGGTAACCATAATGATGGATGAAAATAACATACACAGGATAATACCAAATGCGATCTTTTTCATGATATCACCTTTCACTTTGCCTGGGCCAAAGTTTATAAAGGTTTGCAGGCCGTTTCGAGGAAAACCATAAAAGAAAGAAATGAGTAAGTATAGAACAACGTTGTCCCACACAGTAATGGTGATCATAGATGAAACGGAGCAGAAAGGTTATTTTTGTGTCGCATTGTCTAATAAATGCAAATGCGAAGGCAGCAGGCACTTCGAATCATGAGGCGTACTATGAAGGCATCGTAGAGAACCTGCTCCATCACGAAATCGGGCTCATTCAGGCACCCTGTCCGGAACTCACCTACGGTACTGATAGACCTCCAAAAAATAAAGAGTTTTACGATACTTCTGCATACAGAAAGCACTGCAGAGAGATCGTGGACGAACTCATTGAAACCTATAGGAAATACGCCGAAAATGACTACCACATACTGGGCTTTGTGGGGATAGAGGGATCGCCGACCTGTGGCGTCTCCAGGACGCATGTGACAGTAAAAAGAAAATCGGAAAAGGTAACGGGGAAGGGGGTATTCATCGAGGAGTTAGAAACACGATGCCGAGAAGAACGTATCGATCTCA
Source organism: uncultured Thermococci archaeon (assembly GCA_964595645.1). Lineage (GTDB taxonomy): Archaea > Methanobacteriota_B > Thermococci > Methanofastidiosales > B48-G16 > JAYEIH01. Next base: position 85,867 of record CAZQQT010000004.1, read on the forward strand.
CAACAAGAGATCAGGACGATATGGATGAGCTTTTAGAGGTGTTCATATGAAAACAGCGTTTATCTATACAGAAAATTTTATGAAGTACTACATGGGCGAACAGCACCCGCTGAAACCGATAAGGCTGAAAAAAACCTATGAAATGATAAAAAAATATGATATTCTGGACTTTTATGTAGAGGGAAAGCCGGTGTCCGATGACGATCTTTATCTGGCACACTCGAAGGAGTACGTGGAGGCCGTGAAGAAAGAAAAAAATCTGGAAATGTATGGATTCGGAACACCAGATAATCCTCATTTCGAAAATGTGTATGAATCGTCGATTCACTATGTTGGCGCTTCTGCACAGTGCAGTGAGTACGATCACGCATTTAATATTTCGGGAGGATTGCATCATGCGAAATGGGATAAAGCCTCTGGATTCTGTGTGTTTAACGATTGCGTGGTGGCAATAAAGAAACTTCTTGAATCTCATGAAAAAGTAGCGTATATTGATATAGATACCCACCATGGAGACGGGGTACAGGAGACATTTTATGATGATCCCAACGTCCTTTTTATCTCGCTTCACGAATCGGGGAAATTTATTTTTCCGGGAACCGGAAATCCAAGCGAAATTGGAGTGGAAGAGGGAAAAGGAACAACAGTAAACGTGCCACTAGCTCCCTATACCACGGATGAGATATACCTTTCTCTGTTTAAAAAAATCGTACCGCCAGTAATTGATCAGTTCGGTCCAGAGGCAATTGTCACACAACTCGGTGTGGACGCCCATTACGGTGACCCGCTCTCTCATATGGCTCTGTCACTGGAGGGCTATAGAGATATCTTTGAAGAGATGAAAAAACTCTCGGATAAGTGGATAGCACTGGGAGGTGGAGGGTACAATGTGGAAACAGTGCCTAAAGCATGGACGCTAGCCTACTCTGTGATGCGTGGTGTGGATATTGATTTTGCAGCATTTTTTGAAGAGGAAAAGAAAGAACTAGAGAAGTACAAAAAAATGGGAAAAAATGCAGAATACTTTGCAGATAAAACGTATAGGGACTTGAAAGGAGAGCTTTCAGCGTACTTTTCACTTTAATCTTTTCAATACTTTTCTAAATATTCCTTTTAATGTGTAGCATTCTCTCGAGGCGATAAAACTTCTCCCAATAATCCTTCGAAACACAACCTTGGCAATCCTATTTTTATGTTCCCGCTGTTCGACGGTGTCGACAATGGACCTGAAGTCCTCCAAAAGAAGATTTTTTTCCTTGCAACTCATTCTCGGCCGCATCGGTGTCTCGCCTCTTGTTTTGTAGATCTCATAAAAGAGAATGCCTGCAGCCATGGCAGCATTCATCACAGGATACTTCTCAGATGTAGGGATGGTAACCACCACATCACAGAGAAGAAGCTCTTCGTTGGTAAGTCCGTTGCTCTCTCTCCCAATCACAATGCCTACATCCCCCCTCTTATGAATGTTTTTGACCAGCTCCTCAGGAGTGACCGTAATCTTGTACACGGTGCTGGAGATACTCGTTGTGCCAACAGAAACATCCACCATATCCAATGCCTTTTCGAGATCATCGACAATGATTGCTGCATCGACAAGATCCTTCGCGTGCACGGCAAAGGTATATGTCTCTTCCGTAACCTCGCATGGATCAACCAATACGAGCTGTTCTATATCAAAATTTTTCATGAGTCGTGCGAGCGTGCCAATGTTACCTGGAGATTCTGGCTGGACAAAAACAGCGTAAAACATCAAAAAAAATAAAAACGTGGGGAATAAAAAGGTAATGGTGAAAAATCTTATTGCAGGTATAGATCCTGGTACAACGGTCGGAATAGCGATACTCGACCTAGAACGGTGTATTCTCGATATATCCAGCCATAAAAATTTCTCAGTGAACAATATCGTGGAACATCTTCTTAAATTTGGAATGCCTGTAATAATTGCCACCGATGTAAGTGATGTGCATCACACAGTGGAAAAGGTATCCAATTCTTTCCAATGTAGAACATTCACCCCTTCTGATTCTCTTTCTATCAAAGAAAAAAATGTGCTCACAAAAAGTTACACAGTCCACAACGATCATGAAAGAGATGCCCTCGCTGCTGCGTTAAAGGCATACGATTACCACAAAACAAAGTTTGAAAACATTGATGCGCGACTTGAAAGTTTGGAAGCAAAAAACTTAAGTAAAGATGTAAAAACACTTGTCCTGAAAGATTACACGGTAAAGGAAGCACTAAAGACTCTCACAAAAAAGGAAGAAGAACGAGAAGAGAAGGAACCGGAAGAGGAAGAGAAAAAAGAAAGGCCAGATCACCCTGAAAAAATAGTTCTTGAAAGACTAAAGGAGTACAATAGAGAACTTTCGGAGAAAATAGCAGAGCTACAAGAAAAAAATAAAAAATTGAAAATAAAAAACAAAAAAATTATCAATGATATCGACAAAGAAGCGAGACAATCCAAAATAGTACGAGAGAAAAAGCGCGCTATAAAGGGCTTAAGAAAAGAATTAAATTCTAAAAAGGAAAAAATATCTGAATTGGAACAAGTGATAAAAGGATTGAAGGGTATGAGAACTCTAGAACTCTCAGATGAAGCCTATACAGTAAAAGTACTGGACTACTTCACCAAAGATAGAATAAAAGATCTGGACAACACATTCAAGGTGAAGAAGGGAGACATTATTTACATCAAGGACCCCAGTGGAGGCGGCGGAAGTACCGCTGAACTACTGGTGGACAAACAAGTGAAAGCGCTGATAGTGGAAAATCTCGGAAGAATGTCGCACACCGCAAAAAAAGTGTTTAAGAACGAGGAGATCCCTCTCCTTGAGATGAATATAGAAATGGTAGAAAATTTTGGGGTCGTGGACAAAAAACAATTTGAAAAGAAATATAATGAGTATATAACCGAAAAAACAGCAAAAACTACAGAAGAAGAGAAAAAGTGGCTTGATAGTCTTTTAAAGGATTATAAAAAAGAAAGAAAAGAGAAATTAAAGTAGTTACTTGAACGCCATTATCTCCATTTTAGGAGGCTTCTTTGCGATATCGCCAACTTTCACACCGATGATCCTCTTCACATTCTTTTTCGATGCCATATCCACAAGCCGCTGGGTAATCACTCCATCAAAGATGATTGTATGGGCGTCTTCACTCTCTTTCAAAGTATCTATGAGTTCCTTCACAGATATCTTGGCAATCTCATTACTATCTTCGTCCAGAAGGTAGGCGTCAAGCGTGCCTGGGAGTTTTTTAATGTAGTCATCGTACTTATTCAGCGTGGATTTCTCTTCTTTCGGTTCTTTGCCCTTTTCTTTACCTTTTCCTTTTTCCTCATCTGCCATTTCATTTAACGCCTGTTCCAGTGGCACTTTGTTCCGCAGAGCTGTAATTACTTCTTTCTTAGAGAGTTCTTCTACTTCTTTTCCAGGCAGTGCCTGTGTCACGTAATCAATATCTGCAACATCGACCAGTTCCTGAAGAATGAGTTCTCCTCCTCTATCGCCATCAACAAATGCGGTAACAGTTTTTTTTCTGCTCAAATCAATGATAGTCTGAGGTGTTGATGTTCCTTCTACAGCAATGGAATTTTTAATTCCGTGCCGCAACAGTGTAAGGACATCTGCTCTACCTTCAACGACAATTACCGCATCGGATCCGCTGACATTGGGTCCAGCGGGGAGGTTGTCTTTTCCATACTTCGTGATCTGCTGAACTCTTACAGATTTTTTTACCTGTTCGGTGATTTCAGCGGTCTCGGGGACCTGTTCGTCCATTATCTGTTGGAGGATCTCTTTTGCCCTATCCACCACATATGTCCTCTTGGTGGTTCTGACATCCTCGATCTTTAAGATCTTTATTGTAGCTTCGCAGGGACCAATTCTATCTATCGTTTCAAGGGATGCACCAAGAATTGATGTTTCCACCATATCAAGACTTGAGGGGATTGTGATCGTCCCTCTGGTCTTTCCCTTATCATGATTGACAGATACCTTTATCCTGCCTATTCTGCCAGTTTTTTGAAGTTCCCGTAGATCCAGCTCTTCTCCAAGGAGACCTTCAGTTTGTCCAAAAACTGCTCCCACAACATCAGGCCTCTCCACCCTTCCATTAACCGACATCTCAGTGTGAATTACGTATTTGGTGGTGCCTATTTCGTTTTTGAGTGTGACTCCTGTCTTTTTCTTTGTTATCATCTCTTTGACCAAATTTTTTTTAGTCTTCATTATCATCACCCTTCGTTATTTTATGAATATGATCTTAACTAACATCAGAGATATACTCTCGTCTTTTAATTTTCACTGTCAGCTTTTATAAACTTTGTTGTACAGATGATTCTATTATAGAAATGTATGTTACACAACTACATAGAGAAATATTCAACAAAAAGGCTCTATTTTACGAATCTTTTCTATGAACAAAAGTGTTACCTGCTACCAAGATCAGCAACTTTGTTGACAAACTTGTTTATTTTAAATGGTTTAATTAAGAAAGGAATATTTATGTCTCTTTTTTTCTCTATTTCACTTGCTATGCAGAGGATTTTCGTCTTCGAACTCGCAGCCTTTGTAATATCCACAATGTCACCATTCGGTTTTTTGCAATCTAAAACGATGAGATCATACGCAATATCCTTCATGCGTTTCAGCGAATCCGAGACATTTGTTGTCTGCTCTATATGTGAAATTCCGCATTTCCACAAGATCTCTTGGTAGAGGTCCTGGAGATCTGCATCGCTACAGATCACCAAGACTTGGGTATCTGAATTCATTTTTTTATTCCTCGTTTTCCTCTTCGTCGCCTTCGTTGCCTTTTCCTGGGTTATCTTCATCCTTTCCTTTGCCTTTTCCTGGGTTATCTTCATCCTTTCCTTTGCCTTTTCCTGGGTTATCTTCATCCTTTCCTTTGCCTTTTCCATTTTCTTTATCTACACCTTTATTTTTCTCTTCTTTTTTCTCTGCTCTCTCTCGTTCTCTTTCCTCTTTCCTTGCCTGCAACTCCTCTATTCTTTCCTCTTTCCTTTCATTCCTTTCTTTTACCTTGTCAAGATATCTCCCTGTTGCACTCATCCTTGCATCTATGGACGTCAGGAGCCCAAAAGCTCTTCCTACTTTTCCATCCTCCAGGGCATCCAGTACCATGCCAAAGGTTGAGATGATATTGCTCAGGTGTGTACTCGAAGAGGTTGGGAGTGTCCCATTGGTATCTTGGATGTAGTACATCGTGCCATTTACATCTCCAAAGTAATACCCATCGTCAGACTCACCAAAATAAAACTCATAGTCACCTATAGTATAGGACGTGGCATTGGTGGCATTCGTATCTGTTGAGTTAGTATCGCTGTATAGCACGAATACTTCTTCCAATGATTCATATGTGCCCTCTGTCTGCTCATATAATTTCTCTTCAATGGTAGAGTTTGTGTCTGTTCCGTTCGTATCGGTTCCGTTGGTATCCTCGCTTCCCGTGAACATCGCCACTTCTTCAAAGGCTTTCTCCTTTATCTGCCCCATTACACCTGTGGCCGAAGACCCACCGGGGATAGTAAGTCCTACTATCACCGCTACTGCCAGTGCGAAGAACATAAATTTTTTATTTTTCATACATTTTACTCTCGTTTTGAACTATTTAAAGCTTTCTTTCACCTTTATTTTTCATTTAAGTCCAAAATAATACTTCAGAGTTTTTAATTGTTTATAATAGTTCATCTCTGTTTTTGAGAACAGAAAATTTATTCAAATCCGATCAACACTATTATATTTTCTCTCCCCATCTTTTCCTTTCTTATCAATCCTTTTTCTTCCATATCACTTAACAATTGACTTATTTTTGATTTGGAAAATCCAGTTTCCTTCACAATATCATTCTGAAGATATTTACCGTCATTTTTTTCTAAGATATCGATAATAAAATCCTCATCTGACATGAAATCAGCTTTATATTCTTTTTTTCTCGTTTTGATAACGAAAAAAGCAACGATCGCTACAACTATGAGGATTGCAGGAATCAAAAAGTATTTTCTACCCCATGTGTCCACACTTCCATTTGTATCTTTATCGGCATGTTCTGTGTCTCCTGTCTCAAACCGTTCTAATGTGAGAGAGGGTTCTTTTTCGCCGAAACTTTTGGGGCCGTACCAGATCAATGCAGAAGATCGTGTTTCATCGGGGGGAGGATATGCTGATGTATAGATAAAGTTCCTTGGAATACGCAGTATCATCGTCTCACCTTTACTCAAGTAGTAGCCTCCCACAAATGTATCTCCTATTCGGAGGGTGTCGCCTTCCTTTTTCGCAAATCCTTCCCACAAAAACTGGAACTTCACCGCCCCATAGTCACCGTTTATCGTTTCAATGATCCCGTAATTAAGATCCAGATTCTTTATGGCCATACTTCTCGTGGTGGTAAGCGCCACCTTGTTAATGATGTCACCTATCTCTGCTTTTTTCTCCTCGATCATGACGCCTTTTTCTTCTTCCAGAGCTTCGATATAATCTTTAAAAAACGTTTTATCTTCTTCAGTTTTCAGCTTGAATCGTGTCTCCAACTCCTAGAAAGCACTGCCATCCTCATAAATGGTAATACGTGTTGTATCTTCTCCCTCTGACCTCTCATCTTCTTCCTGAGAAGCTATCAATGGGACTAAAAATACCACGATAATAACTATGATAGCGATCTTTTTTTTCATTGTCCCTTCCTCACTCTTTTGCTTTATAAATTTTTGTAGACAACTTAGAAGTTAAAAAAGAGAAAGAAAAGGTAATTTTCTTTGTTAAAGCAGTACCGTATCCAAGTATAGAAGCACAAGTCCGATTATTGCTGTGAGTGTTACTGGCAGCCAAAAGATATTCGCCACTTGGTCTATCTTCAGCCGAGCAAACGATGTCCGCACCACGGTGACTGCAACGAGAATCACTGCAAATGTCTTCACGAGGTAGAACAAGAAGTCCACCACGTATCCAGCGTACTGCGAGAGTGCAAGGTACTGTGAGATGCCATAGGGAAAGAACAGTGCAACGACCACAGAGCCCATTGCTATCATCTTCACTGCATCTGCAATGTAAAACATACCAAGGTTCTTTCCTGTATACTCTACGAGGAGACCTCCTGCAATCTCCGTTTCTGCTTCCGGTACATCGAACGGAATCTTCGAAAGCTCGATAGGGGTAACCACGAGAAGTACACCAAGAAGTATGAGGAGTCCAATAAATCCAAAGACACCCACATCGTTCCACAATGGGTTGTTTGCGATGAACGCCATGCTGAACACGTTCTCGCCTGGATAAAGCTCACTCAGTCTCCATACCATCCCAATCACGGTCACTGCCAGCGGGAACTCATAACTTATCATTACCACCATTTCTCGCTGGGCACCCACCGTTGCATAGGGTGAGGAAGACGCAAACCCACCAAGTATCAGACAGATGGCCGGGAACATTAGGAGGTACAGTATCAGAATAAGATCTCCTTTAGTTGAGAGTATTGGCTCAACGCCCAGCGGTAGATACAGTAGCACAGTTGTCACCGAGACCAGTGACACAATAGGCATCAGGTTGAATACCCAGTCCACCGCGTTCTCCGGGACGAGGTTGTCCTTCAGCATCAGTTTCCTCACATCTCTAAAAGGCTGTGTAATCGGTGGTCCTACTCTCATCTGCATTCTCGCGTGAAGCTTTCTATCAATACCTTTGTACAGCAGACCTACGATGATCCCTAACGCTGCTACACCGAGTGCGCCGAGTATGGATTTCGCAATTAATATCGTATCAATCATATTAGAACCCTCCTATCACGATAAGTATCGCCGCCAGTGCAATCACAAGCCAGCCAACGTAATCGTTGACATTCCCTGTGTGTCCCTTTATCAACGGTGTGTAGTACGATTTCAGTGCCTCTGTAAATCCCCAGTAGACATTATCTGCCTTTACATGCGTCTCTTCCGTTGCCATTTCATTGCCGGAGAGGAAGGGTTTCCCTTTATCTTCTCTGGATTTTACCGTCTTTCCTCCTCCAGTGTAAATAAGGTAGGAGATGACAGCGATCACTGCGAGGCCGAGCAGCCAGTACAGTGCGCTCCATGCACCATATCCTGTTTCTAGCGTTCCTATCATTTTAAGCACCTCCTATGACTGCAGTTATGTAATCTGCGTGGTCTATTAGTGCGTTTACTGCTGGTGACACGATTTTGTCCACTACCACGTCCGGGAAGAGTCCGAACGCCACGACGATGATCGAGAGCACGAGCATTGAGAACACCATTGTCTTCGGCTCTTTTTTCACTGCGGTAAGTCTTGGTCCGAGGAACGCACTCTGGAATATCTTAACAAATATCGCCAGAGTGAGGATACTCACCAGGATCGCAATGACCGAGAGTATCGGACTGAACTTGTAGACAGACTCGTAGATAATCAGCTTGGAAGCAAATCCATTGAATGGCGGCAGTCCGGCAATGGCTCCAGCACCGATAACGAAAAACACCGCAGTATACTTCATGTCATGCGCGAGACCTCCTAGTTCATTGAGGTTTCGTTTTCCTGTGCAATAAATGATTGCACCGGCTGTGAGGAACAGCAGTCCTTTGTACATTGCATCATTGAGTAGGTGGAAAATACTTCCTTCCATCGCCTTCACGCCGTACTCCTGGAGCGCAGGCGTTCCCAATGTCGCCAGTCCAACACCGGCGCCCAGAAGCATGTACCCAATTTGGGATACGGCACCATAGGCGATGAGTCGCTTTATCTTATTCTGCACCAGTGCCATAGTTACACCAATGAACATGGAGAGGACTCCAAGAATCACAATCACCCATCCGATTGTCTCCGCAGAAATAGTCATTCCATAGAGTGTGAAGACAACGCGGAAAAGTCCGTAGAGTGCCGCCTGAGTGTTGACCAGAAGAATCAGCGTGATGGGTGCTGGTGCTTCGGCATACGCATCTGGTACCCACATGTGTACAGGCACGGATCCTGCCTTCATAGCTAATCCTATCACGAAAAGCCCCAGTGCAACTTTGTCCAGCATCGTGTACTCGATCCGTGAGGCCAATATTGCGATATTCAGTGCATCGTACTCTCCGTAGAGAATCCCTACACCGAAGAGAAACACCAGCGCACCGAGCGTATACAGTACCATCGTCTTATAGGCTGCCTCGATTGACTCTCCTCTGTAGACTCTAAAGCCGATAAGTCCACAGGCTGCAATGGATGTCACTTCGAGGAACACGAAGAAGTTGAACATGTCCCCGGTGAACTCCAGACCGAACATTCCCGCAGTAAGAAGCAAGAGTAAGGTGTAGTACTTTCCTTTGCCCGTCTCCTTATCCACGAAGGCCCATGAGTAGATGGCTCCGAGGAATGTGACGACTGCGGTAATGACGCCCATGAGAATGGACATCCCATCCACTTCAAGAATAATCCGCACAGGCATCCTATATCCTGAAGGGAGTGGTATTCCTGGAGAGCTCCCTCCCATTGTGTAGACGAAGATACCGTTGCTGAGGACCTCCTGTGCCAGAAGCCCCACAAGACCGAGTACAACGCCCAGAATACCAATTACAAAAATATTTCTCAGTTTATCGTCTATCTTGCTTATCAGTGGTGTTGCAAAAGCTGCCAAAAGCGGCAGTCCTACAATAATTGCAGGCAAGTGGTCAGTAATCATCCTTTCAACCTCCGTACCTTCGATGCATTTACCGTACCATAGTGCTTATAGATAAGGATCGCGAAGGAGAGAATTAATGCCGTGGTAGCCAGTCCAATAACAATACTCGTTAGTGTCAGCGCCTGAGGTGTCGGCAGTACCATCTCTTCCTTTGCCGCCATGGTGTAGATGGGAGCCACCGCATCGGATCGATATCCGAGGGTAATTAAAAACAGGTTCACTCCACATTCCACCAAGTTCAATCCTATCGCTATTTTTATCAGATTTCGTTTGAACACAAGAGTATAGAGTCCAAGAATCACTAGTAACGCACAGACAATGAATGGTATATTTCCTATCATTCTTCATCACCCCTCTTTATACCGTACATCATGAGGAGTACAATGCTCCCTAGTCCTGCGAGAACCTTCAATCCCACCGCCCAGTTCAATAATGGCAGAACGCCCCCGGTATTGAGGTTGCCCGGGTTTATTCCGGCACTCAGTGTTTCTCCAAAGATAATTTCGGAGTTTGCCAGGAAGTTGTAGAGGAATGTTGTCCCTATTCCAAGGAATGCAATGCTGACAAATCCAAGTGCCCCAACGCTTTCCAGGATTGAGAGGTTGCTCTTCTTTATTATATCTTTAATGGTGTCGTATCCATAGGCAATTGCAGCCATCGCGATTGCAGAGGCAACCACTGCACCTCCCTGGAATCCTCCACCAGGGGTGAGATGTCCGTGCATTATCACATAAAATCCGAAGATGACCACAAAGGTATACAGGATCTTTGTAATCGTCCTCACTATCTTCGACATCATTTTTTCAGCCTCCTGAATACGACGGACACACCTATCACTGCCGTGAATAGTACAGTGGCCTCTCCAAGTGTATCAAATCCTCTGTAATCGAATACCACTGCTGTCACCACGTTATTTGCGGCTGATTCCTCCTGCGCAAAATCGATAATGTAGTCATCCATATCTGACACAGCAGGGGATCCAAACTCACGCATTTGTGTTGCAGAGAGAATTAAAAAACCTGCAACTACCATTAACGCTACAAAGACTGTAAATCGCTTCATATCTCTTCCCTCCTTTCACTACCTCTAATCGCAAGAACAAATATTGCTGTGGTGAGGGCTGCTCCAATTCCAGCCTCTGCTATCGCAACGTCTGGAGCCTGCAGGAAATAGAATTCCAGCGCGAGCAAGAGGCTTGTAGCCGCAAAAGAGATAACAGCTGCCAGAAGATCCTTGAAGGTCACGGCCATCACCGCTGTGCCAATTATAAGCAACAAAATTACTATCTGAAGTGCTTCTTCAATCATCATCCTGATCACCTCGAAGTTCGTCGACCACGGCTCTCTTAGGAAATACACCGCTTTTGTGTGCTGCACGGGCGATTGCGTGGGCTCCTGTCGGGTTGGTAATCACCAGCGCGAGCAACGCGATGAACGCGTGAATGGCCAGAACGCCGTAAGCCGTAGACTCAGTGTGCCAGTAATAAAGCCCATAAAGAATCACACCAGACGACGTGAAAATAGAACCGAATGTCGTACATTTTGTCCCCGCATGAAGCCGTGTGTAGACATCGGGGAAGCGTATCAATCCAAAGGATCCGAGTCCGTTGAAAAAGACACCTATCGCGAGAAGTATATATATTATTGTCTCTATCATCAGAGATCACCCTCCAAGTAATTTGCAATATACAGTGTTCCTACAAAGGAAAGCAGTGCATAGACAATTGCAACATCGATGTATATCACTTCTTCATAGGCCGCTCCGAGTACAATCATTGCAGCGATTACAAGAGTATTGATCGTGTCAAGTCCCACTACTCTGTCCGGCACTGTCGGTCCGAAGATAATTCGTATCACTCCAAACGCCATAAAAATCAGCAAGAAAATAGCTACTATAAAGAACGTCTCCATCATTCGGCAATCCTCCTTATCCATTTTGGAAATCCATCGCAAACTTCTTCTATCGACGGTTCCTTGTGCAGTACGTTAATCCAGTGTATATACAGGTGATTCTTTTTCTCATCGACATCGACACTCAATGTTCCAGGAGTGAGTGTAATCGAGTTCCCAAGCATTGTTACAGCCAAATCTGTCTTAAACTCGGGATTTATCTTCACGATGCCGGGTTTAATTCTCCCTGTGATAACTCTGTATGCAACATCAAGGTTCGCCTTCGCCATTGCGAGTAAGAACGGTCCGAGATATGCGATAAAGTAGAGCCATCGCACCGGATTGAGCATCCTGTAATCTCCGTTTCTGAATAAAAGTGCTCTTCCAACTATTCCTGCAATAGCAGCGAGAATAATACCGGCCACAATCTCTGCACTACTCCAGAAGAGAATGTCACCAGTTCCAACAGTCAAGACAAGATATAAAACAAATGCTACTGCAGATGTAACCAACGTCTTCTTCATCCATATTCCTCCAGTATCACTCTTTTACCAGAGATGGAAAAGATGTATATTTAAAACTTTCGATGAGGTTCGGGGGCAGTATGCTCAGGATTCTTCTCTCTGCCGCTCTAACATATCTTTGACAGTTTTATTGGAGTAAAGGAAACATGGGATACCAATGAAAATTCCAAGCCAGTAGGAGAGTAATCGTACCAATATTGTAACGGATGCTGCGACCGCACTTTGTATGCTAAATATAGAAAATATTAAGATCATGATCCCCTCGTGTGCACCGAGGCCCCCAGGAAGTAATGGAATCATTCCTACCTGTATACCTACGATAGTCACAATAATGGGCACAATGAAATTTACATCCTGTCCCACAGCTATAAACATGAGATAAACTCTTAAAAATGCGCAAAAAAGCATTAAAAATGATAATGAGAGAGCTTTTACCATTATTCCTCTATTTTTACTAATTCGTACAACGGTCTTGTTGAAACTTATGATTCTTTCTTCAATGAGATCGGTATATTCCTCTACCTTCGGGAAAATCTTTCCCACCAAATTTATCAGTGCGAACACGACTTTTTTTGCTGCTTCTAGATTTATACAGAGGTAGATCGTGATGAAAAGAAGGAATATAGAAAAAGATAGTGCAAAAATAAGGACATATTGCACCCACGAAGGAATATCCTTCAAGAAAAAAAGATACGCGATAGAAAAAAGAGACAGAGAGGCAAAAGGAAAGCTGTCAAAAACTCTGTCTGCTGTTGTTGTGGCAAAAACTCGTTCCACGGTAATATCCTCCATGATGCCCAGTGTGTACGCCCTCACCGGTTCCCCACCGGTCTTTGCAGACGGTGTGATATTATTAATCAGTACTCCCGAAAAAAGAGAGATAAAAAGATTTTTTGTCGATATAGTCCCTTTTGCTGCTCCTAAAATTATTTTCCACCGATACGACCAGAGAGCAAAACTGAGAAGTTGGATAGAGAGACCGAACAGGAGGAATGTACTATGTGCCTCCCGTAACACGGCCCAAGTTTCTTGGATCCCTATATACCGTAGTATAAAATAGATCACCAAGAAACCCAGTGTGAACAATCCAATGATTCTAAGGCTTTTTTTCCGCATGAATGCCTTCATATACAGTAACATTTATATTTATCGCTCTCGTATTAAAACGTAATTGAATCATAGAAGGTGAAGCCTCTGTATAAAACAGATGAGAAACTGGATTATGATAGATTTAATTTGGAGAGCAATCCGTTTTCAAGACTCTCTAGTGAGGGTATAAAGGATATAGATGATATCCACGTATTTCAGAATATAGACTCAAAGATTACAGAGATGCTCTCGGAAGTAATCAACAAAAAATCATCGGTTGCCTTTGCACTTGTAGGGGATCTCGGATCTGGAAAAACACAACGGCTGAAGGGAGTCCATAGACTCTTCCAAGAGGCTGGATTTTCTATGTATATCAAGATAGATACAAACGATCCGATAAAGATCATTAAGGATATTTTTTCAGTCTTTTACTATATGAAAGAAGATAGAAAAAATAGATTTGATCGATTTAAGGATAGATTTGATCGATTTTTGGGGAAAAAACTGGAATTCGACGAAATATGGGAACTAAAAAGTGGAGAATTTAAATCTACAGAGATAGGAAGCACGCTGAAAGAGTATATGTCTGATTTTGATGTCTCCTGTTTAATCCTTGATGAGGTAGAGAATCTCGTTTCGGCGCCGGAAGAGAAGCTCATCTCCTTTTTCGAAGTGTTGAGACAGTTTATCAGCGATATGCCAGACTCATCCTTATTCGTCATGGCGTGTACCAAAGAAGGTGCTGAGAAGATAAAAAATTCAAATCCCGCATTTTTCATGAGATTACATCGTGTTCTGGAACTTGAACCGTTTACAAATGAGAAAGCACTGGAAATGGTAGAGAAAAGAATCGCAAAAGAGAGAATAGACCCAGAAAAGGATTTAAATCCGATTTATCCATTTGAAAAGTCAGGAGTAACGTACGTGAATGATATGGTAGATGGGAATCCACGGCTCCTCCTTCGAATGCTCCACACTGTCCTTACCTCCGCAGTAAAAAACGATCTGATCGAGATCATCGACGATAGGTATGTCAGCGATCTTCTCAGTACCCCTTCGTCTGTTGAAGAGTATATTCTGAAGGTACCCGAAGAACTAAGGGATCTCGTAACATTAATCACGAAAAAATTCAATGGGGGGCCGGTGAGTTATATAGAAATTGCGAAAGAAACGAAGATGAATCCCACTGCTGTGTATGAAAATATGAAGGAACTTACCGGAATGGGGTTAATGACGAACGAGAAAGGGAAATTTGAGGTTGTTCCTGGAATAAAATCAATGATAGAAGAAACGGAAGAAAAAGAGAGTTAGGGGATTTTGAAGGAGGAATATGAGAGTGTATTTAAACCCTAACTCTCAGGGCAGTCAACAATACTAGTAGTGCTGCGGCAATAATGCTCACCAATATTGAATTTTTTTTGGTAGTATTGATGGCCCTTGTTTTTCTTCTCATACAACATTATTGATGAGCAATACTATTTAAGGTTTTCGGTAGTTATACAGAACAGTAAAAGTCATATACTATGGGAAAGCTATATAAATGAAGAAAACAATATTAAGGTACAACGGTGATCACGGATGAAAGAAAATCTGGAAGAGAGTATTTTAAATTATCTTAAGGGAGCAGAGGTAGGCGCTACTGCTTCCGAGTTATCGAGAGAACTGGACATCAATAGAATGACTGCAGTAAAGTACCTCGAAGTGATGAGGGCAACAGGGCTGGTTGATTACAAAAAGGTGGGCATGGCAAAGGTGTATTACGTATCTACTGAGTTCTCTTACGCACAGCATGTACTCTTACTTAAGACGCGGCAGCTCTTACAAAATATAGAAACTCCTGAAGAGCATTATACTATTCTTGAGAGTGTATTGGACTCTCATATTGAAATCGCTTCCACTTATAAGAAAGAGGAACGAGAAACGATAGCAGAACTTCTAGAAGAATCCGCAGAAAAAGTACGGAAGGCTGTGGCAGAAGGTAACGAGGAGGAAGAAAAAAGGAAAGAGAAGGCGCCACAGTAAGATCCTCTTATTCATCTCTTTATCTCTTCTCATTTAATAAGAAAACAGATCCTTTAAAATGCGACATGCCATTTCCCTCGGGACAGCCGTCTCTATACATAACTATTATATATGCTCAATGGTGATGATGTCATATGAAACAGGTGCACATCTTTGTCTCAGGTAGAGTGCAGGGAGTATTTTATAGAGCCAATACAAGAAAAACGGCAAAACGTCTTGGACTTACAGGGTGGGTACGAAACCTCAGCGATGGGAGAGTAGAGATTGTGGCTGAAGGAGAAGAAGAACCCCTCAAAGAACTGATAGAATGGTGTCACGAAGGGCCACAAATGGCCTCTGTTACCGATGTTGAAACGGAATGGCGTGAGTATGAAGGAAAATACGAAGATTTTTCAATATGGAGATAGGTTGAGGGTATTATTACCAATTATTTTGGTAATATTTTTTACAGGCTGTATCACGCATTCCTTTGCCATTACAGATGTGACCCTCTGCACCGCTGTAGACAATGGAGAGCCATCCAGTGTGAACACTGTCTTTGCACCAGCAGACACTGTGTACTGCTGGATCGAGTACGAGTACGCTCTAGAGAACACACCGATAAAAGCGGTCTGGTATTACGAAGGAGAAAAAATGTACGAGAAAGAGGCCGTCCTCCAAGAAGGTTCCGGGAAAATTTGGTTCTCGATGTATGCTACAGGGCAGGATCTGCCCGTCGGTAGTTACACGGTGAAAATCTACGTTGATGGTACAATAAAAGAAAAAAAGTTTTCTATATCTCAGTGAACTCTTTCGGCGCAGAGGTGAGAATCTCTACACCATCTTTTTTCACCACCACGTCATCCTCGATTCTCACGCCGCCGTATCCAGGGAGGTAGATGCCCGGTTCAACGGTGAAGACCATATTTTCCTCGAGCGTGAGATCGTAGGCAGGATGAAGTCCATAGCCGTCGTGCACCGAAAGCCCGATTGAGTGCCCGAGTCCATGGGTAAACCTATCCTTGTACTTCGTCGAGTTGATAAACTCCTCTACAGCCTCATGGGCGTCGCCACCCCTCACTCCCGCATGGATCTTGTCAAGTCCTATCTGCTGAGCCTCCTTCACCGTGTCGTAGATATCTTTTTTCTTTTCTTCCGCTTCTCCATACACAAAGGTTCGTGTGATATCCGAGACGTACTTTCTGTACTTGGCTCCGAAATCAAGGAGGATGTAGTCTCCCTTTTTTAACGTTTTATCGCCGGAGGTATAGTGAGGTTCTGCTGTGTGTTCTTCAAAGGCGCAGATATTGGTGAAGGCCGGTTCAGTAGCACCTTTTTTTAACATGAGATATGTGAGCTCCGCAGAAAGTTCACATTCCTTGATTCCCTCCCGCATATACGAAGTGATATGATCACAGACATCAGATACAATGTCGCAGGCCTTTTTGATCTTTTTTATCTCATCCTTTTCCTTGACAAGTCGCGCCTTCGACACTGCATCAGATACATCGATGATCTCGGCATCGGTGATCTCTGTCAGTGTATTATACGAGTCATAGGTCAGCCCCTTCCCATTGATCCCGATTCTGTCCACGTCGAGTTTTTTCTTCAGTATCTCCTTTCTCTCCTCCTTCTCTTTGAATATCTGGATCTCGTCCTTTTCAGCTTTTTTCGCGCTTTCCTCTTCCAGACGGGACACTACCAGCCCGAGAGAATCGGGGTATGCCAAGGCAACACACCCCTCAAAGAGTCCGGACTCCGCTCCCGTGAGGTAGAAAAAGCTCATGTCAGGCGTAATACTGTTCTCTAGATAGATCAAATCGACGTCTTCCTCCAGGTTGTCATAGATTTTCTGTAATTTGCTGTTCATGGTACTACATACACCCCATACTAATAAAAAGGTTGCTTGGGAAGATGACTTTCCACAATAATGTCCTTGATCGCAGTCCGATCCTCAGGGGTTACATACTGATGGAATAGAAGACAACGAACAACCTATCTCTTTCGGTTCCACAGCGTGATACCGCCTACCAGTACGATAAGGATGATTGCGGATAATACCAGTAGTTCCGTAGTTTTGGGGCCATTTTCCACAATAACGGTATTGTTCTCCTCAACATTTCCTGAAGATTTTTTGAGAGCAATGCCAGATTTTCTCGCTTTTTCTCTCCCGTCACTGAGATCCTCTCCATGCCTATCAATGAACTCTGCCTTTTCGAAGGTATAGAGGAGATTATCGTGGATGTAATTATTGTGGGAAAACCGCAGTCCCACGCCGCAAGGCTGTTTACACGCGTGGATTACATTGTCATAGACCTCTGAATCCTGTACATCAAACTCAAAGAAAATTCCTGTTCCCACTCCAGGGGAATCACAGCTCGCATGAATTTCATTATCGTGTATCGTGATATTTCTGGCCCTGCATACCCAGATACCCTGTTCTAAGTTGTTCATCAGTGTGTTATTATAAATTTCTACATTTTGTGCAATACCTTTCCAATCATCATTTAAGTAGTCCTGGCCGGTAACAGATATACCATCACTCGTTGAATTGATCACTGTATTGTGATGTATTTTCATATTTTCAGGTCGTACCGCCCAGATCCCGATGATGCGAGGTCCAGATCCACCATCGATGAAAAACCACTCCCTGACGCCGTTGTCTTCAAGGGTGTTGTAGGCAATCTCGGAATTCGTGCAGTGATCACACCGAATACCGCTAAAATAAGTACTATTGGTGATTGAATTATTGAGAATCGTTACATTGTGTGATTTTCTGATATACGGACCAATGAGGTTGTTTTCAAAAGTGTTCTGTGATATCTCAATATGATCGGAGCTATCGACATAAAGCGAGTAAAACTGTCGGAGACCCTCCGGCGAGTTCCCTGTCTCCTTGGCACAATCATGGAAATAGTTGTTCCGTATGAGTATATGGCTTGAGTTTCTCACTATCAGGCCACTGCCTTCATCACAGGTGATATCCATTCCTTCGATAACGTAGGGATTCTCCGCTGTGGCGTGGACATTTTCGATGAGGAGCGGATCGTGCTGTTCGTATGCGAAAACAGGAACGAACATTCCACAGAGAACAATGCATGCAATGATAGGGGGAAGAAGTAATTTTTTATTCATGGCTCCATGTCAGAGGGATACCATAAAAATATTTCTATTTTTACTCCTGTAGGGAAACACTTTTAATTGTGGGGTGATTAATAAAAATAAGAGGGATAAAATGGCTATAAAAAAGGGAGATTATGTAGAAGTAGACTACACAGGAAAATTAAAAGATGGAACGATTTTCGACTCGTCTATTAGAGAAAACGCAAAAAAATCTAAATATTACGATAAAAATCGTGAGTATGAGCCCTTAGGATTTACTGTTGGCGAGGGAAGGCTCATCCCAGGATTTGAAAAAGGTGTTATCGGGATGGAAGCCGGTGAGAAAAAGAAAGTTGAAATTCCGCCGGAAGAAGCGTACGGCAAAACAGGTAATCACCCACTCGCCGGAAAAAGATTGATCTTCGAGATAGAAGTGAAGAAAATTAAATAATTCACCCCTTGTGTATCACTAATATTGGAGTTCTGAAACAAAACAATGCTCGAAGCGATGTGCCGTTGCTCGCTACATCATAGTGCATATAGTCCTATGATCATTAGCGTGACAAGAAGTATTGCTAAACTCCAATATAGTGGATTATCACATTTCACTGTATTGTTCTGGCCCCTTGTAATAATAAAAACAATGAATAAATAGACAGGACTATTTGATACAATAAGATCGGCTTGAACGTGAAGAACATTCTTAAATATAATTGCAATGCTGAGTATACAAGCTCCCGTTACTAACGCAACCTTCACTTCATCAGCTAATTTCATGCTCATAGTTACGTCTCCTTGATTTATAAATTTTTTCAAGTGAACAAGCAACTTTCTATACCATTTTGCTGTTCACAGTGGCGAAGACAAGTGATAGTGGGACTGAAGCCGATATTCCTTGCTAGATGTTCTTTTTGGGATTATACGCTATCCCCTGTGTCTTGCCGTGTTCTATCGCTTCTTTCCATGTACTCGTATCGTTTTTCATCAGCTCAAATTGCTTATCATTGTAGACCACTATGATCTTGTTCTGGTGCCAGAAATGTGCATACCACCCGGGTAAAATATACGGCTGCAAATTATCAATTTCCTCCCTTGAACAGCGTACGCCATACCCGTACCATCTTCCGAGATTTCCTTCGTAGTCGATCGGCATATTATCCTCGCTAATCGTTGCTTCGTAAACAGAAAAATTGTTGATAACTGTCGGATCGCGTAATCCCTCTGCAATAATATCGCCTTTCCACTTCTTCATCTTGTATCATCCTTTTTGTTTTATTATGGCTCTAATACTTATTAATTTTTCTTTCGGAAACGATATTTCTGTATATTAGTTATTTATTATACTGTAAATTAAAACTTTATAAAATTTTCTATTCCTCAC
This sequence comes from uncultured Thermococci archaeon, assembly GCA_964595645.1. Classification (GTDB taxonomy): domain Archaea; phylum Methanobacteriota_B; class Thermococci; order Methanofastidiosales; family B48-G16; genus JAYEIH01. The sequence continues at coordinate 105,516 of CAZQQT010000004.1, forward strand.
AGTTTCTTCATTTTAAAAGGTGGGAAAGAAGATGTTATCTCGTAAATTTTTTATTGCAGCTCCTCCATTAAATTGTATGACTGATAAACCAACGTTAAAATCTATCTTAAAAAAGGGTGGAACCTGGGAAGGACCGTTCATCAACTACGTGAAAGGCCATCCAGGAACTGGTGAAAAAGGAGTGGTCCAGCGAGGAAAATGGGTGATGGAAATCGATGTTGAGGGGGGGACACTCATTGTCACAACCACGTTTTTCGATCAGGAAGGGAATCAGACAGGAACAGGGGGCTCGATGAAAATTACATTTGAGGGTGATACCGTCCGCCAGTTGGGGGAGACTGATATCGACCCGACGACAGGAAATAAACTAAAAGAGTACCAGTTTGAAGGCTACATCACAGAGAACCATATGTTCCTCAAAGAAGCGTTTATCGAAGTGGTGGAAGAAAAGAAAGAACAGCACAGACGGAATAGTTTGCATTACCACCTAAAAAAGAGTAATGAAATCCTGCAAACGTTAGATATATATGTGGATGGGAATCTCTTACTCTTTGGAGCTATCGAACTAAAGAAGAAAGGGTGACCTATCATTTACATGTGCATATAGCTCAAGATTTTATAGAGGAAGTTCGCGGCCGTTAATGATGTCCTGTTTACTGTTCTCGCACGGACCTCACAGATATCGAACCCCAGAATCTCGTTCTGTGCGATGATTTTTTTAATCTGGGTGATACCCTGAGAAAATGTCATGCCGCCAGGAACGTAATTCCCAACATGCTCACAATCGAAGACGTCCATATCGATACTCAGGTAGATTTTTTTGCCATAGGGAATATTCGTACTAATGTCAGCATCCTTGATAAACTCGTACTCCTCCTTGCTCACCTGACGCACACCGAGAATATGCTCCTGAATCCCCAGTTCATAAATACGCCGCATCACACACGCATGGGAGAGTGTTTCACCCAGATAAGTGTTATGAAGATCGAAATGTGCATCCAAGACGACAACTGCCTCCGGTTCTATCGCTTTCACCGCAGGATACGTGATGGAATGCTCTCCGCCAAGCACAGCTACTTTTTTTTCTTCGTACTCAGCGATGGCCTCCTCTACCCGCTCCAGTGTCTCCTGAATATTCCCTGGTACCACGTGGAGATCACCGGCATCGTGGAGCCGTATTGTGGAGAGATCCGTCTCCGTCTCCATATCGAAAAGCTCGAGATCGAAGGATGCTTTTCGGATCGACGATGGACCGAACCGCTGTCCTGGGAGAGAGGACGCAGTAGAATCCAATGGGATACCAAGAAGAATGATATCAGCGCTGCTGTAGGGTGTGGTATCTAACGGGAAAAAAATTTTCGACGTGTGCAAGAAGGTCACTCTTTAACCCGGATAATTTTTACTCTGCCCAAGGTCTCCCAGTACTCGACGTTCACTCCTTGTGCAATCTCCCCTTGTACCTCATCGGGATCCGGCATCGGGACGTCGAAGGTCTCGTAGGAGTTCATATCCATGAGCTGAATCGTGTCATTGATGATGGCTGTGACCATTCCAGTATTTTTATCGATGATTGGCACATCGATTTTTGTGTCTACCGGTTTTACGACGCTCCTTTTCCTGCCATCGAAAACACCGACGGCCATTATTCGTGACTTTGCACTTCCGTGTTTTCCGGGAGATGAGGTCTGTATCTTTTTAATCTCGCACGGTTCACCGTCGATCAACATGTATCGTCCTTCTTTGAGTGATCCTACTCGTGTCTGTTGCTTTCCGCCCATGATTTTTCCCTCTTGTCTTTTTTGGAAGAAGAAAATAAAAAGGTTATTGTTCTTCAATATACCGTAAAAGAATTGTGATATCTGTCCGCAGGGTCGGATTTGCCTTTTTTCTACGCTTTTTCAGCTCTTTTATCACATCATTTTTAGATTTTCCTTCTAGTGCTGAAACTATCTCCTTTACCTTCTTTAAATACGCAAGATGTGGAGCTGCCTCCTCATATATTTCCATAAGGCTCTTGGATGACATTGGTTTCCTTCCCGATTATACTAGTTCCAAAACTTCAAAATCTATCACGACTTCATCCTGAATGAACACGACTACTCCTTCCTCTATATCTATCCGTTCCTTAAGTATTTTTTCACTTTCAAGTGTGATCTCCCTCGTGATATGATCCTGCGCAACATTTGGATACTGTTGTGTTTTGTGCTCCATATCCTTATAGGTTACAATGTAGAGTGTGTACTTCTCAGAAGAAGGCTGCAACGGTGTGATTTTTATGGTGAGTTCATTATTTTCATAATTGAGATCGATGATAGCGTTGTCGTCCTTCTGGAGCTCCTCGTCTATTTTCTCTCGATACTTTGCCGCAACGCCTGTGTATCCTCCAATAACTTTGTTGTTCCCATTGAAATATACCGTAGGATATCCCTCAAATCCATAGTGATCGAGCCGTTTTTCTGAAATAGTGGTCTCCATGAAATCGCCAGGATGGTACTGAATACAGAATACCTCCTCTCCGTACTCCTGTGATATCTCCTCTATTGCCGCTTCTGCCTCGGGGCAGTACTGGCACCATGTTGCCGTGAACATCTCTGCGAAAACCTTCTTTTGTGTTCCACCTGTCACAATCTGCAGTTCGATTTCTTTTTCTAGTCCTGATTCAGAGTTGACAGAGAGAGAGAACTGCGCATCTGAGTGTACTTCTGGAACTGTGACGGTAACACTGGACTGATCTCCAGAAGATAATTGAATCTCCTGTTCTGAGAGGATTCCTTCCTCCGTCTCAATGGAGTATGTGTCTTCAGCGTTGCCGGTATTAGTGATCTGTACGTTGAAGGTTACATCGTATCCTTTTGGTGTGTACTTTTTCGGTTCTGCACAGCGCAGTGTGAAATTGTGTTCCTTTTTTATCTGGGCCGTGAGTGTGATACGCTTCTCTTCACCATGTTGGGGAATAATCCGTAGGGACACCGTTCCTTCTTCTCCTCCATCTCCGTTATACGATGTAGTAACAAATACATCCAAAGTTTTCGACTCATTCTGTGCTAAAGAGAGACTCTCATCGGATAGAGAAACTTTCCACGCTTCTGGTAGATTTTTTTCCGTAGAAAATGAGTACGTATCTTCTTCTCCCATATTTTTGATGTCCAAGGAGAATTTTGCTGTTTTTGAAGCTCCTACCTCCTTCTCCTTTTCACCGGTCACAGTATACCTGTATTCCTTTTCCTCAACGTCTGCTGTGACGTAGAACTCCTTCTGGTATGAGTCATTCTCATCTTGAATGGAGAAGGTGACCGTTCCTTCCTCGTGCTGATCGAAATCTGGCATCACACCAATCACAACATCAAGACTCTCCCCTCCTTCTATCGTGCGCGTAGCATTGTTGTAGAAACAGAGATCGTTGAAACAGAAGTTTGCTTCCCATCCTGCTGGCAGGTTCTTCTTCAGATGGAAGGTAAGATCCTGTGGTTCTATCTCCGTGTTCGTGATATTCACTGTGAAAGTAGCATCGCCGGTACTGAGTGCTTGTGTTCTTTCCGGATAATAAATATCAAGTCCACCCTCTGTGACTGCTTCACTCTCGACTGACATGCGAAGGTATCCGAGCATGAGCGCACATATGATTGTCGTTACAGCCACATACTTCAGGAACATATATCTCCCTCGATGTCCTCTATAAATTTTTTTGCGGTATCAACATCAATACACTGAGAACGGAGTTCTCGCATCACCCGTTGTATTGAATACCGTGTGAGGAACGGGTACTTCTCATGTAACTGTTTAAGGAACGCACACCCAAATTCCTGTGATTCCTCGCCTGTGATCTCACGATGATCCTCCTTCGTAAACGAGAGCATTGCAGGAATATTGAGCCGATACAGCTCCCCTACTTTGTAGATTGCGTGAGAACCGACAGAAAGCATGTCCCCAAATCCAACGAATTTATATCCATTGTGTTGAGCAAACTCATAAATTTTTTCTTCTATAAAAGAATGACACCGTCCACACGGATGAAAACGCTTTTTTTCTGCCTCCTGCCAAATTTTTTGATATGTGTTATCATGAATAAAATTGAGAGGGATCTCATGATCTTCGCAAAAGCGTTCTACAGGCTCCTTTCGTGATTTTGATACCAAAAATGTGACGGCCTCTGGAGTAAGGTGAAACTCTTTGGCAACGAGCGCGGAGGCCTTGCTGTCAATTCCTCCAGAAAGTGCTATCAGCGTCTTGGCACTTTTCGGTGGTTTTTCCGTCTCGCCAAGCCTTGATTTGAGTATAGGCTTTATATATGTATCTAAATCTTTATCTCCGTATTTCTCCAATCTTTTTAGTGCGTTCCGCACCCGATAAGTATCTCTAAATGTTTTTGCCTGTTTCATGATTTTCCCTTGTAATATGTATAGACGCTGGTGGACCCCCATTTCGGTTCGCAAAGTCCCTCATACACCTCCCAGAGTGTTTTTTCGAGAAAGATACTGCTTTTTTCCCGCATGCAGGAGTCCTTTTCTTCGGTGAGATTTTTTCTCTTCCACCTGTTCAGCCAAAAAAAGGTGGTGGGATTCACAAGGATTGTACCATCGTGGTACTTGATTTCTTCATCAAAATCACCCAAAACAAGGGGAATGTCGTTTTTCTGTGCATACTCCAGCGCACATTTCCGTGTTGTCTCTTTACACTCGCTACAGTCCTGGATTCTCTCCTCAATGATCACGGATTCATAGGAACTCGTGATCTTTGGGTAGGTGAGGCGGATGGTGAGTGGAGTAGGATCGAACCCCAGTATTTTTGATATACGGAATGAATGGAGACTTTTGCAGGGTACTACTAATGACTTACCATTCGTTGGAAGCGGATCCATCTCCCCTGCAAGATTACGTTCGTTTTCTAGGTATTTTTTGAGTCTTTCTGAGATAGGATCGTCCTTTAACGCGTGAAGGCTTTTTGTGAGGAGTTCCTTCCTTTTTTTTCTATCGAGATGAGAGAGTACTGTCACATACCGCACACCGACTCGTTTTTTGAGCTCTGCCACCACCTTCCCGTATCCAATGATATTGCTCTTATCAGCCCTGTCTTCGGCGATAATGTAGAGGGTATCTCGCTCTCCATTGTAGATAGTTTGTTTTATTTCTGGTGTCCTCTGTGGAAATCCAAAGTCTTTTCTGATGGCGATAATCTCCTGCAATACCCTATCCTTGTTAAACATTCGTTGTTACTCGTCGCAATGGTTATAAAAAGGTTTGGTTATACACGCTGTACTCCAAAAATTGGACTTCCCCCCACATAAAAAAATTTTTATAGCGTGAAAAGATAAAATTGCCTATGGAAACACCGAAAGAGAACATTTTTGAAGAGGCGAAAAGAATCATTGATGTTACCATCGAAAATGATGTGCATCTCAAACTCATGGGGGGACTCGCGACAAGGATTCACTGCGAGGTAGAAGGGTTTTGTAACCGTGAGTACTCGGATATCGATGTCGTCGGTCTGAGCAAAGAAAAAAGCAGCATCGAGGATATATTCTCACAGTTGGGATACATACCGGATACTCGGTTCAATGCACTCCACGGACACAAGCGACTCAAGTTCGAGGAGGATATATATGGCAGGCATGTGGATGTGTTCCTCGATCGATTTGATATGGACCACGACTGGGATCTCTCCACACGGTTGAATAGTGAAGCGCACACGCTTCCCCTGAGCGATCTTCTTCTAATGAAACTCCAGATCTGCAAAATTAACGAAAAAGATATACGGGATATCCTCACCATGGTAAAAGACGCGAGGATAGGAGAAGAGGAGGCACCCCATACAATAAACCTAAACTACATCGCAGAGAGATGTGCACAAGACTGGGAACTGTATGAATCTGTGCTCGAAAATATAAAGAAAATAGGAATGATGCTGGATGAGTACGATCTTAGTGGAGAAAAAACAACAATCGAAAAAAGATTAAAAAAGTTGATGAAAAAGCTAATAGCGCATCCTAAGACGGCAAAATGGAAGCTGCGTGCTGTTATAGGAAAACACCGCAAATGGTGTCAGACTGTTGAAGAATAAACGCAGATATTCATTTATTTTTTTGGATATGGCAAAATTGCGATCGAAAGGTTTTTAAACAAGAAACATGATAATAGTAAAGAGGAGGCTGGGGAGCAAACAGCTCTTCTGTTCACCACCTCCCACACCCCCCACTCCTCGGCCTCCTCACTTTTTAGATGGATAATTTAACTGAATAGGTAACACCGTTTGGAGAGCGTGTATATTAATCTTTCCCCTGATTTAAAATTTTCCTTATAATTGTATATGAACAATATATTGAACTATAAAAAAAGAAAAGAAGATCAGTAGTGTTTCGCGAAGTAGACAAGATCGTCAGTTTCCTTTCCACAGACCACGCATTCTCCTTTTTTGGACTCTTCAAAGAGAATACACGCAGAGGTCGCTCCTGTATCGTCCTTTATTCTTTCTTCACATTCTATGGAACTACAGAAAGGAATTTGCACCATCTTTCTTTCCTCTATCGCCTTTTTTAGCTCGTCATAGGAGTGTACCTCGATGGTATTATCTTTGAGGAAGGTTTGTGCCTGCGTGTAGAGATTCGTCTGTATCGCCTGGAGGGTTTTTTCTGTTTCTTCGGCGATGGTTTCCATGGAGACCGCCGTCTTTTCTCCTGTATCTCTCCTCACGAACATTACCTGGTTTTTCTTGATATCCCTGGGACCGATCTCGATACGTAGCGGCACACCCTTCAGCTCCCAGTGATTGAACTTGTACCCTGCAGTATACTCCTCTCTATCATCGAGATGCACGGAATGCGTTTTCTCCAGTACGCTTCTTATTTCTTCAGCTTTCTCCAGTACACCCTTCTTCTTGTCTTCAAAGACGATGGGCACTATCACGATCTCTATCGGTGCTACTCTGGGCGGGAGTACGAGTCCTCTGTCATCCGCATGGGTCATTATTAATGCTGCGATAGTTCGGGTTGTCAGACCCCATGAGGTCTGCCAGACGTACTTCTCCTTCTCATCGCTATCCGTATATGTGATGTTGAAGACCTTGGCAAAGTTTTGACCGAGATTATGGGACGTGCCGCCCTGTACCGCCCGTCCATCGGGCATCAGCGCCTCCACGGTAGTGGTGTACAGCGCGCCGGCAAATTTCTCATTTTCCGTTTTATATCCTGATATCACTGGAATCGCCAGCAGCTCTTCGTAAACTTCCTTATATATATCTAGTATCTTCAGCATCTCTTCATCCGCCTCCTCCTTTGTAGCGTGGCAGGTGTGCCCTTCCTGCCACAGGAATTCTCTGGTCCGCATGAAGAGCTTGGTCATCTTCGTCTCCCACCGTACAACATTCGCCCATTGGTTGATGAGGAGGGGGAGATCCCGGTAACTTCGTATCCACTGTGCGTACATATGGTTGATGATGGTCTCAGAGGTCGGCCGGATTGCCAGTTTCTCGTGCAGTTTCGAACTCCCTCCATGGGTCACCCACGCAACTTCAGGGGAAAATCCTTCCACATGATCTGCTTCTTTTTTAAAAAACTTCTCTGGGATGAATAGGGGAAAGTACGCGTTTTTATGTCCTGTCTCCTTGATTCGTCTATCCAGATATCCTTTAATTTTCTCCCATATTTCGTATCCGTAGGGCCGTATCACCATACACCCTTTTATCGGGGAGAAATCTGCTAGTTCTGCTTTTAAAACCACCTGATTGTACCATTCTGAAAAATCTTCAGATTTTTTTACCATTATACCTTCTTCTTCTGCCATAGGCTAACCCTCCTGTAATTTTTTTGTTTCTTTGCAAGAAAAGCATCACTAAAAGAAGATTTTCTCAGAAAATTACCGACATGGAACTACATCACTTCTTTTAGTCATGAGTGTACATTTTGAGAAGGCTATAAAAAGGTTTCGGTGACTGTGCATCGCGAGATGGTTCGCATTTTCGTGCGAGGGTTTCTCTAGACAAGAGTGCTGCAAAAGACCATGTGAACGAGGTTCGACGCATATGGAAGAGAAGGTTATTAAAATAATAGGAAGGAAAGATACTCAGAGGAATTGACATGCAGAGGATCGAGGTAATAGGAAGGATACTGTTGAGGAGCGAAAATCATCTCCTTCTCACCAAAAAAGTGGATAGATCGTACACCTTTTTACCCGGTGGTCACGTGGAGTTCAACGAAGAGACGAAAACCGCTATCCTACGGGAGTTAAAGGAAGAATTCAATGGGCGGGCGAACATCAACGAATTCGTTGGGGTTCTCGAATGTTCATTTGACCAGGACGCTCGACGACATCATGAACTGAACTTCCTCTTTTCTGGTGAACTGTTAAACTACCGTTACCCTGCGCCACCAGAACCACGTGAACCTCACCTAAAGTTCCTGTGGCAGCCGATCAACGATCTGAAGAACGTGAACCTGTTACCTCCCCCGATCATCCCTCTCATTCACAACTACTATGCACATGGGGGAAAAGGGATATGGAGAAGTGGGATGGAAAAATGAAGATGTGCAGGAACGGATCTCTCCCCAAGGGGATGCTCTTCGATCTGGACGATACAATCGTCGCCTTTAAAGCAGTGGCCGATACTGTGTGGAAGGAAGTCTGTGAAAAATACGCTGAGTACCTTCCCACGTGTGACACGGAGGAACTCTACACAACAATCAACAGCGTCCGACGGTGGTACTGGGGAGATCCAGAACGACATAAAGAAGGAAGACATAGAATTGAGAAGACGCGAAGAAAGATCGTGAGAAATGCCTTTAAAAGGCTTGAAATGGACAATCACTCCCTCGCCCACGAGATCGCCGATGCATACTCGACGCAACGCCTGGAAGCGATGCATCTGTTTCCAGGGGCAAAGGAGACACTGACATACCTCACCGATCACGGTGTATCCCTCACACTTGTGACGAACGGGCCGGGACCGTACCAGCGAGCGAAGATAGAACGGTTCGATCTGGAACGCTTTTTTTCTTCCATCCTCATTGAAGGAGAACTCGGATACGGAAAGCCCGAAAGGAAAATTTATCTTCGAGCGTTGGAAGAGTTAGGATTGGAACCAGAAGAGGTGTGGTCAGTAGGAGACAATCTCAAATGGGAGGTCGAAGCTCCGCAACAGCTAGGGATCTACAGCGTGTGGCATGATTACAAGAGAGGAGGACTCCCGCCGGGAAGCAAGATTGTTCCTGACAGAATCATTCATCGGATCGCAGAGTTAGTTGAATGAACATTTGTGTACTGTGGGGGCGAGAAAAGCGCAAAAAGTTTAAAAAGATTTAAACCATATTCTCTGTGAAACATTACAAGGAGGTAAAATAGATGGAAAATAAATGGAAATATATGGGCCTTTTAATTGTAGCCGTCATGCTGGTTTCAGCTGTAAGCGGCTGCATGGGCGGAGAAGAAGAAAAGAAAAAAATAATCGTAGGAACAGCTGCAGGATTCGCTCCTTTCGAGTACAAAGAAAACGGAGAAATAGTGGGCTTCGATATCGATATGATCAAGAAAATAGCGGAGGACCAAGGGTACGAAGTAGAAATACAGAACATGGCCTTTGATGCACTGATACCTGCGCTGAAGAATGAGAAGATCGATGTGATTGCTGCTGCCATGACGATCACAGAAGAAAGAGCGCAGCAAATATCCTTCACCGACCCCTATTACGAAGCAGATCAGTCTATTCTCGTGAGAAAGGGCTATGAAGAAGTGCAAAAACCTGAAGATCTGAAAGGACTGAAGGTCGGTGCACAGACCGGTACCACTGGGGCTGGTTGGGTAAAGGAGAACATTGGCGATGAAAATCTCAGTCGGTACGAACAGTACCCACTCTGTGTCAAGGACCTGATAAACGGGAACATCGATGCAGTGGTCCTCGACAAGCCGGTGGCCAAGAACTTTGAACAGCAGGAAGATGTTGTTGTCGCTGTTACCATTGAAACGGGAGAGGAATACGGACTTGGAGTCAGGAAAGGAGACACAGAACTTTTGAACGACTTGAACGAAGGATTGAAAAATCTAAAAGACTCCGAAGAGTGGAATGAACTTGTGAGCAAATACTTCGGCTGAACTACCAAGGGAACGTGATTACGTGGACGTCAACTACCTAATCAATGCACTACCGCAACTCCTTCACGGACTGAAAACGACACTAGGACTCACAGTACTGAGCCTGGCCCTCGGGACTCCACTGGGGATCCTGATGGCCTTTGGACGTTCCTACGGAAACAAATTTCTTTTTTTTCCTATTTATGTGTATGAAAGAGTGTTGAGAGGGATCCCCCTTCTCGTCATATTCTTCCTTATCTACTTCGGATCTTCCCAGATAGGAATCAATCTGAATGCCTTCACAGCTGCAATACTGGGTCTGGGGCTCCGAAGCACCGCGTACCAAGCACAGATCTTTCGAAGTGCGATAAATTCTATTCCACGGGGGCAGATGATCGCCGCTAGAAGTATCGGCATGTCGAAACTCCAATCGATCCGTCACATCATTCTTCCCCAGATTCTGCGGCTCTCGATTCCCGGATGGTCCAACGAGTATACCATTCTATTGAAGGACACATCCATCGCCTTTGCAATCGGAGTACCGGAGATGATGGAAGCGGCGAATGCCCTGATTACAAGCATCAACACCCCCCCAGGAATCATCCTTCCGCTGTATCTCATAGTGGCAGCGATATATTTTGTCCTGGTCGTATCAACTAACCAAGTATTAAATTACTTAGAGAGGAAATACAAAATGTCAGGATTTGAAACGGAGATAGAGAGGTGATACCATGCATATGTTAGAATTAAAGAACATTCACAAAAAATATGGAGATACAGAGGTTCTCAGAGGAGTATCGTTCACCATGGAGAAGGGTGACACAAAGGTGATTATCGGTCCCAGTGGAACGGGAAAAAGTACCCTTCTGCGATGCATCAACCAGCTAAGCCCACCGGACAAGGGAGAAGTGTGGCTCGATGGAGAGGAAGTGACCGATCCAAAAAAAGATATAAACAAGAACAGACAAGAAATAGGCTTTGTATTCCAGAATTTTAACCTGTTCAATCATCTCACTGCATTAAGAAATGTTTCTCTGGGTCTAGAGAAAGTAAAGGGAATGAAAAAGGAAGAAGCAAAGGAAAAAGCCATGGAAGAGCTTCGAAGAGTGGGACTAGAAAATCAGGCAACGCAGTATCCCGCTGAACTCTCAGGAGGACAGAAACAACGGGTGGGAATTGCCCGAGCACTTGCCATGGAACCGAAGATCATGCTCTTCGACGAACCAACCTCCGCACTGGATCCCGAGCTGATCGGTGAGGTGCTGGAGGTAATGAAAGGCCTCGCTGGAGAAATGACTATGCTGACCGTCACACACGAGATGGGCTTCGCAGGAAGCGTATCGGACGAAATCATCTTTATCGAGAACGGTGTAATCGTGGAGAAGGGATCTCCCAAAAAAATGTTTAACAATCCGGAGAAAGCGAGAACGAAGGAATTTCTTGGAAAGATCGCTACATTATATGGAGGAGAATGAGCAATGGGAACAATAGAGTTCTTTCTTCAGTCGCTGCCTCATCTGCTCGAGGGGTTGGAGAAGACACTGTTCCTCACCTTTTCATCTATTGCAATAGGGTTTATTCTGGGTATTTTACTCGCACTGGGAAGGGTGTACGGTAATAAGCTCGTTGCCGGTCTTTGCACAGGATATATTGAATTTATCCGTGGCACCCCCCTTCTTGTGCAACTGTTCATATTTTACTTCGCCTTTCCAGAGTTCTTTGGAATCAATTTAACGCCGTTGATGGCAGCGTTTGTGGGTCTAAGCCTCAACAGTGGTGCGTACCAAGCAGAGTACCTTCGAGGATCGATACAGGCAGTAAGCTCCGGCCAGATGATCGCCGCACGAACCATAGGGATGTCCACGGTACAGTCGATCCGTCATATCATCCTCCCGCAGAGTCTCAGGATTGCAATTCCAGCCTGGTCCAATGAACTCATCTATCTTTTGAAGTACACGTCAATCGCGTATATCATCCAAGTGGAAGAACTGACTGCAGAGGGGAAGTTCATTGCCGCAGAAACATTTAGATATATAGAAATATTTGCTTTCATCGGGATTATCTATCTGTTCTTTACCATTGTCCTCTCCGAGATCACAGACAGAGTGGAGGAACGAGTGAGAATTCCGGGCATTGGCGCAATAAAGGGTGAAAGAGAGGTATAAGGGAGTTACTCTCTCATTTAAAAGCATATTTTAGTGTAAACAGGAACACCGGTCCATCGTCACCTTCCGGAAAGGTTTATATATTCCGCCTCTGATTTCTCTTTATGTTCAGTGCGAAGCTTGAAGCGAGAATATGGAAAGATATCGTTGATACGGTGAGCAGTATTATAGAGGAGGCACCCTTTGAAGTGAAGGAAGACGGACTCTACATGAGGGCAATGGATCCCTCCCACATCTCAATGCTCGATCTCGTTGTGTCGAAGGATCTCTTCGACGAGTATTCCTTTGACAAAGAGATCTCTCTGGGAATCGATATGGGTGAGATAAGCAAGATTATGAGAAGGGCCAAGCCCAGCGATACCCTTGTTATGGAGGCGGATGAGTCAAGAATCAACCTCACATTTGTCGGGGACTCGGAGAGAAAGTTTGGTCTCCCTATTATTGATGTACTGGAAAAACGATCGAAACTCCCGGATGTCGCATTTACCACCACAATTAAAGCGAATGCAGAACTTTTCCAAGATGCGATCAAAGATGCGTCCGTCGTCGCAGACCATATCACATTTGAAGCAAAAGAAGACAAATTTTTGGTGATGGCTCAAGGAGACATGAGCGATATCAGGACGATCAATAAAAAGGACACTATGGAAGAGTACACGGTGGAGGAAGAGGCCAAGGCCACATTCAACCTCAGCTACCTTTCAGATATCTCCAAATCGCTTTACGGTACCATGGTGATGAAGCTCGGAACGGACGTCCCTATGATGCTCGAGTTCGAGATAGATGGAGCAGAGGTGAAGTTCGTCTTGGCTCCCAGGATTGAACGGGAATGATAGAGGAACTGCTGAAAAGGGAAAGGGAAGAAGTGCGGTTACAAAAACTCCCTCCAGAGATTTATTCCAATGTGTTACATTACATGAGGGAGATAAAAAATAAAATAAAAACAAAGGAAGGACTCGAAAAAAGAGTACTTGAGAAAGAGCTAGAAACCGTAAGAAAACAATTTTCCGAGCTGATTGAGACGAGGATAGAAAAAGTAGTGGCCGTGGAAGATCAGCATCTCACATCCGAAGAGGAAAAGATTTTTAAGGAGATCTCCGAGTTAATAAAAAAGTATAAAAAAGCAGTGGTAACAAAAACTATACCGAGAACAGTTACAGTACGGTTAAAAAAGGACCTTCCCGAGATCGTGGGGCCCGATCTCAATGTATACGGACCCTTTAAGGAAGGTGAAGATGTAGAATTACCGATAGAAGTTGGAATTCTGCTCATGAAATCAAAAATAGGTGTAAAAGGTGAGAAAGAATGAAGATGCCAAAAAGAATGAGAACATATTGCCCTTATTGTAAAAAACATACAGAACACAGATTAAAGATACAGAAAGCCAGAAAAAGAGGAGAATTGAAACAGGGACAGAGAAGGTTTCGAAGAAAGACAAAGGGATACACAGGATATCCGCGACCGAAACCGAGCGGCTCAAAAAATACAAAGAGACGCGATATACGGTACATCTGTACCGAGTGCAACAAAATGCACACCAGAGAAGGATTTAGAGCAAAAACGATAGAGCTCACGTGATACCATGAAATCTGCACCCATATCTAAGTTCATAAAAATAAAGTGTCAGGACTGTGGAAACGAACAGATAGTGTTTAACAAGCCTGCAACAGCAATCGAGTGTCTGGTCTGCGGGAAAACCCTAATAAAACCAAAAGGTGGTTTTGGGGATATCAAGGGAGAAATACTCGAGGAGTTAGAGTAAGATGAACGGTAAATATCCCGAAGAGGGCGAGTTTGTCATCGGTACCGTAGTAGAGATCCATCCGTACGGTGCAATGGTAGATCTCGATGACTACCACCAGCGAGGAATGATCCATATCCGAGAGATCTCTTCCGGCTGGGTAAAGAATATTCGAAACCACGTGAAGATGGGACAGAAGGTTGTCACCAAAGTTTTGAAAGTGGATCCCTCGAGGGGACATATCAACCTCTCACTCAAACGAGTGAGTGAACGACAGAGGAAAGTAACGATAAAACAGTCAAAATTAGAGAAAAAGGGTGAAAAACTCCTTGAATACTTTGCAGAAAGAAATGAAATCTCGTTAGACACAATGAAAAAGGAGATAATGGAGCCCTTGAGGAAAAAGTATGGGTATGTCTACGACGCATTTGAAGAAGCGTTGATAAGTGGAAAAGAAATACTGAAGGAGGATATACCTGAAGAGTATGTTGACAATCTGTATGAACTTCTCTCCTCCACTGTTGACGTTCGAAAGGTGGAGATAGAATCCAGGATGATTATAGAGTGTTATGAGCCCAACGGAGTCGACGTGATAAAAAACGTGATAACTCCAGAGAATTCAGACATCGTGGTAAAACTCCAGGGATCGCCAAAGTACTCCGTGAAGATCACGAGTCACGATTATAAAACAGCAGAGGAGATTCTTGCTGAGTACACGAGTAAGGTGAAGAACGCAATGGATGGGTATGATGGCAAGGTAGAGTTCGAACGGGTAAAAAAATGAAGATACGAAAATGCTTTGAATGTGGAACGTACACATTCGAACCTGAATGTCCCCAGTGCCATGCCCCCACTCACCGTCCGAAGCCTCCTCGATTTTCCCCGGAGGATCCGTACGGAAAGTACAGAAGAAAAGCAAAGTTGGAGCGGAAGGAAGATGAAGACTGAGATTATTGAGTCAGAGAAAGTAACATTAACAACCCCTGTGTTTGTAGAAGGACTTCCCGGTATTGGATTAATTGGGAAAATAGCAGTGGATTATCTTATTGCTGAGCTGAATGCGAAAAAATTTGCGGAGTTGCACTCCCCTCACTTTCCCCACCAGGCGGTGGTAGAGGATGATTCGACGCTCCGCCTCGTACAGGATGAATTCTACTACAGCAAAGGAAAAAAGGACCTCATCTTTCTCACAGGAGATACGCAGGTCCCGCCCAACAACACACCGGGCCATTACGAGGTCGTTCAAACAATACTGCACTTCCTCCAGGCCTATAAGGTGCGAGACATCTACACACTGGGGGGGTACTCAACCGAAGGCGAGGAGGTTGAGGTTGCCAGGGTACTGGCATCGGGAACGGATACCGACATGATGAAGTCATTTGCAGATATCGATCCGTTGTTAACATTTAGAAAGGATGTGGGAGCGTCGATTGTGGGTGCTTCTGGACTCCTTTCGGTAATCGGAAAAATGAACCGTATGCGAGGCGTATGCCTTTTAGGAGAGTCATCAGGTATTGCAGTGGATCCTCAGGCTGCGGCATCCGTACTCCGTTGTCTGTGTAAAATTCTTGAAATAGACGTGAATCTGAAAAAACTCGAGAAGAAAATCGAAGAAAACAAAGAGATAATAAGGGAGATAGAGAGAAAAAGAGAAAGTATGATGGACGAAATCGATCAGAGGGGAAAGGATATGGAGTACATACGATGAAAATTACGGCAGATTTTCATATCCACTCAAAATATTCTGCTGCAACCTCTGATAAGATGGAAATCCCTGTGATCTCGACGGAAGCGAAGTTGAAGGGTCTCAATATTGTGGGAACATCGGATGCCTTTCATCCTTCCTGGCTCTCACATTTACGAACCTCACTGCACGAAGAAGCGGAGGGTACCTTCGAGGCGGGAGGAGTACGGTACATCCTCACAGTGGAGATCGAGGACGTCCATAGGGTACATCATCTTATTATTCTCCCTTCGTTCTCACAGGCGGAGGAACTCTATGAAGAGTTCAAGAAGTACTCACAGGATATCGATACTAACGGGCGGTGCCGGGTGGAACTCACGGGAGATGAGATCGCCGAGCGAGTGAGGTCGGTCGACGGGATCATCGGGCCTGCACACGCATTCACGCCCTGGACCGCAATATACGCGGAGCATGATTCTCTGCAGGAATGTTATGGAGAGTACGTAGACAAAATAGACTTTCTGGAGCTTGGACTTTCCGCAGATACGGATCTAGCCGATCATATCTCGGAGCTACGAGACCTCACCTTCATGAGCAACAGCGACGCCCACTCTCCCTGGCCACACAGGATGGGGAGGGAGTTCAACATCCTCAGTGTCGAGGAGCCCACCTACGCAGAGATCGTGAAGGCACTCAGACGGAAAAACGGGAGAAAATTCGTAAAGAACATCGGGCTTAACCCCCGGCTTGGCAAGTACCATAAAACAGCATGCATACAATGTCACAACCAGTATACACTGGAGGAGGCAAAGGAGATGCACTGGCGGTGTGAGTGTGGAAAGACAATAAAGAAAGGTGTGTACGACAGAATTATGGAGTTAAAGGATCATGAGCACACACATCCTGCACATCGACCTCCCTATCTGCGGATCGCTCCTCTCGCGGAGATCATCGCACTGAAAAAGAGACACAGTCTCTCCACCAAAAACAACACCGCACTGTACAAAAAATTTCTAGAACAGTTCGGTAGCGAGATAGATATCCTCGTCCATAGTGGATATGATGAACTCAAAAAAGTAGACAAAGAAACGGCAGAGTACATTTTGAGTTACAGGGAGGAAACGATGGAGATCACGCCTGGAGGGGGAGGGAAGTACGGGACCCTACACATGACACCGGAAAGTCTCGAGGACTGGATTACGTAGCCGCGGAGACGATCTTTATCACATCTCCATGCTGGAGCTCGTACTCTTCGGAGATTCTCATCTTCGTCCGCGCATTCACCGCGTGGATAAAGTTCTCTCCGATATCTGTGTGGATCTTGTAGGCGAGATCCTTAGGGGTCGAGCCTTTCCGCATGAGGTACGCGTCGGGAAGTACATTGCCCTTCTGATCCGTGAAATGCGTCTCGTCCTCCACAGGGTACACGACAATTCGTTCCAGCACATCGAAGATTGCGTAGTTCAGACACTGGACCACACCTGTATTTCCATAGGTGTTCATCACATGGTGGATGAGATCCAGCGCCTTCTTCTGCTTCTCTGTGAGCGTAACATCTTCCTTTACCGTGAAATCGCTGGCTCCGGGTGTGTACTCAACAAAATCCTTTGCCTTTCGGAGAATTCTCTCTGCCTCGGCACTGGTCGGAATCACCTTGTGTCCTATCTCTTTTAAGCGTTCAACCTGTTCCTTCTTGGCGATATCAACTTTGTTCGCCGCGATCACAATGGGCTTTGTCAGTCGGCGGAGAATGGTGGAGAACGTCTCAAGATCCTCGTCTTCCCATGTGTCCGGTTTCTCAGCATCGAGATCGCACTCCCGCAGCGTTGCTCGAAGCGCTTCTTCTGTGAGCTCTAACCCCGTGAAGTGATCCGCCACGACGGTGGCGAAATCCTCGCCCTGCAGGTGGATCTTCCGTGAAAATTTCCTCCAATTTTTTCTCAGCGTGTTAAAAAACCATGAGTCGATCTCCTTCTCAAGAAAGTGAATATCCTCTACAGGATCGTGGGTCCCAACCTCACAGGTGTTTCCCTTCTCATCCGTACTGCCGGAAACATCCACCACGTGGATGAGTGCCTTCGCCCTACTAATATCGTCCAAAAACTTGTTGCCGAGTCCCTTCCCTTCGGAGGCACCGGGAACGAGCCCTGCAACGTCGATGATCTTGGTGGGGATGAGCCTCACACCATCGACACACTGTGAGTTCTGTGGACTACACTCAACGCCAAGATCCGTACAGGGACAGGACGCTGTGACATACGCGACACCGATGTTTGAGTCGATGGTAGTGAAGGGATAGTTTGCAATCTCCGCTTCGCCCAAGGTGCAGGCGTTGAAAAACGTGGATTTCCCCACATTGGGTTTTCCGACAATACTGACTTCCATACCTCTTTCCTTTCACAGGGAAAATAAAAAGGTTCTTATTGGTGTTGCACAACCAGGCCGTAGGGTTTACCTACATATGAGGGTGGAGTGATACACCGTACAAAAGAAGACTCCATGATGTATGGACCATTGTCGAACAAACACAAGATTTTAAAATGGAAGCATCACTGTACATCTATGCAAGATCTCACCTCAGGCGATATCCGCAAGAACGTGTTTCAGCTGGCATGGCCCGCAGTCATCACCATGCTTCTGCAGATGGTGGTGGGAATCGCTGATATTGCCATGGTGGGCAGACTCGGTGCGGAAGAACTCGCAGCGGTGGGACTGGGACGGCAGCTCACCTTTATTTTCTACGGTGTGATCTCTGGGGTGAGTGTGGGAACAACGGCACTAATCGCTCGCTATATCGGAGAAAAAAACGAAAAAAAGGCGAGATTGGTGGGAGAGCAGTCACTGATTTTTGGACTGTTCCTCTCGCTACTGATTGGTGTCCCCGGATTTCTATACGGTGATACGTTCCTCCGATTTCTAGGTGCAGAACCCAACGTGATCGTGATCGGCTATGACTACCTTCAAATCATGTTCGCGGGACTATTTGCTGTGTTCATGACCTTCGTGATCAACGCGATTTTTCGCGGAGCCGGTGACACACGAACACCTATGTACCTCATGGGGGTTATCAACTTCTTGAATGTGGGGCTCAACTATATACTGATCTTCGGCGTCTGGAAGATTCCGTTCCTGGGCGTACGGGGCGCTGCCGTCGGCACGATCATCTCCCGCAGTCTCGCAGTGATCATCGGGCTGTACCTCCTCATCTCTGGAACGAGAGGGTTTACGCTGGCCCTCCGTCCCACAGTGGATCTCTCCATTATCCGCAAAATCGTGAAAGTCGGCTTTCCGGCATCGGGAGAACGCCTCATCAACTCCACTGCCCAGATCGCCTACACGATGATCGTGGTCTCCTTTGGGACGGTCGCCGTGGCAGCGCACCAGGTCGCCATCCGATCCGAGAGTTTCTCCTTTATGCCAGGATTTGGATTTGCTATTGCCGCTACCACACTCGTGGGGCAGAATCTCGGCGCTGAAAAACCGAAACGGGCAGAGAAATGTGCGTACGAGTCGTTGAAACTTGCCGTAATGATCATGAGCATTATGGGGGTCCTGTTCTTTGTGTTCCCCGAGTACTTCGTGTGGATATTCACCGATGAATCAGAGGTGATCGCTGCGGCAATTCCCTGTCTCATGATCATCGCCGTCACCGAGCCGATGCTCGGTACGATGTTTGTGCTCGCCGGCAGCCTCCGGGGTGCAGGGGACACCACCTCACCGATGATCATTACAGGACTCTCCCTCTGGCTGGTACGAATCCCCATGGCATACTTCCTCGGTGTGACCCTTGATCTCGGGCTCACCGGTGCCTGGATCGCCATGAGCTTTGAGACGGCGGTCCGGGGAACACTCATGTACCTCCGGTTTAGAATGGGGAAATGGAAGGAAATTACGGTTTAATATCGTGTCGCCAGACGTACTTCCCCGGCGCGTAGGACTTCACCTGCTGTGTATGAACAATGGGAAAGTCGAGTGCGTCTCTGGGCTTTATCGAGTAAAGGTGAATGATACCATCCTCCTTAATTTTTGTCAGTGCCGTATCCATGAATTCGTGGGCCTGCATGGGGAGATTCATAATGATTCTGTCAAACTGAGGAAGATCCGTGACGACCTCTCTACAGTCACCTAAATGAGGAGTGACATGCTGTACCTTGTTGAGTTCAATATTCTTTTTCAGGTAGTGGATGGCATCGGGATTGATATCGACGCTGTGGACCTCGACGTCCCGGTGTTTCGCGATGAGGATGGAAAAAGGCCCCACCCCGGCGAACATATCGAGGATTGTCTCCCCCTCTTTCACCATCTCGGCCACACGATGTCGTTCCGTGGCGAGCCGTGGATTGAAGTACACCGTGGTGATATCGAGCACATAGCGGCAACCGTATTCTTTGTGGATTGTCTCTGTCTTTTTTTCGCCTGCGAGATGGGTGTACTCTCTCGTTCTGTGCGTTCCCTTCACTTTGGTACTCTTTTTATACACAGCGTTGATGTTTTTTCTTTTGAGAATAGATGTATTGTTATCCTCTACTATTGCAATGTCACCGATCACATCAAAAGTACCTTCGATGGATTCCTTCGCCGGGAGTTTCTCGAAGGTAGTCTCGACAATCTCTCCCTCTACTTCCTCTGTGATGGGGAACACGAGGTACTCCCCTTCATGTTTTATCTTGTACCCTGTGGCGAGGATGCCACGTCGTAAAAGAGACTGTCGTGTCTCTTCACCCTGTTTCTTCGGTACCTTCAGTCCCAGCATGGAATTCTCCTCTAAATACTCTATAGCCACTTCCTTTGTTCGCTGTTTCACAGTGTGTGAATATCTTTTCCATTTTCTTTTTGTAGCTCCTTGCTCCCTGCTTTGTCCGTGCAACCATGTAAAATGCCCCTTTCTTCTGCAAAAACGAAGGAACACGTTCGATCATCCTAAACACATAGTCCTTTCCCATTCGCAGAGGTGGGTTAGTCACCACGATGTCAAACGTTCGGTCCTCAAACTCGAAAAAATCCCGGTGCAGTACTTCTGCGTTGAAACAGTCGTTCAACTTACAGTTTTTCCGTGCGAGACCAACGGCTCTCCTGTTAATATCGATCATATATGCCCGTTTCACGAACTTGGATAACACAATCCCTATCACACCGTATCCACAGCCAATATCGAGTATGGTATCCGCTTTATCCACGGCGACCGACTCGGCGAGGAGCTTGCTTCCATTATCAACTTTTTCTCTGGAAAACACACCCTTATCTGTGAAAAACGCAAACTGCTTTCCTCGTACGACGTCAGTGATCTTCAGTACCTCGTGATCGGTATCCGGTGTTTCCGAGAAATAATGATCCATATCCTATATTCGATAGAAACCTTTATAAACGATTTCAAGTCTGTGTTACTGGTGATACTTATGGGTGTTTATCACGGTAAATCGAAACGAAAAAAATCCGGCGGACGGTATGTCCATCCGCGGAAGAAACGGAAGTATGAGATGGGAAGAGATCCTACCCTCACACGAATACGAGAAGAACGGAAGAAGATCGTCACGACACAGGGGGGAAACGAAAAAATAAAGCTCAAATCAACCGAGTATGCGAATGTGATTACGCCGGAAGGTGCAAAAAAAGTGAAAATTTCAGATGTAGAGAATAATCCGGCACATAAACAGTTCACACGGACGAACATCATCACAAAGGGCGCGATAATCAATACCGAGGTAGGAAAAGTACGGGTGACCTCACGGCCAGGACAGGACGGTGTGGTGAACGGCGTCCTGCTCGAAGAGTAACTTTCTCTCTTTTTAAGTTGTTCTGTAGAGTAGAAAAAATATAGTGTTCAGTACCCCCGATTCACATCGACAACGTTGACTTCGTTGCCCTCAACTAAGTTGTTCAGGATCATCGCGAGGTTTTTAATACGGTATTTTGCCCGTTGGTCGATATGTGTTGCCCGGTGTGGGCTGAAAATCACGTTCTCACACGTATCTAATGGATAGTTGGATGGAAATGTGTTTGTTCTCGCATCCTCATCCGGCGGGTATATCCACCACGTGTCAAGGGCAGCACCACCGACTTTCCCAGATGTGAGCGCGTGGTACAACGCCTCTTCATCGATCACCGGACCTCTGCCCACATTAACAATGTGTACACCGTTTTTCATCAGATCAAACTCTTTTTTACCGAGATATCCTCTCGTCTCTTCCGTTTCGGGAAGGGTACAGATGATGTAATCTGCATCGGGGAGAAGACCGTGGAGATCGTCATTGGTGCCTAAACAATCAACGAGATCACTCTCATCCGGTGTCTTTTTTACAGCGGTAATAGTCATATGAAATGCCTTGGCGATCCTCGCAATTTCCTTCCCGATCGCACCAACCCCTACGATCAAGAGGGTGTTGTCCCGTAACGCCTGGCTCCACTGGTGCTCATACCGCGGCGTCCAGTCGCCCTTCTTCATTTTCTGATGGATAGGGATGATGTTCTTCACAGACGCCAGTAACAGAGCGAACGCGTGTTCTGCCACCATCCAATAGTTGAAATGAGAGTTGATCACAGTGAGATGTGGAAAATCTGGAAGCGTTTCTTTATCCTGTGGTGGAATACCGACAAAGGGAATAATAAAGTATTTCAGGTTGACAGCCTTCTCTAGAAACTTTCGTGGAATGCGAGCTCCTATGACCACATCGAATTCTTCCGCCCGTTCAATTGCTTTATCTTTCTCATCTGGATCGAGTTCAACGATCTCTACCCGCTCATCTGTTCGATCCCGTAAGGAGATATCGCTCTTCGTAGTGAAAGGGCTCATGTGAAGAACTTTCATATGGCAACGCCTTACGATATAAGGGGAGATATTGTTTTTATTTATTTGTGTGGTTAGTTGAAAATATTAAATGCAAGATGGACTAATAGTCGAAACTAATTTTCCAAGATACTCTCCAATTCTTCTCATGCGGTACTTATCTCTCGTTAAACAAACTCAGTATATCTTCCTTTCCTTTTATCCTTGTACTGTCCTTGTTCTCAATATCTTCCAAAATCTTTATCATTTCCCTTTTGTTTACTAGTTCTCTTTTGTTCATCAGTGATAGTACATCCTTCAAATCTAACACAGATATTCCCTTTTCCTCACAAAACTCAACGACTTTGGAATACTAAATATTTTGTTAGGAAAGGAGAAACCGATTTGTTTGGCCCGAAGAAGTTCCGTATACACGGATCCTGTAATGCAAAGATCGGATTTTGTGAATGTCTCCTTAAGAAGCTGTATTTTTTCTATTTTAGAAAAAGTACTTGCAATATCACAATCTAGAAGAATAATCATTCAATCCTCAATCACTCGCGATATTCTTTTCTCGCTCTCTGTTTTTGAGCCCCCGCTTTCTATTTTAGCACCTCTACTCGAAAGAGCATCTTTAAATTCCTCGAGAGTCATTCCGGCAATTTCAGCAGCCTTCCAGAGGCTAATTTCTTTGTTTTTGTAACGATAAAATGCAATTTCTATCTTTAGATGTGGTTTAGACTCGAGCAATGCCCTGATAGCATCATCCACAATTTCCTCTTCTGATCGATAAATATTCCTTCTCAATAATGCATCGATCTCTTCTTTTTTAGTTTTCATAACCATCTACCCATTGTCTTCTTATCTGTCTTTTTATAATTTATACTTCATGTACTACCCAGTAAGCGACGCTAGCACCTTCTCAAGTTCTGTTCAGCCTGTAACAATCATCTCTTTTTCTTTCTACAGTGGGTCCGGGCCTCATAAAGTACTACCCGTCCCCCAAATACACGTTTGATGAATGGCCTGTATTTCATTTGTTCAATCTCCTCGGACGTGTACACGGATACACCCATCGCAAAAGCCGCATCTTTGTAGACTTCATCAAGGCGATCAAGAATTTTTTTGTCTGTGTTTTTTATTACAATGAGATCAATATCACTCAGATGTTTTACACCCGTCCCTCATGCTAGAGAACCGAACAGTATCACCTTCTTTACTGCATCAATTCATGAACAAAAATACAACTCAGGGGACTCTTACTCTATCTGTTTATGATTGAAAAAATATTGGAAGGAAAAGAACTAAAAAGAGAGATTTTTTGGTGATTTATGCAATTGAACATGTTTATCATACCGCCCCACATTGTCCACCAATAATGAAACCTTTTTATTCTCTCCTTCTATACCGATATTTATGCAGTACGGTCTTGATAGGGTGAAAAGAGGAAAAAGAAAGGGGCTCTACTCGTGCGTGCTAATGAGTGACAAGATTTTCGAGATAATCCTCCCGGATCACCGTGAAAATATCGAGAAAAAGATAAAAAAAAGCTATACCCAATCGAAAAAGGCGGATAACTTTGCACGGAGGGTGAACAGCTGGATACAGTATGGGCTGACATTTGAACATCCTTACGCGCTCCGAGGTACCTCCTTCGAAAAAAAAGTCTATAAAAAAGTGACGGAAATCCCTCCAGGGAAAGTAGCGTCGTACAAACAGGTGGCAGAATCACTCGGCTCGAGAGCCTACAGAGCCGTGGGGAACGCCATGAAGAAAAATCCCATTCCGTTACTCGTGCCGTGCCACCGTGTGATAAATACGAACAGAGAACTCGGCGGCTACGGTGGAGGACTGGACCTCAAAAAAAGGATACTGTTCAAAGAAGGAGTAGAGGTGGAGAACGATAGAGTGCCTGGGCGATACTTCGTGGAAACACTATAAATTCAAAGATTTCTCATGGTTGTTCGTCTTGAAAGGAGGAAGCTGTGATGGATATCAGAATCCATACTGACAAACTATTTATATCAAAAGAAAAAAAGTATACTGATGCAACTACAGAAGCGGTACAGAAAAGCGATAGATAAGTTTGTGAGAAGAGCGAAAGAAGAGTACGGGGATAAAATAGAAAGAATCGTGTTGTTTGGGTCTGTTGCACGGGGAGAAGCACAAGAAGAGTCGGATATCGATCTGTTAGTGATCTGGAAAGGGGAGGAAGAAAAAGGCTGGGAGGCCATGTCAGGGCTCGCATTTGATGTACTGTTGGATACAAAAGAGTATATTTCAGTAAAGGTTTACATTCCTTCTGATCTCGAGAAAAAAACCCCATTTAAAGAGAATGTAATGAAAGAAGGGATAACACTTGTATAAAAAGTATATTGAACAAGCAGAAGAAAAGTTACATGCGGCTAAATATCTTTTAAAGGGGAAGTACTATAACGATGCTGTGAGCAGAGCATACTACTCAATGTTTTATGCAGCGAAGGCATTATTATCCACAAGGGATATATACCCGAAGGGGCATAAGGGAGTAGTAATAAAATTCGGATTGGAATTCGTAAAGAACGATTTCATAGAAAGTATGTACGGACGTGCACTATCTTATGCAAAGGATCGGAGAGAAGTCGCAGATTATGATACTGAAAAACACATACGCAAAGAAGAGGCAGAATCCATTGTAGAAAACGCAGAGAAATTCTTGGAGAGAATTAAAAGAGCGATAAAGGAAGTAGATTGCTGAAAAGTAGAGTACAAGAATGTGCCTGGGCGGTACTTTGTGGAAACACTATAACCTCAAAGAGTTCTCGATGAGTTTCGTCTTGAAAGGAGGAAGCTGTGATGGATACCAGAATCCATACTGAAGAATTATGTATATCAAAAAAAATATACTAATGCAACTACAGGGACGGTACAGAAAAGCGATAGATGAGTTTGTGAGACTGTGTATGATCGGAGGACTATCTTCTAATCTTTCTGTTTCAGTTAGCGATGGTGTCTCCGATCTTTAGCTCTTTGATGATAAAAATTTTAAAATGTGTGAAACATACTCTTCGATATCACATAAATCTTCATTCATCACAATGAAAATCCGTTTCAAGTCAAGGTTCCCGTATCTGTGTACGAGGAGATTTCTGAATTTTGCCATTTCCTGCAGTGTTCCTGAAAGGCGTGGTTCAATTACTCCCTGCTCTTCAAGGATCTTAAAAATATCCTTGTAGTCCTCAGCTCTCCTCCAGCCTTTTTCCGCGATGATATGGTTGCCAATATCCAAACACGCTTCAATTGCTTCTTGTAGACTATGCTTGGCAGCTTGAATATCCCGATAGTTCTTGGAAAATGACTCAAATTCCTCCCTGGAGAGTTTTCTTAGAAGTGTGAGATTTTCCTCTACAATATCAATTTTAGCGTGAATAATCTCTTCGCTTATCATATTCCCAAACGCTCCATTCTTGCCTTATTGTATCGATGTATGTACGGTTTAAAATCCATGTATCGGCTGATAGAATAAGCTTCAAAAGTAATACGCGCCCTCTCATTCTTTGAGTGAATAAGGGTTCCAGAGATGAGGACTTGATGTCTAAACCGTACGGGAGATCCATTGAGGATACGGAGGTCTACTGAGATTGTACTGTCCAGCGATTTTTCAATTTGTAGCGCAAGCCGTGAAGAATAGAGGGGATCTCTTTCTGGTTCGTTATCCAAATAGACTGCAATATCCATGTCACTTCTTTCGGTCTGCGTACCCCTCGCATAGGATCCAAAAAGGTAGGCAAAAAGTACGTGGGGCTCGTTTTCAAGGACACGAGCGATCTTTTCTCTTATTTTCTCTTTTTGATCTTTTCTGAGCGTATACGGTTTCATTGTCGTCATTGATTTGTATTTACTTCACATTTTATAAGCTTTTTGTAGTGTGTTTCCGGAGCTATATACCTGTTGCCATGATTGCTATACCTTCAGTGTACCTCCCGGATCATCGAAAGAAGAGGCAGAATCCATTGTAGAAAACGCAGAGAGATTCTTGGAGAGAATTAAAAGAGCGATAAAGGAAGTAGATTGCTGAAAAATAGAGTACGAGAATGTGCCTGGGCGGTACTTTGTGGAAAGGCTGTACTGTCACAGACACACCACACGGAGATGGGTGTATCGATCGATGTACCGAAGCGTATTGGATTTTCTCCCGAGCGCGACATCTATTACTAAAGGGAGGATAAAGGCTTTGGGGAAGTTCCGAATGGCCGCTTTTTGAATGGTTATCGCCCCAATAACTTGAATATTGAGCAGTAGATTTCCGAGGGTCTGTCCTCCTTCATTCTCAAAGATGGTGAGGTATATCCAGACCACGATCAGCGTTGCGAGGATGTACATAGGAGTAATCACGAACTGCCGAGGGAGATCCACTGAATAATCAAAGAGAATGGGAACGGGTAAGAGATTCACGATGAGACTGACGATGCCCACCGTGAAAAGATCGATGAGATAAGCCGCTGTCCGTCAGGTGGCAGAGGTCTCCTCGATACGCTTTGGGACTTGCTGGAGAATTGAAAACGCTCGCAGTCCTCGCTCGGTAAGTGTGTAGCGCCCTTCTTCATCCTTCGTCACTAATTTCTCCAATTTCGTGAGATGAAAGGTGAGGTTTCCCGTCTCAATCGCCAGCGCTTCTAAAATCTCTGTATACCGCATCCGCTTGTGTGCGAGCATTTCAATGATTTTCCGTCTAGTGGGATGGTTCAGTGCCGAAAACATGGATGATCGTGGATTTATAGAGAATGAAAAGTATGAGAATGTACGCACAGATGAGTCCTATCCTCAGGAGGAGTAACAACCGAAGGTACCCGGAATAGCGGGTAAGTTCACGGAGGAACCACACCCCCTCAACAATCAGACTAGCTGATAGAGCAACCATGCACCCGGCATACGCCCACTGGTTGTTCATGTGTGTAGCTACAGCAGTAATCAAGAGCACCGCGTACACCATAGCCGTGATGATACTAAAATACGGTTCATATTCATACAGATCGAGAATCTCCCACGTGGAGTACATCTCGCTGAGCGTATCAATGACCCGTATTATGGAGAAGACTGCTAGTAAAGGGAAGATCACTGCTACGGCCCGCCGATAGTTTCTGAACATAGCGGAAATCTCGCGCTGCGTATGCCGGTACAATACGTACAACGAGATACCTCGCAACGGGAGCATGAAGAGTGAGGGTATCAGTATGCCATAGAGAGACGTATGTCGTGAGGTGGCACCCAAGAGGTAATCGATAACCACAGTGCTAAAGCCGAACGCATTCATGAAACAGGTGTAGCCTAAAAAGATCATGACCCCGTAGGATGCCCAGTCAGTTCCGCGATACCCAAGAATAACGAGGCTGAGCATCGCTACATCGACGAGAATATGGTGGATCCGCCACGCATCGAAGATGTGTGCCACATCGGCGGGAACACCGATACCCAGCAGGTACAGGAGATGCTCCATCATACTCACAATGAAGAAGATTCCCCAGAGAACGTACACAATTTTTGCTTCGGTCTCGTACTCCATGTAACTACTCAGATTTTTGTATATTTAACATTTTTTGAAAAGAAATCTTGTCATAAAGATGTTATCTAAACACAGAGAAAAATCGTACACCATTTCGAGAATATGGGGGTCCGTTGTCCTCTATGTAGAACTTAGTTGGTTTTTCATAGGGCCAGATCCTCAATTGTTTGAAGACATAACAATTTACGTCATTCATAGAATGAATGAGATTGTGGAATACAAGAATCACTCGGGAAGCATGGCGTTTAACTCTTCAAGATGGTGAGACACTTCCGGAGCTTCTTTTTTCGTGTGGGTCTCCAGAATGGAACAGCAGTACCTCAGTTTCTTCAGGGCTTCCTCCCGCTCGGCATCAAGCATGATCTCACGATGGGTGGTGGAAATCTCCTGAAAAATATCGATAAAGTTTTTACATGCTCTGTAGCTCCCGGGGAGGTTCTCTGAAACTCGTTCTTCAATGTTCTTATGGAACTGCGTAAGGTACGTCATGAACTCCTTCCATCCGTTTCGCCAGCTCCGTAACTCACTGAGAGGTTCGGTGGAGGTCCTCACGATCATGGTATAGGGGGTGCGGTGATCAGGATCTGTAGAGCCTAAAAAGAGCGTGATCTGTTCCTCCCTCACGCTGGTGATCTCACTTACACCGATGTATCCCGTAACCTCCACGGTTTGGGTTGGATCTAAGAAGAAATCAATTCCGGAAAAATGGATAATCCAGCCGGGAGGGATTGTGTCATCGTCTACGAGGATATGAAGCTCGTGGGTGTAGGATGATCTGTTCGTGATAGTAAAGGTGAACTCGGCTGCTCTATCAGCGGTGACAAAAACGATGTCTGGCATATTGAGTACGATATCCGCCAGCCGATGTCTATCCTTTAGGTAGAATGTGAGTGTACTTGCGATGACGAGAAAAATAAGAGTGAAAAAACTAGATAGTAATTCCAAAGAAATCGCCATGAACGCCCTCTACTCAGAGTATCTGTGAAATCTTAAACGCTACGGATGCAAAAAACACAATAATTAATGGGACAGTGATCGGCGCGAAAATGTGCTTTATTTCCTCTTTTGTTTTACTCGTCTCAATCAGTTCGTTCATTATCAAGTATGTGATCAAAAGGATTGCTGCCAGTGCAGACCCACTCCCAACCATTAACATACTTGACAGTAACATGCTCGACATCATTTTATGCACCTTAATAATAATAGGAGTGTCTCCTTTATAAATCTTTCGGCAAAAATGCATTTGCAGAAAAAAAATGATATGCTCATATCTGCTAAGAACGCAAAAGTGTTTTAAACAGACAATAAGAGTAGTTGCTATGAGAAGTGAGAAGATCAGCTTGATCCTGATTGCACTGGTCCTCGTGGTGTCAGAGATTTCCTACACAGAGCTAAATCTCTCATTTGGACTGTACTGTTATGGGATCGCAGTTGCCGGGATAATCATCTCACTTATATTCACCAGCCAGAGCAGAGAAGTGGACCAGCTGCTCTACGGGCTCATGATTCTCCCAGTAATTCGTTTCGTGGGATCCTGTATGCCCGTACGTGAACTAGAGCCCTTACTTCGGGTGCCCATCGTCTATCTCGTCTTTTTTCTCTCCGTCCTTATCGTGTTCTACTACTCGGATCTTGACTCGTACCGTCTCGGCATTCGGAAGGAGAAGCTCTATTTACTTCCTTTCGCCCTGCTCTTAGGTGCGGGATTGGGGCTCATTGAGTACCATATTCTACAACCTGAGAAGCTCGTCCCTGCGTTAACAGTGGAGAGTATCATGGTAGGTGTGGTCAACATCAGTATCGTCACAGGATTTATCGAAGAGTTCATGTTTCGAGGGCTGATACAGAACTTCTCCAAACATATATTCTCCAAATGGTACATTCTCTACACAAATCTGATATTTGCTTCAATGCACCTTGTCTGGGGAAATATCATAGAGATTGCGTTTGTTTTTCTTGTAGGGATACTGTTTAGCGTGATCTACCTGAAAACACAGAACTTGATCGTGGTGAGCGGGATCCACGCGTCGATCAACTTCTTTCTCTACATTGTCTATCCAGTTTTTACCCCCCTCCTATTCTAGAACATTACTTCTTTTTCTGGAGATACACCACAAGAAGAATGAACGCACCGGCGAAAACAATACCGAGGTATATGAGTGGGTCGACACCACGTGCAGACGGTGCTGACGGCGTAGAGGGTGGAACTGTCGTGCTCGGGGGCTGGGTTGTTGTGGGCTGCGAGGTAGGTGGTATCTTTTTCGCAAGTGTAACGGAGATCTCCTTCCGTTCGCCCGGTGAGAGGGAAATTTCCTGTGTGTACGGTTCGTAGCCCTCTTTCTCTACCCGTACGGTATACGTTCCCTTTTCCAGTTCTAGATCCACCGGTGTCTCTCCCTTTTTTTCATCGTTGATATAGACTAAAGCAGTTGGATCCGATGTGAGTGAGAGTGTTGCCCGTTGCTCTTCGAAACAGTAGAGTTTTCCATCGTACGATCCAACGTAAAGGTTGTCATTAGCGATAGCGGGAGAAGAATGAACTTCATCGCCTGTTTCGTACTGCCATAGAAGGTTTCCTGTCTCCGCATCCAATGCGTAAAGAGAGGCGTCCCACGAACCGACGTAGACCTTTCCATCGACAACGGCAGGTGACGAGGTCACCTCACCGTTCGTCGTGTGCTGCCACACGAGAGTGCCGTCCCTCATGGTGAGGCAGTAGAGGGATCCATCGCGGGACCCGATATAGATATGTTTGTTGTAGATCGCGGGGGAGGATCCGATGGGACCGTCTGTCTCATGCTGCCACACCAGCGCACCCGTCGCGGCATCGAAACAGTAGACATTGTGGTCATAGGATCCTACGTAGACCACACCCTCTGCGACAGCAGGGGTGGAGCCGATCCAGTCATCCGTGGTGTAGTACCAGAGCCGTTCACCGGTGTCAGCATCGAAACAGTACATATTCCTATCGTAGGATCCGACGTACACCTTTCCATCGGCAAATGCCGGTGAGGATCCCACGTAGCTTCCCGTCTCGTACTCCCAGAGAAGCGTTCCATTGTCTGCGTCGAGACAGTAAAGAGAGTGATCGTACGATCCCACGTACAATTTTCCATCGACGATAAGTGGAGACGATCCAATGTTCCCGTTCGTTTTGTACTGCCATAGAAGTTTTCTTGTGTCGGCATTGAGGCAGTAGAGATAGTTGTCCCGGGATCCAATGTACACCTTCTCCTTGTGTACGGCGGGAGAGGATCCTATCCACGACCCCGTCTCGTACTGCCACAGCAGCTCGCCACTCTCCGCGTCGAGACAGTAGACACTGTGATCCACCGATCCCACATACACACGGTTATTAACCACGGCGGGAGAGGAAAAAATGGAGTCCTCCGTATGGTAGCTCCACGCGAGCTCCATGTGATCAGGAAGCTCTCCGGAAGTACATCCAGTACGGTGCGAATCGTGGCGAAACAGCGACCAGTCCGCACCGACGGGAAGAACAGCGAGGAACCATACCAAGATCATAGCAAGAAGGATTCGTTTCATGCGTTCCCATGATTCCTCACGTATTTAAAGGTTACCGCTGTCACATCGCCTGCTCGATGAACGCAATGAGACGATCAATGATACTTCCGAGTCCCATCTCCTCCAGCGTGGTGTTGATGGTGAGTGTTGTCTGGAGGGGCACGATAATATCCTTCTTAAAGGTGAGCTCCTTATGGAGGGGAACGTCTACCTCCACGGTATCCTTCACGGGGACGGTGACCCGGGTATCGATGGGCACGACGATCCGCTGTCGTTTCCCGTTGAGTACGATGGTCGTCGCTACCTCGTCAACGATCCGTACTTCGGTGGTGGTGTCCACCGGAACCTCCACGGTCACCGTCTCATCGAATGCCGTGGAGAATTCCACGGGAACAACTTTCTCCTCGTCGATGTTGTAGGTAAACGAGATCGGCTCATCCTTGAGATCCTCCAGTTCTTGGGAGAGGTGCGCCATTCCCGTGGAGATATCCTGTTTCGTGGAGTACAACGTGTAGATCAACGCAGCGTTTATCGTTAACGAAAGAATCACGCCGATGGTGAGTGCGTAGAGAACTTTTTCTGAGTTCATGTTAATATGCATATAGCTATTATTTGATGTTCTCACTTAAATCTTGTGGAAAAAAGAAATAATTGGTATGTGTGTTATCCATAGTTAATAACACTTTTGTTAATTTGTTGGGAACAAAACATTTATATACTGGAAATACGAAAAGAAATAATGGATAGACTGACAATCGTGAAACGATTAGGCTCGTTGAGAACGGCTGTATTCACGCTTTCACAGATCTCTGCACTTTTTGATAAACCAATTGAGAGTACGAGAGTCTTACTGAGCAGGTTGGTGAAAGATGATGTACTTGTGAGGGTGAAACGTGGGCATTACTGTGTACCGTCTACACCTGTCTTGAGCATTGCATCGAGTATCTACGTTCCTTCGTACGTATCTCTATGGGCTGCATTTGAGTATTACGGAACAACCACCCAGACACCCCAGATTATCGATACTGTAAATACAGAGAAGTCCGGTAAAAGAGAATTATCTGTAGAGGAAGGAACGTTCACACTACGTTTTGTGAAAACCAATGAATCGTTTATGTACGGAATCAAAAAAGTATATCTCGATGGAAAAACAACGTTTATAGCCGAGAAAGAAAAGGCAATCATTGACGGATTGCTTTTTCATAATTACGTTCCGTTAGAAGAGGTTATCGAAGCGATAAGGAATGGAATCGATAGGGAAAGAGCAATAACGTATGCGAATATGTGTGGAAAACAAGTGGTGATGAAACGTCTTGGTTACCTAGTAGATCGGGAGGGAGAGGGATGTGATCCTGGAGAGTTCGGTAAGTTATCCGATACATACGTACCCTTGGACCCATCGTTTCCTCGAAGAGGATCGTATGATTCAACATGGCGTATTATTGATAATAGGAGGAAAAGATGAATAGAGAGGAATTGAAATCGTATGTAGGAACGACGGCGTTTTCGCTTGGTCACGTGGAAAAGGACTACTTCCAGCATATCGTGTTGGGAGCGCTTTCACGGAAATGGAGTGCGGATCTTATCTTCAAGGGGGGAACAGCATTGCAAAAGATCGGAGTGATACCACGATTCAGTGAAGACCTAGATTTCACTGAGGAAACAGACATTTTTCCAAAAAATCTTGCCGATACGGTAGTAAGAACTATTGAATCCTATAATTACCCAGTTGAAGTCGACAAGTTCACTGATGAAAGAAGAACAGCAGGATTTAGGGTGAAAATACGAGGTCCACTGTACAGAAACAAGAGGGGTGTATGTTCCATCCGGGTAGAGATCAGTAGAAGGGAGAAGGTGGTGTTGAAGCCGCTGTCAGAAGAGATCGATCCACCCTACAAAGATGTCCTCCCATATGTAATACAAGTAATGAGGAAAGACGAGATACTCGCAGAAAAAGTCCGTGCGATAATGACCAGAGACAACGTGAGAGATCTTTATGACATCTATAAATTGATAAAGAGCGGAGCAACATTCAGAAAAGAGTTAATAGATAAAAAACTTGAATATTACGGGATGGAGTTCGATACGGCAGCATCTATTGAACGGTGTAAGGAAGTGAGCAGAAGATGGAACGACGACCTCAGCAGTGTAATGGAACATGTCCCTCCCATGGACGTGGCGTTGGACACAGTGATCGATAAAATCTATACACGAGGGGAAGATAGATATTGACGTTCCCAAAATCTGTGTTGTAGAGATGGCGGCAGCTGTAAAAAGACTTGGCGATGAGGACCTGGCAATGAAAATTTCTAAAAAGATTGAAAATAAAGTAAAATCAGGTTTTTGATAATATCTCATATATAAAAGAATCGTACAAGAAATACATGGATGAAATGACAGATACCGTTATTAACATGTGGTGAATATTGTAACCAAGAGATTTCCCTGCTATGAGCAAACGAATCCCTGTCTCCGAAAAACGATGGAAGGAGTTGTCTAATATAGAGGAAAATCCGAATGTATACCCTTTGATGGGGTAGAATAATATCGTATGAGGTTCGTATCTCTGAAAAAGTTCAAGCGTTTCTCCATGTACAAGGCAATCATTCCGGCGGTAGAAGTGATATATTTTTATGTGAAGACATCGTAGAGTAATCATATGAAATTAGTTGAGAAAGAGAGACTTCTGAAAATCATTGTCGATAGATGTAAAAAAAAGATCGGAGAAGATCTTGTGAGCATCATTCTTTTTGGATCCTTGGCAAGGGGAGATTTTGATGGACGATCAGATATAGATTTACTTATAGTAATGGAAAATGATAGAAAGGAGGATATACTCAAGGACATAAGGCTCGAGTTCCTCAACGGTATTACAGTATAAGAACTATTTCCTTAAAGAAGGAAAAATATGGCTTTTACTACGAACGGTGAACATCGCTTCATCACGGGATGAATTCGACAACTTTTTCTTTTTCATTAAAACAGATCGTAAATTGTGTGAAGATATCTTTTCTTCCAATAATATTGAATCCTATACCGAGTTGTCTCGAGAATCCAATTGTGGTGGAAAATGTCTTTTCTGCAAGTTGGACTGTACGTACGAAAACTTCATAAGAGCGTCACTGTCTCCTCTTCTCGTGGTACATAGGTGATAGACACTTCTTTTTCAGGGTACTTCTCCTTCGCTTTTTTGAAGACCTCATTTTCACTATCTCCAATAGCCACCAGCTCACTCCCCACAATTGCAATGTACTTTCCCGGATACTTTTCCGACCACTGTTGCGAATGGTTCAACAGATATTCATGTGCCTCCATACGTAATAGGTTGGTCTCTATGCTTATATATCTTTTCATTCGTTCTGTTGCTGCATACGTGAGATCAGATATGTGGGTGTTCCTCTCTCACTGCAATGTAGAGATCTGGGTTGTATCTTCATTTTGCAAGAACACATAGAGGAGCCAGGGGAAAAATAGATGGTCTTTGAGGCATCCCTAGTGAATACTGTTAATGTAGTAGAAATTACTGATACAATGATCGTCACTCTCGTGAAAAAAAGAAAAAAAGAGAGCTATATTTTCGCAATGAAAAAGCAGAACACTCCTGCGAGGATCAGGACAATGCCAATGGCTCCTTCGAACACTGTCACTAGTTCCTCCCACCATCCTAACCCCTGCGGGATCAGGGTGTAGAGCCCTACTGCAATCAAGACAATGCCAATCAGTACCCATACTAGCTTATGCATGATATCACTCGTGCTCCCTTCGTCTTCGGTATATTTATACCTTTTGCTCTTCCCACAGTTCCATCTTCAAATGTGGAAATATCGTGGTATATTGGAAAGTACGAGGAATGGAGAAAAAGTTTTTAAAGTCAGCCGGATAGATGATCGGGAAGAAGAGTAATAGAGAGGGGACCACGATCTCAATTGACGGAAGGATGAGAGGCGGACGTGGTCTGGGTAGTTGAAGGTATACACAGAACTGTCCTTTTTGAAGAAGTACGTGAAAAATCGTGCAAAGATTTGTTAAGGTGAGAGAAGAATAAGCAATGATCTGTATGAAAACAAGGGCGATCTATGAAAAGGGAACATTGCCATTATTAGAGAAGGTAGAGTTGGAAGAGGGTGAGAAGGTAGAAATCGAGTTTAAAAAGCAAAGAAAAAGATGATAAAAAAGATATTTTGAAATACGCGGGGATATTAAAAAATTTAAATGGAAAAGAAGAAAAATTGTTTCTAGACGCAGTAAAAAGAAGAAATTTTTTTGAGGAAACGTTGAAACAAGTGTTCTCATTACCTTCTTAAGGGGGAAAAGAACGTGCTTACCCCAAAGTATAGTGGTCATCGCATCATATCATAGTACGACTTCGCGTTGACGTATCGGAGAAATAAAATTAGATTTCTGGGGAATAGATAGAGTAATAAAGAACAAAAACCATAAATGCATTATAGGGTGATCAGACGGACATCGATGAAATCAATCATGAGATCATTAAAAAATGTATTCAAGAAGATAGATTTATTATTTCAAATCACGCAAGGGTGAGAATGTTCCAGAGAAATATATCCACAGACAATATTAAAGACCTTATAGAAAAGGGAGAAATAATTGAAGAGTATCCAGAAGATGAGCATGCCCCTCTGCGTTCACACCTGAATAAAAATCCTTATCTCTCAATGTGAAGATCATATAAGAATAGTAACCGTGTATCATCCAGACAAAAATAAATGGATAGAGTATAAAGTAAGGAGGGATAAATAATGAAACCAGAAAAATGTAGTTTTTGTAAAGGAAAGCTGTCCAAAGGGAAGACTGAGTTTGTTGCCAAAGTAGGAAAGGAAGTGATCTCCATCAACGATGTTCCAGCTTACATCTGTGAGGACTGCGGAGAGGCATATTACTCACCAGAAATTTCAAGAAAAATAGACACAATCATGAAAGAGTTCCATGAGGGCAGACTCTTGGCACACCCTATAGCTGCTGGTGAGATCGATCTTGAGAATGTTAGTGTGTAAATCGTATGGTATACTCTGGCACATGGAACGATACAGGGTGCACGAACATGAAGAGTGCGTATTCTCATGGTACACGGGATGAACATCCCATGACCCAAAAAATAGAGAAACTGCTGAGGGATAATACTAGATTACTCAAAAGATAGAGAGATCATCTTCGTGAATCCATGTACGAATATATCTGGAGATATATGATGTGCAGGTAGAACTAATAGGCGTGTGGTCTGGGTAGTGGTTTTTTTCTATCAAAAGGAGGATAACACATGCGGCGAATCGTGGTACTCTGTGTCTGTCTGTCACTTCTCACCCTGCTCATGGGGTACTACGCGCTCACTTACGAGGAACACAAGGAGTACCCCACGAATGAAGAGGTGGTGAGAGGTGTCGAAGGAACGGTGTCCATTGGCGGCGTGGTGATCGGGGCTGAGACGATACGTATCGAGTACGGATCCAGCGAAAAGGAGATCATCGTCCACTCGGATGACGCGATGAACAAGGGGGACTTCGTGGAGATCCTCGGTGTGCTCCACGGCAACGAGATCGTTCCCGAGAAGATCATTGTGTATGAGAAATGGTCGTACTACGGTATCTTCATTCGTTCTGCTATCGTAATCCCGATCATGCTGTACCTATTTTTCCGATACTGGATCTTCGATACAGCCGAAATGATCATCAGGAGGCGGGAGCATGCCTGACTGGCTCGCTCATCTCGCCTTCGCCTACATCCTCTGCAGGATCCTCAGGTATAGATTTCCCTTTGACACGCATCGAACGATGCTCGTGATGGTGGGGTCCTTGATCCCCGATCTGGTAAAAATCGAACTGCTTTTTGATTTTTTTGGGATAGAGATGGAGTTCCTCACACCGCTGCATACACCCATCGGCTCGGTCCTTTCTGCGGCAATTGTTGCATCCTTGTTCTCCGAGATGATGCTCACCTTCTCCCTCTTCCTTCTCGGCGCTGCAACGCATTTAGGACTCGATCTCCTCATGGGGCATGTGGAGGGAGGGATACATCTACTGTTCCCATTCAGCTGGGACACATATCAGCTCGGGATCATTCAGTGTGACGAGTGGAGGCTCACAGTTGTGTTAGTTGTTGTTGCACTCGGAATTTTCCTCGTAGAGAGGTACATGCATAGTAAAGAATCGTAGAAGAGAAGTACTATGAAATTCGTTAAAAGCTAAAATATGGTGATGAATATGAGAATGCTCGTGACAGGAGGCGCAGGGTTCATCGGGAGTAACCTGGTGGATCTGCTCGTAGAGAAAGGACACGATGTTGTGGTGGTCGACAATCTCCACACCGGAGCGAAAGAGAATATTCGAGAGTTTAAAAAAGATATAGAGCTCATTCACAAGGACTGTGGAGACGTGACATCGGAAGAAGTTGATGAGATTGACGGAATCTTCCATATGGGGATCTACTCTTCTTCCCCAATGTACTGGGAGGATCCCTCGCTCGTTGGGGAAGCAGTCAACGACTTCCTGCACATGCTGGATCTAGCTCGAGAAAAGAACGTGAAGATGGTCTGGGCGTCCAGTTCCTCCATTTACAACGGGAACCCCACGCCGTGGAGAGAGGATATGCCTATTTATGTGAAGGATTACTACACGGAGGCACGGTACTCCATGGAACGGCTCGCTAAACTCCACTACGACTGGCACGGAACGGAGACGATCGCACTCCGGTTCTTCTCCGTGTACGGACCGAAGGAAAAGGCGAAGGGACGGTACGCGAACTTGGTGTCACAGTTCTTATGGAAAATGCAGGAGGGAGATACGCCGGTGATCTACGGCGACGGTACGCAGACACGGGATTTCACGTACGTCGACGATGTCACAGAGGCCATTCTCGCCGCGTTCAATGCGGAAATCGAACACGATATCTTCAATGTCGGCACGGGCGAATGCTACAGTCTTAACAAGCTCGTGGAGATTCTCAACGAGATACTGGAAACTGATATCACACCAAAGTACGTGGAGAACCCGATAAAGGGATACGTGCAGGAAACACTGACAGACACGACCAAGGCGAAAAAGGAGCTGGGGTTTGAGGCGTCGATAGGGCTGAGAGAAGGGATAGGAAAGTTGGTTGATGAAGGAGAGTAACAATGAACATCTCAATTATTGGCACAGGTTACGTTGGGCTCGTGACAGGAGCCTGCCTCGCCAGCCTTGGCCATACCGTGACCTGCGTGGATATCGTACAGGAAAAAGTAGATCGTATCAATAACAAACAGCCACCTATTTATGAAGGGGGGCTGGAAGAGATATTACAGGAGACGGTGGGAACAAGGCTGTCAGCCACCACAGACCTCAAAAAAGCGGTACTTAACTCTGACATCACATTCATCTGTGTGGGGACGCCCTCAAAGGAAGATGGATCCATCGATTTGATGTATATAAAAAAAGCCGCAAGGCAAATAGGCACGGCCCTCAAAGAGAAAGAGGAGTACCATCTGGTGGTAGTAAAATCCACCGTTATTCCTGGAACAACAGAAAAAATAAAAGAAATTATAGAAAAATCCTCAGGAAACCAACACTTCGGCATCTGTATGAACCCCGAGTTTCTTAGGGAGGGAAAAGCAGTCCACGATTTTATGCATCCCGATCGGATTGTAATCGGTGTCGACGAGAAAAAAAGCGGCGATATGCTCGACAAATTGTACAAAAATTTTTCATGCCCAATCCTCCGCGTTGATATACGAACGGCAGAGATGATAAAGTACACGTCCAACGCGTTTCTCGCAACGAAAATCTCCTTTATCAATGAGATCGGGAATATCTGTAAGAAATTAGGCATCGACGTGTACGATGTCGCCGAAGGGATGGGGTTAGACACACGGATCTCGCCGAAGTTCTTACGGGCGGGCTGTGGGTTTGGCGGCTCGTGTTTTCCCAAGGACGTGAAGGCACTGATTGCCAAAGCGATGGAGCTGACCTACGATCCCACGCTCCTCGAAAGTGTGATGAAGGTAAACGAGCGGCAGCCGCTACAAATGATTGAGCTGCTGAAAAATAAGCTAGGAGATGTAGAAAACAAAAATATCGGCGTACTGGGGCTTGCCTTTAAGCCCGAGAGCGACGATATTAGAGAGTCCCGTGCGATCCCGATCATTCAGGGGCTAATAGAAGAAAACGCGAATGTCTACGCGTACGATCCAAAAGCAATGGGACACATGAAGGAACGCTTCCCAGAAGTAAGGTATGAAGACAATGCTCAGTCCGTGATAGACAAAACTGAGGCCGTGTTACTAGTCACAGCATGGCAGGAGTTTAAAAATCTCAACTATAACAATAAACTGGTGATCGACGGTAGAAAGATTCTCGAAGGAAACAACTACGAGGGGATATGTTGGTGATCACATGGTGAAGAAAGGAGTAATTCTCGCGGCTGGCGAGGGAACACGGCTGCGGCCTATCACGAAAGCGATTCCGAAGGAGATGATTCGAGTCGGAAAAAAACCGACGATAGGGCACGTGGTTGAAGTACTACGGCATGGGGGGGTAGAGGAAGTGTTGGTGATCGTGGGAAGAAAGAAACACGCCATCATCGATTATCTGGGATCAGGGGATGAGTTTGGTATCGATGTGTACTATCGAGTCCAAGAAGAACCGAAGGGTACGGCCCACGCCACTGCCCTAGCCGAAACGTTCATCGATCACGACGACTTTGCCCTGATCTATGGGGACAACTACATCTCGCCGTACAACGTGATGAAAGAAATTGTTGCTTTTCATAAGCAAAAAAACGGTGCGGGGACTTTGGTCTTGAACCCTGTCAACGATCCTCGCCGTTTTGGGGTGGTAAACCTCGATGATGAGAACAAAGTACGTGGAATCATAGAGAAACCCACCTTGAAAGAGGCCCAACCGTACAAACGGAACGATCACTGGCTGAATATCGCTGGGTTGATGATACTCTCATCCAAGATATTTACGTATATACGAAAAGTGGAGCCGGGGAAAAACAACGAACTCTGGCTCACAGACGCCATTGAGCTGATGAGAAAGAATAAAAATGACCTCTACGGCTATATCTATAAAGGGAAACGGTACGATATCGGGACCTTTGAGTCGCTGAAAAAAGCTGATGAGCTTGAGTTAGAAAGAAGAAAGGAAAATTCTAAAAACAAGAAAGAATAGGTGCTGAAAATATGACAACAACACTTGTCACTGGTTCTGCGGGTTTTATTGGGTTCCATGTTGCGAGAGCTTTATTGGAGAAAGACGAACAAGTTGTAGGGATCGATAATGTAAACGATTATTATTCTCAGAGATTGAAGTGGGATAGGAATTCAATATTGGAAGAATGCAATGAGTACAAGTTTTATCATGAGGATCTTTGTGATTTGAACAAATTGGAAAATATTTTTGACAAACATAGTATAGATAGGATATGTCATCTCGCTGCGCAGGCAGGCGTACGCTACTCTGTAGAAAATCCTCACGCATATCAGAAGTCCAATTTGGAAGGATTTACTAATGTGTTGGAGATGGCAAGATATAGTGATGTAAAGAATTTTGTGTATGCTTCTTCTTCCTCCGTGTATGGCGGCAATGAAAAGATTCCTTATTCGGTCGAGGATGACGTTACAAAACCTGTCTCGTATTACGCTGCTACAAAGGTTGCGAACGAGGTAATGGCTCATTCGTACAGTCATCTGTACGATCTACCCTGCACAGGGCTACGGTTCTTCACTGTCTATGGACCGTGGGGGAGACCAGACATGGCTTTGTTCAAATTCACGGACAGGATCGTAAATGGAAAATCCATTGACGTGTACAACTACGGTGATATGAAAAGGGATTTTACCTATATCGACGATATTGTAGAAGGTGTTATTTCCTCGCTAAACAAGGCGTTTGATTATGAAATATTTAATCTAGGAAACAATACTCCTATAGATTTGATGGATTTTATTGGAATGTTAGAAGATACAGTGGGGATGGAAGCTGAGAAGAACATGATGCCGATGCAGCCTGGAGATATGAAGATCACCTACGCCGATATTTCAACATCGCAAGAAAAACTGGGGTATGAACCTAAAACTGATTTGAAAGAAGGTACCAAAAAATTTGTAGAGTGGTATATGGATTATTATAACGTAAGGTTGAGGTGAAAGATGGTATTAAAAATGAAAAAGGAAATAGAAAGAGGCGAAGCTACAGTGTGCATAGTTGGGCTGGGCTATGTCGGGTTACCCCTCGCGGAGGCATTCTCCAATCACATAAGAACTATAGGAATAGATATAGATAAGAATAAGCTAAAAACTATAGAAAAAAATAATAAAAATTTAATCTGTACCTCGGATCCTTCACTGATAAAACAAGCAGATTTTATAATTATCACGGTACCAACACCAATAACGCAATCGAAAGAACCGGATTTATCCTATGTAAAATCTGCAGCAACGACGGTAGGAAAAAATCTCAAAAAAGGTGCAACGGTGGTATTGGAATCGACCGTGTACCCTGGTGTAACTGAAGAAATCGTTGTTCCTATTTTGGAGTGTGAATCGGGACTTGTATGTGGAAAGGACTTTAAAGTCGGATATTCTCCCGAAAGAATTAACCCTGGCGATGAAGATCATACCTTAGACAAAATTACAAAAATCGTAGCAGGGATCGATGAAGACACAACGGAAACGCTAGCTGAACTATATGGGC
This sequence comes from uncultured Thermococci archaeon, assembly GCA_964595645.1. Classification (GTDB taxonomy): domain Archaea; phylum Methanobacteriota_B; class Thermococci; order Methanofastidiosales; family B48-G16; genus JAYEIH01. The sequence continues at coordinate 147,679 of CAZQQT010000004.1, forward strand.
TGATTACCGATGTCTATAAAGCTAAGGACATTAAAACAGCGGAAGCGGCAAAGGTGATGAGAATATCCAACGAGAATTGAATATTGCGTTGATGAATGAGTTCTCTCTCATATTCGACAAAATGGGCTTAGATACAGATGCCGTGTTGGATGCTGCAGCGACAAAATGGAATTTTCATTGATATAGCCCTGGACTTGTAGGAGGGCATTGTATCCCTGTAGATCCGTATTATCTAGTATATAAAGCGAAGGAAATTGATCACCGTCCCCAGCAGCTGATCCTCGCGGGTCGTTCCATCAACGATAACATACCCAACCACGTGGCGGACATGACTATCAAGGATCTGAACGAAACGGGTAAAGTGATCAAGGATTCTAAGGTCATCGTGATGGATCTTACCTATAAAGAGAATGTAGCTGATACGAGGAAGTCTCCAGCTAAGGATCTGATAAAAGAGCTGAAGGCCTTCGATATCGATGTTTACGGCTACGATCCTCTACTGAGTGGGGAGGAAATCAAAACCTTTGATGTGAAACCCTTGAGCAACATCAATAATCTAGATTTTGATGTGGACAGCTTTGTTTTCACTGTTTCACACAATGAGTTCAAAGATATATCAATAAATAACTTGAAAGCTTTGACTAATACTAACCTGTTGCTCATCGATGTACGAGGAATATTTTCGAAAGATGAGTCTGAAAAAAATGGGTTCATCTATAGAACACTGTAGGTACAGAATTACAAATGATCGAAAAGGGTGTATGAAAAAACAGACGTAGTTCGTGTACAAACAGCGTCTGTTACCTGACGGCGTTCGTGTATGAATCACCTGACGTCATTCGTAATGAAATTGGGGATAACAAACGCTGTTCGTACAAAATATTTGGATGAGTCGATAAGGATTTTTTGATGTCTGGATAAGAAATCAGTTAACGGCAATTGGATTATGAACAGCGTTTGGTGGGGTTGGTAAACATCCGTCCAATAACTTTAAAAGTTTAAGTCGTTTTCACTATGTGTGACTCTTAAGCAAACCGTTAAGGACATAGGCATAATCGGAATCTCAAAGATGCTACTTTCAGTAGCAGGGATAATTTTAATCCCTTTTTTGACCAAGATCCTGGGCGAACACGATTATGGTTTGTGGGTACAGGTAAGTGCAACAATAGGCATTTTAAACCCCATCATCAGAATGGGGTTGCCCTATGCCACTGTGCGCATATTCCCTTCAAAAGATGATATCAAAGAGATCGGTAAGGATTTCTCTGCGATAACTTTCCTTGTTCTAACCACTTCTATCTTCGCTTCCACATTGATATTTTTATTCCCTTCAATACTGGCAAATACAATATTTGAAGGACGTATTATAATCGTACAAATCCTAGCCGTATTTTTGTTCGTCCGTTCTATGGATGAACTGTTCATAACTGTATTTAGAGCTTTTAGAGAGATGAGAACCTATGCCATTTTGGAAGTGACCACCAGATATTCCGAAATAGCTCTTGCAGTGTCTTTGGTTATAATGGGTTACGGCCTGATCGGAGCAGTACTCGCATTGGTATTTGTGAGAGGTTTATTGTTTATTGTTCTCACGATTTTAGTATCAAGAAAGTTAAAATTTACAAGACCTAAATTCTCCAGAACGAAGGAATATCTAAACTTTGGAATACCTCTAATACCTTCCGATCTTTCAGTATGGTTGGTTAGCACTAGTGATAGACTTCTGATAGGTTTCTTTTTGGGTGCTACCTTTGTTGGTTATTATACTCCTGGCTACATGTTAGGGATGGCAATACCTGCAATGTTCACTGGAGTTCTCGTTTTTGTTTTAACGCCTGCCTTTTCAGAATATTACGAAAATAATGATTTGTCAACTATCTATGTGATAACAAGCTATTCGGTGAAGTTCTTTTTGATTATCTCTTCTCTTTATTTTATAGGTGTACTACTCTTCGGAAGACGTATTCTTGAAATATTTGCAACCCCTGCAATTGCAGAAAACGGTTACATCATAATTATTTTTACATCTATTACGGGTTTCTTTATGGGTATTTACACGCTTTTTTCAAGATATATAATATTAAAAAATCGAACAAAATTAATAGCGAGTTTTTGGATGATCGCAAGTTTCGTGAATATTTCAGGAAATATTTTGTTAATCCCACGCATCGGTATAATCGGTGCTGCAATTACAACCGTTATATCCTACTTCATACTGGTTACATTAGCTTTAAACTTTGCATTGAAAAACTTTGATATCACAATAAAACTAGATTATATTCCAAAATTGGTTGTTTCTTCTTTTCTTACCTCGATATTCATCTTTTTTTTAATCAATTATCTAACAATAACACCCATATACATCGACATCGTTTTGGGTTCGGGTTTTTATCTATTATCCGTTTTGATTTTTAAAATATTAAAAAAAGAAGAAATTACTTTCGTTAAGAGTATAATAGGATAATGAGATAAATTCATATCATTTTTTGATAATTAAGCAATCACGTTTTTAAAAATTAAAACTATATCTGATTGGTTTAATACAATAGGATTGTTTTTCAAACGTTCCATATTTACTCTAGATACAAAATCATCTAATCGAATATTTTCACAAATATTCCCTAAATATGGTTCCAAACCTATCTCGTTCATCATTCGGCCGATGAAGTTTAATGCCTCTACAGGAGATGAACCATCCATCAACGAATATAACTCTGATATAATCTCCTGATAATAATCCGTACCCCTTTTGTCTATCAGTTTATCAATATTTTCTCCATTATACTTCAAAAACTCCTTCATCATTATCGCAACTGCATGCCCATGTGGTATACCACATTTAGAGGTGATTACGTAGGAACATGCATGAGGGGCTGTAGTCTTTGAGATGTTAATAGCCTTTCCGGAAAGATTAGCTCCCTGTAACATGTTTTTTCTAGCTGCTAAATCATCTGGTTTTTCATACGCTCGGGATATGTTTTCGAGTATCAATTCAATAGCTTTTTTTGCATATTCTTTAGATTCTTCTGTCGAGTTAACACTCCAATATGATTCAATGCCCTGGCATAAAGCATCCATGCCTGTACAAGCTGTTTGATACTTAGGTAAAGTTAACGTTAATTTAGGATCCAAGACCACATAATCCGGCAATATATATTCATGAGCAACCGAATATTTTTTCCCATCCATGTAAACCACAGCAAAATGCGTAGCCTCGCTACCCGTTCCAGCAGTGGTTGGAACAGCTAGAAAGGGTAACCCGTTGGACTCGATACTTTTTTCCTTCAAAACATATTTTTCTGGATTAGACTCTTGGAAAGAAAATATGTTGATCAACTTAGCAACATCAATGGCACTCCCTCCACCTACAGCCATAACTAAATCATTATCGTTTTTATTAAATTGTTCTACCCCATTTTTTATCTCTTCAATTTTAGGATTCGAAGAATAATCTGTGAACTCGTCGAATTCAACATCCATCTCATCTTTGATTTTTTCTAACTCCTCTTTAGCTCCATTCATCGAAAAGGATTTTTCACCATGAACTAGAAAAACTTTTTCAGCTTCTAAGTCATCCAAAACAACTCTAGTTTTTTCGATTGCTCCATCCTCAAAGAATTCTTTAACCATATCAATCACCTAAAAAACTTTTAGCCTTTTTCAAATCAGGTTCAGTATCTATCTCCATGCAGAAAAGATCAGAAAAATCAACACTTTGTATCTTTAATTTTTCTTTTTTCAATAAGGGATTCAAAGCGTTTTCAGCGTACACCCCTTTTTTTCCATCTTCTACAAAACTTTCCATGGACCCCATCCATCTTTTAAAATCTTCATTTTTCAAAAAATAAAATGGCATAAAACCTACTTTTCCATCTATATCTACACCTATCTCTTTTACAAATCCATCTTCTATACAAGCATTGAAATCTTTTTTTAATGATTCGTCATGATTCACGAGTCCACGGCTATACTTATCATCATATAACAGTAAATCTAAAATCCTTTTTTCGAATACTAAATCGCCGTGTAGTAACAAAATATCTTCAGGCCCGATCAATTCCTTTGCCAGATAGAGAGAATAGATATAATTTGTAGATTTGTATTCTAGATTGTGTACGTATTCGATTTTTAACTCGTTATAAACTTCTTCAACATGTTCTTTTAGTTTATCTTCAAAGGGTCCTGTTGTTATGACAATCTCCTTGATACCTTTCTCCGAAAGCAATCTTAGCTGCCTAGACAATATAGTTTCATCATTTAATTCCACCATGCATTTAGGCTTGTCATCGGTATAGTGCCCCATCCTCTTACCTTCACCTGAATTAAGGATTATAGCCTTCATGGTCTCACTTTAATCCTGCAAAAAATCCATGAACATCTCTTTTCTTTCTATCGGTCCGATATCTGGCCTACCTAAATCTTTTCTAGCACCTTTTTTAACTCTAACTTCAAGAAGAGCTGGTCCTTTTGTTTTCAACAACTCCTTAATTTTCTCATCTACTTCCGATGGAGTGTTAGCTTTCATTACTTTGTTATATCCCGCTCCTTCAGCAATCTTTTGGAAATCTACAACTGGAGCAGCTGTAGGCTGACCACCTACAGAATCGTGGGCACAGTTATTTAGTATTACATGTTTAAGATTGACTGCATCATTCAAGCTTATTGTAGATAAAACTCCCATGTGCATGATCAAAGAACCGTCACCTTCAATGCATATAACCTGTTTATCTTCATTTCTTAAAGCTATCCCTAAAGCTATCTGTGAGGCGTGTCCCATCGAACCGACCATCAAAAAATCTTTCTCATGTCCTTGGTTCAATCTTCCACGTACTTCGTAAAGCTCCCTAGATATCTTACCTGTGGAAGAAACCACAAGATTTTCTCCAGTCTTCCATTCAATATTTTTTATAATCTTCTCGATCGCTTCTTCCCTAGTAATATCACAACTGATATTTTCATCCTGTTCTAAAGTATATTCTAAGAAAGTTCCTCTCTTAACAACTAATGCTCGAGGTTTTTTATCGTCTTTCATATCCTTAACAATCTCTTCGACCAAAGCTTTAGCTTCTGATATCTTTTCAGGCAAAACAAAGTTGGGTATATCCATAGTATCCAACAGATCTCTAGTGACTTTCCCTTGTTTGATGTGCTGACAGGTATCTTTCTTACCTGGTTCACCTCTCCATCCTATCATCAAAAGAACAGGTATATTGTACACTTCTTCATCTACCAAAGACAACAGCGGATTAGTAGCATTTCCCATACCAGAATTTTGCATGTAGACCAGTGGAATTTTTCCTGTGGACAAGTAATACCCCGACGCTACACCAATTGCATTACCTTCATTCGCAGCGATAATATGATTTCCTTTAGATACGTTATCTGTGACATAGGCACAAAAACACTTCAGTAATGAATCAGGAACTCCAGTAAAAAACTCTACATCATTATCAATCAATGTAGAGAAAAATTCTCCAGGATCTAACATCTATTTCCCTCCAGGTATAAGAGTTAAGATGTCTCTTATACCCATACAGTACTTTTCGTCTGCTTCCTTAGCTCGATTGTGCTCCAAGATACTTTCAGCAGCTTTCTTCATAGCTGGATATGCACTACGCAGGAGATGATTGGCATAAATAACCACATTTGCTCCGGCTTCTATCAACTCTTCTTCGGTTATTTGACAATACGTGGTTGGAACCACGACAACTGGAACCTTATACTCAAAATCTTCATACTCGTCAAAGAACGCTAAGATATCATCTGGATCATCGTCTTTGCTGTGGATCATTACAGCATCTACACCAGCATCTATGTAAGCCTCAGCCCGCTCCAAGGCATCATCTAATCCAGCATCAAGTATCAAGCTTTCTATACGAGCTATTATCATGAAATCATCAGTGACCTGTGCTTTTTTACCTTCTGATATTTTCCTCGTAAAGTTTTCTATAGTATCCTGTTTTTGCTCCACTTCTGTACCGAATAAGGAATTTCTCTTCAATCCTATCTTATCCTCTATTATCACGGCAGAAACGCCTATTCTCTCTAGGGTTTTAACTGTGTAAACAAAATGTTCGACTTTACCGCCTGTATCCCCATCCAATATTATCGTTTTGGTCGTAACCTCCAAGATCTCATTAATCGTATTGATCCGTGAAGTTTCATCGACTAACTCAATGTCAGGTTTTCCTTTCACTGTAGAATCACATAAACTACTTACCCACATCCCATCGAAGCTTTCTATTTTATCCTCTTTAGGGAATTTTGTTTTCTCGGCTATCAACCCAGTTAATCCGTTATGAGCTTCTATGATGCGAACGATGTCTTTTTTTTCTATAAGCTTTCTAAGCTTCTTCCTTCTTTCATCTGGCGTTGTTCCCAATTCTTCAATCTTTTCATCCAATTTATCTAGCGAAACATCTTTCGTATATTCAACTTCGACTAGTTCTCCTCCCCATTCCTCTAAAGTTTCTATAACTTTTTCCCTAATTTTTTGTTGAGGTCCAGTCTTCCAATCTTCTCCATGGACTACATAATCCGGCTTTAGCTCTTTCAATGTAGGGGTATAATCAAGTTCTTCTTGCCTAACTACGTTTTCAACGCCTTTGATATTTTCTATCACTTTTTTGCGTTGATCGTACTCTAATAGAGGATAACGCTTATAGCTAGCCATTACTTCATCCGTCAAGATTCCTACTGTTACTTCCCCTAACTCCCTAGCCTTTTCTATCACGTTTATGTGGCCATGATGTATTATATCCGTTCCTATCGTAAGATAGACTTTTTTCATTTTTTACCTCCTTTTATTTAATTAGACTATTACTCTCTAATCAATTATTGATTCATCATCTTTATAATAAATATAATCTTTTTTAGGTGTTTTCCAGTCTTTACCATATCTATATTCGAGATATTCTTCCACAGGACTAGGAATATTGAATTTTATACCGTAAAATTGTATTGTAGATAACTCATTAAAATATTTTGCAGGTATTGAGATGAAAATTTTAGATGACAACATATCATGGATTTTATTTAGACTTTTAATCATTTTCCTTCTGATTTCCGGAGAAAATTTGGAAAAAAAGTGTCCCATAGCGTTAGTTAGAAAAAAGGGATATCTTATTTTAATAAATTTAGCACTTCTTTTATCTTCAACTAAATGTCTAATATAATTAATCATTGGTCCAACATAATAATCATTTACTTTCCAAAAGGTAGTTGCAGTATCATCTTTTTTATCATACAATGTTATATCGATTCTAATATCTTCATAATAAATATGTATGTGTTTTGAATAAATAACTAAATAATCACTAGGAAGTTGGTGGAGAGCCTTTTTTACTTCATTATAATTGTCACTCCAACTTCCTAAGTCAATATCATTATCCCCTTCTATTATCTTTCCATCTCTAACTGCACCAAGTAATGTTCCAGAATCCAACCAGAAACATATATCTTCCTTATCCAAAAGCGTTCCAATTCTTTTCAAGATTTTTGAAGCTTTTTTTCCTTCCATTCTGAATCACGTTATATAGAGGATTTATTATTACGAATTCATTTTTTCAATTTTATAGGTGTAATAAAATTCATTGTCGTATACCCTATTTACTGAAGAATCATTATTTAATTTATTATATGTTGTTTCATTAAAAAACCAGTCTTCTTCATAATCCGTAAATACTTCATAAAATAATATGCGCGTTACATCAGTATGAGTGATATATCCAGAAAAGTTTTCTCCTACCGTCTCATGTTCCTTATATCCAAAATGTTGTGGCATTTCTTTTTCTTGTTGGCTTTGAATTCTATCCGGAACAGAATACCTTCCATAAATAAGATGTCCCATCCTTTCTCTATCTGTCCCAAAACTCCAAATTGATTCATTCCCTTTGCTGTTTTCTAAAAACCATTCTGATCCGACTACTTCTTGCAAAGAAACTTGATTATTAGCCTCTTTGGATATAGAGGAAGGATGTACACTAAAAACAGAAATCACTATAATAATAAAAATTAAAATAGTCAATATTATTGTTTTGGTCAATCTATTTTGAAAACTAAAGTTTATTATTATTGTGCTGATAAATATAGAAAAAAATGTAAACCATTTAAAAAGCCTATAAAAATGTACAAAATCAACAAAAAAATTCATTCCGGACCAAACTACAAAAGTTAGAAAAGATAAAATAAAAAATCCGGACAGATTTTTATTAAAAAAAACGAAGATAGTACTTTTTCTCTGTTTGACAAGTGTAAATAAGATAATCAATAACGAAAAAAATAACAGAATCATTTCCAAACCAAATCTAAACATTATTATTTGTATAGCATCTATAACTTTTACATCATACACATTCAAAGCCGCAGTATAGTATACTAAAGCAGGATTAATTGCTTCTTCAATAAATAATGAATATAAAGCTTTTCTAAATCCATGTTGTATTGTAGGAAATAAAAAATACCAATTAAACCAGAGTGAAAATAAAGCTAATACACCTTTATTTGGCAAATTTCTAAATTGGTGTTCGTCACTATATTTCAAAAAACTGCTGTGATAAATATAAAGATCGAAAATGATAAGAATTATAAAAATATAAAATGAGGATATTGGATGAGAAAAAATCAAACCAACCATCATTATAAAAAAACAAATTAATGTATTCTTTTTCTTTTTTTCTCTGTAAATTTTGATTATTAAATATATAAGTAGAGGAAGAAATAAAAAAACCATGTTGTTTGGTTTAATATTCAAATGTACCGCCCCAAAAATCAAGAGTATTCCTAGTAAGATAGGATACTTTCTGTTTATATCATTAAAACCGTGTTTAAAAAGTATATATATCGAAGATGAAAAAAATATGTAAAAAACAATTGAAAAGAATTGAAATATTATAGTTACAGGCATCTTTGTTATCAATGCAAAATTTGTGGCAAAGACATGTAATCCGGGGTAGTAATTTTGATCGTGGACGAACCCCCTGCCCATTAGATCCTTAATACATCCTATATGAGTTATTATATCTCCTCTACTGTAAATAAAGTAACCTCTAAAAATCGGTAAGGATATAATTAAAATATTAATATATAAAATTACTCCAACCCCATACAAAAGATATTTCTTATCATCTGAATGAATAACTACTAATGAACCAAAAATAAGAGAAATTACTATTAATAACCAAAAGTAATTTGGAAACGCGGAATATATTGATGGTTCATATGATTCTACTTGGGGTGTAATAATAAGTATAATATCAATTAGTATTGAAGATATCAGTGCTAACAAAAGAATGAACCGGATGTGAATAGCTTTTAAATTAATACCCATATATACTCCTCAATTTACCAACTTTTTATAACCTTGAAGTTTTATTTTTAAAACTAATTTATCTAATAAAATCAAACAATTTCTTAAATCGTTCTTTTCTATAATATTCAATCACATCCGGATCATTAATTCTTTCTTCTTGATTTATAAATGCTTGGAGATACCCAGAAATATGCCCAATACCATATACAGGTTTAGAAAACATACAAAAGAATATTCTAGCTAATAACATGAGAGGATGATAATATTGAATGTAGGCCCTGTATCCATGAAATTTCCCCATCTCATACATATTTTCAAGTGTAGTATTAGTTTCACGAACCAAACACCCCCAAACATCTTCGATGTGAGCAACTTCATAACCATTCATTATAGCTTTAGCATGGATTATATCCGATGATGCATCCGTGATAGGAAAGCCGCCGATTTCATTAAGAAACGATTTCCTATAAATTCTGATTTCATCAAACGGTTCATCAACTCTATTTTCGCTGCTGTAAATTACTAAATTTTTATCATTTAGAATTCTTTGAGGTTGCTTTAGGGCTGAAACATCTATACTCTTTTTCAAAGTCATTAAATTTGGACTAGCTATAGCTAAATCTGGTCGTTTCTCCATTTCGTTAATTATTCTTTCAAATGTTTCATCATGGAACCTAGCATCCGCATCAGCTTTGGCTAGATATTTAACCCTATTAGAAATTTTTAAGGACTTATCAAATCCTGTGCTTAAAACTTTAGCAAAATGTTTTCCGAATGTCCTCTCTGATTTTTCTGACATCCTAAACGAATGTATCCAGCCGTATTCAACACATAATTTTTTTAATAGTTCAGGCGTACTGTCAGTACTACCGTCGTCTATTATTACCCATGCTTGAGGTTTTTGCGATTGATCTATAACACATTTTGCTAAGTCATTAATGTTTTCTTCTTCATTTTTTACTGGAGAGATTAAATTATAATCTGGGTTGACCATGTTACATACCCCTCTCTAAATTAGATAAATATTTTTTCAACCACTTCACCATTTTGTTCTCAGCGCCTAATTTTCTTATTTTTTATTCTCCAATACTGTCTGTTACAGATTCAAAATTTTGAACATCATACATAACCATTCCAATATCCTCTTCTTCCAATAAATCAACAGTATGAAGAGATTGTTCTTCATTGACCTCTAAAACCGAACTCAATATTTTGGCATTAAACCCTAATTCTTCTGCAAAGTTATGTATAGCTTTTACATCTTTTGGGAAGCAACTACCTCCAAAGCCGGCTCCTGCATTCAAAAAATCTCTGTTGATTCGATGATCTAGGCCTACTCCATCCATCACGTCTATACATCGATTCCGACTTTTTCGCAAATTCTTGATAACTCATTCGCAAATGATATTTTAGTGGCTAGCAAGGCATTCGAGGCATACTTTATCATCTCTGCAGTCCTTATATCGGTCTTAACCACAGGCGCATCGAAATTTTCATAAGCTTTAGAAACCTTATTGACCGTTTTTTCATCCCTTCCTCCTATCACTATCCTATCGAGATTTAAGAAGTCATCCAATGCAATGCTACCCCTTCCCGTAAAAATTCAGGATTCATACCGAGGCCCAAATCTTCTGCAATCTCTTTCCCGCTCTCTTCTAAAATGGTAGGACTTTTGTGTCAGTGGTAGTTGGAACTACGGTACTCTTAACACAAATTACATGATAATCATCTTTTTCTGATAAAGCCTTAGAAATATTTTCCGCAGTCTTTTCTACATCACTGGTATCGATACTACCATCTTGTTTAGAAGGAGTTCCCACACAGATAAAAGTAACATCGGTTTGTTTTATCGCATCTACAGTATCCGTCGTAGCTATCATTTTATCTTCATTAACTACTTCTTTCAATAATTTGTCTAGCCCCTCTTCGTATATAGGCGGAACTCCCTGATTGATTTTGTCGACTTTTTCTTCATCTATATCTACACAGGTTACTTCATGACCCTTGGATGCAAATCCAGTTCCTGAAACTAATCCTACGTAACCTGTACCTATTATGCTTATTTTCATCCAAAATCACCGTTCTAGTCTTTTCTGAAGTATTCTATCGTCTTCTTTAAACCTTTTTCTAATCCTATCTTCGGCTCCCAATCCAACTTTTCTTTGGCTTTAGTGATATCTGGTTTCCTTCTCTCTGGGTCGTCTTTTGGCTGTTCCTCATAAGTCAGATCACTATCAGTATCGATCAACTCTATTGTCTTCTCGGCAAGCTCTAAAATGCTGATTTCATGGGGATTACCTAGATTTACAGGAGTGTTTACATCTGCCTTCATCAACATCCAAATCCCCTCGATCAAATCATCAATATAACAGAAACTCCTAGTTTGACTGCCATCTCCATGGACTGTAAGATCTTCGTCATTCAGTGCTTGAGTGATAAAGGTGGGAATCACTCTCCCATCATCGGCTCTCATCCTGGTCCCATAGGTATTAAATATTCTAGCCAACCTAATATCTATATCATGTTTGCGATGGTAAGCCATACATATCGCTTCTCCATAGCGTTTTGATTCATCATAACATGATCTGAAACCTATCGGATTTACATTACCCCAATAATCTTCTGTCTGAGGATGTACTTCAGGATTGCCGTAAACCTCGCTTGTAGACGTGAAAAGATACTTCGCATCTTTAGCTTTAGCTAATCCCAAAGTTTTGTGAGTTCCCAATGCGCCGGATTTCAATGTTTTTATTGGATATTCCTTGTAGAATATGGGTGAAGCTAAACTTGCCAGATGTAAAACCCAATCAACGTCTCCCCCTACATGAATGAAATCAGTAACATCATGTTCATAGAACTGGAAATTTTTGTGGTAAAAGAAATCGTTTAAATTTTCATCTCTTCCGCTCACTAAATTGTCTAAACAAACAACTTCGTGGCCTTTATTCAATAAATACTCACATAAATGACTTCCAATAAAACCAGCTCCTCCGGTTATTACTATCCTCATCTAATCACCTCTAAAATAATTATCTTTTATCCATTCTTTCAATTCTTCTCCCAATTCTTCTTTGATTGCCAAATCTATCGTTGTTTTGATATAGTCTTTTTTATTTCCAATATCATATCTTGTACCTTCATAGTAATATGCGTACTGCTCATCGATTAATCTTAAGGCATCGGTAAGCTGCACGTCTCCTCCTTTCCCAGGACCAACTTCTTCTAGAGCATCAAAAATATTAGGGGTTAATAGATATCTACCTAAAATAGCTAAATTAGAAGGGGCTTCATCAACTGGCGGTTTTTCTATTAAATCATCGATCTGGTAAACATTATCTTCTCCTTTTTCTCCTGAAATAACTCCATATAAGTTTACCTTATCTTCAGGAACTTTCTCAACCGCTGTTATAGATTTTTCATATTTCTGATATAGGTCTATTAACTCTTTAGTACAGTTGGGTCTAGTAATCGTATCCCCGAGGAGAAGCACAAAGGGATTATCTCCTACATGTTTTTTAGCATATCTAATAGAATCACCTAGTCCTTTAGGTTCCTTTTGTCGGACATAGTGTATGTCAGCCATGTTAGAAATCTCTCTTACCCTTTCTAGCATCTTTTCTTTGCCACTCTTTTTGAGATGATTCTCAAGTTCATAGAAAGTATCAAAGTAATCTTCGATTGAGCGTTTGTGTTTGCCCGTGATTATCAATATATCGTCTAGTCCTGCGGATAATGCTTCGTTTACGACATAGTGCATGACGGGTCTATCAACGACCGGCAACATCTCTTTTGGTTGACTTTTAGTTGCAGGAAGCAACCGAGTACCCATTCCAGCAGCTGGGATCACAGCTTTAGTTATTTTTCTTTTCATCTAATCTCACCTCACTATAAAATACAGTTTTTCATTCTATATTTTTAATATAATCATTCAATTTTGAAATTAATTTATTTTTTGTATTAAAACTTCTAATTTTTTTATAATCTTTATTTAGAACATTTTCTAGATTTTCTATATTATATACAACCACTCCAATATTTTCTTTTTCTAATTTTTTACTTATTTCTAATTGGTGATTATCATAGTGTTCATTGTATTTTTTTTGTCTAGGAACAATTATCATTGGCTTATCATAACTGTAAGCTGTAATGATTGTCCCTATACCAGCGTGACCTATGATAAGTCTCGATTTTTTATATAAATCATTAATTTTTGCATTTGAAGTATATCTAAAAAATCGTGTATGATTTGGTTTATATTTGGTATCTCCTATTTGCATAATTATCTTTTCATCTAAATTGGGTTTAATTTCATCTACTTTTTTAATTAATCTACTGAAATCATGAGAACTTCCACCAACAGTTACAAAAATCAAATTACCTTCCCCCAATATTTAGCTTTTTCATATTTTCTTGATAAAGAATCCCACTGGACTAAGAATAAATCACTTATAGGATAGATTAATTTAGCACCAGGAGATATTCCTTTAACCCGAGTTAAAGATTCTAAATAAATAACTTTTTTACCAAATAATTTTCCGATGTATGATAGACTAATACTTGCAGGACCTCCACTACAAAAAATCACGTCAGGTCTTTCTTTATATACTATATACAAGCTCATAATAAAGCTATAAATTTGATATAAAACTAATAATATGAGATAAAGGTATTTAGACTCCAGGGAGGTAAATACTTCAGAGAAATGTTTTTTTAAATAATATACCTCATTTTCATTTTTAAGTTCTGATGAAACTTCGGAAAATGCCGTCACAAAAAAAGTCTCTTCATCTTTAAAAGCATCTATAATTTGGTTTGTTTCATCAAGGTGTCCACCTGGACCTACAGAAATACAAATTTTCATCTGAATTTCACTACCATTTGAACATTTTTAAATTATTTAATAATTCCCCATATCTTTAAAATATACAATCTAATAAGGTAATCATTTATCTTATATAATAAATTTTAAAATTTTATCTTTGTTGACTTATAATTCGGTTCGATAAAAGCAAGATTTACAAAATATAAAAATTGATTTTGGATAGTTCTGTTTCTAATCTTTTTTCGCTCAATGGTATCATTTATAAATTATTATTAAAACAAAAATAACTCACTAAATTAGTGGTATGTAATATTGTATCTATCTTCACTTAAAGTTATTTTTTATGGTTATTTTAAGAAATTTTCTTTTTTTTGAAGCAATTATACTAAGTTTATCTCCTAAACCTGTTAAATTCCCAATAAAATTTTCACACCGATAAGAGATGAACAGTAATCTATTGCCGATAAAAGAAAGGTAATCATTAGTAGGGGTTTGAATATCTTTAATTTTTAGGTTAGCCCTAGGAAAAAGTTTTTTACAAGAATTTTTGGTAAAATACCAATAATGTTCATGAGGGGAGTATGCATACCATTTTTTTCCTAAAATTTTCCTAATCGGATTCGAGAAACGGGGAACCTCTATACCTATTATCCCATCTTTTTTCATTAGAGTCCTTCCTATTTTTAGAAATTTAGGAAAGTTTTTCACATGTTCTAAGAAAGCCTTCATTACTACGACATCAAAATTATGACCTAAATTTTTTTTATCTAGTTTTTCTACATCTCTTACAAATAAATTATTTTTAAGTTCTAATTCATTTTTCCCATACTTTATTTTTGTCTCATTAAGATCGACTCCCATGGCATAATCCTCTATCTCTAGCCATCTTAACAATCCATCCGTAGCCACAACCTAAATCAATTAATTTTCCTCCCTTTTTATATTTATATATTTGTTTCATTTTTTCTTTAGCATAGATTTTAAATTTTTTTGGATTTAGAGAGGAAGGATTATTATTTGATCTCTCCAAATTTTTTATTTCTTCCTGCTTTAAACTAAATAGAGTTTGGTTTTTTCTTAATCCACAGCTAGGACATTTTTCGATTACTAATTGCTTATTATTTATTTTTTTAAAAGGCCCTATTTTCATATCAAATTTAAATTTCATATTACAGATTGGACATTTTTTAAATCTTATCATTTTTCCACCTTGTGATACTTTTTCGATAGTTGACTTTTATTATATTATGGGTAGATAAATAAAATTAGCAATCCATAAATAACTTTATATTTTCCCTAATTTTTTCTTTTTCAGTTTCTTTTATTTCTTTTATATCATATTTTTCCTTTACAACATCTGATAAAAACTTTCCGTCCATAATTGGAGGAATAGGTATTTTCATTAATACTAATATTGTTGGGGCAAGATCTATTAATTTTGCATTATCGATAACTTTTCCTTCACGAATCCCATCGCCTTCTATAATAAATATCCCAAAGGGATCTGCATTATGATCTCCTGTTTTATAAGGCATATCAACTCTTTCTGTAACAATATCAGTATGAAAATTTGGATTAATTTTAAATTTTTTATTAGGTAAAGGAATTAAATCAGGTAATGTATCTTTATAAGGTCCTTTAAATAACTCCTTTTTAGTGTGAATTTCTTTAAAAACAGAGTTCCCTTTGTATTCATATTGTAAGAGTTCTTTTTTTAACTTTTTAATTAGATTTTCATAATTATTCTTGCTATTATTATAGTTAAAATAAATCCCCCAACGAGAACCGTAAAATAATGTCTTATTTTTATTTACTCTTTTGAAAATTGCGTTTTCATTCATAGCTTCACTTTTTATTTTTTCAGGAACTAATGATCTTATGAAATCAAAATTTTTAGTTAAATTTATTCCTTTTGAATAAATGAAATTCTTCATTTGAGTTGAAAAATTATTTTTTGTTTCAAGATACCCCTTCCTTTTTAACCAAGTATTAATATGAAAATATTTATTTGATCTTCCATGAAAACCATGGTCTGACATAATTATAGTTATATCAGGGCCCATGGCGTCACGTAATTTTTCGATTTTCTCGTCTATTTTTTCCAAGAAATTATTTATTTCTTTTTTTTCATCCCAAAAAATATGTTGAATCACATCCAATTCTTTAAAATTAACAATAAAAAAATCAAGATTATTCTTTTTTATTAATTTATTACTTAACTCAGCTCTTTTTTTGAGAACATTATATAGTTTATTTTTAACAATTTCTTTATTTACACCTTTTTCAGGCAACACCCCTAATTTTCCATTGAATTCTACATCAATTTTATATCCATTTTTATTAAGATATTTTTTTAACTCTTTAGGATAAGTATATTCAGAACTGTGACTAGGTGAAAGGAATCCGGAAATTAGAAATCCATTAACTTCCTCTGGGGGAAATGTTACTGGTACGTTTACCACCCCTACCTTAAAACCATAGTCAGAAAGTATTTTCCAGAGGGAATCGGGTGTTACAAAAGATGCATTTGCTGTTTTATTTTCCATTTTAAAGGTTTCATCTTTTTTTGTTAAACTATTTAACGCGAAAATACCCAATTTTCCTGCATTGGTTCCAGTGAAAAATGTGGGCCATGAATAAATCGAAAGTGGTGGGATGACACTTTTTAATTTTCCATGGACACCTTTTTTTACTAATTTTGAAATATTAGGTATACCTTTTTTCCTTTTTTCCAACAAGGGTTTTAGAATTTTAAATGTAGCTCCGTCTAAACCAATTACTAGTATTCTAGGATTTTCAATTTTCTTATCTTTTGACATATTATTCACCATATAATTTGTTAAATATCATATCATTTTATAAACAATTGTTTTAAAAAAGAACGTAATCCTTTAATATTCCTTATAAATTCTGATGGACGTTTTATAGATTGAATAAATTTGTAAGCAATATATTTGGGACTTGTATGATAATGAATATATGCTTTTTTCTGTAACTCTCTTATTTCAGAAGGATTTAGATTCCCTTGATTAAGAGTAGTAATATAGTGACCCTCCTCAGTAAGCCATTCAGAATAATCTTCCGTTTTTAAATTACCTTCTTTTTTAGCTTTTTTATAATCATCTGTCCGGGGGTATACCATCAATGGATAAAATTGTGCTGTATCTGGGAATAATTCCTTAGCATATTCAACGGTGTTTTTTATTGACTCTTCTGTATCGTCAAATAATCCAATTATAAAGCATCCATTAATTAATAAACCAATCTCCCTAGCTTTATTCATAAATTTTTCCGCTTTGTTAGTTGTGATTCCCTTTCTAATATTTTTCAAAGATTCTTTTGAGGGGGTTTCAAATCCTACACATGCCAATCTACACCCCGCCTTTTTCATCTTCTCCATTAATTTAGGATCCGTATTAACCCTCAAATTACATGACCATGGTAAATTAATATTATTTTCTATTTTTTTTTCACAAAATTCCATAGCAGTATCTTTTTCTAAACCAAATGTATCATCCTCGATCATGACTTCATTTATTTCAGGCATTTCCTCTTCAATGAATTCAAATTCTTTAATTACATTTTCAGGACTCCTTGTTCTATATGAATTTTTAAAGGGTATATTACAAAAAGAACAATTATATTTACAACCTCTTGCAGTTAATATAGTAACCTGAGGATATCCTACAGAGGCGTAAAAATAATTTTCAGGATTTAGGTGTTTTTTATATACTTTAGAAACAAAAGGTAATTCATCTAAATCTTTAATCATTTCTCTTTCACCAGTGTTAATTACCTCCCCATCTTTTTTAAATGCGAGTCCTTTAATTTCTCTAAAATTCTTATTTTGATTATTTAATGATTCTGCTAAATCTTTTACTGTATAATCATATTCCCCTGAACAAATTGAATCCACTGCGTCATTAAAATTTAATGTCCACTCTGGTTTAGCTGTAGGATGTGTTCCAACCATATTAATATGGATATCGGGATTGTTTTTCTTGATTTGCTTAGCAAATCTCAAATCATTTTTTATGCTTGGTGTACTAGTATCCATAATAATTAATTTAGGGTCAATAGATTTTATTTCTTTTAGAGTTCTTTTATGGTCCCTTTTTTCTGCTATGGGGTCTATTAAAAACTCATCAAATCCCGCTTTATCTAAAACTCCTGTCGCATATGCTAGATAATATGGATAATATACGGTACCACCAAATGATACTCCAGGAGATCTACTTTGTCTAGAAAAATTTTCTTTAAATGGAGGATTTAGCAATAAAACTTTCATTGTTTATCACCTACATAAGATATAACCCCTATTATCGCCCCAAAAAAACCGCTTATTGACCTAATTGAAGCAAATAATGGGGCAAGAAAAAGCATTTTTCTTTCAAATTTATATGAAAATAAACCGTATGGAATATTTGAGAGATATAAAGTAAAAATAAAAACTAATGGTATATATGATAAATAAAATAGTCCAACAAAGCTTAATAAGAAGAATCCTACTAAGAAAAATTGTAATTGTGGTTCTAACCCGCTATAAGAATCTCCAGCTAATGCTTTTGATTTGTTTTCAAAATATACAGGTACTCTCCAAAAACCTCTATAAAATTGTTGTTTCAAATATTTTAAAAAAGATTCAGGATGAAAATGATATGCAAATGTTTTTCCTGTAAAATATATTTTATAATTATTATTACTCAATTTATAAGAAAAATCAAAATCTTCCCCACTTGCAGTTTTGTATGAGGTATCAAATCCATCCATTTCTTTGAATGTTTCTTTTTTTATTGAGAAAGAATAAGTGCCTACAGAATCTGTTATTTTACCTCTAATATTAGAATGACGTTTTTTTGTTTCATAATCAATATATCTTGCAATTAAAGACTTCTTATTTTTTATTTCGTAACCACAATGTGCGCCAATAATATTATTTTGTTCATCAATGGGATCTATCATTTCTTTAACCCAGTTATTTGGTAAAATACAATCAGCATCTGTAAAAAGGAGTATATCACCATTTGCATGTTTAGCTCCTTTATTTCTAGCACTTGCTGGACCCATATTTTTTTGTTTTGCAATAGGTATAGTAAGTTTACTTTTGTCCCTAAAATTTTTAATTTTTGATATTGAATCATCTGTTGAACCATCATCAACTATAATGACTTCAAAATTTTTATAGGTTTGTTTTTCTAAACTTTTTAAATTTTCAATTATTGTTTTAGAGGCATTATACATAGGTATAATAATACTAACTCTATATTTTGACATTTTATCTTTGTTTCTCATAAATCTAACACTCCTAAAATATTTAATTTAACACTTAAAAATTGATGTGTAACAATCGGGATATAGATTATCTGAATCAGCATTCCACAGATAAATAATACTTTCATTTTCTTTATTACTCATTTTCCATCTTCCAAAACTCATTGAATACAAAACTGCTCTTAATTCACCATCTTACAGAGCTCACCTATATCGCTTTAGGGGGGACAACGATCCCTAAAACTCTCCACTTCCTCACCACAACCCACCCACATTTCGCGAAGGACGGCAGTTATCTGCTATCCTTTGCACGCGAAATCCGGCAGGTGAGGTTTCTACAAGACAACAATCACCTGTTGCGTTTGCGATATTTTTTTAACTTTTCCGACCAATTCTTCAACATCTCATCCTTGTGATTACACTCATCGGCCATTCTTTAAAGATATTTTCTGATCTCTTCGCTCACAACTTCATCAAACACAAAATCAAATTCAGGTCCTTCATCCATCTGATGTTTAAGAGAGTTCTCCCAGCTGTTTTGATAATCTTCCTTTCTTTGGATAAACGCTTCTAGGTCTATCTCTACACCTTTGAATTCGCTTTTTTTCCTTCAACACTTCCCTCACAATCTCTCTATCAATTTTTTCATGCATCTTCCAAACATCATATAGATCTCTAGGCCTGGTCCTTTCAAATAAGGATCTAATTTTTTCTGCTATTATTTCTTCAAGTGGATAACATCTTACCTTTTTATCGAAGTTATCAGGGCAGTTATGGAGGATTCTCCTTGATTCAGGACTAAGAACAATCTTTTCCTTATCAGGACGTGTCAGATCAATTTTGATCTTTAAAGGACTTCCAGTACTTCTCAAAATCCTGAAATAAACTTCGATTTTAAATCCGTTTTTAACTTCTTCTAATTTCAAATCTTCTTCAAAACGAATCCCATATTCTCTTACGGTCCTTTCAATAGCTTCTTTAATCAACGCCTCTAAACTCTCTTCTCTAAATTCTTTTACCATGGTAAAATCAAGGTCATCAGAAAATCTGTAATCATCAAAATATACCTTTTTTATACCAGTTCCGCCTTTCAGGAGCATATCATCGTTAGCGAAGTTCTTGAGAAACCAGCTCTGGGCATAGTCTCTTTCGATAGTACTAGCGGGCACCCCATTTTTCCTCGCTCTCTTTTTGATCTCACCGTCCCGGATCATCTTCAAGCCTTCAATTCATTTTCATCAACATTAATGATCAATCGCCATTTCGAATTTCTATCTCCTTTGTCAGGCATAGTGGGATCCAACTTAAGATAATTTCTCGTATCTACAGCGGGGATATCGATGTTCACGCCATGAAGATCACACAGATATCCGAACCGTCTCCAAACACCGGTATTACCAATTCTATCTATATAATCCAATATCTTTCCATCATCGAAATCCTCGGACCTAACCACCTTAGCCACCTCAACAATCCCACCGCAGTACTTAAGTTTATCTAAACAATCAACGATAGTTTTCTCCTTGTCTGTTATATTCACTTGTTCATCGCCAGACCAGAAAGTCTCTTTCCCGAAGAATTTTTCTTTCTTCAACTTGACTATCTTAAAATTCACGCCGAATATCTTCTTCTCTCTCCATCTCTCCCTCGAGGTGGTTTGAACGAATACTATTGTAGGTATCTGTTCCGTGAAACCGTGATAGTTGAGAGCACTCCAATAACCTACACAGTACGGTTCGGCCAATGCAGAAGCCAAAACGAATTCGTCTAAAGTATATTCCCCTTTTTCACTTCCCACGAGTATAAGCATGTACTTTCCTTTTTCGATCCTTTCGATCCAGCCCTTTTTTTCTAGTCTAGAAAGTATAACACGCAAACTCTCTCTTTTTAGTTCCGACGCTTCCAAAGCTTCATCAACGGTGAATGTTTGACCCTTCTGAGCTAATTTATCTAGTAAACTTTTTCTCATTTAAACACACTAATCTTAACATTTTTGTTAATTATCGTGTATATTACTAAGAAAACATCCGACTATAAGATTTTTACTTATCATCTTCACGGAAATCTCTTTGAATTCAAAACTTCTTACCATGTTAAAAACTTCTTAAAATTATCTTTACCTTTTAAATCTCTAATCCCAAAAACTCCTTAAAACCTCTTAAACACTTCTCCATCTTTAACCTCTTTCAATAAATCTTAAATTTTTACAGCCCCCCATCTACCCCCCATCGGCCCTATTCTCATCGCTGTTCGCTCGATCCAA
Organism: uncultured Thermococci archaeon; assembly: GCA_964595645.1. GTDB lineage: Archaea > Methanobacteriota_B > Thermococci > Methanofastidiosales > B48-G16 > JAYEIH01. Next base: position 169,345 of record CAZQQT010000004.1, read on the forward strand.
ACCGACGGGTGTTTCGCGGAATTTTTTTCACGTTTCGTCCTTTGGAGGAATCTGGGTGTTATTTAAAACATTTTACCCCTTTCCCTCCCAAAACCCCCCAAAATCTCGCAATCCTCCCTTCAAAACCACCGTCTTTCGCCCGCAACAAACGTTCGTTATCTCCCACTCCAGAGCTACGATCTCATAGACCCAACAGCCAACAGCCTCTCCCGCTCCAACAAACGTTAAATCTCCGCAAAGGCCCTTTGTTATCCCCTAAATTTCCGCAAACGACGTTTGATAATCCTTCCGTAAAACACGTTTTGTCCCGAGTGTCTACGACCGAGGGATGAAATCCCACAGGTACCACACGCCCTTTGCGAGAACAAAAAAACAGAGCAGTTCACCAACAAAAGATATCGATCTCCGATCTTGAAATCCAAAATGTTATAACTCAATTTACCTTCCCGCCTCCATGAAATATCCTGACTACGGAAAGAAGGAAAAATACTGGAATCATACTCAAATCCTAGCTGAGAGAGTTTTTCGACGTCTTCCTTACAGATAACTCCTTTAGGAGACCTATATCCTTTCGGTTTTTCTCCAAAGAAACGTTTATATTCTGTGTAACTTTTAGTAATCTCTTCAGAGGATACAGCATCATTTCTATGGCTGTATGAATGAAGTTCAAACTCGACGGTATCTAATCCAATATTTTTGAGTACTTCAGGATCCTTTTCGAGTATTTCTCCTTGGACAAATACAGTGAGTGGAAGATTTCTTTCTTTGAAGAAGTTTTTTAACTGTAATAGGTAAGAAAATCCCTCTTTATATTTTTTTGGTAGAAGGTCAGCGTGATCATATTCGAGATCAAGTGTCAAACAGACTGATTTTTCCTTTATAACATCTTTTGGATTGATAGTTCTGATGTCTTTCATGCAATCCACGAACTTTTAGATATTGGCCTATTCCTCTTCATCTAATTCATCTAACGCTTCCTTCCGTACAAGTTCAGTGATCGTTTTGTCCATTTTTTTGATTGAAATATAGAGTTTTATGGTCATCAACAACGCGGAAGTTGCGATAATGGCCACCACTGCATCAAAGGGCCTGTAGAATCCAAGTCGTGTCAATATATAATTCGCACTCTCAGGTACCAGGACGATAGTCCATAACGAGGCAATCACGATGGAAAAAAAGAGCGTGACACTATCGAATCCCTCTCGTCTAAGGTAGGTGCAGAGGTAGAGCGTGAGAAAAAACAGGACAATTCCCCCGAAGATCTGTTCGATCATCATTGGATGACACCTTTCAACAACATATCGATCATGATCTTGAATCCCGCAATTACCGTGGTTCCTGAGACTTCCTTGGGGTAGACCGCATCCACAGGTACCTCCTCCATGGTAAGATCGTGATCGTGTGCTTCCTTCAGTATCTCGGTGCAGATGGCGTAGCTATCGAGATCGAAGTCGATCGTCTCCAATGCTTTTCTATCGTAGGCACGGAATCCACACTGGGTGTCCGTGGACTTAATCCCAAAGAATACTCGTCCGAGGACATTCAGCCCCCAGTTCCCCACACGTTTCACCAACGGCATCTCGTTATTATCTCCGAGCGTTCTGGAGCCGATAACTACATCTGCGTGATTCTCTTTGAGGCACTGCAAAAATCGTGGAATATCGCAAGGATCGTGCTGACTATCACTGTCAAGCGTGATCACTACCTCAGCATTGTTTCTTAACGCTACCAGCACTCCTGTTTTTGTGGTAGCACCCACACCTCGATTCACATAGTGACGTAAGACATAATCTGCGCCTGCATTTTTCGCCGCATCGTACGTGTTGTCGGCACTCCCATCGTCCACCACCACAACTCTGTCCACGTACTGGCGCGTTTCTTCCACTACTTTTCCCACGGTACTTTCCGTATTGTACGCGGGGATTACCGCATAGACACTCATTACTCCACCTTTTATATTTTCTTCTACCCTACTCAAGTAACATCTCTTTTTCCTGAGAGATTCCAAAAATTTTATATTGTTTTCCTCGAAGGAAGTGATATGAAAAAATGGGGATACCTTCTTGTGATCCTCCTCGTGAGCATAACATTCAAGTACACCATCATGGAGAGTGTTCACACTCTCCCATGCAGTGATGTGTATTTTTATTTAGATACGTCAAATGAACTTATTGCCTCTGGAGAAATACCCCGAGGAATCCACCCAACATTCCACATTTTTCTCAGTGAACTCTCACTCGTTTCCGGCGTGGACCTCATTCCATTTTTCTTTTACTTTGCACCTGTACTCAACGCCATCTTGATTCTCGCCGTGTTCGTCGCAGGATCCAGGCTGTACAATGAAAACGTCGGACTGTTCTCGGCGTTTTTTGCTGCCATCACGCCGATTATTTTCGTGCGGCACTCGCAGTTGATCGCGGAAAATCTTGTTATTCCGTTGTTTGTGTTATATTTTCTCTACCTTTGGAAGTTACTGGAGAAATGTGATGTTCGGTATGCAATAATTGTGATTTTTTCCTTTCTCGGGATGTTCTACGCACACGATCTCACCGGAGGTCTCGCCATCCTCCTCTCACTCGTTTTCATCCCTTTGAGACTCGCATTACGAAGGCGGTACATCGCGTCCGTTGGAAGCGTTGTTGTTGGAATTGCCGTATTACTGATGATCTTCGTCCTCCCCATGGAACGCCTCCCGGAGTTCAAGGAGTACTACATTCCGCTGTACGAAATGGTGAAGGAGTACTTCGCATCGTTTTCCTACGGGACCGATACACTCATGCCGGTGAGAGTGTACGATCTCCTCCTCCCTACAGCGGCCGTCGGCATCCTCGGTCTCGGTGTAGTATGGCGGTATAAAAACATCGGATGGGTACTCTTCCTGTGCGGATCGCTTTTCTTCATGACGCAGGCGTACCGTATGGGCTTCAACTTCCTGCCGCATCGATTCGTCGTGTACCTCGCCATCCCGCTCGCCATCTTAGCGGGAATGTTCCTCGTGTGGATGTATAAAAAGATCAAAAGGAAAACACTGGCAGTGAGTATTATCTCGGTGATCCTCGGCGTCTCATTACTCTACGCTGTTTCGTACGACTTCCACTACACCGTGTTCGTCTCGGACAAGGATTTTGAGAGTCTCAGATGGGCACGCCACCACTGCGACGGCGAGATTCTCTCGTACTCCACCATCAAAAAGCATAAAGAGAAGTTCGAGGCCATCTCCAACACAGATGTCGAGTTCAAAAACCAATTGTTCCAGACCGGAAGCATCGATTTTAAACTACTCCAGATCGTCTCGGAGTGTTTCTCCATCCCCATCACCGGTACCGCGTCGTCCGACACAATCTACTACGTGGGAGAACAAATAAAGAACGACAACTTCATCCGACTGAACAGGAGGGACAGGACGCACACCTCGCTCGCTATTGTCCGCACGTTCTGGGGTGAGCCAGACACCGTGATTATCGCCGACGCGGTGGAGTACGAGCAGGGCGTCCAGTGGAGCATGACCTACCATCTCCCCGTAATCCTCTACGCCAAGGAAAACTATGAAGTGGTCATGGAATCCATCGAGTCGTGGCGTCCCCACGTGATCCTCGCCTCCGAGATCCCGGAACTCGCCCACGTGTTCGAGCTGAAGGGGATTCCGTACTCCACCACACCCACGGCACACCACACGTACCCGCCGAAGGAGGGAGTTGCGCTCTACTACAACGAGTACGACATCCACGGGCTCCTCGAACACACATCACGGTACCTCTACCTCTCGCAGGAAGCGACAGAGGATTACCCCGATCTCGCCTCGCGGCTGCATACCACCAGCCTCAACAAATTCCACACGTCGGGAGTCTCCGCGTTTTACCTCAAATAATATACTGTGCTACCCCTACTGTAGTAGTAAAATGCAAATAATGAGATACACGAATAGTATGCACACATCTTTGTTGAAAAGGTGTCCACCAATTGAAAAATAATATTCGTCCGATTTATTTTCACAATGCACTGTCCCTACACCATGCGGAGAAGTTCCTCTGATTTCTTCCGCAGTTCTTTCGCTGATTCCGGTCCCTTCTGTATCGGGATGTCATTTTCTCTTAACCGTGTTTTCATTCTCTCGTAGGACAGTCCAGCGATCTCTGCTGCTTTGCCGAGGCTTATTCTACCATCCTTATAGAGCTCCATTACAATTTTCTCTCTGAACTCTTTGTTCGCAGCGAGAAACATATTCACAGCATCGCGTAATACAACATCTTTATCATAGCCAATTTTTTCCGATGCTTTCAGGATGTCCTCTACATCTGTTTCCATAATGGTCCACCGTTGTCTTCTGTCTATTTTTTGGTATGTAATAGTTTCCTTCCGCATTTTTCTCCATGAATAAGAAACCACGTCACCTTCCTTTTGTGGAAGATGGTACGTTCACTCCTCTCTTGTCTTCTGAATAAAATGAATTCTACAACAACTTCGAAAAATCATCATATACATGCGTTCTATGTCCGATGAACAGCACCAGTATTCTATCAGCCTCGTGATCTATCTCATAGATAACCCTGTAATCTCCAGCTCGCTGTTTCCAGAACGACGAATGTGTTAAATGTGTGCCTCGTTTTTCTGGGAGTGTTTTGAGCTCTTTGATGTTGTTCTTAATTCTGTTTTCGATTGTGGGATCGCAGGAGTTGAGAAATGCCTTTGGATGGAGGAGTATTCTGTATGTCATTTGCGCTCAAATGGAATGAGTATTTCAGGGGTTTCTTTTGCTTCCCTGCTTCGATCGGTCAGCATCCTGTAGAACTCACGAGTTTTTTCTCGTTCCTGATGCAACGCGATCATCGTTCTGATCGCCTCGCTCCTACTTTTAAATTTACCCTTTCTCACCTGCTCATCGATTTCTTTGACCGTGTCTTCTGACAGTCTCAGCTGGACCTGGACCATTCACTCACCGTAAACATAATCGTTTACAACAGTTATAAAGGGTGCGATCGAGATTGCTATGACACAATACCCCTTGTATCCGTAAAAGTAAATCCTAAATACCACGCGCTCATTCGGGTAGCTTGTTGTTTTTTCTCAAAATAGTGAGAACCTCTGGAATATTACCTTTTACATACCCAGATAATAGGCACGATCACTTCGATACATTTCAAAAGGTATCGATGCTTATTCCTTTCCTCTCACCGTCACCCAGAGGTGGAGATCCCGGTACTGCTCCCCGCCTTTGTACAGGAGGAACTGCAGCTTCATCTCTTCACCTGTAATGGTAGGCGTAATCTCCACACGATGCTCCCATTTCTCCTCGTGTGAGAGGGTGAGCTTCTCTTCGTAGAGCGTTTCACCTTTCAGGACAACGTCGATCCGATACTGCGCCACCGCATGCTCCCTGTTGACCACGCCGATAATCAGCTCTTTCGACTCGCCGAGCGTGTACTCCGTGGGGTAGTCCGCCGCTTTTCCCCCGGGACCCAGAATGTAGAACTCGGTGAACCGTTCTCCTACCTTCGGCGTGACAATCACGTAGACGAGCATCCCCACCGCCGCAACGATCGAGATCACCAGGATCACGGAGAGCGCCTTGTCAAGCCGGGACCCCGAAAACAGTCCGGTATCCTTCGGGAATGACACCACAAACCGTTCCTCCTCGGGAAGCATCTTTCTCCTAAGGAACGCACCAATGAGACAGATAACCGTGAACAACGAGATACTCACGAGGATCGGGTTCAACCGGATGCCCCACGGCGTGTAGTTCAGCCCCAGCCCGATCAAGGGCACAACAGCAATGGACAGTCCCAACGACAACGCGAGCCGCTCGATCCCATCGATATCATCCTTCCGCGGGAACAACACAGCTATCAGCGCGTACCCCGGAAAAAATAAAATGAAGAGTAGCCCGAAGACGGTACGGATGGCACCGAGATCGTAGTACACCGAGACAACGGTCACCACTACAGCCACGAACGAAAGGAACAGGTCTCTGGAGTGTGCCATACCTTCACTCACAACACTTTCTTAATAAACTTTGTTCCCACGCGCACGTACTTCTGCACCGCCTCGATAAAGATCTCCCGTTGTTCCTCGTAGGTGTGGACGTAGTGATCGGCGATCTCCCGGCTTTCCAGCTCCTTCATGACCAGCCGTTTCTGCACCTGCGTAATCTTCGGTTTCCGTCGGTTCTCAAGAATTCTCGAGAGCTGTGCCAGACAGTTCTGGAAGTATCCAATCTTTTTTCCCCGTTTTCCTTCCGCTGTGAACACCAACCCACAAGTTGTGCAGTAGTACCGTCTTCTCGTGGTGGTCGGTTCTTCCTCCTCTCTCGGAGCCCATACACGATCCTGCGGATCACATCGCTCATGACTGCACATGATACCATCCTCTACCGAAACCCTACCCTCCTCTCATCCTGTGCGTCAATTAAGGCGGGGCTTCCTCTATTCACTCTTGCTTATATTGTAGGTGTCAAAGGTAAAAAAGATATACCATTACACATTTAAAAAGGTTTCGGATTAAGATAAATAAAAATGATTGAATGAAAAAATAGTCTTTAAAAACTGGAAAATATCATTAACTGAGGAGTTATTAACACGCGGATTGTGCCAATTTATGTTAAGAAAGCTTTAAATATAAGATTGTACCACTTACTAGCATGGAAAAAAAGCCACCGCTGTTTCTGTTCCTTTTTTTCACGTTGTGCGTCGTGAGCGTCAGCGCCGCCTGGCCCATGTTCCGCCACGATCTCCAGCACACCGGTCACACCGCTGACGAGATACCCGATGAACTTGAGCTCGCATGGACGTACGACACCGGGAGCAGCATTCACTCGTCTCCTGCCGTCGCCGATAGAAAGGTCTACTTCGGATCGGAAGATCACCATGTGTACTGTCTTGACGCCGTGACGGGAGAACTCCTGTGGACGTACGAAACAGATGGCCGCGTAAGATCTTCACCTACAGTCATCGACGGCAGAGTGTACATCGGATCGTACGATCACTCTCTTTACTGTCTGGACGCACGTACAGGAATGTTGTTATGGACATACAAAACAGACGGGTGGGTTGGATCCTCTCCTGCAATTTACCATGAAAACCTCTACATCGGATCGTACGACTACCACGTCTACTCCCTCAACATCCACACCCAAATCCCACGATGGCAGTACACCACAGGGAGTTACGTGAGATCCTCGCCGGCATTTTACCACGGAAAGATCTACATCGGATCCTACGACTACAAGGTGTACTGTCTCGATGCAGCCACTGGAGAACAGGTGTGGAGCTACAACACCGGTTACTGGATAGGATCGTCCCCCACAGTCGCCAACGGAAAGGTCTACATCGGATCCCACAACGGACAGCTCTACTGCCTGGACGCGGCCACAGGATCCCTCCGGTGGAAGTACAAAATGCAGTATGTGGACTCCTCTCCCGCCGTCGCCGATGGAAAGGTGTACGTGGGATCCCAGGATCACTCCCTCTACTGCCTCGAGGCACAGACCGGGAGGAAGGTATGGCAGTACACAACAAACGGGAAGATCACCTCGTCTCCTGCCGTCGCCGATAGAAAGGTCTATTTTGGATCGGAAGATCACCATGTGTACTGTCTCAACGCAGACACGGGTGAGTTACTGTGGAACTACGAGACAGGCGGTGAAATCCACAGTTCTCCCGCCGTCGCCGATGGAAGGCTCTACGTGGGATCCTCCGACGGGAAACTCTACTGTTTCAGGGAAAAGAGAGCAACGCTCATAGTGGAGTCCATCCCAGTGGCATTGGTTTATATCAACGAGAAGTACATGGGTACCACACCGCTCACGGTAGCGTTGGAGAAAGGAACGTACACCGTACAACTGAAAAAAGAGTCCTACAAATCATATACCCAATCCATCGAACTACGCCCGGGAGAAAACAAGCAAATCTCTGTGAGTCTCACCGAAATCCCGAAGCCTTCAGTCTCACAACCTACCACCCCGCCCAGTAACACGATCTCGCCCCATGTATCACCTCAAGAACACAACATAATTCTTTATGCCTGTGTTCTCGGTGCGCTCATCGTGATGATATCCCTCGCGTTCTATTTCCTAAAGAAAAAGAAAAACCAGTTCTCGTTCTTCGAAGAGAGGAAGTAATTTGTCTGTCCAAAACCTTGGAATCAGTTTTTCAGTGTTTTAGTTGATAAAGAAGGTCTTGTAAGAATATACCAACAAATATGAAAATAATTCAGATTGATATCATCAAATCCGTTTCACCTACTTGGTTGCATAATTCGTTCTGACGATCTATTCCTCTACCTCTTTTCTTCTACAACTCCCTCAAAAACTGACAGTAGTGAAAGTACTGTCATTTGATCACAAACTCGTATTTGGTGATTTATTGACTCCAATTTCTCGTCATAGGTTAGGTTGGTTTGGAGGGTTTAAAACAGTTACTCACCACAGATCGACATAGTGTCGGAGACCTATGTCCAGTTGTAGCGAGTTACTGAAGAAGTTATCTCAATAAACGCTCACATGATGTCATGTGAGCTTCCTGCAACGTGGCACAGTTTCACTGTGCCCTTCGGACACAGCCCTACCTGTATCCGTAAGTTCTGCCTGTGTAGGTTTCTGTTTTCGGTGATTTATGCAACACAGCACAAAAAAGGCAAAATATTTAAAAACAAAAAACAAAGAGAGTGTATAGAGAATTAATATGAAAAGAGCATCGATAACAAGAATAACGGGACTGGAAAAGAGGCTTTTAGAGTGTCTGAATGAGCAGACACATGTAAAACTCGCCTATCTCTTTGGTTCAAGAGCAGAAGGAAAAGAAGGGAAATTAAGCGATATAGATATAGCAGTCTTGCTGGATGAATCATTGAGTAAGAAGGAAAGGGTTGATCTACAACTAAAACTGATATCCACGTTAACACGCACCCTGAAAATGGAGTGGGTTGACCTGATTGTAATGAATGATGCCCCGCTCTCACTCAATTATGAAATAATAAAGGCAAATCATCCGTTACTTGTGAGAGATAAAGAGGAGAAGATAGATTTTGAGCATAAAATACTATCCAGATACCTCGATAGGAGGTACTATGAAAAGAAGTGGACATCCGAGTTCCTGAAAAAGGTCGCTGAAAGAGGGATTTAGAATGGATGAAAAAGAGAAAGTCGCCAGAAAGATTAAGAACATGAAGAAATACGTTGATTTTTTGAGGTCATATAAATCGATAACAAAGGAAAGATTGGAAGAAGACTATCAGCTAAGGTCTGCTATCGAACGAAATCTTCATCTTGCTATCGAATCTGCCTTAGACATTGGGGGAATCATCATTTCAGCAGAAGATTTTGAAAAGCCAGAGGATTACAGGAGTGTTATACTGATACTTGGAAAACATGAAGTTATTCCACACGATTTTGCAGAAAAATTTGCTGAAGCGGCAAAACTTAGAAATATTTTGGTTCACATGTATGCTGAAGTTGATACAGAGGTTATTTATGAAATATTGCAAAACAATCTCGGAGACTTTGATGAGTTTGCAAAGTTCATAGCAAAACATTTGAAGGGAAATTAACATTGGGGGAGCACTAAATCGCAGAAGCGTTGGTTCTGTGATCTGATCACAAAGCCTATGTCTTTGTAATTTAATAAGAAACAAGATAGAGACTCCAAAAGATCTTATAACTACATCTTGTATTATGAAAAAACATGGGTGAGCAAAAATGAGTGATACACAAATTCTTAAAGAGCATTTAGATCGCATGACACAGGAGTTGGAACAAATAAAAAAAATTGTCATACGATTAGAAGAGAGAGATAAAGAAAAGACCGAGGAGGCATGGGTTGATCTGATGAAGGCATCCAAGGAGATTTCACGGCGTTGGGAAGGTGTTTCTGCCGTAAATGAGATCAAAAACCAAAGGGAGAAGAAATGGTGAAATATATCACTCTGGATAGCTCTGTTATTGTCGCAACTTTAAGAGAACAAGAAGAAAATCATGAAATGTGCAAAAGTTTTTAAGCAATAACAAAGAAGAAGATAGCAGGTGTGAATGTATGGATATCTCAGAAATCGAAAAAAGGTTGTATAAAGTTGATAATGATCTCAATGAAATAATAAAGATGGTGAGAGAGCTAAAAAAACCTGAAGCTAATGTGGTAGAGGGAGCGTGGGGATACGACGTTGACAGCTGTGGATTTGTAAGAGAGTTGAGACAAACAAAAAGGATTATATGATGTTCATTGATACGTCTATTTTCGTCGATGTGTGACGATCCACACAAGTAGAACCATCCAAATCATTGTTCAAAAGTATACATGCAGGGGATGAGGGATTTGCTTCTGTAATTACAGTTGCAGAACTTAGTGTAGGAGCACACCGATCTCCACGAGAGGATGCACTGGAAAAGACTTTCAAACTGTTATCCCTTGTCCCTGTATGTGATCTGACTGCCGAAATAGCATCAAAAGGAGGGAGGATCTATGGCATGCTGGCAGAGAGGGGAAAGGAAGTAGAACTCAATGATTGTCTCATTGCCGCTACATTTCTCTCCCTCGACATTCGCAAAGTAGTCACGAGAGACATCGATCATTTCTCCAGAATAGATACTATCGAAGTAGTAACTCCAGAGGATTTGGGGTTCTAATCGGTATAAAATAGTAATTTTTTCATACGTCACAGAGAAAATCTTTCACAGGAGGTAGTGGAAACCATAGTCCATCTATGCCTGCGGAAGATACACTTACTTTACTCACGTGAAAAAAAGAAAAAAAGAGGCCTACATCTTCGCAATGAAAAAGCAGTATGCACCTGCGAGGATGAGGAAAATACCGATGGCTCCCTCAAAGACGATTTTGAGTTCCTCCCATTCATCATCGAGCTCTCAACCAACACAGCTCATTCCATGTGGAGAATAGATCTATAAAACTGTCGATGATCTGAGCATGGCCCAGCGAAGCGGAGGAGTCAGTAGTTTTTGGCCTGCGGCAACACGAAGAACGCAATGGCGAACATGGTAAGAGGGCCCAGTACACCTTCTTTCGCAATGACCTCCACACCGTGGTCTCCTTGCAGATCCTCCGTTACCGGTGTACCATGCACATTCCACAGAATGAGACGAAAGTAATTTAAAGTTTTTAATAAGAGAGTAGGGTATGCCAAAGATCATCAAGGTCATCTACGAGGATGGGGTCTTCAAGCCCGTTGAAAAGGTCGAGCTGAAAGAAAAAAGTAATTACAAAATTATAATAAAAGATGACATAGAAACCCTTAGAGGAAAATACGGCAGAGGTAAAAAGGTCAACATAGAGGAACTTAGAGATGAAATGTATGATAGAAGATCCCATATTCGTTGATAGTTCAATATTTTTATCATTTTTCATAGATGGTGTAGATGCTTTTGAGAACCTAAAGAAGTATAACCTTGTCACCTCGACAAATGTTATTGAAGAAGTTACATATATTCTTATTAAAGAACGATCAAAAATTATTTCGGGAATCGAAAAACACTATGACTTGTTAAAATACTTGAGAAAAAATCCAGACTTCGTTAAGGATGTATCAAAAGAAGTTATTTCCGACATTTCTGCAGTAACAGAAGGATACGATGTGGATGTCTTATCTCCAGCATCATCTATACTAATGTATAAGATGATAGAAGAATGGGGTATACTTCCAAACGACGCGTTAATCGCAGCCACATGTAAATACTACGGAATAAAGAATATAGCAACACTTGACGAAGATTTCAAAAGAGTAGATTTCCTAAAAATAGTTGAAATTGAATGAATTTCCTGCAAGAGGAGTCTGAGAAAACGAGAAATGAGCTGGGAAACAAAATAGACAAGATGGGAGAAAAGGTTGACAACGTCGGCGAAAAAACAGAGTTACTCCGGGTAGATCTGAGAGAGTACATAGAGTCAAATTTTAAACGGGTGTACGAAGAAATCGCAGAGATTAAGCAGGCATTGAAGAAAGATGGCATAATGTAGTTGTATACCATCGCTTTTCATGTAGCTATGTTATACATGTGCAGTGAACAGGTGGTATGTGGAATATTCCCTGCAAATAACATTTTTGTTAATCTAGAGTGGGCAAACCATTCATTGTGAATTGCATAGAACTCACTCTATATCGAACCCATGCTCCGTCAACGTTTCGACTACCTCTTTTTTTACGTGGTGGTACGGTGGAGGGTTCACCACGAGAACTCCCAGATCACGTACCCACTCAGATTCAGTGATCGTGAGAGAGATCCGTGGAGGATGGCCGACTGTCTCCATTTTTCGTTCAACCAACGTTTTTTGTGGCGTGATATCCTGGCGCAGCAGAAACCACACATCGTACAGATCTCTCCCCTTCTCTCTCATGCTCAGAGCCCGTAATTTTTCGGCAAGTACCTCCTCCTTCTGGAGACCCAACACATTCACTACCCTCGCCTCCGGATACTCAAAAAACAGTCGAACCCATGTCGGCTCGAGGAACACATCCCCTCGTTTCGATGCCTCAATATTTAATGTTCCCACCGATCTTTTCGAACCATCAAAAAGAGGTCCCCGGTATCGCAGCCGCCCTGAAAATGACAGATCATCCGAGTCTATTCTATCGATGGATGCTTCAACACCGTATGAGTGTAGCGTGGAAGCAGCATCTTTCAACTGTTCTATCACATCGCCCTCTTCACATATCGTAAATTCGAGATCCTCCGAAAATCGATCTAACCCGTACGCGTGTTTTAAAAACGTTCCCCCTTTAAACACGAGGAAATCCGCTCTTTTGTACAGTTCTTTCAAAAACAATGACTGGATATAGTCCTGTTCGAGTATATGCAATGGTAATTCGTTTCCATGTATTTCTCTTAACTGTCTTCTCGTGATCATCGTCCCCTCCTATTCACATAGAGTTTCCACTCAGCGTTCAGGTTAGACTTCTCCCTGTTCGGATCCAGTGTCGTATACGTCGTGATGATCTTTTTGATCTCCTCTTTTTCAAATTTCACGCCCCTTGTATCTAAAAGATACCCTATGCGAGAGGCAATAGCCGAACTATCCGTTTTTTTACAGTAACCGATTAATTTTTCTGTATTCAGATCATCTGAGATCGCATCGTATATCCGTGATACTCCTCCTGAATACTCTAGATGTCTCACACAATCGATTAAAGTCTTTTCTTTATCGGACACTACTACTTTCCCGTGCCTCTCATATCCAAAAAAGAATTCTTTTTTGACTGTCACATACCGTATATCCTGTCCCTGCAGTTCTATCGGTCTTTTTCTCCTTGTCGTAACAAGAAAAACAGTTCTCGGCACTTGTTCTGTCATGTCGTGATAGTGCAAGGCGCTCCAAAACGCAATATAGGAAGGGATGAATATCTCGGGGACGATCTCGTAGATATCCATCTCGTTCCACACATCCGTCAAAATGTATTTTCCCCTCTCAATTCTCTGTATCAATCCCTTACCCTTCATGCTTTCAAGTATTCGGTACGTGTTCTCTTGAGAGATTTTTAGGAATCTCCGTATATCTTGTGGTGCAAAAACAACCATGTCCCTTGATTTGGTTTCGGATATCACCTGAGATTCCCGTTTTGATACGCTCACACTTTTCATGTAACTAAGTTATACATTTACTATATAAAAAGATTACGTAAAATATAGATGACGAACCATGCCCCTCGGCGTTCACACCTGAATAAAAATCCTTATCGTTCAATGTGAAGATCACATAAAGAAACTGCTGGGAAATAGTATTGCCATCATCAATAGCTTGAGTTTAAAGAATAAAGAAGGAATACGTAGAGCTATGGAACCATGGGATAAGTTTTTATTGTAAAATAGTGGTGGTGAGAAAAAGTGATTGAAATTCCCGGAAGATCTCAGATGGATACTCAAAAAAGAAGAAAATGTGAGATTCGTAGAATCTGTCGTAGTTCAAAGACTATGTGAGATAAAAGTGGGGGATCTACTTACAGAAAAGAGTGAATTGAAAGAAAAGGATATCGATCAACTCGATCATCTCGTAAAAAAAGAACTGCACAAGAGGATACGTGGAACGGAATGAGATTTGTCATCGACACAAACATTCTATTCTCTGCAATAATCAAAAAGTCCATCACGAGAAATATTATTCTTAGTGATGTATTCGATCTATATGTCCCGGAATACCTCTTTGAAGAAATAAACAACAATAGGAAGATAATTTTGGAAAAAGCGAGAATGGAAGAAGAACCCTTCCTTGCCTTGCTCACATTGTTTCAAAAACATGTGCGAATAGTGAGAAAAAAAGACTACCAATGTAAAATTCCTCGAGCTGAAAAAACGATGAGAAAGGTAGTAGAAAATTAGTGACAAAGAACATCGATGAACGCTCACAGGAAATCGATGAGATCTTACACGACACACCACATGAAGAAGACCCGTTACACGTTATTCATGAGTTTTTTGTCAGGAACATCCACATTTTTATCTCAATAGGAATGCTGTTATTACCCTCCTGTAGTAGTAATGTGCAACGGTAATGACTAGAAACAACTACTTCTATTGTTGTGATCCAGCGATGGGCCCCATTCTCTATCATCGCAGAGAAAAACCAATGCAGAGAATATAGAATTTCATCGCGCAAGAGTTTTACTTCCATTCGTCACATGCGTTCACGATCTCTTTCGTTGTATATACCTTACTTGTTTCCTGTTGTGTAAAATGTGTATCATCCGACCATAATGGACAGTGTAACGCTAATGCCAGAGCCAAGAAGGGTGTATCCTTTGCATCAACATCCTTCATTATCGTATACGCATCTCGGATTTTATGGGCGTACAATTCGGAAGGGATGATGTGAACGGGTTCGAGTATCACTTTTAACATATACTCAAAACTTTGTTTTGCAACGTTTTCTCCCTTTTGGAGAGTATATAGCTTTTGTACTCCTGTATCTCTCTTAATCCATCCTCTGGATAGTAAATATCCAATGAATCCGATCTCAATAATCGTCCTGTAAAAGAATTGTCCTTGAGCAACGCGGATATCAAGACATTGGTATCAACTACAACTCGTATTTCTTCTTTGTCTCTTTCCATACCTTCTCCCTTACCCCATCCAACGCGTCTAATTCGTCCTCTTCTAATGAAAGCTCTTCCTTACATCTTTCAAAGAGGACCCACTTCACCTCTTCTTCTCTCACCAGTTCATCGATCTTCTTTTTGAGAAGTGATGATGGGATGTCTTTTGGAATCTTTACGGTAATTTCACTCATGACAATCTTTTCTGTTGCTTTCTATTAAAATCTTTCTATTTTCCTTGGATGTACAGAGGTATTATTTGTATGCTTTTTTTCTTGGCAACACAGCAAAAACTACAATTGTATGATTCTTCTGGAGTTCAAAGAGAACTCTATATTTTCCGACTCTCAACCGATAATACTGTTTGTATCCTTTTAATTTCTTTATGTCCAGTCGTGGAGAAAATCCTTCTTTAAGTTTTACTAACTTTTCCTTTATGCGCTTATGCACGTCTGGATCTACATCATCTAATTGTTTTTGTGCTTTTCTTTCCAAAAATACTTTATAGTTCATTTAATTCAATTGTTCCAGTTTTTTTTCTTCTCTCGTAACCTTCTATCTCCTTTATTTCATCTTCTTCAGGTTCTTCTATTCCTATCAGTCGTGAATCTACTACATTTTCAATTTTTTCTAGCATAAGCTTCATTTCTTCCATTTCTTTTGTTATTTCTTTCATTATTTCACCTATTTTTATTACGTAAGATGTATCTAAATTATATAAATCTTTCCACCGTGCTGTGATGTAAAGAAGGACTCATCGTTCATTCACCATCTGAAGGTACTTTTTTCGAGTTACCTTCACATTCTTTGCATTCAGCATGAAACTATCAACTAACACTGCCTGTTGCTCGCTCCACACCTCGTTGGGTACGCGTTTCACCCAGTCGGCATAGTAGTGGATGAATTTCAGTCGTTCCTGCAGGTTTTGTTCTTTATCAAACTTCAATTCCATACTTCTCACCGCTCACATGCAGTTCTTCCATGAACTTCCTGAGCAGATTGTGATCTGCATGTTCCTTAAAAATATCCCAGAGATACACGGCATCTTCTATATCTTTTTTGCTACCTAAATACAGTTTATACGGTATTTGTAACTCTATTGGAGAAATATATATACTTTTTTTGTCTATGGTAACTTTCAATCTATTGTCGATACTATATTTATCCATGAGGACAGGCTTTTGGCACGCCCTATAGCTGATGAGATGATCTTGAAAATGTAAGTGTGGAGGAACATGGTATAACAATAGAGAAACTGCTGGGAAATAGTATTGCCATCATCAATAGCTTGAGTTTAAAGAATAAAGAAGGAATACGTAGAGCTATGGAACCATGGGATAAGTTTTTATTGTAAAATAGTGGTGGTGAGAAAAAGTGATTGAAATTCCCGGAAGATCTCAGATGGATACTCAAAAAAGAAGAAAATGTGAGATTCGTAGAATCTGTCGTAGTTCAAAGACTATGTGAGATAAAAGTGGGGGATCTACTTACAGAAAAGAGTGAATTGAAAGAAAAGGATATCGATCAACTCGATCATCTCGTAAAAAAAGAATTGTACAAGCGAATAGAGGTAGTTTATGAAGATGGGGGTTTAAACCCCTCAAAAGAGTGAGTTTTCCTGAAAAAAACCAGGGGTGAGGTAACATTGGGGGGAAAATTTGTTATAGACCTTTTTGCCAAAAAAGATAAGAAAAGAGTTGAGCAGAGTCTGATATCGATCTGTTGGTGATAGGCGACGTGAGTGTAGAGGAATTAGTAGATCTCTCCTTTCCAATATTACTAAAATATGGTGAATTTATCTCAGCAGGAGATATGAAAAAAAAGCAGTTTGAGTTCTTAGCGAGAGAAAAATATTCATTTGTAAAAAACATTGTGAAGGAAGGTGTGGTGTTGTATGAAAGAGTGGAAAAAACATCTGAAGAGGGCAGAAGAGAAGTGAAGATCAGCAAAAATTTTATTTGAGAATGATATGGTCGCCGACTCTACAAATGAGGCTTACTACACCATGTTTCATGCTGCAAAGGCGTTACTCGCATTAAAAAACATTTATCCAAAAACACATCAGGGTGTGGTTTACAGTCTGTCACCGAAGGACTCATCGAGGAACTGTAAGCAAAGAGTTTAACAAAGGCAGAAATCAAGCGTGAAAAAGCAGAATAGCAACAGTTACTACGAGCTGTCTAAAGAAGAGGCAGAAACCATTGTGGACGACGCTGAGAAATTTTTAGAGAGAATCACAGGAGCAACAAAGGAAATGGAATAACTTTCAGTTACTCGAACTGCTGACCTCACCGGAAGAAATTTATTTCCTCACTACTACTCTTTTCTATGAGAAGAACATACGTAGTCCAGAAACACGATGCATCCCAGCTCCACTACGATCTCAGACTGGAAAAGGATGGCGTCCTGAAAAGCTGGGCTGTTCCTAAGGGAATTCCCCAGAAGAAAGGCGTGAAACGCCTCGCCATTGCAGTGGACGATCATGCCCTCGAGTACGCAACCTTCGAAGGTACCATCGAAGAGGGCTACGGCGCGGGCACGGTGGAAATCTGGGACAAGGGCGAGTACGAGGAAGAAGAATGGGGGGACAAGAAGATCGTGATCACTCTCCACGGTGACAAGATCACCGGTGAGTACGCGCTGATCAAAACAAGCTTCGGATGGCTCATCTTCAAGAAGTGAACGTTTTTATACAGCGACGCCCAATATCTGTGTGATACTATGGTAGTGAAGATCAGTATCTACACGGAGGCCACCGGGAAGGTGGAGGGGGTTCTCACGGAGGATCAGAGCCCACAGACCGTCGAGGCCATCATCAACGCCCTCCCCATTGAATCCGCCGCACAGCGATGGGGCGACGAGGTCTACTTCACCACGCCCGTCACTGCGGAGGAAGAAGATCCTGTCTCCACCGTGGAGAAGGGCACCATCGCCTTCTGGCCTGCCGGGAACGCAATCTGCATTTTCTGGGGCCCCACACCGATGAGCCCCTCACCCGACGAGATCCGTCCTGCGAGTCCTGTCAACCTCATTGGAACGATCACCGGCGACCCCTCCGTGTTCTCAAATGTCGATGCGGGAACAACAATACGGATAGAACGCGTAGAATGAGCGAAAAACTCCTCTGTTCCCTTGGGAATCAAAGCTTGCAAAAAATTTAAATAGATAAAACGTGTAGTATGAGGTGTGATATCATGACAGTCGCATATATCCTCTGTGTGGCAGAGGTAGGGAAGGAGAAAGCGGTGCAGACAAAACTCAAAGAGTTTGAGGAGGTAAAGGAGGTCTATGTCGTGTACGGCGAATATGATCTCGTGGTAAAAATAGAAATACCCGATCTGAAGCAACTAGACGCATTCATCACAGACAAAATCCGAGGAATCGAGCATATCGAAATGACATCAACGATGATAGCGTTGTAAGACTTCTTTTTCGTTTTTTTCCAAAATGAAAAAACGCAAAATTTAAAAAGCGAGGATGTAATCCTATTCTTGGTGTTGCAATGGAAAGAAAAAAATATGCGGTAATCGGCGTCTCTCTTACTGTAATCATCGTACTGGCAGGACTGGTGTATGGATCGAGCACGGCATTTGCCACATCAGGATCACCAAAAAAGACCTACTTCGAGTTCGGAGAGACATCGCTCGCAGTTAACGCGTACGAAGGAACGTACAAGGAGTTACGCGGGCTCGTGGGACGCGCGGAGGAAGTCACCGTGTACCACACAGGAAATAAGGACGTCGCAACCTACCTCGAAACTGTCGACTACAGTATACACGCCGAACAACTCGGGTTTCTCGATAAGCTGATGATCGCGTTCCATCACAAGGGGACTGCGGACAACCCCGTGGTACTCGTCGAACAGGGCGATCTTTCGATCACAGTAGTACGAGAGAACGTCTTCATCGTCAGAACGCCCAGTCTGGACGTACTCAAGCAGGTGTTCTCCTACAGTACAGAACATGCCTACGACTTCAGCGCAGAACCCTTCACGATCAAAATCCCCTTCAACCTCCAAAATGAGAAGTTTAGTTTACCTGCCTTCGCAGGCATCAACCAAGAAACGCTACGAGAAAATAACAACATGATATTTAGCATGCTACGAGCGCCACTTATCAACCCGGAGATACAGAATCTGTACCTTATCCACACACCATGGGAGACATCGGGTGAGGAGAACAGATCGCTGACAAAGGGTGTCGCGTACATCTCCCGAGTTATCGGTCAGATTCGCCCCGAGATGGTGGATGAAAAAACGTATATTATTACGGATCTCACCACACTAGACAAACTCATGCTCTACATGGAAATCATCGGCACAAAAGAAGTTCCCGTATACTGTATACGAACCCAGGTGGACAACGCAAACCAGGACGGGATCTACATGCCCCGGGAGGGGTTTGTGTATCTTGAAGTCGAGAACCATGAGAATATTGAGAAGTACAGCATGGGTCTGGCCACCATCCTCGGAGGAAGTTGATGCGGATTAAATTTTTAGATATCGTCATCCTTCTCCTAATTACACTCTCTCTTTTTTCATATTTCTTACAGTACGGCACATACGAACAGAAAGAACGATTGGAGTACTCTGGATCACAGATTTTTAAAGCGGTGAAAGATTTTGAAAACTACACGAGCAAGGGGTTCGCTTACCACGTCACCGTCACCGGGAGGGTAAACATGGACGACTCCCCCGTGGAGATCACCGGTATTGTCACCGAGACGGGGAGGGGAAACTTCGTACTCAAAACGCCCCAGGGAAACCAGTATACCGTAGGGGGTGTCATGAGCTACGAGGAGGATATCGCCGCGAAAACCATGGTGATGACCGTTGAAAACAAATCCACCGTGTTCTACGAGGCAACACCAGTAGAAACAACCAGTTTTGAGGCGCTGTACTCCTATGTGACGGAAACATCGTCGTTCATGGAGTACAAAGGGATCTACGATATCGCCATCTCCGGCGAGTTCACCATTATCCCGGGGGAGGAGGCATTCGCTCCGCGAATCAACGATACACTCACACATCACATCATCGCCTGTAAGGGGATCCATCTCGATGGACACACCCTCACACTGGTCCAATGCAGTATCGACGAGCTACAATCCCTCGCAGCACTCCTGTCATCGGAAAAAATTTATACCGGGGATTTCTGGGTTGTTATCCGCACAGAAGAAGAAATCGAAGAGCTGGAAAAGTATGCTATCAAGCGTGAGGACGACGACACCCCCGCGATATATAAGGATTCCATCCATATCAGGTTATAACATGATTGAGGAGTATTTTGAGCAATTAGCTGCGCGCATCCGTCATTCATACACGAAGAGTAAATTCTCCCGTATCGGAGATCGTTTTTTCTCGTGGGTCACATCGTTTCCGCCGTTACGATACGTTGGATCGCGCGACATCCCGACAAAATACTTCCACCCCCTCATCTTCGTAGTCTTGTTCCTCGTGTTCTTGGGACTCTCCGACAGCCCACTGTCTTCGTACGGAACACTAACCGTGTTCCTGGGACTCGGCGCATTTATCCTTGGCACGGTGGTGCGATTTCGTGAGATACGTCTTCCAGAGAAGCTCTTTTACCCTCTTGTCATCGCTTTTTTTGCGTGTATGGCACTGATGTCCTTCGACTGGAGCATCTTCTCAAAGCTCGGCCTCATTCCCTTCACACTGATCTATTTCTCTCAAAAACGGTACTCCTTTGAAATTTACTTGACATCCTTCATTGTGTTCATACTCCTCTTCTTCAGAGTAGGCTACTGGGCGATTACCGTCCCCTACGTTTTTGTCTCGCTCATTTTCATGGCACGGTCGCTGAAGTACAATGAACAGTACCACATGGAAAAACTGAAACACTCCCTGCTCCTCTTCGCCTTCCTCCTCCCCTTCAGCCAGTACCCCTCCATCGTCCCCTTCATTCTCACCTTCTGGATCTTCCTCTTCATCTACTACCTCGTCACCCTCGTAGTTGTGGGGAGCCATGGGACTCTCCACGACATCATCACGGGGAACCTCTGGACGCTGACCGTCCTCCTCATTGGTATCGGCACGCTGTACTGGGCGCTCGATCTGCTCGCCTACGGGGGGATCCCTCTCCTGCAGCCGCTGGGACGGGGGACACTCAACCCCTGGTACACCATGGCCGCCCACCTCCTCCCCCTCGGCACGATCCTTCTCGTCTCGCTCACCGGCATCGAGATGGAGAACACCCGGGCGCGGTGCGTCTCGTTGGTGTTCGTCACCGTGGCACTGCTCACCATGGCCGCTCTGGGGTACAGGACACAGATCGCGTTGATCGTCCTCGGCGTGCTCATTGCCGCCGGGTTCACTAAATTAGTTACATTAGAAGAGATCACCGTCCTCGGCGGTCTCGGTGCCGCTGGACTCATCGCGATGACCGCGTTGCGGAACATCATCCTGCAGACAACGATCTCGGTGATAGACGCTGTGCGGTACAGAATCGGTCTCACACTCACCAGCTACGATATTCTCGCAGATCTCGGTGGAATCAAGGGATTCACCCACGGATTTGTCCATATGGCCTCGTACCCACCACTGGCAAACCTGATGCCAGGCATCGCCTACTCTCCCAGACGGTACATCGGTGTGATCGTGGGTGCGGAGAACGTCTCCATCACCTCAACGATTATGGGCCCCCTCGTTATCGACTTCGGAATTCTCGGTGTGGTTGCCGGGATGTTCTTTCTAGGATACCTCCTCTCAAAGACGCACAGACTCATTGAAAAGACAGATGGAAGAGAGAAGGCCCTGTTCATTGGCCTCTACGCGGTGCTCCTCGGGTACACCATCACCGGCATAGAAACGGGCCTTGTGGACTTTGAGGTGCTGCTCGTCTTCTTCCTGAGCTTTCTCTACGTCCTCTACCGGGATTAAGACTCGTCTCCCGCAGGAACGACCTCGAGATGGATCTCCCGTTCGTCCATCACAAACTCCTTCCAGAGGAGCTCCACCGTCAGCACATACTCCACGCGGGTGCTGCCAGGGGCGAGATCGCTGGTGAGATAAAAAGTCTTTCTGATCTCCTCGTTGTACAGGAGCGACTCATCGATATGGTAGACGTACAGTCCATCGATTTCTTCGATGCCCTCTCTGTCCACGGTGTAGTACTTGTATCCCGAGGTGAACTGGATGGTGAGGTTCTCAATGCCGATCTTTTCTTTGTTCTTCACAGCCACTGAGATATACTTCGTCGACTTCGCGCCAACTTTCATCTCGCTGGGCGTAATCTCCTGTATCACGACCTCAGGTTTTTTCACGGTGATCGCCACATCCTTGGTCGTTCGTTCCTCCGACTGCACCACGATGGTGAGTATTACCTCCTGTGCGGTCTTTTCCACATTTTTGGCGCGTATTTCTGTGGTAAAACTGCCCGCACCGCCGGCATCGAGCGTCTCGGTGAAGGTGGCATTTGTATCTACGTACTGTGATTCTATGGAGATGTCACACGTCCTCTGCTCCTCTGTGGTGTTTCGCACCGTGAACGTGAGTGTTCCCGCCTCCCCCACGAGGATCTCCTTGGGCGTTTCCTGTACCGTGATTTCCATCTCGCTCTCTTTCGTCATGGTCGTATACACGTAGTACGCTCCAATCACGAGGCAGATGAGGATGACAGCGTAAAAATACTGCCGAAGTTTTTCGTTCATGGAAGTACTACCTGGTGAGCATATTTAAATCTTTATGTCCCACGGACATGATGTAGAGAGGATCAAGAACGATATCCAGCACTTCTCTCACCCGTTCATCGTTGAAGGCGCCCACGGCCACAGTACCGAGTCCCAGTGCCTCACACGCGAGGTACACGTTCTGTCCCACATGGCCCACCTCCATGTGCACATACCGTGCACCCCGATCACCGTACCGATCGGTGGTCCGTTCGAAATCAGCGGCGATGATGAGGTTCAGCGGTGCTACCTCGATGAATCGCTGGGTTAACGCTGCGTCGCAGAGCTCCTCTCGGAGATCATCATCATTGATACACTCTAATCGATGCTCGATGTGCTCGTAGGAGTAGAATCCCGTCTCAACACCATTCACTTCTCCCACCAGCACGAATAGTTCCAGTGGGTACCTCGCCCCGGCAGAGGGGACCGTTCTCCTGAACTGGGATTTCCCTATGGATGCCCAGAGCAGAGCCGAAAGATCGGTAAGTTCCAGCGGTGTGTCGGTGAACTTCCTGATCGAGCGTCTCCCATACAGCAGTTCCTCGATATCTCCTTCGAGATGTGGATCGGGAAGATCAATTCGTTTCATACTGTATATCGCAACACGGATCATTATAAATCTTTCACAAGAATGTTTTTATTGGGGGGGTGGTACTATATACTATGGAGTACGTGAAGACAGGAATCAAGACGCTGGATACTCTCCTCCCCAATGGTATTCCCCGGGACAACTTCATCGGTCTTTTTGGTGAGGGAGGTACCGGTAAATCAGTGATTCTCTACGAGATATTCTACAACCGCCTTGCCACGGGAGAACCGGGCATCTACATCTGTCTTGAGGATATCCCACCATCCATCATGCGCCATATGGAAAATTTCGGATGGGATATCTCACAGTTTACGGGGTGTTTTAAGTTTCTGGACTGCTACTCCTTTAGAATGGGAGCCAGAAAATCCTCCGAAATCGCTGAGATAGTACGGCAGCCCTCGGATCTCGACTCGTTAACGGATGCACTTTTTGACATGATGGACGAGCTGAATATGGAGGAAACGGGGATCGTCGTGGTGGACTCGCTGACTGAGTTGATGATCACCTCCAACGTTCCCGAAATGGTGGATATGGTGAAGGACTGGAGAGCCAAGGGGCCGAAGGCAAAGAGTGTGACCTTTATCTCCTCCGTTCATTACGGACTTGATATCTATAAAAATGTCGTGGAAACCTTTGATTACATTATGGATGGATTAATTGACCTCAGATACGATCCAGGGGGCATGAAAAAGGGTTACCTCCTCAAAGAGCTGCGAATCCGAAAAATGAAAGGAACGGTCCATAAAACAAACTGGACACCATTTGAAATAACAGGGGGGGGAATGAAAACGATTGAAACGGACGAGAAAGATCCAGAAAAACGGTGAGAATCCCTTCACGGCTCTTCTGCGAGGTTGTTCCACATATACTCGAAGTTCTCCCGTACCCATTCAATACATTTCTCATTCTTTGTAACAATCACCGCATCCCAGCCGGGCGTATTGTTGGTGGTGCGGAAGCCGAAGAGTGAGAATTTGTCATCGACGTACTGGAGCCCCATATAATGGTGGGGATCCTCAATCACTTTTATTTCAACATCAGCAAGTTTTGTTGCAATTTTTAAAAATATATTACTTTTTTCGTATCCTTCTTTGGAGAGGAGGACACGACTTTTTAATCTCTGTTTTAATGCTGTAATTGAGTGCATTAGACCGGGTCTAGATAACAAAGGTGCGGACACACCAATTTCTCTTTTTTCTGCATATGTCTGTATTTCAAGTCCCTTTGCAATGATATCACTAAATCGATTTGCAAAATCTGGTTTTCCGATGAGTGAGAAATCATCGGCTATCATAAATTTCTTGAGAAGCTCATCCGGCATGACCGAAGGAATTCGTGTCCTGAAAAACTCAAAGAGATCTGTTCGTGTCGTTATCTTCTTATAGGCCTCTTGTTTCCCCAGTGCCACGATTTTTCCGAGAAGCGTGAGTGCATAACTTTCATTTTTATTGGAGAATATGAGCCCATTTTCTTCCATTTCTTGTAGTGTTGGACGAATCCTTTCTTCATCCACTTCTTTTTTCAGCTTATTGAACTTCAGTTCGCGGTGTGAGAGGGCATGCAGGATCTTTTCATTCATGGTCATACCTCTCTAAGAAGTCAGTATTATAATATCCCTTTGTGTTTAAAAAGTTTAGTATTTTCTTTTTAGCCCGTAAGTTAGTAAACCTTTTTATTTGCTTATAAAAAATCTTTTCAAGAGTATTCAAGCTTTCAGTCTTTTGGCTTTCTTGCCAGAGTGTTCCACATATACTCGAAGTTCTCCTGTACCCACGAGATACTCTCTTTGTTTTCGGTATGTATAAGTGCGTCCCACCCGGGGACCTCCTTCACATTGTGGAATCCAAAAATACAGTGTGGTTCATTGGTGCATACCATCCCCATATAGTGGTAAATATCCTTTATCACTTTTACTTTAAATTTCGTGACCTTTTCAGCTACTTTTAGAAAATTACTATTTTCTTCATACGCTTTTTTGGAGATAATAGCTCTTGTTCTCGTTCTTTTTAGGAAAGTTCCCAACATGTGAAATGTTCCAGGCTTAAACAATGATGGGGTTGAGACACACATCTCTTCTGTTGCATACGGCTGTATACTAAGCGCTTTACTCGTGAGTTCTTTCTGTCGTTCTACCATATCCGGTTTTCCGATGAGTGAGAAGTCATCAGCTACACAAAACTTCGTGAGAAGCTTATCGGGCATGACCGAAGGAATTCGGGTCCGGAAAAACTCAAAGAGATCCTCTCGTTCTGCTATCTCTTCATACACATCGTGTTTGTCCAGTGCGACGATTTTTCCGAGGAGCGTGAGTGCGTATTTTTCATTGTTATTGACAAAAATGAGGCCGTCATCTTCCATCTCGTGGA
Source organism: uncultured Thermococci archaeon (assembly GCA_964595645.1). GTDB lineage: Archaea > Methanobacteriota_B > Thermococci > Methanofastidiosales > B48-G16 > JAYEIH01. The sequence goes on from CAZQQT010000004.1 coordinate 195,010, forward strand.
GGGATCGGAGAATTTTTTCCGCTTCTGCGTCCTTCTTAAGTTCGTTGATGCTCATCTCTCGAGAGGAGAGGTCATGCAGGATTTTTTCGTTCATGGTCATACACTTCCTATAATGACTGCTACTATATATAGTGACATCCCCATAAGAAGTTTTTCATTGCCCTGTCTACCTTCTTCAGGATCGAAGTGTATGAGAAATTTTCCATACACCATCAGAATCAACGCCACGACAATACCGCTCAAGATTGCATATGCGATATTGAAGTCTTGCGTGAAAACAGAGAGGAGAATTATCAGTGCTGCCAGTAGTCCCATGATCAAGGAGATAGTAAATGTGTTTTTAAGTCCTATTCTTGCAGGCAACGTTTTCACTCCAACAGCCTTTTCACCTTCTACATCATGAACGTCTGCGAGCATTTGGGAACATGCTGCTATCAAAAAAAGTACTGAGATGACCTCCCATGATGCTGACCCAACTGCCCAGCCTTGAAAAGCAACTGATCCTCCTAGAAACGCTGTGGGAAGTGCAAGTCCCACAGTAAAATTCTTCAGTATTCCTCTTTTTCTCATCCGTATAGGTGGAATAGAGTAAATGATAGTTAAAAAAAGCCCGAAAAGGGCCACAATTATTAGAGGGATCTCTTTCACTTCGCTAAGGAGAGGTATAAGGACTATTAGCACAAACGCAAGTATATAATGGCCGATAACAGATTTTTTCGCTTCTTCGGGAGTAAGATCACCGGCAGGGAGAGGTGCATTCGGTCTAGCGATTTTATCTATTCTCCTATCAAAATAATCGTTTACAGGATGCGCAGTAATGAGTATTGCCCAAAATAGGAAACCTACTGCCAAAAAGGAATAAATTTGTATTATTTCACCTTGAGTAGCAACCATTGCACCTGCACAAGCGCTCAAAAAGGCCATAATGGCATATTGCGGACGTGACAACCACACATACGCCATAAATTTCTCTTTGTCCATATAAACATCTCGACATATTAGTGAAAGCTTAATATTTAAAGTTTTCGGTATTGTTCTATAGAAGTAACACACCCTACACGACCCGCAAATCGCGACATATGCCATCCATTTCCCTTTTTCATCGCCTATACAAAACCTTATAAACCTCATCATATAGTTCCTTTCGATGAAAAAAGATGTGGCGAAACATAAACTGAGGAAAATGTTAGAAAGACTCTCCGAGTATCGAGGGAGAAATACAGAACTCGTCTCGCTCTACATTCCAGCAGGGTATCCCATGCCAAAGGTTTCTCAACTGCTCACAGATGAAGCCAGCACGGCAGCGAACATCAAGTCAAAATCAACACGAAAAAACGTACTCGCCGCACTTGAAAAAATATCACAACATCTGAAACTGTATAATCAGACGCCCGAGAACGGGCTTGTCATTTTTTGTGGAAACGTCTCCCCACGGCAGGGGACTCCTGATTATGAACTTTTTTCACTGGAACCTCCTGAACCGATCTCCACACGGCTCTACCGGTGTGATCAGGAGTTTGTGCTCGATCCGCTGAAGGAGCTGGTAGAAGAAAAGGATATTTACGGACTGCTCATTATGGAGCGAAATGAGGCCACCATCGGAAAGCTTAAAGGAAAAAGGGTGGAGCAGCTCGATCACATGACCTCGGGAGTCCCAGGAAAAACACGAGCCGGTGGACAGTCCGCCGCCCGGTTTGAACGATTACGAGAGCAAGCTGATCACGAGTTCAGAGTGAGGGTAGGAAAACACTTCAACAACCTCTTTCTTGACAAACTCGATGATCTAAAGGGTATCCTTGTAGGAGGTCCCGGATTGACCAAAGAGAAGTTCTTAAAAGGTGATTTTCTGGATTACAGGCTTCAAGAGAAGGTGATCAACGCCTTCGATACCGTTTACACAGAGGAGTACGGACTGAGAGAACTGGTGGATAAAGCCTCCGACACCCTTCAGAAACTGGACGTAATGAGGGAGAAAAAGATCATGCAAAAATTCTTTGAAAAATTGAAAAATGAGGATAGAATGGTGGCCTACGGTGAAGAAGAAGTGACACAGGCACTGACACTTGGTGCCGTGGAAGATCTTCTCCTCTCCGAAGCCTTGAACCTATGGAAGGTCACCCTTTCCTGTTCCTGCGGTTACGAGGAATCCATGACTAAAACAGAGAAAGAGGTAGAGGAACTGGAAGAGAATCTCTCGAATATGCCGTGTCCAGAGTGCAACAACGCACAGGTAGAGATTGCAGAAAAAAAAGAACTGGAAGATGAACTCTCGGCAATGGCCGATAACATCGGTGCGGAGGTCCACTTTATTTCAACAGAGACCGAAGAGGGAACGCAACTCTACGAAGCGTTTGGAGGAATTGCAGCTGTTCTCCGATTTCAAATAAGGTGAAAAAAATGTATAACGACGCTAAAAACCTTCTCCAGCCGATTGTCGGAGAGAGAGAAATCGTATTTTCTGATACACCCGATCCAGCCATGGGGGACTTCTCAACGACGATAGCCTTTGATCTCGCAGATGAATGGAAAAGCAATCCAAAAAAGATCGCTGAAGAGATTATATCCAAGGTAGACATAAAAAAGGCACGATACATCAAAGAAATAAAAAATATAGGGCCGTACATCAACTTTTTTGTGGATTACAATACGTTTGGAGAAGATCTCCTGAAACAAATCCACCATGAAGAATGGGGAATAGAAAAAAAGGATGAAAAGGTGATCATCGAACACACCTCCACCAACCCCAACAAACCCCTCCATATGGGTCATCTCCGCAACGCCATCCTCGGTGACACACTGGCCAGGATTCACCGGTTTCTCGGATACCCCACCGAGGTCCAGAACTATATCGACGATCTCGGCATCCAAGTGGCAAAAACGCTCTGGGGGTACAACAACCTCGAGATACATGAGGATAAAAAATTCGATCACCTGCTGGGAGACACGTACGTTCGCGTCGAAGATATCAAAACTGACGAAATGGAACAGGAAATACGAGAATTAAATAAAAAAATGGAGGAAGATGCCTCTATCTCACGACCCTTCGTGGAGAAATGTTTGCAGGCACAGCTGGAGACACTCGCAACACTTCACATCGGGTACGACGTCCTCATCTTCGAAAGTGATCTCATCCAGTCCGGGATCTTTGCAGACGCGTATGAGAAGATACAGGAGAGCAGCGGAATTGTGCTGGAGCAAACGGGGCCGAATCAGGGGTGCCTTGTGATGAAACTCGGTGATGTTTTCCCGCAGATGAAAAATCCGGATAAAATACTGATACGGTCCGACGGCACCGCCACCTACACCGGGAAAGATATCGCATACCACCTCTGGAAGTACGGATTGGTGGAAAAGAATATGCAGTACCGCAGCTGGGACACGCTCTTCCTCTCCTCCCCTGAGGGAGAAAAGAAGACATTCGGCCATGGGGATATTGTCATCAATGTCATCGGTGTCGAGCAGACGTACCCCCAGGAGATAGTGAAACGCTCATTAGAACTTTTGGGGTACACGATCCAAGCTGAAAACTTCTACCATCTCTCTTACGAACATGTCTCCCTCCCTGAGGAGAAGTTCTCGGGGAGAAAGGGCACGTGGCGAGGATATACCGGTGACGAGCTCCTTGCGGAGGCTGTGACAAAAGCGAAGGAGGAGGTAGAATCCAGAAGACCTGAACTTTCGGAAAAGAAAAAGGAGCGTATTGCCACGGCTGTTGCATCGGGTGCTGTGAGGTACAACATCGTCAAGTACGCACCGGAAAAGAAGATCATCTTCAGATGGGAGGACGCGTTGAACCTCGAGGGTGATTCCTCCCCGTACATCCAGTACGCGCACGCACGATGCTGCGGTATCCTGGAAAAGGCGGAACTCACAGACTTCGATCCTGATTTCACGGATCGGGAAGAACAGGAGCTGATCACAACGCTCTATAAATTTACTATCGAGATAGAGAGAGCTTGTGATCTCAAAAAGCCTCATCTCCTTGCAAAATATCTCAATACGCTTGCCACCGCATTCAACTCTTTTTATAACTCAGTGAAGGTCCTGGAATCGGAGAAAGAAGCCCAGAGATTGGCAGTGGTAAAAGCTGTTCAGGTCACGCTCAAGACAGGGTTATCCCTCCTTGGAATCGAGGCCTTGGAAGAGATGTGATCACGTCTTATACTGTTCCTTCTCCTTTCCTTTTCCTGGAACGCAGTTTTTGCAGACTCCCATATTCAGTCGGTAGCATGATGGACAGACCGTTTTTCCGCAGAGAATACACGTCCGCGTAATTTCAGTATGTTTCCTACATATTTCGCACTGCGTCACCACGGCACCTCCTTCAGTTTCAGTTTGTACCCCATATAATTTGTGGAAAAATGAAGAATCGGTGTGATAATCATCAACATCACAACAAGCTCCACAGTAAGATCTAAAAGAGGATACGAAAGAATCAACGCACCAACTACGAAATCCAATTGATCCAGAAAAGGTAACGGTGATCCGCGTTTCATCCGTACTCTCCTCTTAAAAAAACTTTCAACGAGATCGCCCACGATCGCACCGAAAGACAACAAAAATCCCAGTTTCAGCGAGAACGGGAGAGTATACTGTGAAAAGAATGACTGTATCACGCAGATAAGGGTACCAAAACACGTGCCGGCAACTGCCCCCCGTATCGTCACCCCATCACCGAGAAGTCGTCGACCGTCGAGAAATAACCGGTGAAAGTCCAACGGCTTCCCACCGCCGAAGGTGCACGCAGTGATATTCGCAATGTACGCAGGGAGGATTAGCCATACCGCACGTATAACCTCATTCATAGGAGTACATGGAATCAGGGTTTTATAAAGCTTTACGTGCACAAAGATTTAAAATACCAGTATGTACAGTAGATTTATGAGTCTTTTCGGTACATCGGGAATCAGAGGAATCGTGAACAGGGACATCACCCCCCAGCTCGCATTGAAGGTAGGTATGGCAGTTGGAAGTGATATAGATGGCACTGTGGTGGTAGGACGTGATACGAGAACATCATCCCCTTCTCTTAGAGATGCTGTGGTCGCGGGGATTGCCTCGTGTGGAACGAACGTGTACGATATCGGCGTTGCACCGACACCCACCACCGGCATTGCGATACACACCACTGATGCTGCAGCAGGGATCACTATCACCGCATCCCACAACCCCCCAGAGTACAACGGGATAAAGTTGTGGGACGACCGCGGCGTTGCCTTCGCGGAAGAAGAGAAACGCATCGAAGACCTTATCCGTACTGAGAATTTTTCGCTTCAAAAATGGGACGCTATCGGTGCTGTGACCTATGGGCATGAGGAAGCACTACCGCAACATAAAAGAGCAATTATCGACCATAGTACAATAGAAGAACACCATACCGTCGTCGTGGACTGCGGCAATGGTGCGGGGTCTGTCCTCTCTCCTTACGTTTTCGGGGCATGTGGAGCAACAGTCACCTCGCTCAACGCCCATCCCAGTGGGCAGTTTTCCAGGGGACTGGAGCCGAACAGAGAAAACCTTGAAACACTACGAGCCACGGTGAAGCATGGAGGTGCCGATCTCGGCATTGCACACGACGGTGACGCCGATAGAGTTGGTGTCATCGATGAGCATGGTGAGTACGTCGACTACGACGTGATCCTCGCGCTCATGGCATCGTACATCCTCGAAAGAGGAGATGTGTTTGTGACCACGGTGGACGCCTCCATGAAAATCGATCGCTACCTGGAAGAGTATGGAATCTCCGTGGAGCGAACGAGAGTTGGCGATGTCGCTGTGGCCAAAAAGGTCAACGAAATGGGTACATCATTTGGCGGAGAACCCTCAGGTACGTGGATATTCCCGGAGTTTCAGATGACCCCCGACGGTATCTACTCAGGAGTGAAGGTCCTGGAGATGCACGAGCAGTGGGATGAAATCCATAAGCTCAAAAAAGAAGTACCATACTACGAGATACTGCGGGACAAAATCCCGTGCAAAAATGCAGAGAAGGAGACCACAATGAAGGTAATCGAGGAGAATCTGAATACCTATGATCACGTGAACGATATCGATGGAGTTCGGGTCACGCTGGACGATGCGTGGTTCCTCATTCGTCCTTCAGGAACGGAGCCGTATATTAGAATTACCTGTGAGGCAAAAACAAAAAAAGAGGCAAAAAAAGTAATGAAAGAGTGTAAAGCGTTGTTTTGAGCTTACTTTCAATATGCTGCAAAGAGCTATTTTGGCATGCTAGAAACGCGTACCGATCCTCATTTTGGAAATATAAGCGTGAAAGTGGTCCCTTTTCCTTCTTCTGTCTCCACTATAATACTTCCTCCATGTGCCTTCACAATCTTTTTCACGATAGAAAGACCGAATCCAGATCCATCTGTAGAGTACCCCATATCAAAAATGCTATTGATATGTTCTTCCGGGATGCCTCTCCCATTATCTTTCACGAAAATTATGGATCTGTCTTTTCTATGTTCAGCGGTTACTTCCATACGTGTAGCTTCTCCATGGGTGACCGCGTTCTCTATAAGGTTATGAAAGAGTTCTCTCAATCGTTGCGGATCGCCTCGTATTATGAGAAGATCTCCTCGTTCGATCTCGACATCATATCGCTCTTTCATGCCCTCCACAAGCTCGTTGAGATCGATCTCCTCGGGTTCTCCTATTGTTTTCTCCATATCGGCGAGTTTAAGCTGCTGTGTCACAAAATTTTCCATTTTCTCTGCGATGTCAATAATTTTTTCCACGTTGTTCTTCGCTGTTTCCTCTTTTTTGAGTGAAAGCTGTGCCCTGTTCTTGATTGTGCCAATGTAATTTTTTAGATCATGGGCGACAGTGTGGGCAAAATCTGAGAGTTCTTCCTTCTGCTTTTTAAGGTTCTCCTCTGCTTTTTTACGTCCAGTAATATCCACCACGCTCCCCACAATAGCAGGTTCTCCGTTATACTCCACAAGTGACGGTGTGAGTTGAACCCAGATGGAGCTACCGTCCTTCCGCAACGCCTGTAGTTCATGTCGGTGGGGAAGTCCAGAAATATTTCCTGTTAACGCCTGTTCCGTCCAGCTTTCAATTTCTTCTCTGTAATCAGGATGAACCAACTCCAAAAAGTCCAAGTCTTGCAACTCTTCACGGCTGTACCCGGTTATCTTTACAAGTCCTTTATTCACTACCTTGAACCCTCCGTCCTGGAACATGTACACCCCATGAGAAGATCGTTCTGATAATACTCGATGCTCTTTTTCGCTCTCCTTCAATCTTTCCTCTATCCTTTTTCGTTCGGTAATATCGTTAAAGAGGAGAACTGCTCCAGTAAATTCATTCTCTTCTACCAACGGTACACCCTTCAGGATGAGATACCTTGATTCTCCACCAGGAATAGCGAACGATAACTCTGTAGCCACTTTTTTACCTTTTTTAAGCCTCTCAAAAAAGTGGGATTTAATACCCGTTTCTTCCACAAATGGGATGGACTGGATCCTTTCCCAGCTTGCATCGTACGCTTTCTCAAGGGGAAATCCTAAAATTCGGTGCATTTCAGGATTGACATACTCGATCTCCATCTCTTTATTCACATGGAGGATGCCAGTGGGTGCATTTTCCAAAAGCTTTTTGTTAAATTCGGAGAGTGAATGGTACAAATCTTCTGCTTCCTTTAATCTCCTTTTTATCTCTTCTCGCTCAATTGCATGGCGGATCGCTCGAGAAAGCAGTGGTCCCCTAATTTCATCTTTCACAAGGTAGTCCTGTGCACCCTTTCTAACCATATGTAAAGCTGTATCTTCATCTTTAAGTCCTGTCAAAACTATCACCGGTGCATCAGTTCCCTCTAATACACAGTCCAGAGTATTGATTCCTTCACTATCTGGAAGACCGAGATCAAGCAGAATTGCATCTGGGGCGTTCTGATTGAGGTATTGGCGTGCTTCCCCCAAACTCTCCACGTGATCCAGATCAAAGATGTCCCTGGCTTCCGCTAACATCTCCTGGATCAACCGTACATCGCCAGGATTATCTTCCACGAGCAGTAATTTTATTGCCTCTTGATACATTTTCCACCCCTCATTCTCCATTAGGTGGTAGTTTGACGATAGTAAACCAGAAATCCTCAATACTTTTTACTACTTTCTCAAACTGCGTCATATCAATCGGTTTGGTAACGTAGCAGTTTGCATGGTGGTTATAAGTTTCCAGTACATCTTCCTCGGCCTCAGAGACCGTGAGAATGACTACAGGTATCCTCTTCAGATCGCTGTCACTTTTAATCTCCTCTAGAACCTCCCTCCCATCCTTCTTTGGTAGATTCAGGTCCAAAAGGATGAGATCGGGTCTCGGTTTATCAGTAAACTTATCTCGGTTATAAAGAAAGTTCATTGCTTCTTCGCCATCTCTCACCACATGAATGGTGTTTCTAATTTTAGATTCTTTGAGTACTTCCTTAGCAAGTCGTACATCTCCAGGATTGTCTTCAACTAAGAGTATCTCTATAGCGTTTCCTTTTATATTCACGTATTTTCACCTCCTCTTGTTGGTATGGTAAAATAAAACGTGGAACCTTTGCCTTCTTCCGATTCCACCCAAATTCTTCCTCCATGACGTTCCACAATTCGCTTACAGATGGCAAGACCGATTCCTGTTTTATCGTGTTTGTCTCTAGTATGGAGGCGTTTGTAAATCTGAAAGATTTTATCCGTATACTTAGGATTGATACCAATACCATTATCCTTCACCGAGAACTCCCACTCATCTTCCTGTCTTTCTGCATTTATTTGGATTTTTGGTGTTTCCTCACTTCTGTACTCTATGGCATTGTCCAAGAGGTTTTGGAACAGTCGGACCAGCTGGTCCTTATCAGCATATACCCCGGGTAATGATTCATAAGTTACCTTTGCATTGTTCTCATTGATAAGAAACGTTAGATTACTCATTGCCTCTTCCAGAGCTTTTTCAGCCTCGACGAGCTCTGGTTCCTTTCCTCTCGTTTGCACTCGAGAGTAGGTAAGTAATCCATTGATCATTTTCTGCATTCTGGTTGCACCAGCTGATGCATAACGGATGAACTCTTTCGCATCCTCATCTAGGGTATCCTTATATCGCTTTTCCAAAAGTTGTGTATAGCTTGCCACCATTCGCAACGGTTCCTGGAGATCGTGAGAAGCAATGTATGCAAACTGTTCTAATTCTTTGTTGGAGCGTGCTAGTTCTCTTATTACTTTCTTCAATTCTTCCTGCACCTTTTTCCGCTCAGTAATATCACGAAAAGATGACATCATAGCGATTGGATTTCCTTCACTGTCTTTTACAACGCTGGCTGTGGATTCAGCGTGGAAGGTGGAGCCGTCTTTCTTTTGGGCTATGAGTTCGCCGGACCAACTCCCGCTCTCCTCGAGTGTTTTCATGACTTTTTCAGCTTTTTCCTGGTTTGCCCAAAACTCGGTGGCATGCTTTCCAAGAATCTCCTCTTCATCTTGATAGCCCCATAATTCAAGGAAGGAAGGATTTACGTCATTCAAAAGACCCTTCATATCAGAAATGGCAATTCCACTCAACGCTGAGTGGATTGCAAGATCTTTCATTCGAAGCGCTTTCTCCGCTTTTTTTCGCTCGGTCACCTCTCGCTCTAACTCATCGCGTGAAGCAGTGACTGCTTTTAAACTTTCAATCATTTTGTTGAAAGCAGTTGAGAGATCGCCAATCTCATCATTCCTATCAATGTCGATTTTGTGTTCAAGATTTCCTTTACCGATTATTTCTGTTTCGTTTGTTAATTTTTTAAGCGGGGTTGCGATGGTGCGGGAAATGAAAAAAGCAGTAAGAATACCTCCTACTATCAAAATAATAGAAGCAAAAATGATGTTGTCCCTCAATGCGAAAGCGGGCGCTAATACCTCCTCTACATCATGTTTCACCACAAGAATCCATGGTAGTTCTTTAAGGTCTCTATATCCCTTTGAATGTGCATAGGAGAACAGTTTTTCTCTTTTTCCTTCCTCCGCGATAAAGAATCCTGTGTCGCCCTTTATTTTATTAAAAAAATATTTTTCAGATATATCCTCTAAAAATTGGAATGTTTCTGTCGCATAAATTAACTTTCCGTCCTCTGAGATTAACTCAATCTCTGTTGTCTCGCGTTTTCCTGTTGTAGTAATCTCAGCCTTTCGTAAAAGTTCTCTAGATGAAACTACACCTTTTATTATCCCGATGAACTTTCCACTCTCATCATGAATACTCGCCCCCACAGTAATCACATATGCTCCAGCACTTTCATCATACTCAATATTACTCACATACAACCCGTTTTCTCGTACAGTCTGCCACCATTCTTCGTCATCCTGTCGGTAATCAGAGGTTTTTTGCGTCTGAGCGATATTCGCACCATACTTATTCGTGACAAAAACTTCCAAAAAAATCCTGTGACCGTATTTATTTTCATAAAACTCAATAAATTCTTCTTTCAACGTATCAGACAAATTATTGCTGATTAACTCTTGCATGAATGGAGTTATTTCATTCTCGGGTACGGAACACCATTCCCGATCCCGTTGATTAATCCATCCCTGTATATCATCTAATTTTTCAAACTCTTTATTTGATTTCAAAACAGCTTCTCGAAGCGGCAAACTGTTAGAATGTACTTGAACTTTCTCTAAGTTGTTATAAATATTTCGGTTTACAGTTTTCAGTATCTCCTCGGCCAAAAAAATAGTATTTTTACCGGCAGATTCCTGTAAGGATTTCTTGTTTTCACTCACTGAAAAAAAGGATAGTGCAACAATCAGCAGGATAACTACCAAAAATCCCGCAATTAATTTTGTGCTTATGGTTATCCTCATCTTACCACCAATACTCAAGCTCACCATTCACGATCCGGGCAGGATGCAGTGGAATGGGTATATCATGCTCTCCTTCTTTAACATCAATAGCCCCAAAAACTCCATTATATGCAAATCCTTCTTCCATCAATCTTTTAAAACTCTCACGAGAAATTTCTTCATCTTCTAAAAGACCTGCCAACATCTTTATAAAATCATAGCCATTCGCCGCATAGTGATTGAAAGGTTTACCGTATTTGTCCTCGTACGTATCTTTTACCTTTTGGGCAAAGAGAAAATCCGGATTGTAAATGATAGGTGCGGCCACATGGGCTCCATTCGCCTCCGGCATATTTCTGATAGTAGGAAAGGTAGCAACGCTCGATGTAAGGACAGTACCATTAAAATTTTCTTCCTGCAATTGCTTAAATATTGTAACGAGATGAGGACTGAATCCAACAACATAGATTGCCTCTGTCTCGTTTAATTCGGCAATGTACTCTTTGAAATTGCTTTCACCTGATTCAAAAGATACACCTTGGACTGTTCCACCAGTTTTTTGAAACTCTTCTTTGAGTAATTCAAAGACTGATGTGCCATATTCATCATGTAGATACAGTATACCCAATTCCTTAACCTTCATTTCTTGTAAAATTACTAGGATGGGTCTCACTTCTGCACTTGCCGATGTGTAATATTTGAAAACCCATTCTTTTTGCTCTGTAAGTTTTGGTGTCGAGGCTACCAATCCAACAAGCGGAACTTGATTTTTCTCAGCCAGCGGGGCTAAAGCCGTGGAGACGGAGCTTAAGGTTGAAATGTATAGAACAGGATGAACTTCACTCTCTATTTCCTTAAAGGCCTTTTTACCTTCTTGTGTATCTGTTTTCACATCTTCAATGATCAGTTCTATCTTTCTTCCATTTATTCCTCCCCATTTATTAACTTCGTCAACAGCCAACAGCATTCCGTCTCGTACTTCCTTTCCTGAGTATGACCCAGCTCCAGTAATCGAGAGAATTGCGCCTATCTTAATCGTCTCTTCCTCGCTTCGTATAATGAGATATAGGATTCCTGCACAAATAAGCGCTATTACTAGGAGAACTGCGGTGATTTGGTAACTCCACTTCAATTTTTTTTCACTTTTCTCATCTGCCTCATTCGTTTTCTTTCGGCTTTTCTTCATTTATACCCGTTCTCCAAAAATTAAGCAGTTATACTCTTCTTTTTTTGTACTTATTATTAATTATTATGCATATCAAGCTTTATAATTCTTTTGTCAGTATGGGTTTGGCACTAAATTCTCATCACCTCTTTCACAACTAACAGGGCGTTATACAA